>NZ_JAAKZF010000010.1:7500-143808 GCF_011045125.1 Allomesorhizobium camelthorni | reverse complement strand
AATTCGTACACGATAAAGAGAAGGCTTGGGGACAATCTCCGATCCGCTGTAGCTCTAAAGTACACGTCAGTCGACTCTATTGATGGCCGGCTTAAGAAAATGAGGGTTCAAAAGGCGCGAAACGAAATCAACGAACTATAAGAGACGGGATAGCGCAAGGCTGGAGGGGCAGCGGAACGGACAGAATCGCCGTCTTCCCGGACCTTCCTCATCAACCCGGCCGAACGGCGCGGGAACGGAAATGCCGCGCATGGAAACAGAGGTCATAAGGGGAGGCATCACTCGTTAGCCCGCTAACCCTCTGTTCACCGCAGGCTGGTAAGGCTTACCTAACGGAAGTCTGGAGCCCCCGCCATTGGCAACCGATCTGAGGAAGATATCAGTCCGCAGTTGGATCAAGCTCGCGCGCTGGACAGTGCTCGGCACGCTCGGCTGCATGGCCGTGTCGCTGGCCTTCAATTACGTGGCATTCCGCAACTTCGCGCCCGACGCCCTTCGCCAGGGCATGATCAGCGCGGCGATCATTCCGGTCACCCTCGCCGGGCCGCTGTTCTTCTACCTGACGCTCAAGCTGCGCGAACTGAAGATCGTCAATTATAAGCTCAACGTATTGGCCTCGACTGACAGCCTGACCTCGTGCCTCAACCGCGGCGCGTTCTCGTCGCAGGTCGACGAGCGGCTGCTGCGGGCCGGCGGCAGGAAGCCAGAGGGCGCCGGCGCGCTGCTGGTCATCGACGCCGATCACTTCAAGTCGATCAACGACCGCTTCGGCCATGGCCAGGGCGACGAGGCGCTGCGCATCATCTCGCGCGCGATCCGCACCTCGGTGCGCAGCGGCGATCTTGTCGGCAGGCTCGGCGGTGAGGAATTCGGCGTGTTTTTGCCTGGCGCGAACGAGGTGAACGCGGCCGACGTCGCCGAGCGCATCCGGCGCGCTATCGCCGAGGCGGCGTTCCTGCCCAACGGCGCTCGCTGCCCTCTTTCGGTCAGCGTCGGCGGCGCGGTCTACGAGGCGCGGATCGATTTCAGCGATCTTTTCCGCATCGCCGACCAGCGGCTCTACGAGGCCAAGGAGGCTGGCCGCAACCGTGTGCAACTGTCCGGCGCCGCCGAGGCGGAGCGGCGGCAGGTTCTGCATTGACGGGGGCCGTTAGCGGGTCGGGACGGGATGCTCGCCGCGGTAGTCGTAGAAGCCTCGGCCCGTCTTGCGGCCGAGCCAGCCGGCCTCGACATATTTCACCAGCAGCGGGCAGGGCCGGTACTTGGAATCCGACAGTCCGTCATGCAGCACCTGCATGATCGACAGGCAGGTGTCGAGGCCGATGAAGTCGGCGAGCTGCAGCGGACCCATCGGATGGTTCGCGCCGAGCTTCATGGCCGTGTCGATCGCCTCGACCGAGCCCACGCCTTCGTAAAGCGTGTAGATCGCCTCGTTGATCATCGGCAGCAGGATGCGGTTGACGATGAAGGCCGGAAAGTCCTCCGACACGGTGACGGTCTTGTCGAGGCGGTGGACGAAGTCCTTGGCGGTCTCGAAGGTCGAGTTCTCGGTGGCGATGCCGCGCACCAGCTCGACCAGCTTCATCACCGGAACCGGGTTCATGAAATGGATGCCGATGAAGCGCTCGGGCCGGTCGGTCGCCGAGGCCAGCCGCGTGATCGAGATGGAAGAAGTATTGGTGGCGAGGATCGCCTCCGGGTTCAACTGCGGACAGAGTTGGCTGTAGATCTTGCGCTTGACGGTTTCGTCCTCGGTCGCGGCCTCGATGACGAGGTCGGCGCCGGCCAGATCCGACATGGAAGGGGCTGCGGAAATGCGCGCCATCGCCTGCTGGCGCAATTTGTCGTCGAGCTTTCCGGCGTGGACCTGCCGGGCCATGTTGCCGCTGATCGTGGCGATGCCCTTTTCGATGCTCTCGCCGGAAATGTCGAACAGCGAAACCTTGTAGCCCGCGAGCGCGGCGACATGCGCTATGCCGCTGCCCATCTGGCCCGCGCCGATAATGCCGATCATGTCGATTTTGCTGGTCATCACACCGATCCCGTCTAGAGCATGATCCCGAAAAGTTGCAGACTTTTCGGACAAAGATCATGCGGGCCAATAATAATTGGAGCCCCATTCCGATGCCATCGGAATGAACAGGCTCCAGGGCTTCAGACGCCCGTTTTTTGTGCAGTGCAAACTAGAAGGACAGAACGGGGCCGTCTAGTCCGGCGCAAAGATTTTGCGCATCGCTTGTCTAAAGTCAAAGCAAGGCCTTGTGAGACAGCCGATGGCTGGCGAGGTCAGCGGTATTTTAGGTAACCGACGAAGCCGGCGATCTTCCAGCGGCCTGCGGCGCGGCGGCAGAAATAGAGCGTCTGCCAGTTCAGGCGGTCCGCGCCGCCGTCTGCCTTGCGGATCATCCCGTCGAACTTCTTGCGGGCCAGCGCAACATCTCCGGTGATGTCAATCTCGCGCAGGGTGGTGGCGCGCAAGATCGCCTCGGCCAGCGGCTCGGCATAACTCGTCGCGGCGGTTTCCGCCGCCTGCTTCAGCCACTCGGTCCGGTAGGCGGCAAGCGTCGGGAAACCGGCGCTCCAGCCGTCGGGATCGAGGGAATTGTGCGCATGGATGCCGAGAAAGCGCTCCTCGTCGAAATCGCCGGCGACCATCGCCCAGTCGGCCGCGACAAACGCGTCGATGTCGCGGCGCACCAGCATCTCCCAGATGGCGTGGCGGTCCGGATCATCGGCAAACGGGTTGTCGGAGGGGTTCATGGCGGGATCGCGGCTTCCGTCGGAGACAAGAAAAAGCCCCGTCCGATCAACTCGAAACGGGGCCTTTTGCTACAAGTGTTCAGCGTCGCCTACAGCGCCTTTTCGAGTTCCGGCAGGATGACGAAGAGATCGCCGACGATGCCGTAATCGGCGACCTGGAAGATCGGCGCCTCCTCGTCCTTGTTGATGGCGACGATCACCTTGGAATCCTTCATGCCGGCGAGATGCTGGATCGCGCCGGAGATGCCGCATGCGATGTAGAGGTCGGGCGCCACGACCTTGCCGGTCTGGCCGACCTGCCAGTCGTTCGGCGCGTAGCCGGCGTCGACCGCGGCGCGGGAAGCGCCGACCGCCGCGCCGAGCTTGTCGGCGACGGGCAGGATGACCTCCTGGAACTTCTCCGAGGAGCCGAGCGCGCGGCCGCCCGAAATGATGATCTTGGCCGAGGTCAGTTCGGGGCGGTCGGTCTCCGAGAGCCTGTTCTCGACGAAGGTCGAGAGACCGGGATTGGCCGCGGCCGCAACCGTTTCGACCGGGGCCGAGCCGCCTTCGCCGGCCGCCTGGAAGGAAGCCGTGCGGACGGTGATCACTTTTTTCGCCTCGCCCGACTTGACCGTCTGGATGGCGTTGCCGGCATAGATCGGACGCTTGAACGTGTCGGGGGCGAGCACCTCGATGATCTCGGAGATCTGCGCGACGTCAAGCAGCGCCGCGATACGCGGGGCGACGTTCTTGCCCGATGAGGTCGCCGGCGCAACGATCGTGTCGTAGCCGCCGGCCAGCGAGACGACGAGTGCGGCCAGCGGCTCGGCAAGGCGCTGCTCGAGTTCGTCGGCCTCGGCCAGCAGCACCTTCCTGGCGCCCTTCAGCTTCGCGGCGGCGTCGGCGGCCGCCTTGGCGCCCTTGCCCGCCACCAGAACGTCGACGTCGGAACCGATCTTGAGTGCTGCCGTCAGCGCCTTGGCGGTCTGCTCGGACAGCGATGCATTGTCATGTTCGGCAATCAGAAGAATAGCCATTTTGTTTGCTCCTATCGCCTTTGACTACAGCACGCCGGCTTCGTTCCTGAGCTTGTCCACCAGTTCGGCGACGGTCTTGACCTTGACGCCTGCCTTGCGGCCGCCCGGCTCCTCGGTCTTGAGGACGGTGAGGCGCGGCGCGACATCGGCGCCGAAATCGGCAGGAGTCTTCTCGTCGAGCGGCTTCTTCTTGGCCTTCATGATGTTGGGCAGCGAGGCGTAGCGCGGCTGGTTGAGCCGCAGATCGGTGGTCACGATGGCCGGCATCTTCAGCTCGACCGTCTGCAGGCCGCCATCGACTTCGCGCGTCACGCGGGCATTGTCGCCGACAATCTCGATCTTGGAAGCGAAGGTGCCCTGGCTCCAGCCGAGCAGCGCCGAAAGCATCTGGCCGGTCTGGTTGGCGTCGTCGTCGATCGCCTGCTTGCCGAGGATGACGAGGCCGGGCTGTTCGGCTTCCACTACGCCCTTCAGCACCTTGGCGACGCCGAGCGGTTCGGTCTCGCCGTCGGTCTTGACCAGGATGGCGCGGTCGGCGCCCATGGCGAGCGCGGTGCGCAGCGTCTCCTGCGCCTGCTGGGGGCCGATCGAAACGACGACGATCTCGTCAGCCTTGCCGGCTTCCTTGAGCCGGATCGCCTCTTCGACCGCGATTTCGTCGAACGGGTTCATCGACATCTTCACATTGGCAAGCTCGACGCCCGAACCGTCCGACTTGACCCGGATTTTCACGTTGTAGTCGACAACCCGCTTGACCGGGACGAGAACTTTCATGTGCTTCTCACCTCTCTGATGAAAATTTGGAGCGCTCACTAGCAGAGCGAGGCTCGGTCCGTTTGTCGATTGACGACATAAAGGGCGGAAATACGGAAACTGACCTGCGCACTTGCCGGCTCCCGCAAGCGCGGCGGACCCTAGTCAGCGTCAATCGGCGCGTCAATATCCGGCTGCTGCTCAAATCGGTTGAATCACTGCCGTCCCCAGCGGGGGGCGGGCTGCGCCTCGACCGGCTGCACGGCGCTCGGCTGCTCGACCTTCACCGCGCGGGGCGTGACGACTTCCTTGTCGAGAAGCGGGACATCGCGGCGGCGCAGGATCATCACCAGCACCGCGCCTGTGACGATGCCGCCGGCATGGCAAGCCCAGGAAATCTGGTCCTCGCCGCCCAGCGCCAGCATGGTGAACTGGAAGGCGATCCACAGGCCGAGCGTGATGTAGGCCGGAATGCGCAGCGGAATTCGCCCGAAGGCCAGCACCCATATCTTCACCCGCGGATGAAGGATGAGATAGGCGGCGACAATGCCGGCTATCGCGCCGGAGGCTCCGATGAGGGGTATTTGGGAATCCGGCGCGATCCAGCCATGCACCGCCGCGCCGCCGATCGCGCAGAGCAGGTAGAACACCAGGAAGCGGAAGTGCCCGAGCGCATCCTCGACATTGTCGCCGAACACCCAGAGGAACAGCATGTTGCCGGCCAGGTGGAAGAAATCGCCATGCAGGAAGGCATAGGTGACGTAGGTCAGGTCTTCGGGCACGATGACCAGTTCGGGCGAAAGCTCCACTGTGTCGAAAGCAACCGACGGGATGTAGCCGAGGCCATAGACCGCGGCGCCGGTGAATTCTTCGGAACCGAGCCCGGTGACCAGAAACACCAGCACGTTCAGCCCGATCAGGCCGAACGTCACATATTGCAGCTTGATGTACTTCAGGCTGTTGGCGTCGTGGAGCGGAATGAACATTGTTTCGCGCCGCTCCCCCTGCGGTATAGCCGTGCCGATTGCCCGCCAGAGGTGGAATTGCTCAAGGATATCTCAGCGGTTCTTGCCCGGAACCCATAACACATCGGCGTTTCCATTGTCATTGACCACGCGCGCCGCCACGAACAGAAAATCGGAGACGCGATTGATGTATTTGACGCCTTCCGGATTGACGTGTTCCTGCGGGTCCTGCGCCAGCGCGACCATTATGCGTTCGGCACGGCGCGCGACAGTGCGGGCGAGATGCAGGGCGGCAGCGGCGGGCGAGCCGCCCGAGAGCACGAAGGAGCGCAGCGGCTGCAGGTCCTTGTTCAAGAGGTCGATCTCGGCCTCGATGCGCACGACCTGAGAAGCAACGATGCGCAGCGGCTCGTAGCCGAGCGGCTTGCCTTCGTCGGGCACGCACAAATCCGCGCCGAGGTCGAAAAGATCGTGCTGGATGCGGCCGAGCATGGCGTCGATTTCCGGATGAGAGCCGGCGGTGTGGACGCGCGCCATGCCGATGCAGGCATTGGTTTCATCGACCGTTCCATAGGCGTCGATGCGGATGTCCGACTTAAGCCGCCGCGCGCCGGTTCCAAGGCCGGTCGTGCCGTCGTCGCCGGTGCGGGTGTAGATCTTGTTGAGCTTTACCATCGCTTTCTACATCCGCCGGGCGAAATAGGCAGCGATCAGGATCAGAACCAGCGCGACGAATTGCAGGAACACCCGCATTTGCATCAGCTTGTTGGAGGTCATGCCCGAACCGCCGCGCATCATATTGACCAGCCCGCGCAGCAGCACGACCACGACCGCGACCATCACTATCATGGCTAGGATGTTGAAGACGGTTTCCATCCGGGTCTCCGGTCGATTGAGCCGCGTCAGGCCTGGGATGCGAGCACGCGATAGAACAGGGAAGCCGGCAGGATGCGTTTCAGAATCACGCCGATCCTGGCAGGCAGGGTGACAACATAATGCGGGCGGGGCCGCCGCGACAGGAGGGCGTGGCGCAATACCGCATAAACGGCGTCCGGCTTGAGCTTCAGCCGCGACTTTGAGCCGCCGGCCCTCAGCCGGGCAAGCTGCTTTTGGTAGGCTTCGCGGTGCACCGAATTCTCGTGGTCGATGTTCTTTTCGAACCAGGCAAGGGCGTTCGTCGCGATTCTGGATTCCACCGGCCCCGGCTCGATCAATGAGACGTGGACGCCCGAGCCCTGCAGTTCCGCCCGCATGCACAGCATCAGCCCTTCCAGCGCGTGCTTCGATGCCGCGTAGGCGCCGCGCCATTTCACCGGCGTCAGGCCGAGGATCGACGAGCAGTGGACGATGCGGCCATGGCCTTGCGCCCGCATGACCGGCACGATGCGCCGGGTCAGGTCGTGCCAGCCGAACAAATTGGCTTCGAACTGCTCCCGCAGCGCTTCTACCGGCAAATCCTCGACAGCGCCGGGCTGGGCATGGGCGCCATTGTTGTAGAGCGCGTCAAGCCGGCCGTCTGTCCGTTCAAGCACGGCGGCGACCAGCGCCACGATCGAGTCGGGTTCGCGATAGTCGAGGTAAAACGTCTCGATGCCGTCCGCTTCGAGCGCTGCGATATCCTCCGGCTTGCGCGCCGTGGCGAACACCCGCCAGCCCTCGTCCCTCAACGCGCGGGCGCAGTAGGCCCCGATGCCGGAGGACGCGCCTGTGACGATGATCGTGCGCAACTTTTTCATCCGGTGTACGTAGTTCCGCCACGGGTTGCCAATCGCCGCAATCCCTTCCCATATTCGCGGCCGGGAAACAATCGACGGGAGCTACGGGATGGAGGCGCAATGCGGAAGATCGTAGCCGTTCGGCGCGTGCTTTCCGATGCGCTCGGCCATTTCAACGACGATGACGGTTGGTCGATGGCCAGCCATCTTGCGATCACCGCGCTGATGGCGCTGTTTCCATTTCTGATCTTCGCCACGACGCTCGCCAGCTTTCTCGGCGCGCAGGCGTTCGCGGACACCGCCGTCCATCTGGTGTTCGACACCTGGCCGGACCAGATTGCCGAACCGATCGCCCGCGAAGTCATCAATGTGCTGACCGTCCAGCGTACCGACCTGTTGACCTACGGTGTGCTGCTCGCCGCCTTTTTCGCATCCAACGGTATCGAGGCGCTGCGCACGTCGCTCAACCGCGCCTACCGGGTCACCGAGACGCGCTCCTTCATCTTCCGTCGCGTGCAGAGCCTGGTCTTCGTGCTCATCGCCACGGCTGGGTTCCTGGCAATCAGCGTGCTCCTGGTATTCGCGCCGCTGCTCGCACGGCTGGCGGTCGCCAATTTCGACTGGATCGAGCCCTATATGGGCACCATCACGCTGTGGCGTTACGTCATCGCCTCCGCAGTGATTGTGCTGGGGCTGTTCGCCGTCCATTACTGGCTGCCCGCCGGAAGGCGTCGCCTTACGGCGATCGTGCCCGGCATCATCTTCACGCTGATCGCCTGGCTTATCGGATCGACGATCTTCGCGGCCTATCTCGACCGCTTTTCGTCCTACGTGACCACCTATGCGGGCCTCGCCTCGATCATGGTCGCGGTCGTCTTTCTCTACATCGTCTCTCTGATCTTCATCCTGGGCGGGGAGCTCAACGCCTCGATCAGCCGCTATCTGGAAGCCCGCGCCCGCGTTGGCGGCTAGATCTATTCCGCCGGCGGTCCGGATTTGTTTACCGGCTTTCGCGCAGTGGCGAGGCCGACGCCCAACGTCGCCAGCGCCATTCCGAATATCTGCACCAGCGTCAAATCCTCGCCAAACAGCACCCATGCGATCACGGCGGTGACGGCCGGCACGAGGTAGAACAGCGAAGAAACCTTCGACATCTCGCCCTCGCGGATCATCGCCATCAACAGGAAGATCGCGCCGATCGACAGCACAAGCACCAGCCAGGCCATGGCGAAGACCAGTTCGCCGGTGAGGGTGAAGGTCTGCGTTTCGAATGCCAGCGAGCACAGAGCCATGATGGCGGCGGCGCCGACATACTGCCAGAAAGTCCCGGTGATCATGTCGCCGCCAGCGCCGAAACGCTTCTGCCAGATCGTGCCGGCGCTCATGCCGGCGACGGCGATGAACGAGGCGGCGAGCATCGGCCAGGTCACGCCGCCGCTCATTGCGCCGAGCTTCGGCGAAAGCACGATCACCACGCCGGCGAAACCCGCCGCCAGACCGGCCCAATGTCGGGGCAGGATCTCTTCGCCGAGCAGCCTGCCAGCCAGCAATGCGGTGATCAGCGGCTGCAAGCCGACGATCAACGCTGACAGGCCGGCGGGCAGTCCCTGGCGGATCGCCCAGAAAACGCCGCCGAGATAGACGCCGTGCATGAGCGCGCCCGCTGCAACGGCGTGCAGCGCCTCACGCGGCCTGGCCTTGCGCGAGCCGAGCAACAGCATCATCACGCCCAGGATGGCGAAGGCCAGCACGAAGCGCGCCGCCAGAAAAGTGAACGGCTCCGCCCACGGCATGGCGTAGCGGGCGCCGATGAAGCCGGTCGCCCAGAGCACGACGAAGGTGGCCGGAACGAGCCGTTTGGGAATTGTCATGAAGAACCGGCCGATCGAGGGAAGAGAGCGGCGAAAGCTCTAATGCGAATTATTCCGGCAAGCAAAGCGAAAGGGTTGATGCATAGCTTCTAATATATTGAACCGGGGGGTTCGAGGGACGTCGCTGTCGGGGACTGTGAAAGGACCGGGCATGCTTTGGAATCTCGAAACTTCATGGTTGATGATGGCCGTGGTGAGCGTCATCGTCATGGCGCTGTTCTTCGGATCGGCTCTCCACGCGATCATGCGTGACGACGGCTTCGGTCCCATCGGCAATATGGTGCTGTTCACTGCCGGCTTCTTCATCGCTATCGTTGCTGTCAACTCATGGGGCATCAATTTGCGCGACCTGACCCGCGCGGTGGCTACGGGGCTGGGCGGCGCCTTTGTGGTCATCGCCGTGCTCGCGGTTCTCAAAGGCGTTCTCATCCGCTCATGACGGCGGCGGCAATCGTTCCGCTCAAATGCCGATCATCTTCCGGACATCCGCTGCGCTTGCGCCGCGCTCGCGCAGCGCCGCTATCCCGCTGTCGCCGAGGCTTTTCGAAAGCTTGCGGCCATCAGGTCCGAGGATCAGCCGGTGGTGGAAATAGCGCGGCGCTGGCAAGTCTAAGAGTTCCTGGAGCAGCCGCTGAACGCCGGTGGCTGCATAGAGGTCGCGGCCGCGAACGACATGGGTCACGCTTTGCAGCGCGTCGTCGATCACCACCGAGAGGTGATAGCTGGTCGGGATTTCCTTGCGGGCGAGCACGACGTCGCCCCATTGCTCCGGGCGCGCCTCGATCTGTTCCGAGCCGGACAATTCCTCGCTGGAAAACTCGGTCCATGACAGCCGGTCGCCGAGGCGCGCCCTCGCCGCGTCCGTGTCCAGGCGCCACGCAAATAGAGCGCCGTGGGCCATCCTGCGCTCGCGCTCGCGCCTGGAAAGCGCCTTGTCGAAGGCCGGATAGAGAGGCACGCCGTCAGGGTCGCGCGGCCACAGCCTGCCACGTTTCTCCGTGTCCGCGATAAAGGCGCGGATCTCGCCGCGGCTCATGAAGGCGGGATAGACGAGTTCTTCGGCGATCAGCCGGTTCAGTGCGTCTTCATAGTCGCCGAAATGCTCGGATTGACGGCGCACCGGCCGCTCCCACTCGATGCCGAGCCACGCCAGGTCGCGATAGATGCCCGCCTCGAATTCGGGGGTGCAGCGCGCAAGGTCGATGTCCTCGATGCGCAGCAACAGCCTGCCTTCCATCCGTTCGGCCAGCCTGGCGTTGAGCAGCGCCGAATAGGCATGGCCGAGATGCAACTCGCCATTCGGGCTGGGCGCAAAGCGAAAGACAGGAGTGTTCATCAGTCTGCGTAAACCGGGTTGTGCGCAATTCCACCCGATTGCTACGTTGCCGGCCGATCAGGAACAAGAGGACGCGATGCGCCGCATTTCAACGCTCAGCGATGTTTTGGACGGGCTGGACGCGCTTTGCTCGGCCGACCCGCGCCTCGATCCGGTGCGCGCGGCGGCCGGAGAGGTGCCGCTGCGCCTCTCCGAACCCGGCTTCGCGAGCCTCGTTTCGATCGTCGTTTCGCAGCAGGTCTCGCGCGCCAGCGCCGATGCGATCTTCGGGCGGCTGACGAAGCTGGTCGATCCGCTGACGCCGGAGGCGATCCTGTCGGCCGGCGAAGGCATGTTCCGCGAGGCGGGACTCTCCCGGCCAAAGCAGCGCACGCTGCTCGCCGTCTCGCAGGCAGTGGGCGACGGTCTCGACCTTCACCATCTCTGCGGCCTGGACGCCGATGACGCGATCAGGCGGATGGTGGCGGTGCCGGGCATCGGCCCGTGGACGGCGGAAGTGTACCTGCTGTTTTCGGCCGGCCACCCCGACATTTTCCCGGCGCGCGACGTCGCGCTGCAAAGCGCGGTCGGCCATGCGCTCGGCCTCCAGCCGCGTCCGGGCGAGAAAGCTCTGATCGCGCTGGCCGAATCATGGGCGCCCTGGCGGGGCGTCGCGGCGAGGCTTTTTTGGGCCTATTATCGCGAAACGCGGGGCCGTGACGGTGCTCCACCCGTCCAAACTCATCAAAAAGCCGCTATTTCCTGACTTTTTGCAGTCTTGTGTAACTGTGAAGCCGCTTCACATCCTTGTCATCTCCGGCTTACAGTATCGCTGCCGAACGGTTCGTAACCAAGGAGGTAAATTCAGGTGACGGTCGCCGTATCTCCGGATGGGCTTCCAGCGCTGGTGCTGAACGCGGATTACCGCCCGCTCAGCTACTACCCCCTGTCGCTCTGGGGCTGGCAGGACGCGATCAAGGCTGTCTTTCTGGACCGGGTCAACATCGTCGCCGAATATGACCGCTCGGTCTCCTCGGTATCGTTCTCGATGAAGCTGCCCAGCGTCGTCAGCCTCAAGAACTACGTCAAGCCGTCGCGCCACCCGGCCTTCACCCGGTTCAACGTGTTCCTGCGCGACCGTTTTCAGTGCCAGTATTGCGGTACCTCCGAGGATCTTACCTTCGACCATGTCATTCCGCGCCACAGCGGCGGGGCAACCACCTGGGAGAACGTTGTCGCGGCCTGCTCGCCCTGCAATTTGCGCAAGGGCGGGCTGATGCCGGCGCAAGCCAAGATGTGGCCGCTGCAGAAGCCCTATCATCCGACCGTCCACGATTTGCACAATAACGGCAAGCGCTTTCCCCCCAACTACCTGCATGAAAGCTGGATGGACTATCTCTACTGGGATGTCGAACTGGAGCCGTGAGCTTCTGGTTCGCTGGGGCGCCGCCCAGCGGCCTTCCAGCCGGTAGACCGGTCAACCCTGACCCGCCCGCAAGCGCATGCGGCACCTGACCCCGCTTTCGGGGAAGCTCAGTTCCACCTCGCCGATCTGCGAGGCCAGCACTTTCGAGATCAGCCGCGTGCCGAAACTGTCGTTCTGCGGAGCGGCGACCGGCGGTCCGCCATGTTCGGACCAGTCGAGTTCGATATGTCCGCTGACCTGCCGCCAGCGAATTTCGACATGGCCGACATCAGACGACAGCGCACCGAATTTCGCCGCGTTGGTGCACAGTTCATGCAGCGCGAGTGCTACCGGGACATTGAGCGACGGCGGCAAATCGAGATTGTCGCCCTCGATGACGAACCGCTGGTGATGGTGATCGAGATAAGGCTCGACGATCTGCCCGATCAGGGTGGGCAGGCTGAAGGCTACCCAGTCCTGCTGCAAGAGAACATCGTTGGCCTTCGCCAGCGCATGGATGCGGTCGCGAAAATCGCGCACGGCCTCCGGCTTGGCATTGTCGCCCCGGAACGACTGTGCCGCGAGCGACTGCACCACGCTCAGCGAATTCTTCACCCGGTGGTTCAGTTCCCGCAAAAGCAGGGCCTGGCGCTCATCGCTGCGCTTCCTTGCATCGATATCCATCAGAACGCCGATGGCGCGATCGTAGGAGCCGTCCTCGGTGAGCGTCACTTCCGCCCGGAGCAGGACCCAGCGCGTGTCGCCGCCCGGTTGCCGGCACTGGAACTCGACCTCGATCTGCCTCTCGCCGTCCCTTATCGCCTTCTCGGCAGCCTCGCGCACCCGTTCCTGCTCGCCCGGCCCATAACAGGCGCGAAGCTGTTCCGCCGTCGGATTTACCGACGGCTCGAAGCCGTAAATGCGGTTCAGTTCGGGTGAGCCGCGAAATGTGTCTGTGGCGAAATCATAGTCCCATACGGCCATCCGGGCAGCGTCGATCGCCAGGCGCTGACGTGTTTCGCTGTTGGCGAGCGCCGTCTCGCTCCTCTTGCGGTCGGTTATGTCCTGGAAGGTCCCTAGATAGCGGACAGCCGTCCGTTTGCCCTCCACCTCGGTGAACATGGCTTCGCCGGAGGCTTCCACCCAGCGAACCTCGCCGGTGTCGAGCCGCCTTATGCGGTATTCATAAGACGCGGTCTTTTCCTGGGTCGCCGGGTCGAGCGCACGGCGCGTCAGCTCGGTATTTGTCGCCAGATCGCGAGGATGCGTGGCAGACGCCACCAACTCGCGCGTGATCGTCTGGTCGGGCGCGAAACCGTAGATCTCGCGAGCGCGGGGCGAGTAGGTTATCTCGCCGGTTTCCAGATCCCAGTCCCAGATGCCGATATGAGCCGCCCGGATGGCAAGGCGAAGCCGCAACTCGCTTTCGCGGCGCTGACGGTCCCTCGTTCTTGCCATTCGAAAATTCCCCTAGCGCTCGCCGACGCCCCCGGCTTCAGGCGCGTTCCCTCCCTGGGATATAGGGCGACGTTGCCGAAAGCGTAAAGGAAAGAGCGCCTGTCGCGCTAGGCCCTGCGGGCGTCGCGCTCCGATGTGTCGCCCGTTTTGAACGTGCGGTACGAAGCCTCGAACGCAGCCATCACCGCCGACAGATCATTGGCCGCCACGGTGATGGAAAAGCCTTGGCCGGCGCGCCTCGAAGCTTCCTCGGCGTTCACGGTGAAGACACCACACGGTTTGTCGGCTGCGACACAGGCTTCGAGGACCGTACGCAACGCCTCTTCGAGCGCCGCGCCGTCGCTGCCCAGCGACAGAGCGAGGTCGCCGCTGCCGATGAAGACGAAGTCGACATTGGGCGCGGCGGCAATCTCCCCGGCATTTGCGACGCCTCTCGCCGTCTCGATCATGACGCCGACCGTGATCGCCTCGTCCGCGGCGCGGCGGTAGGCGCCGAAATCGGCCAGCGGGCGCACTCCGCCGCCGGAGCGGTTTCCCTTGGGCGGAAAGTGACAGGCGGCGGCCGCCGCCGCCGCTTGCGTGCTTGTTTCTACCATAGGCACGAGCACGCCTTCGGCCCCCGCGTCGAGCGCGCGCGAGACCGCGGCAGCGCTGTCATCCTCGATCCGCACGAGGCAGGGGATGGATGGCGGCACACAGCCCACCGCGGCCTCGAGGTCTCGGCGGTCGAACAGGCCATGCTGCATGTCCAGCACCACGGCGTCTCCGCCGCACGAGATCGCGAGTTCGACCAGAGCGGGGCTGCCGAGGGCGAACCAGAATACGCCCATCTTGCCGCCTTCGCTGAGCCGCCGTTTCAGCAGGGGAGCCTCGGTGTTGAACATGGATGCGTCCGATCGAATGTTGAGCAATGTTGCGAGGCCGGCTCGAGGCTCACGCCCGCAGGCCGGCTTCGCGCAGGAGCGGCAGAACGCCGGTGCAGAAATAGGGAAGCTCATCGGTGTAGTTGACGAAACTGAGCGCCATGCCTTCCCAGCCTTCGACGGAGATGCGGCCGATCACCTCGGCTATGCGCTCTGGTGTTCCGATCAGCGGGTAGGTTCCGGCGCCGCCGGCAAAGCGCTGCCGGTACTGGATATAGGCGTGCGGGTCGTGCGAGGCGGAAAACTGCTTCTTGCCGGCCATGTGGTTGTCGACCGCCGCCTCGTCGGCTTCGCGCAGGGCGTAGCGGTCGTAGTAATCCTCCGCTTCCGCCTGGGTCGGGCGGCACACGACATGCGCCACCGTATAGGCCCCGACCGCGCGGCCGGCCGCCGCTGCCCGTGTGCGGATATCGGCCAGATGTTTGCGGCCGTCCTCGATGTCGGAGAAGGTCGAGAACAGGAAATCGCAATGCGCGGCAGCAAAGTCGCGGCCCGGCGCGCCGAAGGCCGCATTCATGGTCACCGGGCGCGGCTGCTGCACGCTCGACGGCTTGCTGACCACGCCCTTCAGCCGATAATAGGCGCCGTCGAAGTCGAACGGCTCGTCGGAGGCGTAGGCGCGGCTGACGATCTCGATCCATTCCGCCGCCCGGTCGTAACCCTTTTCGTCGGGCGTCGCCCCGAACATCGCGAATTCGGCGGGGTTCCAGCCGCAGACGATGTTGAGCCCGGCCCGTCCATTGCCGATGTGGTCGACCGTCGCGAGCGCCTTGGCTGCGTAGACGGGATGGACGAGCGGGACGTGCACAGTCGAGAAGATGGTGATCCGCCTGGTCAGCGCGGTAAGGCCCGCGGCCCAGGTGAAGGTCTCGAACGACCATTCGCGCGAACGCGTCTCGCCGCCGAAGCCCGCCCAGCGGGCGATCGGCAGGAAGAAGTCGAGGCCCGCCTCGTCGGCGATGCGGGCGGCTTCGACGTTGCCGGCCCACGTCGCCGTCCAGCGCTCCGGTACTTTGGTGATTGCCAGCCCGCCATCGGCATTCGTCGAAAATACGCCGAGCTTGATGCGGTTCTCGTTGGCGGCGGTCAGGGTCATGAGCGACCCTTCGCGGCGGCCGTCTCGTTCCCGCCTTCCAAGCCGCGAAAGTAGATCGCCTCGGCGGCCTTGATGAAGGCCGCCAGGCGCGCCTTCACCGCGTCGCCGTCGCGATTGGCAAAACCCTTCATCAACTGGTCGATGCCGTCCAGCACCACGCCCCGGCTGTCCGCTTCCTTGAGCGTTGCGATGCGGACCGCCTGGGCATGGTCGGAGAAACTCTCGATCAGCGAGCGCAGCCGCGGATTGGGCACTGCTTCGATCCAGACGCTGCGAAACTCCATATTCGCCAGCATCAGCGCCTTGGCGTCGCCGCTCCGGCCGGCCTCCATCGCCATCTGCCGGGCAGCGGCGAGCCGGGCAATGTTGGCGTCGGTCATGCTCCGGGCGGCCTGCGCGGCGGCGTCGGGCTCGACCAGCCGGCGGATCTCGAAAATGTCGCGAATATCCTGCGGCGTCAGCACGGGGATGACGAAGCCGCGGCTGGTCTGCTTGAGAAAGCCTTGCGACATCAGCGCCAGCAGCGCTTCGCGCGCCGGCATGCGCGAAGTGCCGTACTCCTTCGCGATCTCGGTATCGACCAGCCGGTCGTCCGTGGTGAATTCCGAACCCTGCAGGCGGAGACGCAAGCTCTCGTAGATCTGCGTGCGCATGCTTTCGGGCTGGGCGATCTTCCTCACTGCACTGGACACGGCGCCTCCTGGTCGCGCGACTATGGCCAAGGCAAAAATTAATTTCAAGCTTGAAATGGATACAGTATCCACGTAGCGTTCGGGAGTTGGGCGACCGCAGCGGAGCTATGATGCTGGCACGAAAGGGAATGACTGGCCAAAGGCTCGCCTATGCCGGCATTCGCCCGCAGATCATGGATTTGCAGGTCGAAAACATCGCCCAGATGGCGGTGCGCGCCCAGTCGATCCCGGATGTCATCACGCTCTGGTATGGCGAGGGCGATGTGGTGACGCCGGAGTTCATCCGCGCCGCCGCCAAAGCTTCGCTCGACCAGGGCGACACCTTCTACGTTCCCGACATGCGCGGCCTGCCCGCTTTGACCAAGGTGCTGTCGGAGTACCAGTCGCGGCTACACGGCCGCGACATCCCCGTGGTGCGCTCGACGATAACGCCGGGCGGCATGCAGTCGGTGTTCATGGCCCTGCAACTCGTCGCTGAGATGGGCTCGAACGTCGTCTATATCGAGCCGCAATGGCCCAACATCCGCAACGCCATCCACGTCATCGGGGCCGAGCCGCGCCCGGTATTCCTGAAACAGGTCAACGGAAGCTGGAGCCTCGACCTCGAGGACATCTACCGCGCCTGCGATGCGCGCACCCGCGCCATCATGTTCTCGACGCCGTCCAATCCGCTGGGCTGGACCGCCACGCGCGAAGAACTGGAGGCGCTGCTCGAATTCAGCCGCGAGAGCGGCGTCTGGATCATCAGCGACGAACTCTACAACCGGCTCTATTTCCACGGCGAGGCAGCGCCTTCCATCCTTCAGGTCGCCGATGACGAAGACCGGGTGATGAGCGTCAATGGGTTCTCCAAAGCCTGGGCGATGACCGGCTGGCGCATCGGCTGGCTTACCCACCCGGCATCCGTCGCAAAGCCGTTTTCGGCGATCACGCAATACATGAACAGCGGCACTGCCGCCTTCGTGCAGGCCGGCGCCAAAGTCGCACTGGAGGAGGGCGAGGCGTTCGCCGCCTCGACGCGCGACCGCTGCCGCGAAGGCGTCGACATCGCCTACCGCATCCTCGGGGCGGCGAACCGCATCGTCCTGCCGACCAAGCCTGCTGGCGGCATGTATGTCTTCTTCAGCGTCGAAGGCGAACAGAATTCGACCGAGATCTGCCAGCGCTTCCTGGAGGAAGCGCGGGTCGGATTGGCGCCAGGCTGGCTGTTCGGCGAAGCGTCGAAGGCGCATATGCGCATGTGCGTCTGCCGCGATCCGGCTGAGATCGAGGAAGCCTGCAAGCGCATCGTGGCGCTGTTGGCGGCATGAAAGTGCAGTGAAATTCACGAAGGAAATGGGCCTTCGCGAAAAAACCGGGAGAACAAGAATGACAAAGGGGTTCATCAAGTCCATCGCTGCGGCGGCCGTTCTTGCCGCCGGCCTGGTCCACGGCGCAGTCGCCGAGACGCTGAATGTCGGCGCCTATCCGGCCAATCCGCCATGGGAGTTCAAGAACACTGACGGCAGCTTCGAAGGCTTCGAAGTCGATCTCGTCAACGAGATCGCAAAGCGCATCGGCTACGACGTCACGATCCAGGATCTCGGCTTCCAGGCGCTGTTTGCCGCGACGAGCTCGAAGCGCATCGACCTTGCCATCTCGACCATCTCAATCACCAATGAAAGGCTGCAGAACCAGTCGTTCACGCAAGGCTACTACGACAGCGATCTGGCGCTGGTCTCGGCCAAGGAAGCCGGCATAACCAGCCTCGCCGACATGAAGGGCAAACCGGTCGGCGCCATCTCCAATTCGACGGGCGAAGCCTGGATCAAGGCCAATGCGGAGAAATACGGGTTCGGCGAATATAAGGGCTACAACGCCCAGCAGGATCTGATCCTCGACACGCAGCTCGGCCGTGTGGCCGGCGCGGTCGGCGACATCGCGGGCTTTCAGTTCGCCTTCCTGAAAATGCCCAAGATGGAGGTCGACGAGCGCATCAAGACCGGCGACCAATTCGCCATCATGATGACCAAGGACCATCCGCTCCTGGAAAAGGTCAACGCCGCAATCACCGAGATCAAGAATGACGGGACCATGGCCAAGCTGCACAGCAAGTGGCTGGGCGTGGACGCTGCGGACGGCACCGCGACGGTCACGGTTCTCGACATTCCAAAGGCGCAGTAAGCGGAGCGGGGGCCGCGGGAGGAGCTTTCGGGCTCCTCCTTGCGGCCCGGGGCGGGCGCGACCTCAACGGAATCCAGGCTCATGACGGAATTGCTGGCGACCTTCTTCAATACCGAAGTGATGGCCGCGACCTTTCCCATGCTCATCCGCGGGCTGGGAAACACGATCCTCCTGACCATCACCGCCGTCGTTTTCGGTGGGCTCGCCGGCGTCGCGATCTGCATCGCCAGGCTCTATGGAGCCAAGCCGCTGCGCTGGCTTGCCATTGGTTTCATTGATATTTTCCGCGCCCTGCCGATCCTGGTGGTGCTGATCGTGATCTACTACGCGCTGCCGTTCGTAGGCATCCGGCTGAGTTCCTTCGTCTCGGCGGGCCTCGCGCTGTCGATCGTGCTTGCGGCCTATACGGCCGAGGTGTTCCGCGCCGGCGTCGAGGCCATCCCCAAGGGGCAGTTCGAGGCCGCGAGCGCGCTCGGCCTGCCGTTTCCGGTGGCGCTGTGGAAGATCGTCATTCCGCAGGCGGTGCGAATCGCCACACCCGCCCAGACCAGCAATTGCGTGGCAATCGCCAAGGATACGTCGCTGGCCTCGGTGGTCGCGATGCCCGACCTCCTGAAGCAGGCGACCGACGCCCAGGCGCTGATGGCAAACCCTTCGCCACTGATCAGTGCGGCGCTTATTTACCTGATTTTGTTGTGGCCTTTGGTCCGCCTGGTGTCGCATCTGGAAAGCCGGGCGCAGGCCAGGAGCCGGTGAGGCTCAGCAGGGGCGGGGATAAAATCGCGCCATGGTCCGGCGATGACACGATCTTTGCTGTTCAGGATCAACAGCTTAGCGTTCGCTACCTGCCGCTGCCGTGTGCAATTTGTGCACAATGCTTCTGGAACCTGCGTTTCGCGCATTTTGGATCGCCGCGGTGAGTTCGCGCGTATGCCGACGGGATCGAATTCCAGCCCCGTGCGATTTCAATTCATTTGCATGCATTTTGTGAGGCGAGCGAACAGGTCGAGACCCTGTGAGAAATCCAGGCAGGATCCGGCCATCTGGCTGGATTCGCCGCCGCTCACCGCCCTGCCTTGTTTGCTTTATGCTTAAAGATAATTGCAGATGCATATGTTTTGCTTTAGTGAAAGATTAAGGGCCGAGACGAGCCTTGCCATGCATCCAGAGGAAGAGGGAGACGAAGACAATGGGAACGCAGAACATTCTGGGCGATCTGGCCGAGCATCTCTTGTCGGGCAGTGTCGAGGTGGTCGACCTGTCGGCGGTGCTGGGGCCGGACACGCCGCTGATCAAGCTGCCGCCGGAACTGGCGGTCGATACGCCGAAGATCGAGATCCACAAGATCTCCGCCTATGACGACAAGGGTCCGTGGTGGGCGTGGAACTGGCTGAAGCTCGGCGAGCATTCCGGCACGCATTTCGACGCGCCCAAGCACTGGATCACCGGCAAGGACTATGCGGACGGTTCGACCGACACGATCGCGCCGAAGAATTTCGTCGCGCCGGTCAATGTCATCGACTGCTCGAAGGAAGCGGCCGCCGACGACGACTTCCTGCTG
This sequence comes from Allomesorhizobium camelthorni, assembly GCF_011045125.1. GTDB lineage: Bacteria > Pseudomonadota > Alphaproteobacteria > Rhizobiales > Rhizobiaceae > Allomesorhizobium > Allomesorhizobium camelthorni. The sequence continues at coordinate 124,112 of NZ_JAAKZF010000010.1, read as the reverse complement.
ACCGTCGACCGCATCAAGGCGTGGGAAGGAACGCATGGCCCGATCAAGCCCGGCGAATGGGTGGTGATGCGCACCGACTGGTACAAGAAGAACGGTTCGGAAGCCGAGTTCCTGAACGCCAACGACACCGGCCCGCACACGCCCGGACCGACGGCCGAGGCGATCGAATACATCATCTCGACCGGCGCCATCGGCTGGGGTAGCGAGACGATCGGCACCGACGCCGGCCAGGCCGGCGGCATGCAGCCGCCATTCCCGGCGCACAGCCTGATGCACAAGGCCAACCGCTACGGGCTGGCGAGTCTGTGCAACCTCGACAGGCTGCCGCCGAAAGGCGCGATCCTGATCGCGGCGCCGCTCAAGATCGAGAACGGCACCGGCAGCCCGACACGGGTGCTGGCGCTCGTGCCGCGAGGCTAGGCACCGCTGCGATGGGCGCGCCCGACCACATCATCGTTGGCGGCGGCAATGCGCTTCTCTGCGCCTTCCATCCCGGCGCAAGGTTAGGCGGCTCCGGCTATCTGCCGGCGGGGAGGCTGTGATGGACCAGAGCGTTCCCGAGAAGAAACCGCGCGCATCGACGCTGGGCGAGATCGGGCTGCAACAATTCGCGCCTTATCTGTTGAATCGCATCATGGGCCGCTACAATGCCAGCCTGCGCGACGACCTGAAGAAGCAGGGGCTGACCGTGCCCAAGGTGAGGGCGCTTGCCGTGCTCTCGGTGGCCGACGGGGTCACCGTCAACGACCTCGCCGTCTATACGGTGATCGAGCAGTCGACAATGAGCCGCACGCTCGATGCGCTGGAGGCGCAGGGGCTGGTGCGGCGCGAGGCCTGCGAGGACGACAGCCGCGTGCGCAAGGTCTTTTTGACCGACGACGGCCGCGCCGAATTCGCCCGCGCCTGGCCGGCCATGCACGAGGAATTCGAGAAGATGTTCGCGGGCATAGACGAGGCCGAATATTCGGCGCTGATCGTGACGCTGCAAAAGATGCTGCGTAACATCCGGAAGCACGAGATTTAGGGTGATGGATAAGCCTGCCATGTTGCCCCCTCCACTGCGTTCGGTGGTCCCTGGTTGCCGTCTTGCCCTGGAAGGTACCCCCTCCCCTCAAGGGGGAGGGGGATATTTCAACGCTGCCGCCCATCGCAAAAGACGATTGATCTCGGCCGTAGCGGTGATGCGGTCCCCCTCCCCCTTGAGGGGAGGGGTTAGGGGTGGGGGTAAGACGCATACGCAATGGCACTGCCGTTTACGGGAAGAAGATGCCGCCAAACCGCCTCGCCAAATGATGGAGGCCTGCCATGGCTGAACGATCCTTCGCGAAGGAAGTCGAAAAGCTCCGGCTGGGGGCGGGCGAAAAGTTTTCGGGCGAGGGCATTCTGGCCATCACCAAGGCGCTGCTCGAATGCGGCGTCGGCTATGTCGGCGGCTACCAGGGCGCGCCGATCAGCCATCTGATGGACGTGCTGGCTGACGGACAGGATATTCTGGGCGAACTCGGCGTGCATTTCGAGGCGAGCGCCTCGGAGGCGACCGCGACCGCCATGCTGGCGGCCTCGGTGCACTATCCGATCCGGGGCGCCGCCACCTTCAAGTCGACCGTCGGAACCAATGTCGCGTCGGACGCGCTGGCCAACCTCGCCTCCGGTGGCGTCACCGGCGGTGCGCTGATCATTGTCGGCGAGGATTATGGCGAGGGCTCCTCGATCATGCAGGAGCGCAGCCACGCCTTCGCCATGAAAAGCCAGGTCTGGCTGCTCGATCCGCGGCCGAACCTGCCGTCGATCGTGAAGGCGGTCGAGCACGGCTTCGAGCTCTCGGAGGCGTCGAACACGCCAGTGATGCTGCTGGTCCGCATCCGCTGCTGCCACGTCCACGGCCATTTCACCGCCAGGGACAACAAGCGCCCGGCAATGACGGTCGCCGACGCGCTGTCCTCGCCGCGCCGCGACACCGGCCGCATCGTGCTGCCGCCTGCATCCTTCCTGCACGAGAAGGAGAAGGTGGCGAAGCGCTGGCCGGCCGCTGTCGAATACATCAAGTCGCAAGAGATCAACGAGTTCTTCGGGCCGCAAGATGCCAGGGTCGGCATCGTCTGCCAGGGCGGCATGTACAATGCCGTCATAAGGGCGCTGGAGCGCATGGGACTGGCCGACAATTTCGGCGAAACGCAGGTGCCGATCTATGTGCTCAACGCCGTCTATCCGCTGATCGACGACGAGTTCCTGCGCTTCTGCGAGGGCAAAGACGAGGTGCTGGTGGTCGAGGAAGGCCAGCCCAATTACATCGAGCAGGCTTTCGCCGCCATGCTGCACAAGGCCGGGCGCGGCACGAAAATCTCCGGCAAGGAATTTTTGCCGATGGCAGGCGAATATACCGGGCAGGTCATGCTGGACGGGGTGAGCGCGTTCCTGCGCCAGGCCGCGCCGCAGATGCTGCCGGTGCAGATCCGCGCGCCAAACCGCACCGGCAATGCCGACGAGATCACCGACCTCGCCGCGATCGTGCCGGGCCGCCCGCCGGGTTTTTGCGTCGGTTGCCCGGAGCGGCCGATCTTCGCCGCCACCAAGCTCGTGGAACAGGAACTCGGGCCGCACCACATCGCCTCCGACATTGGCTGCCACCTGTTCTCGATCATGCCGCCCTTCGAACTCGGCGCGACCACCATGGGCTACGGCCTCGGCCCCGCCTCTGCCTCGGCGTTCAATTCGCCCGACGCCGAGCGGCGGTCGATCTCCTTCGTCGGCGATGGCGGCTTCTGGCACAACGGCCTGACCTCCTCGATCGGCAACGCCGTATTCAATCGGAATGACGGCGTCATCGTCATCGTCGACAATTTCTATTCCGCCGCCACCGGCGGCCAGGACATCCTGTCGTCGCGAGCCGATAACCGCTCCAAAGCGACGAAACATCCGATCACCGAGGCGGTGAAGGGCATGGGCGTCAAATGGGTGCGCCACCTCGAGCGCACCTACGATGTCGGCAAGATGCGGGACACGCTGCGCGAGGCGCTTACGACCGAGGAGAAGGGGCCGAAGGTCATCGTCGCCTCGTCGGAATGCATGCTGAACCGGCAGCGGCGCGAAAAGCCGCTGGTCGACAAGGCGATCAAGGGTGGTGAGCGCGTCGTAAAGCTGAAATTCGGCGTCGACGAGGATATCTGCACCGGCGACCACGCCTGCATGAGGCTTTCGGGCTGTCCGTCGCTGTCGGTCAAGTCGCTCGACGATCCGCTGCGCGACGATCCGGTAGCCCATATCGACCAGAGCTGCGTTGGCTGCGGCAATTGCGGCGAGGTGGCGGACGCCGCCGTGCTCTGCCCGTCCTTCTACCGCGCCGATTTGGTGCACAATCCGGGCCGGTGGGACCGCTTCGCCGAGCGCCAGCGCCGCAAGGTGATCGGCTGGCTGCAAGGCTGGCGCGAGCGACGCCGGCTGACCTTCGCGGACGCCTGAAATGAACGCGCCCCTTCCGACCGAACCGAACGCGGATGAGGGCCGCATCATAAAGCTCGCCGTGCTTGCGGTCGGGGGGCAGGGCGGCGGCGTGCTGGCCGACTGGATCACCGATGTCGCCGAGCGAAGCGGCTATCTCGCGCAATCGACCTCGGTGGCCGGCGTGGCGCAGCGCACCGGCGCGACCATCTACTACGTCGAAATGTGCCGCGATCTCGGCCGGCAGCCGGTGTTCGCGCTGTCGCCTTCGCCGGGCGACGTCGACATATTGATCGCGGCCGAACTGATGGAGGCGGGGCGCGCAATCATGCGCGGCTTCGTGACGGCCGACCGCACCACGCTGATCGCCTCCTCGCACCGCATCGCCGCGGTGTCGGAAAAGATCGAGCCCGGCGATGGGCGGGCGCCTTCGGCCAAAGTGCTCGCGACCGCGGAGAATGCGGCGAAGCGCTTCATCGCCTTCGACATGGAAAATATCGCCGCCGAGAACGGCTCGATGATCTCGGCCAGCCTGCTCGGGGCGCTCGCCGGTTCCAGCGCGCTGCCATTCGCGCGCGAAAACTACGAGAAGACGATCCTGGCTTCGGACCGGGGCGTGAAGGCCAGCCTGGCCGCGTTTGCGGGGGGATATGAGCGGGCGGGTGGCGCAAATAAGCAGCCGGGCGAACCGGAACCTTTTGCGGCCACTCAACCCCCACCCCTTACCCCTCCCCTCAAGGGGGAGGGGGATTCGCCGGCCGCTGCGTCGAGCGGCGGCTTGGCCCGCCTTAACCCGGCTGGTCCACGACCGCTGATCGAGGGTTGGCAAAAGCTGCAGGCGCGGGTCAACTCCTATCCGGAACCGGTGCGCGAGATGGCGTGGCGCGGCCTGCAAAAGGTCGTCGACTATCAGGACCTCGCCTATGGCGCGGAATATCTGAACAGGCTGGACCAGGCCGTGGGCCTCGAACGCGCCGGGCGGGGCCATGCGCTGTCGATCGCGGCGGCCAAGCACCTGGCCAATGCCATGTGCTACGACGACATGATCCGCGTCGCCGACCTGAAAACGCGCTCGACCCGCGACCGGCGCGTGCGCCGCGAGGTCGGGGTGGCGGAAGGCTCGGTGCTGCAGGTCACCGAATATTTCCATCCGCGCGTCGAGGAGTTCTGCGGCACGCTGCCGGCCGGGCTGGGGCGCTACATCGAAAGCCGCCCGAAGCTCGCGGCGTTCATCGACCGGCGCATCAATCGCGGGCGGCGCATCCGCACCGACGGCGTGGCCGGCTTCTCCGCGCTGTGGCTGATTGGCGGGCTGCGCCGCTGGCGCCGAAAACTGCTGCGCCATCAGGTGGAGCGCGCGCATCTGGAGCGCTGGTACCGGCTGGCGCTCGACCATGCGGCGAGCGACTACGCGCTGGCGGTTGAGATCTTGAACTGCCGGCGGCTGATCAAGGGCTACAGCGACACCCATGTGCGCGCGCAGTCGAAATTCGATCGTGTGCTGTCGGGCCTGCCGCTGCTTGCCGGGCGGCCGGATGCGGCCGACTGGCTGCGCCGGCTGCGGGAAGCGGCGCTGAAGGACGAAAAGGGCGATATGCTCGACGGCGCGCTGAAGACCGTCGCCTCGCTGGATGCGGGCGTGCCGACGCTGCATTGAGGCGAAGTGACGCGCTGCAATTCTTTTGCGTTCTCCACTTTGCAGCAGGGTTATCGCACGCAGGTTTACCCCCACCCCTAACCCCTCCCCTCAAGGGGGAGGGGGATCTTGGACGTTGCCGCCTCACACGAAGACAATCAGCTTGGCCGGAACAGCGGCGTCGTCCCCCTCCCCCTTGAGGGGAGGGGTTAGGGGTGGGGGTTCCAGAAAGGAAGTCCGGCAAATAAGGCGGTATCGACTCAGGCCTTGCCCAGCGCGCCGCGCAGCGCGACGATTGCAAGCACGAGGCTGGCGATCGCGTTCCAGCCGGCGAAGGACAGGCCGAGCACTCTCAGCGCCGCCTTGTCGCAGGAGGGCGGGATGACCGTGTTGATGGCGTCCAGCACGCCGGCGCCGCCCGTATCGGCCTGGGTGGCGACCGCGCCGCAATCGGCCGGACCGGCCCACCAGCCCCATTCGACGCCGGAATGGAAGATTCCGAGATAAAGGCTGTAGAGCATTATCAGCGCGCCGAGGAGCAAGAGGCCGCGCGTCATCCAGGCCGGCCAGTGAAAGTGCGACGAGATCGCCGCCACTCCCATCAGCGGCACGCCGACATAATAGGGCCAGCGCTGCTCCAGGCAGAGCTTGCAGGGTATGTAGCCGCCAATGTGCTGGAAGCCGAGCGCGATGCCCACGGTGGCCGCCATGGCGACGAGCAGGATGAGCGCGGTCACAGTTTGAACGCTGCTGGTGGGTTTTGTCAGCGACGACATGGTATTATCCAAGGTTGACTGTCAGAAAGCGTATCTGACGAGGATGTAGAGCAAAATAACGGCGGCCGCGCCGGCCCCGGCGATCAGGCCGAGGCGTTTTTCGATGAAATGGCGGATCGGCTCGCCATAGCTGCGCAGCAGCCAGGCCAGGAACAGGAAACGCGCGCCGCGCGCGACGATGGCCGAGAGGACGAACCAGCCGAGCGGAAAGCCTATCACGCCCGCAAGAATGGTCACCACCTTGATCGGCGGCAGATGCGCGAGGCCGGACGTCACCAGCATCAGGAGGATGAAGCCGGTGCCCGAAGACAGCCGAAGCGCATCGAAGGCGTCGAGCTTGCCGTAGAATTCCAGCACCGGCCGGGCGATCGTCTCATAGGCATAGAAGCCGATGAACCAGCCGGCTATGCCGCCCAGCACCGAGGCGACCGTAGCCACGAGGGCGTAGCGGTAGGCGCGGTCGGGCCGGGACAACGCCATCGGCAGATAAAGCACGTCGGCCGGCACGAGGAATACCGAGCTTTCGACGAAGGCGATGAAGGCCAGCCACCATTCGGCGGATTTGCGCGCCGCCAGCGACAAGGTCCAGTCGTACAGTGTCCGAAGCATGCGCGCCCCCGTTTGATTGCCGAGCCTGTCTAGCGCATGACCTTGAAAAGTGGAAACCGCTTTTCGGAGATCATGCGAAGATGCTCTCCTTCCTGCGGTTCCGTCTGCGACCAGGATTAGATGATCGGCGCCTGTGCGCTGCGTCCGTGGTTTTTTCTTTACGGAATTTTTACGCCACGCCACCGCCTTCGGAATAGCGCCCTTACGCATGCTGGCGCGATCTGTCGGGCCGATGTCCACCAAAGGAATCGGCTCATGTTCGACCTGATCTATATCGCGCTCGCCACCGGCGGCTTTTTGGCTTTCGCCGCCGCCGTGCGGGCCTGCGAGCGTCTGTGAGGTTCCGGCTATGATCGAATATCTCATCGCCGGGGCCATCGCCTTGGCTCTTCTCGTCTATCTAACGGTCGCGCTGCTGCGTCCGGAACGGTTCTGAGGGAGGCGTGGCGTGGCATCCGATAGTCTTCAGTTCCTGCTTTACGCAATTATTCTCGTCGCGCTCGCCTGGCCGCTCGGAGGCTACATGGCGCGTGTGTTCCAGGGCGAGCGCACGCTGCTGTCGCCGGTTTTGGCGCCGGTAGAGCGCGGCATCTATGCCGCTGCCGGCAAAGGCGCCACGCAGGGCCAGCACTGGACGCGCTATGCGCTCTCCATGCTCGTCTTCAATCTCGCGGGATGGCTGCTGCTCTACGCGATCCTGAGGCTTCAGCATCTGCTGCCGTGGAACCCGGAAGGCTTGGCGCCGATGTCGCCGGACCTCGCCTTCAACACCGCAGTCAGCTTCGTCACCAACACCAACTGGCAGGCCTATGGGGGCGAGACCACGCTCTCCTATTTCAGCCAGATGGTCGGCCTGACGATGCAGAACTTCGTCTCGGCCGCTACCGGCATTGCCGTCGCGGTTGCCGTGATCCGCGGCTTCGCGGCGAGGAACGCCAAGTCGATCGGCAATTTCTGGGTCGATATGACGCGCTCGGTCCTCTACGTGCTGCTGCCCTTGTCGATCGTCGGAGCCATCGTGCTCATCTGGCAGGGCGTGCCGCAGACGCTCGGCGCCTATGTGCCGGCGACCACGCTGGAGGGCGCGAACCAACTCATCGCGCAGGGGCCGGCCGCCTCGCAGATCGCCATAAAACAGCTCGGCACAAATGGCGGCGGCTTCTTCAACGTCAACTCCTCGCACCCGCTCGAGAACCCGACCCAGCTCTCCAACCTTCTCCAGCTCGTTTACATCCTGCTGATCCCGGCGGCCTTCTGCTTCCTGTTCGGACATATGGTGAAGGACAGGCGACAGGGCGTGGCCATCTTCGCCGCCATGGGCATCCTGTTCGTCATCGGCCTCGCCATCATCTACGGCTCTGAGCTGCGCGGCAATATGCTTTACGACGCCCTGCCGATCGACCAGGTCGCGGGAAATATGGAAGGCAAGGAGGTTCGATTCGGCGCCGGGCTCTCGGCGCTCTGGGCCGAGGCCACGACTGCCGCCTCCAACGGCTCCGTCAACTCCATGCACGACAGCTACATGCCGCTCTCCGGCCTGGTGCTGCTCCTCAACATGCAGGTGGGGGAGGTCATCTTCGGAGGCGTTGGCGCCGGCTTCTACGGGATGCTGCTCTTCGTGGTGCTCACGGTATTCCTGGCCGGGCTGATGGTGGGCCGGACGCCGGAATATCTCGGCAAGAAGATCGAAGCCAAGGAGGTCAAGCTTGCCGTACTGGCCTTCCTGTCGATGCCGATAGGCATCCTGGTCTTCGGCGCGCTCGCCGCCGTGGCGCCGTCGGCCGTGGCCGCGGTTCAGGATCCAGGACCGCACGGGCTCTCGGAAATCCTCTACGCCTATTCGTCGGCCACGGGCAACAACGGCTCGGCTTTCGCCGGCTTCGGCGCCGGCGCACCGTTCCACACGACGCTGCAAGGCGTCGCCATGATGCTCGGCCGCTACGCCTTCATCGTGCCGATGCTGGCGATCGCAGGCACGCTTGCGGCCAAGACGCCGGCGCCGGCCTCGGCCGGCACCTTCCCTACTCACGGGCCGCTCTTTGTCGTCCTGCTCATGATCGTCGTTCTGATCCTGGGCGGACTCACCTTCTTCCCGGCGCTCGCCCTCGGTCCCATTGCCGAGCACGTGGCGATGCTCGCCGGCCAAACGTTCTGAGGTGGTTTCAATGACCAAGCACAAGCGCAGGGACTTTTCGCTCTTCGACGGGGCGCTCGCCGCCCACGCGGCACAAAGCGCGGTCGCCAAGCTCGATCCGCGCGTGCTCTATCGCAATCCGGTGATGTTCGTCACGGGTGTGGTCGCGGTGCTCACGACGCTCATTTTCGTGCGCGATCTCGCCATGGGCGCCGCGACAGCAGGCATCGTCGGACAGATCGCGTTCTGGCTGTGGGTGACGGTGCTGTTTGCCAATTTCGCCGAGGCCATCGCCGAAGGCCGGGGCAAGGCGCGCGCCGACAGCCTCCGTGCGACGCAATCCGAGACCGAGTGCAAGCGCCTGCGTGGCAAACCGACAGACCACGAAGAGTTCGAAATCGTATCGAGCCGGGCGCTGCGCAAGGACGATCTGATCCTGGTCACGGCGGGCGAATTGATCGCTGCCGACGGCGAGGTGATCGAGGGCGTGGCCTCGGTCGACGAATCGGCGATCACCGGCGAGTCGGCGCCCGTCATTCGCGAATCCGGCGGCGACCGTTCGGCGGTCACCGGCGGCACTCGCCTTGTTTCGGACTGGCTGGTGGTCCGCGTGACTGCCGAACCTGGCAAGAGCTTCCTCGACCGCATGATCGCGATGGTTGAAGGGGCTGAGCGCCAGAAGACGCCGAACGAGATCGCACTGAACATCCTTCTTGTCGGCATGACGATCATTTTCCTGATGGTGGTGGTCACGCTGGAGCCCTTCGCCCTGTTTTCCGGCACGTCGATCCCTGTCGCCTTCCTGGTCGCGTTGCTGGTCACGCTCATACCGACGACCATAGGTGGACTGCTGTCAGCAATCGGCATCGCCGGCATGGACCGGCTGGTGAAGGCCAATGTCATCGCCAAGTCAGGTCGCGCAGTCGAAGCGGCGGGTGACGTCGATACGCTGCTGCTCGACAAGACCGGCACCATCACCTTCGGCAATCGCATGGCCGACGCTTTTATGCCGGTGCCCGGCGTGAGCGAGCGCGAACTGATCGAGACGGCGCTGCTCGCCTCGTTCCCCGACGAGACGCCCGAAGGCAAATCCATCGTCGAGCTGGCCCGCAAGATGCTGGGCAGCCAGGTTGATGTGCATCAGGAGCAAGTCGCGAACTTTGTTCCCTTCAGCGCTCAGACGCGCCTTTCGGGAGCGGACCTGACGGACGGGAGTGAAGTTCGCAAAGGTGCGAGCGATGCGACCCTTCGGTATGCAGGCGCAACGGCAAGCCTCGATCTCAAGCGCATCGTCGAGGGCATTGCCAAGTCGGGCGGCACCCCGCTCGTCGTCGCGCGCGACAAGCGCATCCTGGGCGTCGTCCATCTCAAGGACATCATCAAGCCCGGTATTCGCGAACGTTTCGCCGAACTCCGGCGGATGGGCATCCGCACGGTCATGATCACGGGCGACAACCCGCTGACCGCAGCCGCCATCGCGGCAGAGGCCGGCGTCGACGATTTCCTGGCCGAGGCGACGCCGGAGAGGAAGCTGGAGCTGATCCGCAAGGAACAGAACGAGGGCAAACTGGTCGCTATGTGCGGCGACGGTTCCAACGATGCGCCGGCGCTCGCCCAGGCCGATATCGGCGTGGCCATGAATTCGGGCACGCCAGCCGCCAAGGAAGCGGGCAACCTCATCGACCTCGACAGCGACCCGACCAAGCTCATCGAGGTGGTGCTGGTCGGCAAGCAGCTTCTCATCAGCCGCGGCGCGTTGACGACCTTCTCGATCGCCAACGATGTGGCGAAATATTTCGCCATCCTGCCGGCCTTGTTCATCACGGCCTATCCGGGCCTGCAGTCGCTCAACATCATGGATTTGTCGAGTCCGGCGAGTGCTATTCTGTCGGCTGTGATCTTCAACGCGCTGGTTATCTTAGCCCTGATCCCTCTCGCCTTGCGTGGCGTGCGCTATACACCGGCAACGGCAGGGCAACTGCTTCGGCGCAACCTGTTGATCTATGGGCTGGGCGGTCTGATCGTGCCATTTGTCGGGATCAAGGCGATCGACATGGCGGTCTCCGCACTCGCTCTCGCGTAAAGAAAGAGATGATGATGCTTTCGCAGACAAGACCGGCAATCGCCCTGCTCGCGATCATGACCGTCCTGACCGGCGTCGCCTATCCGCTGGCTATTACGGGAATCGGGCAGGCGCTCTTCCCGCACCAGGCCAATGCCGCCCCGATCACCAGGGACGGCGTCGTTGTCGGCTCCGAACATATCGGACAGACGTTCACGCGGCCCGAATATTTCCACGGCCGGCCGTCGGCGGTGGACTACGATGCCGCAAGCTCGGGCGGCACCAATTTTGCGCCCACGAACCGCGAGCTGGTCGATGCCGTCGCCGAGCGAGCGCGCCGGCTGGCCGCCGAGACCGGCGTCGAAAGAATCCCGGTCAATCTCGTCACTTCGTCGGCCAGCGGGCTCGATCCGCACATCTCGCCCGATAGCGCCTATCTACAGATAAAGCGCGTTGCGGAGGCGAGAAGTGTTCCCGCCGAGGAGCTGCGCCGGATCGTAAACGAGCACATCGAAGGCCCGCTGCTCGGCGTGTTCGGTGCGCCGGCGGTCAACGTGCTGAAACTGAACCTCGCGCTCGACGAACGGGCGCCGCATCCGGAAACAAAACGAGACTGATGGATGGCGCCAGCACCGAACGGTGAAAACCGCCCCGAGCCGGAAGCCCTTCTCGCGGAGGCGGAGAAGGAGGGCCGAGGAAGGCTGAAGATCTTCCTCGGCGCGGCGCCCGGGGTTGGCAAGACCTACGCGATGCTCCAGGCCGCGCGGCAACGCGCGGCCGAAGGCGTCGATGTAGTCGTGGGCATCGTCGAGACACACGGGCGATCCGAGACGGAAGCGCTGATACGGGACCTGACGGTCCTGCCGCGCCGTGCGCATTTCTATCGCGGCCGCATTCTCCATGAAATGGACCTCGATGCGCTCATCGAGCGCCGGCCACAACTGGCCTTGATCGACGAGCTCGCCCATACCAACGTCCCCGAAAGCCGGCATGACAAGCGCTGGCAGGACGTGGAGGACGTGCTGGCCGCCGGCATCGACGTCTACACCACGCTCAACATCCAGCATTTGGAAAGCCTGAACGATATCGTCGCGCGCGTTTCGGGCGTGCGCGTGCGCGAGACCTTGCCGGACAAGGTGCTGGAGCTGGCTAACGACATCGAACTCGTCGACCTGCCGCCCGAGGAACTCATCGAGCGCCTGCGCCAGGGAAAAGTCTACCTGCCCGACCAGATCGCCCGCGCGATCGAGAACTTCTTCTCGAAGGGCAATCTGACGGCGCTCAGGGAACTGGCCATGCGCGTGGCGGCCGACCGGGTCGACGCGCAGATGATCGCCCATATGAAGACCCACGCAATCAGCGGTCCGTGGCCGACCCAGGACCGCATCATGGTCTGCATCAACGAATCACCGGTCGCAAAATCCCTGGTGCGCGCGGCAAAGCGCATGGCGGACCGGGCCCGCGCGCCATGGATAGCCGTCAACATCGTGTCGTCCACCAGTGAAACCCTGCCCGACGAAGCCAAGGATCGAATTGCCGAAGCCCTGAGGCTCGCGGAAACTCTTGATGCGGAGGTCGCAAGCGTCAACGCGGAGGCGAATATCGCCGGCGAGATCCTGGAGTTCGCCCGGTCCCGCAATGTCACGCGCATCCTTGTCGGACGTCCGCGCCCGCGCCGCCTCTTCGCATCCTTGACACGAGAGACGGTGGCCGAGACGCTGATCCGCAAGGGGCAGGACTTCGAGATCACGCTGATCGCCCCCGACCAGGAGGAGGCCCGCCGGGCCGCCATACGCGCCGGGCGCATCCAGGTCGAGCGCGACCCCAAAGCCTATTTTGCGGCAACGGGCATTGTTGCTGTCGCCACCGCGACCGCCTTCGCCATCGAACGCATTCTGCCGGTCGCCAGCCTGTCGCTCGTCTTCCTGACCGGCGTCCTCATCACCGCGACGCGCTTCGGGCTGTGGCCGTCGCTTTATGCCGCGACCGTCAGCTTCTTCGCCTACAATTTCTTCTTCACCGAACCCTATCACACCTTCGTCATGCACCGCCGGGATGACATCCTGACCCTTGTGCTCTTCTATGTGGCGTCGGTCCTGGCGGGGAATCTGGCGGCGCGACTGCGCAACCAGGTGAACGCGCAAAGGGCGATCGCAAAGCGCACGGCGAACCTCTACGAGTTCAGCCGCAAGCTCGCGAGCGCCGCCTCCTTCGACGACGTCGTCTGGACGGCCGTCAGCAATGTCGGCCTGATCCTGCAATGCCAGGCCGTCGTCCTCACGCCAGGCGCCGAGGGGCGCCTGGAAATCAATGGCGCCTTTCCGCCGCAGGACGAGCTCGGCGTGCGCGACTACAGCGCAGCGCTGTGGGCCTGGGAGCATGGGGAGCCGGCCGGCTGGACCACCGCGACCCTGCCTTCCTCCGCCTGGCTCTTCTTGCCGCTCAGGACGGCGCAAGGGACCCATGGCGTACTTGGGATCACCTTCGAGGAGCTGCGCCCGCCGACGCCCGCTGATCGCCGCGTTCTCGTCGCCCTGGCCGATCAGGTGGCGATCGCCGTTGAACGCACGCAGCTTGTCTCCGATCTTCAGAATTCCCGCATTCTCTCGGAGACGGAACGCCTCCGCTCGGCGCTGCTTTCCTCGGTCAGCCACGATCTGCGAACGCCTCTCGTGTCGATCATCGGCGCAGCCAGCTCCTTGATCGAGGCGGATGAGGCGCTCGGGCCCGATAGTCGCCGCCAGCTCGCCGAAACCATCAAGGAGGAAGGCGACCGGCTCAATCGCTATGTTCAGAACCTGCTCGACATGACGCGGCTCGGCTACGGCGCCCTGAAGCTCAACCGACAGCCGAGCGACGCGCGGGAACTCGTGGGTGCGGCGGCGCGCCAGCTTGGCTCTGCGTTGAGGGACAACACTCTGATCCTTGATATCGCGGAAGACTTGCCCGCGATCGACGTCGATCCCATTCTTATCCAGCAGGTCCTGGCCAATGTGCTCGACAATGCCGCCAAATACGCTCCATCCGGTTCCACGATCGCCGTCGCCGCCGCAGCCGGCAAGGGAGACCTGACGATAGCCGTGAGCGACGAAGGGCCAGGCATTCCACGCGAGGACAGGGAGCGCGTCTTCGACATGTTTTATCGGGTGCGCGCGGCAGACGGTCAGCGCGCCGGCACCGGGCTCGGGCTTGCCATCTGCAAGGGCATCATAGATGCGCATGGCGGCAGCATTCACGCCGAGCCGGCCAGGACGGACGGAACGGGCACGCGGATCGAGATTCGGCTGCCGCTGGCAACGGACAGGAGGGATACCGCGTGAGCGCTCTTGCCCGGATCCTCGTCGTCGACGACGAAACCCAGATCCGCCGCTTCCTGCGCGTCGCCCTCGAAGCGCATGCCTATGAGATCGCCGAAGCAGCAACGGGACGGGAAGCCGTGCAGAAGGCGGCAACCGAAGAACCGGACCTCATCGTGCTCGACCTCGGGCTTCCCGACATGGACGGCAAGGACGTCATCGCGAAGGTCCGGGAATGGTCTCAGATACCGATCCTGGTGCTGTCCGTCCGACAGGCGGAGGCCGAGAAGGTCGAGGCGCTGGACGCGGGTGCACAGGACTATGTGGTCAAGCCGTTCGGCATCAAGGAACTGCTGGCGCGCATTCGGACGCTGCTGCGCGACAGGTCAGCCGCAAGCGACGCTGCGGGTCAAGCCGTCGTGAAGATCGGCGACCTGTATATCGACGTGGCGGAACATGAAGTCCGTCAGGGCGGAGCGCCGCTCAAGATGACGCGCAAGGAGTTCGACGTTCTCTGGGTGCTGGCCCGCCACACCGGCCGCATCGTTACCCACCAGACCCTTCTGCGCGAGGTGTGGGGCAAGGCGCATGAACACGATACCCAGTATTTGCGGGTTTTTGTCCGCCAGCTTCGCCAAAAGCTCGGCGACGATCCGGCCAGCCCCCGCTACATCATGAATGAGCCCGGCGTCGGCTATCGGATGCTCGAGCCGACCGATTGAAACGACCGTGCGCTTGACAGGGCCTATCGCGGTTTCGGCGTTGCACAGGTGAAGCTCCGTCTCAGGCCTGCTTCGGCCTCGCGTCAGTAGGGGCATAGATCACTGACAAGCCGAGGAATTTTGAGCGCGGCTTCCATCTGGAAATCCTGGGGAAGGTGTCGTATAGGAGCGCTCGGCTATCCTCGACGCGCAATGCACGCAGGGATCCGCACCGTGCGGGTGTGGTGGAATTGGTAGACGCGCCGGACTCAAAATCCGGTTCCGAAAGGAGTGTCGGTTCGACCCCGACCACCCGCACCATCTTTATCTCGATAGAATCCGACGGTCAGGAATTCGAGTTCGCCCGGCTCCCCGGGCGGCGAAGATGCGACCTGCGAATTTCTCGGTTCCCCGCTCGCTGCCCTTGGCTCAGGCGCGGTAGCGCAGCGCATCGACCAGCAGGGCGAAGGCCGGCGTGGGTTGCCGGCGGCTCGGATAGTAGAGATGGTAGCCTGAAAAGGGCGCACACCAGTCATCGAGCACCTTGACGAGCCGCCCGTCGGCGATGTGCGGCTGCACCGCGTCCTCGGGCAAACACGCCAGGCCGAACCCGGCCAGAGCTGCCTTCAGTATCAGGGCCGGGCTGTTGAACACCAACTGCCCTTCCAGCCCGAGCGGCGCTTCTCGCAACGTCAACTGGTCGAATGCCTGCGGCTGGGCGCGGAGCGGTTCGGATGGGACAAGCGCAACGCCGCGCCCGGCAGCACTCGCGACGGGCGCTGGCTCGTCGGCATGGGTGTCGCCCCAGGCTTCCGCAACAATCTGTTGACGAAATCGGCGGCGCGCGTCCGGCTCGACAATCGCGGCATGGTGACGGTCGAGACCGACATGACCGATATCGGCACCGGCAGCTACACCATCATCGCCCAGACCGCGGCCGAGATGATGGGCGTGCCGCTCGATCATGTAGTGGTGCGCCTCGGCGACTCCGCGTTCCCGGTTTCGGCCGGGTCGGGAGGACAATGGGGCGCCAACAACTCGACTTCCGGCGTCTATGCGGCCTGTGTGAAGTTGCGCGAAGCCGTGACCCAGAAGCTCGGCTTCAACTCCGCCGACGCGGTGTTCGCCGACGGCGAGGTCCGCTCGGGCAAACGCAGCGTCTTACTCGCCGAGGCCGCAGGCGAAAACGGCCTCGCCGCCGAGGACGCGATCGAATATGGCGATCTCGACAAGCAGTACCAGCAATCGACCTTCGCGGCGCATTTCGTCGAGGTCGGCGTCGACGTCGCGACAGGCGAGAGCCGTGTCCGGCGCATGCTCGCGGTGTGCGCGGCAGGCCGCATCCTCAATCCGAAATCCGCCCGCAGCCAGGTGATCGGCGCGATGACGATGGGGGTAGGGGCGGCGCTGATGGAAGAGCTCGCGGTCGACAAGCGCTTCGGCTTCTTCGTCAATCATGATCTCGCCAGCTACGAAGTGCCGGTCCATGCCGATATCCCGCACCAGGAGGTGATTTTCCTGGACGAGACCGATCCGATCTCCTCGCCGATGAAGGCCAAGGGCGTCGGCGAGCTCGGCCTGTGCGGGGTTGGTGCGGCCGTCGCCAACGCGATCCACAACGCCACCGGCGTGCGCGTGCGCGACTATCCGATCACGCTCGACAAATTCCTCGACCGGCTGCCGGACGCGGGGTGATCGCTGAAGAAGAGGCGCGCCTGCCGCCTCCCCTTCCGGCGAACACATTCATGAGCATTGGTCATAAGTACATACGCATTTTTGCAGCTAATCGCAGGCAGGCGCAGCCGCTAAATAGCTGTCGCCTCGAAGCAGGAGGCGCGATGATCACGCGCAGACGAATGCTCGCCGGGACCGGCGGCCTCGCCGCGCTGGCGGCGGCTGGACCTGCCGACGC
Source organism: Allomesorhizobium camelthorni (assembly GCF_011045125.1). Lineage (GTDB taxonomy): Bacteria > Pseudomonadota > Alphaproteobacteria > Rhizobiales > Rhizobiaceae > Allomesorhizobium > Allomesorhizobium camelthorni. The sequence goes on along the minus strand of NZ_JAAKZF010000010.1, from coordinate 107,548 downwards.
ACACGCAAGGCTCAAGGCTCCGGCGATTTCGACACCGACTTTGCCGACAACAAGAAGGACAGGAACGATGCAGATCATGCGGAACGGTTCACAGCCATCCGAAAGGGGGCCGGCGGATTATTTTACCGGTTCCGTGCGCATCGATTCACGCTTCCAGCGTAGCGATCCAGCGCGCGCCGGCGGCGCGATCGTCACTTTCGAGCCGGGCGCACGCACTGCCTGGCACACGCACCCGCTCGGTCAGACGCTGATCGTCACGGCCGGGCGCGGCTGGGCGCAAAGAGAGGGCGGCCCGGTCGAGGAAATCCGGCCCGGCGACGTGATCTGGTTCGAGCCCGGCGAGAAACACTGGCATGGCGCTACGGCAGTCACGGGCATGACCCACATCGCCATCGCGGAGGCGCTCGACGGCAAGGCCGTCGACTGGCTGGAGCATGTCAGCGACGAACAATACCAAGCCTGACGACACAACCAATTGGACAGCGCAGGAGAGCAAACAATGCAGAAGCGAAAACTCGGAAGCAGCCTGGAGGTTTCGGCGATCGGGCTCGGCTGCATGGGGATGAGCCAGTCCTACGGACAGCCGATGGAGACACCGGATGCGATCCGCCTGATCCGGTCGGCCGTCGAGCGCGGTGTCACCTTCTTCGACACCGCCGAAGTCTACGGCCCGTTCACGAACGAAGAACTTGTTGGCGAGGCTCTCGCCCCCGTCCGCGACCAGGTGGTGATCGCAACCAAGTTCGGCTTCGATCTCGACCCGGGCACTGGTCAGCAGCGGGGCCTCAACAGCCGGCCGGAGCACATCAGGGAGGTCGCCGAGGCCTCGCTGCAGCGGCTCAGGACCGACCATATCGATCTGTTCTACCAGCACCGCGTCGACCCGAACGTCCCGATCGAAGATGTCGCCGGCGCGGTGAAGGAGCTCATCCGGGAAGGCAAGGTCAGGCACTTCGGACTTTCCGAGCCCGGCGCGCAGACGATCCGTCGCGCCCATGCGGTGCAGCCGGTCGCAACGGTGCAGAGCGAATATTCGCTTTGGTGGCGGCAACCCGAGGAGGAAATCCTTCCGACGCTCGAGGAGCTTGGTATCGGCTTCGTCCCCTTCAGTCCTCTGGGAAAAGGCTTCCTCACGGGCGCCATCAACGAGAACACCACCTTCGACGGCAACGACTTCCGCAACATCGTTCCCCGCTTCACGTCAGAGGCTCGGAAGGCGAATCAGGCGCTGGTCGATCTGCTCGGGCAGATCGCAGCGCAGAAGCAGTTAACGCTTGCACAGATCGCGCTCGCCTGGCTGCTCGCCCAGAAGCCGTGGATCGTCCCGATCCCTGGCACCACGAAGCTGCATCGCCTGGAAGAGAACATCGGAGCGGCCGCCGTCGAACTGACGCCCGACGATCTTCGCGACATCGACAGCGCGGTGTCGAGTATCGAGGTGCAAGGGGCACGCTACCCGGAACATCTGCTGCAAATGGTCGGTCGCTGAGGGGGAGGATGCGGACGCGGCGCAATTCCCCGGTTTCGGAGGGGCTCCAGGCTACGAGCTGGCGATGACGCCGACGAGCGCACCGACGCCGGCGCCGATGACGACGCCGAAACCCAGCCCGACCGAGCCGTCGTCGAATATCCAGTCGCCGCCCACATATCCGACCAGCGCGCCGACCGTGATGCCGACGGCCATGCCGAGAGCAAACCTGGCAAAGTCGAGATCCATCTTCTCTCCTCGGTTTCCCTCTGTCGAAAGCATACGCCAAGCCGGGCCGATGGTTCCATAGGACAATGGCGCACATTTGGCGCGAGGGCGCGCCAGCAGGGGCGTTTGACCTTGGGGCAGGTTGTCAAAGCACGGTCCGGCGGGATAACCATCGCTCATGCTCGAACGGCGCGACAGCTATGCCAGCCTCATCCGCGATTTTCGCTGGACGATCCCTGAGCGTTTCAACATCGGCGCAGCGGTCTCGGATCGCTGGGCGGCAAGCGAACCGGGCCGCACAGCGCTGCTCGACTACCGCGCCGAGGGCGAAGCGCAGCGCCTGAGCTTCGGCGAGTTTGCGGCGCGCTCCAACGGGCTCGCCAACGGGCTCAGGGCGCTAGGCATAAGGCGCGGCGACCGCGTCGCGCTGCTTCTGCCGCAATGTTTCGAGACGGCGATCGCCCATGTCGCGATCTACAAGCTCGGCGCTATCGCCGTGCCGCTGGCGCTGCTGTTCGGCGTCGAGGCGCTCGAATACCGGCTGCAGGCGGCCGGCGTCAGGGCAGTCGTCACCACTGCCGGCGGCCATGCGAAAATCCGGAAAATCGCCCAGAGGCCGGCGGGCCTCGAGCGGATCGTGTCGATCGACGGGGCGGACGGCGACGCCATCGATTTCCACCGGCTGGTCGCCGACCATTCGCCGCATTTTTCCGCCGAGGACACAGGGCCGGACGACCCGGCAATGATGATCTTCACCTCCGGCACCACCGGCCCGCCAAAGGGTGCGCTGCATGGCCATCGTGTGCTGCTAGGGCATCTGCCCGGCGTGCAGACCCATCATGAATTCCTGCCGCAGCCGGGCGACCTCCTGTGGACGCCGGCAGATTGGGCATGGGCGGGCGGCCTGCTCAACGTGCTGCTGCCCGGCCTTTATTTCGGCGTGCCGGTGGTCGCCGGGCGGTTCGAGAAGTTCGATCCGGAGGCAGCGCTTGGACTTGCCGAGAAGATGCGGGTCAGGAACGCCTTCATCCCGCCGACAGCGCTTCGAATGCTGAGGACGGTGCCTGATATAGGCCGGCGCTTCCGGCTCGACCTGCGGACGGTGGGTTCCGGCGGCGAGTCGCTCGGGCGCGAGACCTATGAGTGGGCGCGCGCGGAATTCGGCATCACGATCAACGAATTCTACGGCCAGACCGAGTGCAATCTGGTGCTGTCGTCCTGCGCGGCGATCGGCGTCAGCCGGGCCGGCGCGATCGGCAAGGCGGTGCCGGGCCATGCGGTGGCGGTGATCGGCGAGGACGGCCGCCGCATGAAGGCGGGCGAGGCGGGTCAGATCTCGATTTTGCGGCCCGATCCGGTGATGTTCCTGGGCTATTGGCGGGACGAGCAGGCGACCGCGAAGAAATTCATCGGCGACTGGATGACCACCGGCGACCAGGGCATCGAGGACGAGGACGGCTACGTGCATTTCTTCGGCCGCGACGACGACGTCATCACCTCGGCCGGCTTCCGCATCGGTCCCGGCGAGATCGAGGACTGCCTGACCGGCCACCCGGCGATCGCGCTCGCTGCCGCTGTCGGCAAGCCGGACGCGATGCGCACCGAGATCGTCAAGGCCTATGTCGTGCTGAAGGACGGGACCGCCGCCAGCGAAGCGCTGGCCGAGGAGATCAAGCTGTGGGTGCGCGAGCGGCTCTCGGCGCATGAATATCCGCGCGAGGTCGAGTTCGTCGACGAAATGCCGCTGACCACGACCGGCAAGGTCATCCGCCGTATTTTTCGCGATCGGGCGCGAGCGGAGGCGGGGGTGTAAGGCACCCGAACGAAACGGGCTACCGCCTCTTCAGCAGCCCACGCACCCGGTTGCGCAGCAGGCGGGCGATGTTGCGGGTCTCGCGATAGAGGTGCAGTTGCGAAGCCGCCTGGCGGGTGACGCGGTCGGCGCCCGGCGTCATGCCGATGACGATGGTTCCCATCGTCTTGCGTTCCGACCACAGCCGGCTCATCACCGGATGGTCGGGCACCGCGCAGGAATCGGTCGTCATGATGTTGGGATCATCGAGATGCTGCTTCGTCACCTCGATCATCAGCAGCGTGCCCGGCGAAAAGGCGGCATAGGCCTCGTCATAGGCGGTCTTCCAGGTGTAGGCGACACCCGCTTCGACGAAGACGACAAGGCAGGCGACGACCTCGCCGTTCAGCGTCAGCGAATGCACCCGGCACATATCCTGCTCGGCAAGGCGATGGACCGCCTCGCGGGCGAAGGCGGCGCGGTAGCGGTCGGTCGCCATGGCGGTGCGCTTGCGCCCCTTCCAGCCGGCCGCCTCCAGCGTCAGGAAGGCTTCGATGGCATGGCGGATATCTTCGGGGCCGCGCGCGACGACGTGTTCGAGCGTGCCTAAATCGGCCAGCCGGCGCTTCAGCCGGCGGAATTCACGGTCGTGGTGCGAGCGCAGCGATGCCTTCAGGTAGGCGTTGCCGTCGAGCGTGCTTTCGAGGAAGGGCCGCTCGGCCTCGGCCGTGGTCACCAGCGGCAGGCCGCGCGTCTCGGCGACCGATTTCAGCATGGCGGTCACCGCGCCGTCGAGCCGCATGTCCGGCAGCACGAACACCTTGGGCAGCCTCAGATGCGGGCGCGACAGCATGGAAAAGAAATCCTCGATCACGCCTTCAGGGTCGTCGCGGTCGACCAGCGGCGTTCCCAGCGGTCCGAACGGGCTTGCCCAGGTGCGCATGATCGAGACGCCGAGCGGCGTGGCCGGGCGCTCCACCGAGAACGGCACCAGCAGCCGCAGCCGGTTCTTGTAATCGTGGCCGTCGCGGATGACGGCGAGCCGCACCTCGCGATCCTCCAGCCGGGGCATGGCCGGGGCGAGGAAGCGCGGATTGAAGAACACGTTCGGTTCGATGGTGCGCGAGCAGAGGTAGTCAAGTTCCTCGACGAGGTCGAAGCCGGCGGACGCCGGGTAGATTGCGAGCCTGCGCGGCGGGCGATGGCTTTCGAGCAGCTCGATCTGTCCCGGCTCGACGGCGGCGCCGTCAAAACCGGCGAGGCCAGAGATCATCGTGCCGGCCGGGCCGGCGCTCATTTCCTCAAGCAGCGGAATGGCGGCCATCAGCGTGCCTCCGGCGCGGTTGCAGGCGGCGCGAAGATCGCCATGACGATGCCGAGCTTGCGCCAGACGGTGAAGGCCAGTGCGCCTGCTTCGAACATCATGGCGAGCGCGGTGGCGATCGCCGCGCCCCATAGACCGAATTGCGGGATCAGCAGCACGCTTAAGCCTATGTTGAAGGCGAGCGTCATCGCGTAAACCAGCGCGCAGATATTCTGGTTGCCGCTCATGGTGAGCAGGCTTTCGCAGGGACCGACGGCGGCGCGCGCGACGACGCCGGCGACCAGCAGGAACAGCAGCGGATAGCCGGCGTCGAAGCCCGGTCCGAACAGCATCAGCATCGGCTTGCCGAGCGCCAGCACGACCAGCGCCATGATGAGCGACGGCCAGAACGTCCACGCCACCGTCTCGCGGGCGAAGCCGGCGAGCTTGTCAGGCTCGCCATGGGCGATCGCGGCGTATCGCTGGGCGACGCCGGCCTTGACGGCGAAATACACGAAATGGACCAGCGCCAGCGTTTTGACCGTGGCGAAATAGACAGCGACGTCGTCGGGCTGCATGTAGAAGCCGACCATCAGCACGTCGGCATTGGTCAGCAGGAAGAAAAAGCTCTCGACCAGAAAGATCGGCAGCGAGATTGCGAACCACAGCCGGAAACGGATGTTTCGCGGGCCCTGCGGCAGCCGTCGGTCGACGCGCGCGGTGACGCTGACCAGTTGAATGATGGTGGTGGCATAAGTGGCGAGGATGGCGGCGATCAGAGCGGTTTCGGCGCAAGGCTCGTAACCCGCCAGGAGCGCGCCCGCCATGAAGGCGAGGATCAGCACGGGACGGATCAGATAAGTCGGCGACAGCGCCGAGACCGCCCAGGAATGCGCCCGCGAAATGCCCTGAACCACATCCGACAGCGCGATCATCGGCAGGCAGATCAGCCCGAGGATGAAGGGCACGAAATAGTAGCTCTCGATCGCACCGGAAAAATACCAGACGCCTAAGCCCCCGAGAAAGGCCATTGCCGTCGAAGCGACCAGCACGAACAGCCGGCTCGCCACGAGCACGCCCCGCAGCTCGGCGGTCATGCCGCGTTCGCGGTATTCGGGAATGAAGCGGATGATGGAGGTGTGGAAGCCGAAGCAGGAAATGTTGCCGGCGATCACCATCGTCGTCCAGACGAGGACGAAGATGCCGTATTCGAAGCTGCCCATCCAACGCGCCAGCAGAACCTGGCTGACGAAGGCGATGGCCGCGCTGACGATGCGGATCGCGAAGGCGATGAGCGACATGCGGCCCGCCTCGCCGCGCTCGTCGGCGGTAAACAGGGCCGCATCGATCTGGCCGAGCAGCGGCCGGGCGCGCAAAGCGAGGCGCTCGGGCAAAAGCCGCTCTGCCGTCGTTGCCGCGGAAAAGCGCACGCGAGAACTCTCCGATTTCCGCCAGACCCGATGCCGGCGCATGGCCTGGCGCGAAAGTCTGCTTTTTCGCACCACGCCGCACCTTTTCCGGTCTAGACAACACACGTTAAGAAACGGTTCGGCGAGCCGGCGGCGGCTCCGCAAAGGCGGTACCGGGATGATCGGCAAGACCGAACGCGAAAAGATGCTGAAGGCTCATTCGATCGGGCCACGGATGATTTCTTATCTTGAGGAGATCGGCGTCGAGACCCTGTCGGAATTGCGCGGCGCCGACCCGCACGAACTCGCCATGCGTATCGACATCGCGCTCGGCCGCAAGCATATGAACCGGCTCGGCGTCGAGGCGCTGCGGAACCTTGTGGAACTGGCGGAGAGGGAGGGGGATTGAAGTAACGTTTGGTTACAGGATTGAACTCACCCCGGACGACAATGACACGTTCCTTGTTACGTGCCCGCAACTTCCTATGGTGGCGACGTTCGGCGAGACGAAGGAAGAAGCTCGAGCACATGCCGTGGATGCCATCGAAACCGTACTTGCCAGCATGATCGATGATGGCGAGGATATTCCGGCTCCGGACACGGCAGATGGCGAAATCATTGCGCTACCGCTGCTGACCGCGCTCAAGCTCAATCTTTATTGGACGCTCCGGTCGTCGGGCATTACCCGGGCCGAGTTGTCACGCCGGCTTGGTTGGAACCGGGAATCCGTCGACCGGCTTTTCCGGCTCGATCACCGGTCGAGACTTGAACAGATCGAAGCAGCCTTTTCGGCTCTAGGCCGTGCGGTTGAGATTGAGGTCCACCAGGCTGCGTGAGGTTGGCACGAGGATCAGCGCTCGCCGCCGCCTCGATAGCATTTCTTGACATGGACCATATGATGGTCCATTTTTTAAACGAACACTGGGCCATGCCATGCAAATCTCGGTTACCGAAGCCAAGGGACAACTGACCGAACTCGTTCGGCGCGCCGAAGCCGGCGATGAGGTCGTGCTCACCCGTCATGGGCAGGCTGCCGTCAGGCTGGTGCCGGTCAAAGTAGCGCCAAGCCCCAAAGCTCGGCGGGCATTGATCGACGCCGTTCGTGCTTCGGGGGCGGCAAAGGCGACCGCCGGGCCTGACGCCGCCCGGAGCCAGGATTTTCTCTATGATGACGACGGCCTGCCGAAATGATCGCAGTCGACACGTCTGCCCTCATGGCGATCGTTCTCAACGAGTCCAGCGCCGATGCCTGCAGCGCCGCGATCGAAGCGGCCGATGGCCTCCTGATTTCGGCGGGAACGATCACCGAGGCGCTCATCGTGTCCGCCCGCAGGAATGTCGGCGAGGAAATGGCAGTGCTGATCGAAGGTCTGGGCTTCGACGTCACGACTGTAACAGCGGCCTCGGCGCGACGGATCGCGCAAGCCTATGAGCGGTGGGGCAAGGGCGTTCACCCGGCCAGCCTGAACTTTGGTGACTGCTTCGCCTATGAGGCGGCGAAGGAGAATGCCTGCCCGTTGCTTTATGTCGGCGACGATTTTGGGAAAACCGATATCGAAGGCGTGCTGTAGGCCGCGGTCACGCCGCCTAGCGCGGGGGCGAAACTTCGGTTAAGCCACGGTCTGGGATCGGGGGGTACCTGACCATGACTTTCGTGGCGGCTATCGAGCATTATGCGCAGCCGGCGTTGAAGCCGTTCGGGCGCTATCTGAATTACGGCGTGGGCGATCCCGACAAACGCAAGGAGCGCGGCGCCGCGCTGCTCAACTTCGTCAGCCTGGCGACGGTGTTCTCCAACACCGGCTTCGCGGTCATCTTTCTGCTCCTCGGCCCGGTCCGCTATCTCCCGTTCATCGCGGCGCTGCTTGCCTTCTCCCTGGTTTGGCTGGCGACGCCGCTACTGCATCGCTTCGGCACGCTTGCCGCCGGCACCTATCTGTGGGCGACGGCGGCGGTCGGGCTTTCGACCTATGCGCTGATCGCCGGGGCCGACGCCGGCCTGCAATATTTCCTGCTCGCCGGGCCGGGCATACTGATCATGATACTGGGGTCGGGCCGGCTCGGGCTCGCCTCGATGTATTTTTCGCCTATCTCGTGGTGTTCGCGGCGATCGAACTCGCCTTCCCGCGCCAGTCGGCGATCATGCCGATGCCGGAGAGCGTGGCGACCTTCACCTTCATCCTGTCGGTCTCGATGTCGGCGATCATCAATTTCATCGCCGCCTTCTACACGTTCCGGCGCGCGGAAGCCTCCGAGGACGCGCTGGAGGCGGAGCATGAGAGGTCGGAGCGGCTGCTGCTCAATCTGATGCCGGCCTCGATCGCCGCGCGGCTCAAGCAGCGGCCGGACGAGATCATCGCCGACGGCCTGCCTGCCGTGACCATATTGTTCGCCGACATTGTCGGCTTCACGCCGCGCGCCGCCCGGCTTCCGGCCGACCGGCTGGTGTCGTTCCTCAACCGGATCTTCTCCGAATTCGATACACTTGCCGAACGGCACGGCCTGGAAAAGATCAAGACGATCGGCGACGCCTACATGGTCGCCGGCGGCCTGCCGGAAAAGCAAGAGGGCCATGCCCGCGCTGTCGCCGAGATAGCGCTCGACATGCTGGAGGTGACGGCGGCGTTGTCGCGGGAACTCGGCGAGGAGATCGCCGTTCGCATCGGCATCCACAGCGGCCCCGCGGTGGCCGGCGTGATCGGCTCGCGCAAGCTGTTCTACGATGTCTGGGGCGACACGGTGAACACCGCCGCCCGCATGGAGCAGCATGGACAGGCAGGCCGGATCCAGGTTTCGCACGAGGCGAGGCAGGCGATCGGCGACGGCTACAGCTTCGAGGAGCGCGGCATGGTTCTGATCAAGGGGAAGGGCAGGATGAAGCTCCATTTCCTGACCGGCCGGGCCGAAACCGCCGACAATTCCACTTCGGCCGCCGCCTGACACGGTTTTCCACGAAAAAATGCAGGCGGGCAGTCCAGCGCGAGCCGCGCAATATCGGCTTCGGTTCGACCTCAGGAACCGGTGGTGGTCGCCCCGTTTGCGATTGCCGCCTTGACAAGACCGCCATGGGACCCGACTTGGTTGCGCTCGAAGGAGACCACGCCATGCCCGAACCGACACGATCTACGATCGATGCCGGAGAAGTGGAACGCTTCTCCGCGCTGGCCGCCGAGTGGTGGAACCCGAACGGCAAGTTCAGGCCGCTGCACAAATTCAACCCGGTCAGGCTCGCCTACATCCGCGACCAGATCGCAGCCCGGTTCGGGCGCGATTCGCATGCCGCGCGGCCCTTCGAGGGTCTGCGCATCCTCGACATCGGCTGCGGCGGCGGCCTTTTGTGCGAGCCGATGGCCAGGCTCGGCGCCGAAGTGGTCGGCGCCGACGCATCGGAGACCAATGTCGAGGTGGCGCGGCTGCATGCGGCCGAGGCAGGCGTGGAGGTCGACTACCGCGCGACGACCGCCGAGGCGCTGGCGGACGCCGGCGAGACCTTCGACGTCATCCTCAATATGGAAGTGGTCGAGCATGTCGCCGACATCGATCTGTTCATCGGCAAGTGCGCAGACATGGTGAAGCCGGACGGCATCATGTTCGTCGCTACGATCAATCGTACGCTGAAGGCGCTCGGCCTGGCGATCGTCGGGGCGGAATACCTGCTGCGCTGGCTGCCGCGCGGCACCCACCAGTACGGCAAACTGGTGCGGCCGGAGGAACTGGAAAAGGCGCTTTCCAATGCCGGCATGATGACAACGGACCGCACCGGCGTCATCTACAACCCGCTTGCCGACCGCTGGCAGCGCTCGCGCGACATGGACGTGAACTACATGGTGCTGGCGGAAAAGCGCCGACCGTCGTGAGGGCGGCTGGAGGCGGTTGGCGTCAATCGTCCTCGTAGAGACTGTCGATAAACGCTTTGTCCGCAGGTTGCCCTTTTTGAGGATCGCCACGAGTGCGAACCTCGCGGCTGAATTTCATGCTGAGTTCGACCAGCGAAGGCTTGGCTCCTCCGGCGCAAGTTCATTGCCGGGCGCGGTGGCCCTCGGGGCAAGCTCGTCGGCGTCTGGATTCTTAATGTGAGAGGCCATCTCGATTTCCTCGTGCTGGCCAATGATACATCAAGATATTGACTACTTGTCGAGCTTCTGCGCCTTCGTCGTCATGATGACGCCAACGGTGACGATCAACGCGCCGAGCCAGGTCAGGAGCTGGTAGCGTTCGCCGAGGAACAACACGCCGGCGACGAGGCCGATAGCTGCGGCGACATAGCCGATCTGGCTCAGATAGACCGGGCCGCCGACCGCCTGAAGCCGGAAGAAGAAGGCGAACATCGCCGCGGCCGCGGTCATCTGCGCAAGCACCACGACGGGCATACCGGACAGGACGGCGAACGAGCCTGCTCCCTCGATCGAAAGCAGGCCCACAAGCAGCATCGCGGCCGCCGCCAGATGGCTGCCGACGGCAAGCTCGATGGGCCCTGCGTCGCGCGGCCAATCGAAGGTGCGGTAGATGTTGCCGGCCGCGAGGAAGAAGGGGATCAGGAGGCCCACGGCCACCCAGAACAGGTCCGCCGGCGCGCCCGCCTCGCCGCGCGTCGCCGCCACCATGACCGCGCCGACGAAGCCTATGGCAATGCCGGCGACGCCGAGCAGATTGGGGCGGCGGACGCCGAGCAGGATGGACAGGACCAGCGTGATCACCGGCGACAGCGTGAACATGATGCCGGTGTAGCCGGCGCCGAGATGCGGAATGGCCGAGAACATCAGGAAATTGGGGATGGCGTAGGAGACCGCCGCCGTGATCGCGAAATAGCGCAGCTTATGGGTATCGAGCACGATGCGCTTTCCTCTTGAGAGGAGCATGGCCAGAAGCACGCCGCCCGCGCCCAGGGAGATGACGAAGGCCCACAGCATGCCGGAGGCGCCGCCCTCGGTGGCGATCTTGCCGAAGGGAAGCGAGAGGCCGAGCAGGCCGCCGGTGACGAGGAGGAGGGCGAAGGCGGAGTTCCAGAGGTACGGCCGCCATAGGCCAGCGCCGTCAAATTGCATGCCGCCGAAGATCAAGGAGGCCGGGACTTGGCCGCTGCCCGGTTTCGAGGTAACATAGTACAAAGATTCTTTATGTCAAGATACTTTACGGTGAGGCAATGGACAGAGCCGCAAGGGCTGTCGAACAATGGCAAAAAGAGCGTCCGGACCTCGACGTCCGTCCGATGTTGGTACTGGGGCGATTGAGGGAGGCAGCCTCCCTGATCTCACGCGACCGGCTCAACCCCCTGTTCGCACGCTTCGGGCTGCAATCCGGCGAATTCGACGTGCTGGCGACGCTGCGCCGCTCAGGGCCGCCTTATGCGCTGACGCCGACAGCGCTTTACGAGGCGACGATGGTGACGTCGGGCGCCATGACCAACCGGCTCGACCGGTTAGAGAAAGCCGGGCTGATTGCGCGCGGTCCGCATCCCGACGACCGGCGCGGCGTGATCGTGCAACTGACGGAGAAGGGCCGCGCACTGATCGACGAAGCAGTCACCGCGCGTGTCGAAAATGAGCACCAGGTGCTGGCGGGATTGACGCGCGCGGAGCAGGATAGGCTGGCGGAACTGCTGGAAAAGTTGATCAGGAGCGTGGGCGGCTAGTCCACTTCAGTTGCGATCCTCTGGAAACACCGGGATCGGCATGAACTCGACGCCGTCCTCAATCAGGCCGCGCGCCTCCTCGGTGGTGGCTTCGCCATAGATGCCGCGCGGGTCGGTCTCGCCGAAATGGATTTTGCGCGCCTCCTCGGCGAATTTGTCGCCGACATAGTCGGCGCTTTCGCGCATCTTTTCCGACAGCGCCTTCAACTGCGCCATCGCCTGCTTCTGTTCCTCGCCCATGGCGAGCGCGATCTTTTCACGGCTGCGGCCGGTGGAGACGGCGGGCGCCATCAGCGCCTTGTCGACCTTGTGCGAGCCGCAGGCCGGGCATTCGACAAAGCCGCGTTTGCGCTGCGTCTCGAAATCGTCATTGTTGCGAAACCAGGCCTCGAAGCCGTGCTCGTGCTCGCATTCGAGCGAAAATCGTATCACGACGCTGCTCCCCTGAGCGCTGCCTCGGGCCGGCCGGCCTGGGAGACGCCGAATTCGCGCGCGTTCTTCAGATTGGGTATTTTTCTCCGGGCGGCAGCCGACAGGGCAGTGTCGATCTCGGCGACGATAATGGCCGGTTCGTCATGCGCGGCTTCGGCCAGCACGCGGCCCCACGGGTCGACGATCAGCGAATGGCCGTAGGTCTCTCGGCCGTCCTCATGAAGCCCGCCCTGCGCGGCGGCGATGACGAAGGCGCCGTTCTCGATGGCGCGGGCGCGCAGCAGAACGTGCCAATGGGCCTCGCCGGTCTGCCGTGTGAAGGCTGCCGGAACGGTCAGCACATCGGCGCCTGCCAGCGCCTCGGCGCGGAACAGCTGCGGGAAGCGCAGATCGTAGCAGATGGCGAAGCCCAGCTTCGCGAAGGGCAGGTCAGCGACGACGCCCTCGCGGCCCGGCTCATAGGCGGCGGATTCGCGCCAGCTTTCGCCATTGTCGAGATCGACGTCGAACATGTGGATCTTGTCGTAGGTCGTGACGATCTTTCCGTCCGGCGAAAACAGCAGCGCTCGGTTGGCGAGCTTGCCGTCGGCGCGCAGGATCGCCGTCGAACCGATATGCAGGAAGATGCCGAGTTCGGCGGCGAGCCGGGCCGACGCGGCGACTATCGGGTCGCGGTCCTGTGTCGTGAACAGCGAATTGCGCGCCTCCCGGTCGCGCACGATGGCGCCTGTCATTTCGGGCGTCTGGATGTAGGTCGCGCCCTGCGAGGCGGCGTCGCGCACCAGCTTTTCCAGATCGGCGGCGTTGCGCTGCGGGTCGGTACCGGAGCGCATCTGGATCGCTGCGGCCTTGAACATGTTCATGATCGGGATTCCTACTTCAAAGTGCCGTTGGCGAGCAGCCTGTCGAGCCGCCCCTGTGCGTCCAATGCATGCAGGTCGTCGCAGCCGCCGACATGGACGTCGCCGATGAATATTTGCGGGAAGGTCGAGCCGCCATTGGCGCGATCGATCATCTCTCGGCGCAGCTCCGGCGAAAACGAGGCGTCGTGCTCGGTGTAGGACACGCCCTTCCTGTCGAGCAGCCGCTTGGCCGCCGAGCAGTAGCCGCACATCATGCGCGTATAGATCGTCACATCAACCATGATCGGTCCTGTTGCCTGAAATCTATATAGTCTGCGCTTCGCCGGGCTGAAAGTCCCCTGGCAGAACCCGCGCGAAGGTCAGCACGTCGACCGCCTTGGCGCCGCTTTTGGCGAGCGCACGGGCGACGGCGGAGACGGTGGCGCCGGTGGTGTAGACGTCGTCGACCACCAGCACGCGCCGGCCGCGCACCTCAATGTCGGCCTCTGGCGGCACGCCGAAGGCGGCGCGCACATTGTCCTCGCGCTCCCTGAGCGGCAGCCCGACCTGCTGGCGCGTGCGCTTGACGCGCCTGACCGCATCCGGCGCGAAGGGCAGGCCGGACATGGCCGCAACCGTGCGGGCGAGTTCGGCCGACTGGTTGAAGCGGCGCTCGAGAAAGCGCCGCCAGTGCAGCGGCACAAGTGCTTTTGAAGTCATTAGCTTTTTTACCATAACTCGTTGTGTTCGCTTGTCTTTGTGTTGACTTGGATAATATGGTTATCCATAGTAGCAACCGCTATTGTTATGTTAGGCGGTATGGTAGATGGCACGACACAAGCTCACGGATTCGAAGGTCAAGGCACTCACAAAGCCCGGCGTCTACGGTGACGGCGATATGTTGTATCTTCGCGTTCATCCGGGCGGAAGCAAGAGTTGGTTTTTCATTTATCGACGGCACGGCGTGAGGCGTGAGCTTGGTTTGGGAAGTTACGGAGGCGCAGTTTCCATCAACCTGGCGAACGCCAGAAGGAAGGCCGACGCCTTCCGCGACATGCTTGCCGAGGACCGAGATCCGTTCGCCGAGCGCTCGACACAGAAGGCCAGCCGCGCAACGTTCAAGGAAGTTGCCGAGCGCTACATTGATGAAGCCGGCGACTGGACGACGAAGACACAATCCGAATGGCGGTATCACCTTCTTGTCCACTCTGCGAAGATAGCGAACGTTGCCATTGAAAAGGTGAATACGGAACTGGTCGAGGAGGTGTTGCGGCCGCTATGGGCCAAGAAGCCGGCTACCGGCCAACGTGTCCGGAGCAAGATCGAGAATGTGTTGGACTATGCCAAGGCGAAGAAACTGCGCAGCGGTGAGAACCCTGCACGCTGGCAAGGGCATCTAGAGCACGTGCTAGCCGAAGCTGGCCGCGTCACCGGAGCCAATCATGCCGCCATGGCATACGCGGACGTTCCAGCATTCCTGAAGGAACTTGGCGACTCACCTGAAGAGAGGTGCCTGCTCTTCGCCATCCTTACCGCCGTGCGAACCGATGAGGCGCGTAAGGCGCGATGGCGCGAGATCGACTTGGCAACCAAGCTATGGACGATACCGGCCGAGCGGATGAAGGTTAAGAAGAAGGAACATGTTGTTCCGCTTTCCGACGCCGCCATTGCCGCACTTGGCTCCCCCGGCGAGGGTTATGTGTTCGCCGGGCGGTTAAGAGATCGCCGTCCTATAGGGCATAGCCGCATGCGCGACGTCACGGTGGAGAAGCGTCCCGGCATCACCGTGCATGGCTTCCGTTCCGCGTTCCGCGATTGGGCAGGTGATTGCACAGACTTCCCGCGCGAAGTTGCCGAGGCGGCACTGGCGCACGCCGTTGGCGACGCGACGGAGCGTGCCTATCGCCGTGGCGATGCCTTGGCGAAGCGGCGGGAATTGATGAATGATTGGGCCGTCTACTGCGACAAAGCGCCTCACTAAATATTTGTCCTTGACATTAGAGGCGAATTGTAGGGTGAAATTCACCTTGCTTTTGTAGGCGAAAACGCCTATACGGTTGTAATGGTTGGTTTTACCAGCCGCGTAGCCGGCGCCGAGAGGCGTCAGTCTTTCCGATACCCGGCCCAAACCCTTTAACTTTCCCAAGAACCAAATTGAACCGCGCTCGGATTTTGTCCGGCGCCGGAGGAGGAACCATGCATTTCGACAATGACAACTCGCCGACTCTTGTTTCGCTTAACACCGCTGCGGCCATGACCAGCTTAAGCCGCACAATGCTGAATCGCTATCGCGCAGAGAAACGCTTCCCGGTGGCTGTATTGCTCGGCGACCGCCGTGTGGCATTCGTCAAAAGCGAAGTCCAACAGTGGATTGACCAGCGCATCGCGGCGAGGGCGGCAGCATGATTTCCGAGAAAGTACAGGATCGCATCGACGCACGAAAAGCCGCATCTGAATCCGTCAACGATAACGCACCTCGTCAGACCAGCGCTTTTAAGCCGACCTTCGACTTCAAAGCCTATCGCGTCAGGTCAGTCGACTGCTCTGCAATGGCGGACGGCTTCACTCAGATTACGGTCGGATACTCGGCCGTGCGCGCGCCCAAAATCGTGTGGGCGATGGAGCTATGCACGGCAAGGACTTCGTTTCACCGCGGCTGCAGTCCTTTTTTTCTGCTATCGGTGTCGGACACCTTTCTCATATCCACGACGGCGACCAACTTGTCGGACGCTATTTCGCTGTCCGCGACGGGGGCAATAAGCCCGACGAATTCGCAACCTTGGAATACGCGTCCTCATGCCTTCGATGCGATATCGCGCGATTCAAAGATGGGGCAGCATATGCGGCGCAGTGTGCGGCTGAAGAAGCTTTGGGGGAGTACGCCATTGCCGCCTGAACCGAAAATTCAGCGCTTGAAGGTGGCGGGCGAATCCCCGTCGCCGAACGGCTTTCAGCGAATAGCGACGTTCGACGTCGAACTCACTCCGGACGTCACACTGTTGGGCTGCCGGCTGGTGCGAACGCCGTCTGGTGGCCTTCAGGCCTACCCTCCCGACGCGCGAGACGGATCCAGAAGCGCTGCTCTATCGCCAGCATTCCGAGACCACATCGCTGATATCGCCGCCCTTGCACTGGAGTCGTCAATTGTCCCCACTTCCCCGCCCGCAGCCTAAGCCTTCCTGCCCAATCCGTAATCATGTCGAAATGCTCCACCAACTCGCCGCCGGCATTGACGGCGTGCTTGTCGTATCCGTATTCCATGCCTCGCCGACTGGCGAACAAGACCGACCTGGCACAGTGACCCGCCACCCCGTGGGGGATGTGGACGGTATGCTGGCCGCAATAGATGCGCAGCAGGACGTTCCCGGCGCCAACTGCTACGTCGGCCTTCAAGTCATGCGGAAGGGCCTGGCCCGTGGCAAGCGCGGCACTGAAACGGACATTCTCGCGGTGCTCGGCCTCGTGGCTGATATGGACGGCGACACCGGCAAAGTGGGCGACCTGCCTATTGAACCCAATCTGATCCTCGAAACCTCGCCGGGAAATGGCCAACCATTTTGGCTGTTCGACGGTCCGCTGTCCGCGTCCGAGGCTAAACCGCTCGCCGCAGCGTTGAAGCGAGCGACCGGATCCGATCACGGCACGGCCGATATCGCCCACGTTTGGCGCGTGCCGGGAACCCTGAACCATCCGAATAAAAAGAAGCTGGAACGCGGTCGCTCACCGGATCCTGTTGGTGTCACCGTCGCGCAAGATTGGGACGGCACCCTGACCAGCGTCGACGAATTGCGCGTGGCGCTGGCGCCGTGGATGACGGCTGCCGCGGAAAAGCGGTCGGTCGAGGTTGGCGACCTGCCGACGATTGACGGCATAGCCGTATCGCCCGCCGCTGCAGAACTTCTTTCTGAGAACGATGTCGAAAAGCGTTCAGAACACGCTGCGGCCGTTGTCGAGAAGCTAGCTTTCGACGGCCACCCGGTTGAAGAGGCGTGCGCGCTGTTCTTGTCGGCCGAAGGCAACTGGCTCGCACGGTACGAAACCGAGGCTCGGGCACGCGCTGATTTCGAACGCATGTGGGGCAAGTTCGGCCAGCCGCACGTCGATGCACGCGAGGCCAACGCTAACGCGGTCGCGGACTTGGTGGCGAAGAAGGCCCTGCCTGAGCCGGCCAATGACAATGACCCAAAGGCCGCGCCGCCCCGCGTTCTCCCCGTACCGCCGCGGATGTGCTCGGATCCCTTCAGCCTGTCGTCGGCGGGATGGCTGCTGGCAGAAATCTCCGAGTGGATCACTTCAACCGCAATCATTCCCGTGCCCGAACTGTCCCTAACGTCGGCTATCGCCTTACTAGGCGGCATGTTCGGCGACCGTGCCCTCGGCCCAACTAGAAGCGGGCTTAACCTCTATCTGGCAACCGTGATGGGCGTCGCCAGCGGCAAAGGCCACGCGCCTAAAAGCATAATCACCCTCGCGTCGAACGCAGGTAAGCCCGGCGCAGTCACGAACGGTGACCCGACCAGCTACGCCGCAATCGAGCGAATATTACGCAAGAACATCTCGACCGTCTGCGTCATGGACGAACTCGGGGTGACGCTGCAAGACGTAAACAGCCGACACAAGAACAGTGCCGCAGCCTCGATCCGCAAGTTCCTACTGACCGTCTATGACCAGGCAGATTCGGTCTTCCACGGCCGGCAGTACGCATCCGACGAAACGAAGAAGGACGATTCACCGCTAGTCGGTCCGGCCCTTACGATTTTGGGAATGACCACGCCGACGACGCTTTACGCTGGCCTTTCCGACGACTCTCTGAACGACGGCTTTCTTAGCCGCTTCGTGTTCATAGAGGGTGCGGGGCCAGAAGAAGTAACGGCACCCAAGCTCAATCGGTCCGTTTCGTTGCCAAAGCCGCTCATTGCCAGCCTCAAGGCAGCATATGAGGCCTTTCCAAAGTCGGACCGGTCCGCCACTCAACTTCGTGCCCCGAAGTACCAGATACGGTTCGAAGGCGACGAGAGCGGCGACGCTTACAAACTGTGGGCCGAAGTCTTCCATTGGCAACATTGGAAGGGATGGGAGCCGCGGGAATACCATGTGAATGGTCGTGCCGCCGAAAACACAGTTCGGCTCGCCTCCATCCGGGCGATAAGTCGCGACCCTGCGAAACCACTCGTCATGGTGGAAGATGTTGAGTGGGCTTGGGCGATCGTGCACCGCTCGATCGCGATCATCACAGAAGGCGTCGAACGCCACATGGCCGGTTCCATAGCCGAGTCCTTACGCAAGGCGATCGTCCGGGCACTGTC
The DNA here is from genome assembly GCF_011045125.1 of Allomesorhizobium camelthorni. Taxonomy (GTDB): domain Bacteria; phylum Pseudomonadota; class Alphaproteobacteria; order Rhizobiales; family Rhizobiaceae; genus Allomesorhizobium; species Allomesorhizobium camelthorni. The sequence continues at coordinate 89,136 of NZ_JAAKZF010000010.1, read as the reverse complement.
ACAAGCCAAGGATAAGACGCTGCCCTGGTCGCAACTGTTGCAGCGGGAAGGGGTCAGCCACGCCGAAGGCGACGACGTCGCCAAATCAATCCAGTGGCTGATCGAAACCGGCAAGGTTGTCGACCTGTCCGGCAGGTCAAAGCCTGGCGCGAGGGCGAGTTTCAAACTTTTGGACGAGGCAAAAGTTGCTTAGCAGTTCAAAAGTTCGGAGCACGAAAAGACCCTTCGAACTTTTGAAACTTTTGCCAAGTTTTGGCGACGACAAAAGTTGGGAGGTCAGAAAAAACCTAAAGAATATCAATGATATAATAGGATTATATATATAGAATATCTCTTACTTTTGAACTTTTCCCATCAGTTTGAGAATCCTGTTTTTCCGATATCTGACGTGGCTTTCCCCTGTCCGTCAGGGTAGTTGGGAAAAGTTCAAAAGTTGCAAAATTTCATCCGGTGACCAGTAGTAGGCCCTTAGCCGAACCATATGTACACGACGGTTGCTCCGACGAGGACCAGCAGGGCCGGAAGAATGAAGTCCATTGCCTGTGTCGCCACCGACGGATGGTCCTTTGCCATTGATTTGTCGAAGCTGAAATTGTGCTGAGAAGGCTTGGTCATCGCCGTGGCGCCACCCGTTTAACTTCGAATAGGCTGTCACACGGTCGTTAACGAGTGACCATCAAAACTCGTGCAATGTTAGCAATAGCTAAATCAAAGCAGTCGGTTGTTCGCGACTATTTGCTCCGCACGACGCCTTGCCCCGTCGCAATCTGCTAGTTTTCGACGGAGCATCTCGTCCGCTGGCGGTCGGAGCATCTTGTCTTTAGGGGGCAGCGCAAACGTCCTAATGGGTTCGTGCAACGCAGGAAGGACAGGATCGTGGTCCTGATGCGGCCGTCTGTAGGGTTCCATGGCAGATCCGTGAATCAATGGTCGCGGCCCAGTCAGACTGTGACGGGCATATGCAACAACTTACGCATCAAAACGCGAACTCTACTCCGGACTGACGAAGGTGACACCGAAGGGTGTCCTTTGTTGGGCGAAAGCACGCGAACAGGGCCTCGGAAAGGGGTTTACTTATTGATTTTTGCGCCGGGTCTACCGGTGCCTGTCGTACCAGTGCCTTGAGCGTTCTTCCGATTGGCCGACAGCCAGGCCGATAAGAAAGCCGATTACCCCGCCAAGGACGAAGACCGAACTAACAACGCCGGGATTTTCCCGAATGGGTGTCACAACGGCCTGTGCGCCGCGGGAAGCGGCGGCGACCATGTCGTCTCTGCGTTCCGCCAGCACCGCTCTTAGGTTGGCAAGTTCGCGACGAAGTCCATCGGCATCATCATCTTCTTCATTGGGGTCGTCAGCCATGGTGCTGCACTCCGGAGGTAATTGTCACGCGGAACGAAGGACGGTCCGCAATGGTTCCGGTGTGCGGGATCGCATCCCTCCCGCATTTACTGGCTAGGGGCGCATCGGGATTGGGGCACAGACTGACGCGAGATCTCAACGTGACAACCAGACGTCCCGTCGCCGATGCGACTTCTCGGCATCATAGTACTTATAATCTTCAAGCCGTTCTTTCACATCCTCAGTAACCAGACCAATCTGGTTGAGAAAATCTTCAAGTTCCGAGGGAGATGGTTCATAACCAATCCCCTTTCTTCGGTCTGCATTGAAAAATTCGTTCCACTTTTTCTTTTGATGCTCGTCCGACGGGGCCAAGCCTCTGGTCACATCGCTGGCGTAATCGAAACGAATGAACGGATATTCTGCTTCAGATATTCTGTCTAGGCGATCTTCTTCGATTCCTATGCGCCTCAATCCGTCAAACATCCGTCTTTTCAACGCCTCGTTCTGTGCCCGGCTCTGGCCACCCCATCGGCCGCCGCCCTGGACGATTTGTAGAACCAAACGAGCCTGCTCTTCGGCGAGGATGTGCAACTGCGAAACGGTGGCTTTGGCATCGTCCAATGCTCTCTGCATTTCGGCATGAATTCCAGTCGGAGAAAGCTTTAACGTTATTACATCCGCAAACCTCGACCCAAGAAGGCACAGGGCCGCTGCAATGAGTGTGATTGTTTGACCGTCCCAACCCTTCAGCACCAAGAAAACCAGCATGCCCAGCAAGACAACCGCGGCTGCACCGAACACATTTCCCCAAGGCTTTGCCATGTCTGTCTCCCCTTCAGCACGCCAATCTAACATACTCAACGGGACAACGATCAACACAATGCACTAGCACAGCGGGGCAGGGATAGCAGACTGGGGGGCATCACAGCCCGGAGCGGTGCCGCTAATACACGCGACGCCGCAGGTTTAGACGACATGAGCGCGGCAATTCTAAATATTGTGTCAGACATAACATAGGCGCACAACATATTGACTTTTGAAGCGAAAAAGTCTATATTTATATTACACATAGCTTCGGCATTGCGCCGCCCGCCGCCCTGATTTTCCACATCCAAGGATCCATTCATGACCGCGACCAATGCCGGCGCCGCGCGCGCCGTTGCAGCAGAGCATGCTAGCCGCATAGAAGCAGTCTCCCTGTCGGCGGTCGCAGATACCGCGGCAACCTATGACCCCTACGAAGCGGCAAACGATAACATAGCCGCAGCACAACAGCAGCAAACCACACCCATGCCCGCCGACCGCATTCTCGGCTGGTTGTTCACGGAGGGCCACATCGGCCAGGACGAACGCGACGCGGGCGAGCACATGATCAAACTGGCGTCGATAGCGCGTTCTCCTTTGACGTCCGCTATGGTTCGCTACACCGCCCGCGATGCCGATCGCAAGTGGCGACCCGTTGAGGTTCAGCGGCATACGATCAGGCCGGCGCTGGACAAGATCATTGAGTCCATCCGCTACGAGCCCCGCCGCAAAGCCACGGTCCAAGCATTCGTGGTCGATGAAACCAATATCGACTTGGACAGCCCACATCGCGTTGCGCAGGGCCTTTCCGACGTTGCCCGTTACCTCTGGGGCCGTCCTGAAGCCGTAACGCGCATCATGGTTGCAGCCAACGATAACCAGCCGCAGGCCGACAAGGCCTCGGCCAAGGGCGGTGTGTTCCGCGTTGCAGACAATCTGCAGCGGATGCATACGGCAAAAAATCTGGATGATGATCCAGAAACGAACGATGCGTTGTTTGCTGCGGGCTTACGCTATGCGCAGGATCACCATCAGGCTGGTTTGTCGCCGCTAGGCGCTGTCGACTACAGCCGCGTGGTCGTGGATGGCGGCGGGCAGCAGAACTCCGCAGACAGCAGGGCGGTTGCTCGTGACCGGTATCGAGCCGCACGCGAGCTGCTGGGCAGCAGATACGGCGGTGTCGTTGAAGGCGTGGCGGTCGAAGGCAAGTCGCTGGGCGAGGTTGGCGCCGAGATCACGCGATACCGCGACCGTGGAAAGGCCATTGCGGCGGCAGGCGAACGCCTCAACGCCGGTCTGCGCTTGTTGGCTGTGCGGTACGGGATCCTGCGGTCATGAAGGCACCATACGACTATTCCCACATCCGCCAGAAAGATGGGGAATCGCTCGCCGAATACTACACGCGAGTTGTTGCCGATTGGGCCGTTGTGGAGAGCAAAGGCAGGGTGGCGCGAGTGCGGCATGCACTACACCACATGGAAGGGTTGGCGGAGGGAGCGGGCCTGGCAATCGCGCGTCGCGAAGGGGAAGAACACCTCAGGCAGGAGACCGCGCGGCTGCAGAAACGCATTGCCGACCTGGAAGCAGTAGTGCGCGGCAGCGTGTCCAAGGTGGAGGCGGAAGAAGAGCGGCGGAAGGCTGCTGTTGGGATGCGAACTCGGGCAGGGTTATTGGCAGAAGGGCCAGACGGCGAGCCGTGGGGACTATCCGAAGCGATCTATGCTTTGCCGCCGCCGTCAAACAGGTGGACGCAAGGAATATTGACCTAATCATATACATGACAAAGCATGATTCAGCGGTCTATGATTCGGGTGTGTGGACAGGTCGGATTTTTTCGTGAAGGAATGTCGTCAAGTGGGTTGGAATTTTGATTTGTTTGCGTAATGTGTGCGATGGAGGCGGTGGGGATCGAACCCACTAGACCAAAGGTCGGAAGCCCGGACTAGCACCAAGCCGCCCCCACAACCTCCCCTGATGGACCGGGGAGGAAGGCACCCGCAAACATTGCCGGGTACGCCAACCAGCAGAGCCCGTTGGGGCGGGTGTGTGAGACCTAGGAAGCGATCACACCCCTCCATCGCGCTGGCACGTATGACAAAAGGCGACTCGCTTTCGCCCGTCAAGGGTTCGTTTCCGTAAGTTTTACCAACCCCAACATGTTGTGGGCCGCGAATGTGGATAGCGGGGAGTACAATGGTAGAATCGACCGGCGACGACGCCGACGACAAAAAATTCAACGAGACGCTAAAGCGGATGCTCAAGACGCCGCCAAAGCCGCATGAAAAGCGCGGCCTAACTAAGGATGATCCAAAACAGAAACCAGTTGGAATCCGCAAAGATCACAAGATCTGAAGTGGCTTACCGATTGTGAGAAAAACCTGCTAGATTGCCCTTGGGGATCATGGGGGGCCGATCTACAGATGGCAAAATCTGAAATCGCCAAGACTGGGCAGATCGCGCCTCCCGTCACCTATTTCACATATGACGAGGAGAGGGTTGAACACATAATCTCGGATGACAAGCTCATGCTCGTAGCAAATGGCGGCAAAGATATTTCGTTCGACATTTGTATCTGCGCGTTTGGCATTGCCTTGGGCTACGCGCAGAACTTTGTAAACGTGGTGACCAATGTAAAGGCGGGTATTCCCGTAGACCCGTGGCAGGGCTTTGGCTCCGCCATATTCTTGGCGGCTGCGGCCGTTTTTACTCTGACGGCATTGCACCACAAGCGCAGCAGCACGAATGTCAGTGAATTACTTACTCAGATAAAGAGCAGAAAGGTCGGTGTCATGGGTGAGGCCCCATTTGTTGGGGGGCAACCATTTGCGCCCGATCCTTCTAAAGATACTTCTTCAACCACTGGCTGACTGCATCAGTATAGCCCTGCCACGCAGCCTCACCCGAAAGCCTGGCGACGACAAGTTTGTCATTCGTGTCGAGGCAAGAGGAGAGAGAAGCACGGATTTGGACTGAGGTCTGGTCCGAAATAACAAACCAGACAGACTGCTGTACATGCCAATGAGTGCCGTATTGTTTAAGCTTTTGAATCAGGCATTCGTAATTCTGCCCTTGCTTATGCAGATCGTACGCGACGATGTATGACGCCATAGGAAACCCCCGCCGGAAACCGTTCGCTACTTAGCACGGTTTTTCGCTTTACGTATCGCCAAAAACCTTCGCGCCTTCTGCTTAGGCGATTGGCTTCACCGACAAGCCACCCTCCTCGTGCGCACCATGCGCACCGAGTTTGCTATGATTGATTCAGGATTAAGTATTGGGGGTGGCGAAAGCCGCCCGTTTCGTTTCGGCGCGCAGCTTATTTGCGGCCGACCCCGTGCAAGAGATTAGCACGGGGGACCCCACCCGCAATCAGTAGCCGTGACCGCGCATAGCGCGGATATTGTGCCCTAGTCAGGTACAGCGGAGTGATTGCGGGCTGACATACCCGTGGCACTGCTTCGGCATGCGGCCATGGGAACATCACCGCAGCGCGTGAAGACGCGACGCGGTGCGCCCCGCTCCCGCCGGTCGCAAGTGGCTGCGGTTGAGCGGGGCGGCTAACTGGCGATCTATCGCGTGCGATTATTGAAATCGTCGACTGCGCTGCTGTATTCCTCAGCGGCCGCCTGGTTCGCTCTCTGTGCCTGGTCAACGGCTTCCTGCGCTTCCCGATTATTGCAGGAGATGAAAGATTCCACCTCGGACTGATAGTCCTCCATATCGTCCTTGCAACGGTCGAACTCCCATTCATCATCGAAGGAACCGTAGTCCGATGCGCATGAAGGCGCCGAGGGCTCCGAGCAATATGCAAACGCAAAGTTTGGGTAAACCAGCGCGAACGCCACGAGCGCTCCCAGCGCAGCACCTGACAATCCCATCCCGTTCCCCTCCAGCGGCCACGGATAGCTAAGCACCAAGACGCATGGCGAACAAGCGCCCTCACCACCGTTCCACGGAAGCCAAGCAATACCACCACCTCTACAGCGACAAGCGCTGGTGTGGCCCGCAGGGCATTCGGCAGCAGGCACTAATCCGCGACCTTTACGCCTGCCAGCGTTGTGGCTGCATCCTGGTTGCCGGTAATCGCCATCATCCGCGGGCCGCTGTCGTCAACCACAAGGTCAGACACCGGGGCGACCCAGCATTATTCTTCGACCTAGAGAACACCGAGAGCGTCTGCAAAACAGACCACGACACGCTGATCCAGCGGGAAGAGGCGCGAGGCTACACGATCGGTAGCGACGTCAATGGGCGGCCGGTTGATCCGAAGCATCCTTGGAATCGATCGTGACCTCACATCTGGTCGTTGTAAGGTTCTTTCATTTGGCCAACCATTCGAGCCAATTTTGAAAACGACGGTATATCAGCCTCCGGCTGACACTGATTGGCCAGTTCCAGCAGTCTGATCGGGAAGTTGACAGCATCGCGACTCGACGGTGACATCCCGTCAGACCGTTCTTCGCCGGTCTCGCTTGCTTCAGCTTTGCGCAAGGCTATGTCTATTTCCTCAGCCGAGAGCACTCCCTTGCGGACAAGGACATGATTGATCGATGCGATGGCCATAAGCAGGCCTTCGAGTTGCAGGTTGGCCACGTTCATTGCTCTTCCTCCATTCGGTAAGCTCCAAACGCGCGAACGTCTGAACTGATCCAGGCGGGAGGGGGGGGTCGAAAGCCCCCAGCTAGCCGCTCCCATACCCGTGCCCCTCCTCCGTTCGCAATGAGATGAATTTTGGGATGGGGGGATGTCGCCCGTTTCGGGAGGTAACCCCATGAGCAGAAACGCTATTCAGGACGTTGAAGGCGGATTGATTGAGCCCGATTGGGCGTCTCTATTCGCCGAAGTAGCCGATGCCGAAGCCGCTCATGAGCAGTGGTCGATCGTTTGCCGCGAACTCCGGGATGCCGGAACGCTGGCCGTTTCGAACGGCCACGCGATCAAACGCCTTGTTGAGTTTCGGGTGCAGTTCGAGCGGTCTTCCCGCCACGTCGCTGAGCACGGGCCGATCATTACGGCGAAGCGCGCCAAGATCGGCCAGTGGAACCCGCACTGGTCGGTAATGCGACAGGCGGACGAAGCCATCCGGGCAATTGAATCGGAGTTGGGAATTTCACCGGCTCGCCGAGGGAAGGTAACGAAGGTGGCGCGTGGCAAGAAAACCTCCCGCGCCGCGGACGCGTACCTCAAACCCGCGTCCGAGTGACCCGACGACTGCTTACGCAACTGATGCTGTGGCCGGCAGGATTGTAGCTGGCGAGCACCATATTGCAGCCGCCGAGCGGCACCTGAAGGATTTGCGCGATGGACGCGCCCGTGGGCTGCATTGGCGCCCCGAACTTGCCGCGCGAGCGATTGGCTTTCCGCCAGCGGTTCTGAGCGTAACGGCCGGCGCACATGAAGGTCGCCCCTTCAACCTGCTGCCGTGGCAGTTGTTCTGCACGGGCAACCTATTCGGCTGGCGCAAAGACAGCGGCCGAATGCGCTTTCGATCCGCATGGGTCGAGACCGGGAAAGGCCAGGCGAAGAGCCCCTGGATGGCAGCCACAGGGCTGTACATGGGCGGGTGGCATGGCGTTAAGCGCGCCGAAGTCTATGCGATCGGTCAGGACCGTGCGACCGCGAACGTTCTGTTTCGTGATGCGGTCGCCATGTGCCGGGCAAAGATACCCGGTGGCGAAGAAGACGAGCACGATTCACTTCTGACACGCGGCGATGTGGTCATCCGCGGCGAACTCGACAACGCCTGGAAGATTGAGTTTCCGGAATCCGGAAGCAAGTTTCAGACGCTGGCGAACGGCGAGGCCATATCCGGCCCGCGTCCGACGCTTGTGGCGGCCGACGAGATCCACGAGTTCAAATCGAACTCATCGATCGAGACGTGGAAACGGGCCATCGCAAAGATGCCCGGCGACGCGCTGATGCTGCTCGGCACCAACACGCCAGCGTCGACGCAGATCGTCGGTACGGACTATTCTGAATTTTACCAAAAGGTCGCTACTGGCGAAGTCTTGGATGACGAGGCGTTCGCCTTCATCGCTCGTGTCGACAAGGCCGACCGTGAGAACGTCTTCGATAATGAGAGTTGCTGGCCAAAGGCGCTGCCGGCGCTCGGCGTAACGTTCCCGGTCGAGAACATTCGCGGCGAGGTGAATACGGCGCGTGTTCTGCTTTCGACCGCGTTTTCGGTCAAGCGGCTTTATTTCGGGATTCCGATCGGTTCGACCGATTTCTGGATTTCCGAGGAAGCCTGGTCAGCCGTTCAGAACCCCGTTGATCCAGCCGCCTTTAAGGGGCGCAAATGCCACCTCTCGTTGGACCTGTCGGACAAAAACGACCTTACGGCGCTCTCCGCTGCATGGGGGCAGGACGATGGCCGGCTTGCGGTCAAAACCTGGTATTGGACGACACAAAGCGGCCTGAAAGAACGCGCGCTCGCGGACAACGCAAAGTACGTCGAGTGGGATGCTGATCCGTTGGTCGACTTCACGGCTGTCCCCGGCGCCGTGATCGACAAGACCTTTGTCGCCGAACAAGTCAAAACGCTGTGCGCTGAGCATGACGTCCAGTTCCTCGCCTTCGATAGTGCCGGCATGGCGGACTTCATCGCGGCCTGCGAGGCGATCGGGTTCGCGGTCTGGAAATATGAGGGGCCGGACAAGCCCGAGGGTCAGGGTCTGAAGCTTGTCGCTCACGGCCAAGGCAAGCGTATCGTGTTCGAAGATCGGGCACTCTGCATGCCGCGGTCTGTTGAGAAACTGGAAGATCGAATCCTCGCCGGAACGATCGACATCGACAATTCACCTGTGACCTACATGTGCGCCGGCAACGCCTTTTTGGATGCTGACGGCCAAGGCAACCGCGCCTTTGATAAGAAACGGTCGCGTGGCCGTATCGATGGCCTGGTAACGATCGCGATGGCCGCTGGCGCCGCGGACAATGACTTCGACGGTACGCCAGTCTCCCCTTGGGACGATCCGGCCTACAAATATCAGGTGGCATAATGGGCTTTTTTGATCGCTGGCGAGGGCGCGAACAGCGCTCCTCGATCGAAGACCCACGTGTTCCGATATCTTCGCCGAATATCATCACCTTCCTCGGTCTGGACGCTATTTCAGCTTCCGGAGAAGCTGTCACCATTGACTCGGCGATGGGAGTTCCTGCGGTTTGGGCCGCGGTGAACTTCATGTCAGGCACGCTGGCAGGCTTGCCGCTGCACCTTTATCGCAGGACCGATGAGGGCAGGGAGAGGGTCAAGGGTGGCCTAGCCACTATCCTGCACGATGCGGTCAATGACGAAACGTCCAGCTTCGAATGGCGGAAGCATTGCTTCGACCAAGCCTTTACGGGCGGGCGAGCATATTCGTTCATCGAACGGAGTGCCGGACGCAAGGTCACGAACCTGTGGCCGCTTGATCCAACGAAGACCGTGGTTAAGCGTGAAGGCGGACGGAAATTCTACCAGTATACGGATGGCAGCCGCACCCACCGGTACGACGCGGCGGAAATCATAGACATCCCGTTCATGCTGAAGAGCGACATGCTCCAGCATCGATCGCCGATCTTGGCGAACAAAGACATCATCGGCCTGGCGCAGGCTGTCACCAAATACGGCGCCAAGTTCTTCCAGAACGGCGGCGTGCCACCGTTTGTTATTGAAGGGCCGTTCCAGTCGCCCGGCGCGATGACGCGTGCGGCCGAGGATTTATCGGCCGCCGTACAGAAAGCAGCCAGGGAGAGCCGGCTCGCTCTTTCATTGCCACTCGGCCACACGCTGAAGCAGATCGGCGTCGACCCCGAGAAGAGCCAGCTTGTTGAACTGCAGCGGTTCATAATCGAGCAGATTGCCCGAATTTATTCGCTACCTCCGACGTTCTTGCAGGATCTGACGCACGGAACCTTTTCCAACACCGAGCAGCAAGACCTGCATTTCGTGAAGCACACCCTAAAGCGGTGGGTGGAGCAGTTCGAGCAGGAACTGAACCTTAAGCTCTTTGGCCGCGGCAACACCCGCCAATACTGCGAGATGAATGTCGACGGATTGCTCCGTGGGGATTTCAAAACCCGCATGGAGGGTAATGCGCGTGCCATTCAGACCGGGCAGCTTACGCCGAACGAAGCCAGAGCAATGGATAACCGCAAGGCGATGCCGAACGGCGACGACCTGCTGATCCAAGGCGCAACGGTGCCGCTCGGCACACAACCGGTCATGCCGGTGCCGGCCAATGACAACGATGAACCGAAGGCGGATGCCGCATGACGAAGATTGAGAAGCGCACGGCGCTACTCGGCGTGGAGACCCGCGCTGCAGACGACGGCAAGCGTACACTGGCCGGGTATGCGGCGGTCTTTAATAGTGACGCAGACCTGTATGGCATTTGGATTGAGAGGATTGAGCCTGGCGCATTTACGCCGGCCCTTTCCGCAGATGTTCGCGCGCTAGTAGACCACGACACAGGCCGAGTGATCGGCCGTACAAAGTCAGGAACGTTGCGATTGGCGGAAGACGCCAAAGGCTTGCGCGTTGAGATCGACGTGCCAGACACCACGGACGGCAACGACCTTTGGACTCTGGTTGAGCGCGGCGATATCTCCGGCATGTCCTTTGGGTTCATTGTGACGAAGCAGGAATGGGACGAGAGTGTCGAGCCGCCAATCCGCACGATCAAGGAAGTCGAACTCCTTGAGGTAAGCGCGGTTGCGTTTCCGGCGTACGACGACACTTCAATCGGCAAGCGATCACTTCAAGAGTGGCGTGATGCACGGTCCAACGAGACCATAAAAGATCCGGCGGCGACGTCGGTTAACCGGGCAGCCGCGAACCTAAAGCAGCGGCTGGCCATGCGCTTGGACTTGAAAGTCCGCACCGGCGCCTAGTCGCCGTTTCCAACCACACCTCATCCACACGCACGGCTCGCCTCGGCGGGCCGTTTTCTTTTGGAGAATTCAATTGACCGTACAGATTACCGAGCTTCGCGAGAAGCAGGCCCGCATTGCTACCAACGCTCGTGCGAAATTCGACGAGATCAATGACAACACGCCGGCCGATCGCGCGGCCGAAATCGAACGCGAATTCGACGCCATGATGGTCGAGCACGACGCCATCGGTGCGCGTGCGGAACGGCTTCAGAAGCTGGAAGACGCTGAGAAGCGCGCCAGCCAGGAGGATCCCCGTCGGCCGAAGGGCGAAAATGCCGAGGCCCGCAGCGGCGCCGATACCGTGCCCGAGTACAGGGATGTTTTTGCGAAAGCGATCCGCTTCGGTGCCGCTACCCTGACTGGAGACGAACGCAGTATCCTCATGGAGGGCCGCACGGATGTACCGGCGGAAATCCGTGCGCAGGCGACCGGAACCGATGCCGCGGGCGGATACACCGTTCCCGAAGGCTTCTCCGGCGAGATCGATAAAGCCATGGCTGCGTGGGGTCCGATGTGGGACGCGAACATCGTTCGCGAACTGACCACTTCGACCGGCAATCATCTGCCGTGGCCGACCGTCGATGACACCTCCCAGACAGGCGAGTCCAAGGCCGAAAATGCCGCGGCGACCGATGACGGATCCGGCGATGTTGTCTTCGGCGAGAAGGCCCTCGACGCCTATGTCTACGATACAAAGATCGTGCGCATCCCGTTTGAGCTTCTTCAGGATTCTGCTTTCGACATAGAAGCGCTGATGAATGATCTGTTTGGCGAACGCCTCGGCAGACGAGCGAATACAGCGCTGACGACCGGCACCGGAGTTAGCCAGCCGCACGGCATCGTGACCGCTTCCTCGCTCGGCAAGACTGCGGCGTCGGGCACGGCGATTACGGCGGACGAGCTGATCGACTTGGTTCACTCGGTCGATCCAGCCTACCGTGCCTCGCCAAAGTGCCGCTGGCAATTCAACGACTCCACGATGGCCACGATCCGCAAGCTGAAGGACGGCCAGGGCAACTATCTATGGCAGATGGGCGACGTTCGCGCCGGTGAGCCGGATCGTATTCTGGCGCACACGTATTCGGTGAACCAGGCGATGGCGAACATCGGACTGTCAGCGAAGCCGATCATCTTCGGTGATCACAGCCGCTACGTCGTGCGCAAGGTCCGTGGCTTCACCGTCCTGACCCTCCGCGAGCGTTATGCCGAAAACTTCCAGGTCGGCATGGTGGGCTTCAAGCGCTTCGACGGCGAATTGCTGAATACCGCAGCGGTCAAGCACCTCGCCAACGCGGCGGCGTAATTCGGCTTTGCAATGTGGCGGGCGGCTTCGGTCGCCCGCTCGTATATTACGGCGGAGGCAAACTAATGAAAATCAAGCTCCTTGTGTCGCGCTGTGGACCTGCCGGCGCATTCGCCCCCGGCGATGAAATCGACGTGGGGGAGGCCGAGGCAAAGCGCATGTTCGAAGCACAGCCTCCGCAGGCCGTGCCTGTGCGCGAAGCCCGACTGGCGACGGAAGTCGCGGCTAAGAAGGGTAAGTGATGTGGACCGGGGTTTCCGTCGTCACAAGGCCCACGGGCGAACTGATCACGCTAGCAAGGCTGAAGGCCCGCCTGCGGATCGACCACAATGACGACGACGGCCTTCTTGCCGATCTGATCAAGGGCGCCATCGCACGCGTGGATGGTCCTTCCGGCATCGGCTGCGCCCTTATGGAGCAGACGTGGCGCAAGTCCATGGACTGCTTTCCTTGTGTGATCATACTCCCTGGTGCGCCGATCAAGAGCATTGCGGCCATCACGTACGTGGATGCGGAGGGCGCTACGCAGACGCTAGACAGCGCCGATTATCGCTTCGACCTCGATAGCGAGCCGGTCCGTATCGCGCCGGCTTACGGCACTGCGTGGCCGTCAACTCGACACGTGATCGGCGCCGTTAAGATCGATTACAGATTAGGCGAGACCGAAGCCGCGAATGTTGAGCAGGACTTGATCGACGCCGTTTGCCTGATAGTGGCCCATCGCTACGAGAACCGCGAAGCGGTTGTTGCCGAGAGCGCCCACGAGCTACCGCTCGGCGTTGAGTGGATTTTAAATGAACATGCCCGAGGGCATGTAGCCTCGTAAGCCCTAGCCGCCCTTCTTGGGTGCAATGGCCGGCTTCTCTCCGGGTTTTCGCTTTTCGCTTTCGAGATGATCGACGTCGAAAGGCTGCGCCGGGCCGGTAGGCATATGACGTCCGTCCATGGGGCTATCGTCAGGGTCTTCATCGCCTACAGCGGTGCCACCCTGACGTTGCTTCGGAATTTTACTCATCGCGCGCGCTCCTTTCGAGCGGCAACGCATGGCACCTCGTTTGGTGCCAACAAACAAAAGGGAGGCCAACGGTGGCCGATATCATCATCAACGCGGCGAATGTCGTCGCAGGCAGCAATGGCACAAAAGAGGCCGGCACGGCAGGCGAGGCGATAACGGCAGGTCAAGCCGTTTACCGCGCCAGCGCAACAGGCAAATACATGCTGGCTGACAACGATTCCGCTACGGCGGAAGTGCGTCAGCCACGCGGCATTGCGCTGAACGGCGCGGCGGCGAACCAGCCCCTCACGATTGCGCGTCCTGGCAGCGACATCACGATCGGTGGCACGCTAACCGCCGGTACGGACTATTACCTCTCGGCGGTGCCAGGAGGGATTTGCCCCCGTGCCGACATCCTGGCGGGCGATTACGTCTGTCTGCTTGGACTGGCCAAGAGCACATCGGTTCTCGCGCTCGATATCCAGTACCCGGGCGTCGCGCTCTAGTACCATGGCGAAGAAGCCAGCCGCGGGCAGCCTCAAATATCGAGTCGACTGCCAGAAGCGAACCGAAGTCGACGATGGTTACGGCAACACGGTCAGCGGCGACTTCGAGACCCAGTTCACCGTCAGCGCTGCTTACCAACACTTGCGGGGAGGCGAGGGCGTGATTGCCGCGCGCCTCGAAAACCGTCACCCGATGATCGTCTCCGTACGGGCATCTTCGGCCACAAGGCAGATCACCTCCGATTGGCGGCTGGTCGATACTCGCAATGGTTCCGCCTTTGCCATTCGCGATGTGACGCATGAAACCGATCGCGCATGGATCTCGCTCCTGGTTGAAAAAGGAGTTGCGGCTTGATGCCTTGGGTTCGCTTCACCACGGATTTCGATTGGAAGCCGTGTCCGCAGGTAACCATCGCCTACCGCGCCGGCCAGGAGGTGAACGTAACCACGCTCTGCGCCGCGAAAGCAGTGAAGGCAGCCAAGGCCGTTCGTTTCTCGAAGTCGAAGAAATCCGATGCGCATCAAAACTAAAATTGAGGGCCGTGATGCGGTCATGCGTCGATTGCGGCAATTGGTTCCCGAAGCCGAGAAGGAGCTTGCCAAGGCCCAGCTTGAGGGCGCGCAGGAACTGGCGGAGCGCATCCGCCCAAGGGCGCCCGTAGGAGAGCCTGGCGGCGGGCAATATGCTGCCAGTATCAAAGGCGAACGCATTGCCGGTCGGGAGGTAGCGAAGCCGAGGAAAGGCGCAAAGGGTCAAACTAAGGATCCGAACGCGACCGGGATTTTCGCGAGCCCGCTTTGGCATCTGCTCGAATTCGGCACCGCCGAGCGGTTTCACAAATCGGGCAAGTCTGTCGGTGCTGGTCCAGCCATTCCGCACATCTTCCCGACCTATAGGGCGTTTCGAAAGCGCCTTCGCCGCATGATGGCGGGTGCAGTTAGCAAGGCCGTTCGCAGGGTTCGTAACAAATGACCTCGCCAGCCAAAGAACTGCAGGGCGCGATCGTCTCGCGCCTAAAGGCGGACGCGACTGTGGCTGCGTTGGTCGAACAGCGCATCTACGACCATGTTCCGCGGTCGACGACGGGCGACGTTTCCGCGACCTTCCCGTTTGTTGGAATAGCCAATTGGCAGGAGATTTCGGACGACGCTGATTGCATCAACGGCTTCCAGATATTCGTCGACATAGATTGCTGGTCTAGGAGTGTTGGGTTTCCGCAAGTCCACGACCTAGCTGATGCTGTGCGGGCTGCGTTATCGGATGCCGAATTCGCCTTAAGCGCCAATGCGCTCGTCTACTTTGAGTGCCGAGAGAACCGGACTTTCCGTGATCCCGACGGCCTCTCCAGTCACGCGGTCCTCACCTTCGAAGCCTTCGTAGAGCAGCCGTAACCCTCACCTAGAACGTACCCACCAACAGCCCGCCATTGTGCGGGCTTTTTCATTTTGAAGGAGCCACGACATTGGCACAGCCGACGACCATAAAAGGCGGCAAAGTCCGCGTCCTACTCGACCTGACGGGTGGCGGAACATACACCGCGCCGTGCGGTTTCACATCGAAATCAATCACTCTCAACAAGGCGCTGAACGATTTCCAGATTCCCGACTGTGACGATCCGGACTCGGTCGACTGGCTTGGTCGCGATGCGGTGTCGCTCTCCATGTCCGTAAGCGGAGAAGGCGTTCTTGCGTCCGAATCCGTCGAGACGTGGCTCGACGCTTGGGAGGATGTGGACTCTGTTGCCGTCAAGGTCGAGTGGGAGTTTCCCGCCAAGACGATCACCTGGACTGGCAGCATGCACGTCGAGAACTTTGACGTCGGCGCACAGAACGCCCAGCGGGCAACCGCCTCGGTTTCGCTCCAGTCAGACGGCGTCATGACGCGCGTGGTGACCTAATGAGCCGCGACGCTTCAGTCACGCTCGACTTCGCGGATGACACTTATCATTTTCGCCTCGCATGGGGCGAAATTGAGAAGCTCCAGGAGGAGCGCGACACCGGCCCGTATGTGATCCTCGACAGACTCCTCACTGGCCGGTGGCTTGTTCAGGACATCGCCTCGACGATCCGGCTTGGCCTGATCGGCGGCGGCATGGAACCGATCGCGGCGCTCAAGCTCACGCGGTCCTACGTCGAAGGCCGGCCGCCTCTGGAAAACCTCGTCGTCGCGCAGCGCGTGCTGGGCGCGGGGCTTCTGGGGGCATCCGACGAGGATGAAGTCGGAAAAAAATCCGAGGCGGCAAGTCCGGAGGAGGAGAAGTCCCTCTCCCCAACGGAAAACTCCGATTTGCCGCCATCTACGGGAACGGAGCCATCCTCGGCTTCACGCCGCAAGAAGTCGGCCGGATGAGCGTCTGGCAGTACATGGCCGCCCTTGATGGCCATGCGCGAGCGAATGACCCCGACGGCGACAAGAGATTGTCTGGCAGCGAGCAGGACGAGCTCTGGGATTGGCTTCAAAGCAAGTAGCTACTCGGCGATCTGCGCCTTGAAGCGATCGAACGTGTTGCGCTCATAGGCTCCCAGATCTGCGTGGATAGCGCATGTACGCGCATCCAACCTGTCGCCCTTGCTGATGTGGCCGGAGGTATCCACCAGGCGTGTGGCGAGGGCGGTGCAAGTTCCCGACCTCGCCAGTTCTGATGCCCGCCCTACGGTGGTGTCGCGGACGATTTGCCGGACTCGTGCTTGTTCGGCGGCTTGCTGCGCTTCGTAGGCGCGATACTCGCCCCAGAAAAAATAAGTGACTGCTGCGATCACCATCACACACGTGATTGCTACCAATGCGCGCATAGCGAGACCCCCCATGGCCGGCGATACTGAAGATCTTGTTCTAAGCATTTCGGCAGACGTGCGCCAGATGCAGCGCGCGCTTTCGCGTTTGACTGGCGACACGGCGAAGACGACTGCTGTCATTCAGCAGCAGTTCGACAGCATGGGCGACGTCGGCGGCAAAGCCTTCGACAAGATAGCGGACAACGGCAACCGGGCGTTTTCGAAAGGCTCGCAGAGCGCTGCCAAGTTTGGTCAGGCGATGAAGGTGTCGAGCCTTCAGACCGGCAACCTGGCCGCGCAGATCAACGATATCGGCGTGCAGCTTGCCGGCGGCCAGTCGCCATTCCTGATAGCTCTCCAACAGGGCACGCAGATCAACCAGGTGCTCGGGCAAGGCGGCGCGCGTGGCGCAGTGGCTGCTCTTGGCGGAGCATTCGCTTCGCTGATTAACCCGGTGTCGCTGGCGACGATCGCCATCATTGGCCTCGGCGGTGCGGCGGTCCAATACGTCACTTCGTTCCTTGGCGACAGCAAGGATATGGCAAAGGCTCTGAAGGAAGAGGCCGAGCTGATCGATAAGGTCGCCCAGAAGTGGGGCGATGCACTCCCCGCGCTGAAAAAATACAATGACGAGCGCAAGCGGCTTCAGGAAGAGACGGAGATTACCACCGCGGTCGAGGCTGTCGCGCAGGGCGAATACGAGAAGATCCGGGAGATCATTAAGGACGTTCGCGGAGAGATCGGCCGGCTTGTCGTCGACCTCCAGCAGGCGGGGACCGAAGACACTGATATCCTGAAGCTGCAGAAGGTATTCAACACACTCTTCGAAGAGGTCGAGGCTGGCAACGCCAAGTTCGAACGGCTGCGTCAGGTTCAGGCTGCGCTCAACGATCTGTTCAAGAATACCGGCATTCCCGCCGCAAAGGACATGGCTGATAGCATCGGCCAGATTGCGGATGAGCTTGAGCGCGCCATTGACGCGGCGAACCAGCTTCGTGCTGAGAACGCTATCCGCGATTTCTTCCAGCGGACGCCGCTCGGAACGCTGGGAGGCCTCGGCCCGATCACAAGCGGCGGCGGGCAATTCCTCAACCCGGGCCAGTTGCAGGATTTCCGGGCCTCCAACACACCTTCGCAGTTCGAGCGGGATCTCGAACGGGCAAGTGGCGCGATCGACAGCTTCGTCGACCGTGTGATCAAGGCGGAAAGCGGGGGCGACCCGAACGCCAAAAATCGCGATTCCTCGGCGACGGGGGTTGGCCAATTCCTAAAATCGACTTGGCTCGAACTGTTCCGGCGCCATTTTCCCGAACGCGCTCAGACCATGGGTCGCGATGCGATCCTTGAGCTTCGCAAGGACGCGGACGTTAGCCGTTCTCTGATCAGGGCGTATGCCAAGGAAAACGCGGCGGTGCTTCAGCGGGCCGGCGTCTCGGTCAACGAGGCTGCGCTGCAGCTCTCGCATTTCCTCGGCGCGGGCGATGCCGCAAAGGTTCTTCGAGCCGCACCTGGAACGCCTCTCGCCGGTCTGATTTCGCAGGCGTCGATCAATGCCAACCCAACCATTCTCGGCGGCGGCCGAACGGTCGACGATGCCATCTCCTATGCGGAACGCCGCGCCAGCGCATCGACATCGACGAGGACGGCGCGAGAGAAGCGGACTCCGGCCGATATCTTCGCCGGTAGCACCCAGCAGATTCAGGCGCGCATAGATCTGATCAATGCCGAGATCGAAGCGCAGGGCCGGCTAAATCCTCTGATCGAGGACTATGGATTCGAGGTCGAAAAGGCGCGCATCAAGCAGCATCTCCTCAACGATGCCAAGAAAGCCGGTGTTGAGGTAACGCCGGCCCTTGCCGCTCAAATCGACCAACTGGCCGGAAACTATGCAAGGGCTTCGGCCAGTGCAGATCAGTTGCGGGCCAGCCAGGAGCGAGCGGCGCAGGCGGCGGTGGAATTCAGCGAGTTCAGCAAGGATTTGCTCGGCGGCTTTATCCAAGACCTTCGGGAAGGCAAGGACGCATCGGAGGCGTTCGCCAATGCGCTGCAGAAGGTAGGCGACAAGCTGCTCGATGTCGGCCTGAATGCGTTGTTCGGCGGTGGCGGCGGCGGTCTGTTCGGAGGAGGTGGCGGCCTCTTCGGGGGCGCGATCATCCCCGGCATTTTGCACAATGGCGGCGTGGCTGGGCAGGACGGCTATGGGCACGGCCGCGCGGTCTCCCCATCGGTGTTTGCGGGCGCACGGCGTTATCACCAGGGCGGCGTTGCAGGGCTTATGCCAGGCGAGGTGCCCGCGATCCTGCAGAAGGGTGAAGTCGTCATTCCGAAGGGTAGTTCCGCCGCTGCTCCGCAAGCCGTCCACGTAACGGTCGGCGTATCGGCAGACAACAACGGCAATCTTATGCCGTTCGTTGAATCGGTAAGCCAGAGGACGGCTACGCAGACCACGCGGCAGGGCTTGGCGACTTACGACAAGCAGATGAATCGGTCGTTCGGCGGGCGGATGGCGCAAGCGCAGGCGAGGGAGTTGTAAATGGCCACACTGCTTTGGCCGATTCACGTACTGCGCGCCCGCGACATTTCTGTGGACGTCTCGCCCCGATCTCTTCGCGGGCCAGCGTCTGTTTCTGGCTTTTCGCAGGTTGTTTCGTCGGATGCCGGCCTGTTTAAAATTACACTCGGCGGAATTATTATAAGGAGCCGCGCTGAAGTGTTGGCGTTCCGCGCCATCGCCAACCTTTTGGAAGGCCAACTCAATCCAATAAACATACCAATTTGCCGCGCCTACCAACCTGTACCAGCAGGCGCCGTAGCGGCTGGCCTTTACGATGAGGTTCCGCATTCCGACGACGCCTACTTCGATGACGACACAGGCTATGTCGGCACGGTTATCGACGTGGTTGCCGCGGCTAACGCTGCGGTGCGCGCTGTCTCGATGACGGTCACGGTAAATTACGCGGGCGATATCGAAAGCGGGCAGCATTTTAGCGTCGGCGACGGCCGCCTCTATCGAGTGCGAACGTTCGACGCAGACACTGGCGCACTAACGTTTAGGCCGCCCTTGCGGGAAGCGGTTACGGCAGGCGATCGGTTGGAATTCGATAATCCAATTCTGAGGTGTCGTTTGGCGGCGGATGATTCCATGAATTTGGAATTAGCCGGCAGGCGCTTCGGTTCTCCGAGCGTCGCGTTCCTAGAGGACATCTGAGCCATGGCTGAATTCTTTACGGAGGCGCAACTCGCCATCTTGGCGGCAAGCACAGTTAGGGCTGACTTCGTAGTAAAGTTCGATTTCGCCACGACCGGCACCAAATACGCCTGGAACGGTAATACGCCTCTGGTCATCGGCGCAAATACGTATTTGCCCATGAAGGGCTACGGCGTAATCGAAGGTCTCGGCCATGGCGACGGTACGCAATCGCAGTCGGTGACGCTAAGCCTGGATGGCTTGCCAGACCAAGCGCTGGACTTCCTGACGTCGGCTTTGGCCGACACACCGGAAGTAGACCAACAGCCGGTTACGATTTCGCTGGTGCTGTTTGATAGCGATTGGCAGCCGGTAGGCTCGCCGCTGCCCGTGTGGTTCGGCTATATGCAACCACCACGGATTTCGCGGACACCTATGCGCGGCACGGAAGGCGGAACGCAGTCGGTCACGATTGTTGCTGAGAACGTGTTCTTCAACCGCAGCCGCCCTCCGTACGGCAGATACACTGATCGCGATCAGCAGGGCCGCTCGCCGGGCGACAAGTTCTTTGGTTTCGTTAGTTCGCTGTTGAATAAGACGATCACGTATCCGGACTTTTAGGGCTATCCATGACTGTTGACGAGTTCGTGGCCGCCGAGGCCGCAAGGCCGTTTGCATGGGGCGTAACGGACTGCTGCAGCACGGCCGACCGCTGGTTACAAACGGCGCGCGGTGTGTCGCCTATTTCTAGTGACGAATGGAACGGTTCGCGCGAAGCGGCGATGGAGTGCATCACGCATCCTTACGCGCTGCCCGCGCGCGTTAACCGAGCAATGCGGAGGGCGGGCTTTAGGCGTACGCCAGGGCCGAAGCCGGGCGACATTGGCTTGGTGCTGTTTGACCGCCGCGTCTGCATCGCAATCCGCACTTCCATGGGCTGGTCCTCGCGTCATGAGGACGGCTTGGTCGGAGCGCCAATCGACAACTTTTGGAAGGCGTGGGCGGTATGAAAGCCAGACTGTCGGACCTTATCACGTGGGACGGGAATAGCCGCCGCGCTATTAAGCAGGGGCGCACCGGCCTTGAGGGCATCGTGTTTGCCGTCCTCGCCTCGAACTCAATTACCATCGGCCTGGCGGGGTCCGCGCTTGCCATCAGCGCCATTACAGGCGCGCTCAGCATCGGCCTTTCTGTCGGTCTTTCGTTCCTGTCAGCATCGCTATTCAAGCAGCAGGCGCCCAAGCCAGAAGACGTTCAGGTTACGACCAAAAACCCAACCGCTCCGCGCGTGCGCCACTATGGCCGCACCAAGATGTCGGGCACGCTTGCGTTTCTGGAAAGCAAGAACGGCGCTATTTACAAAGTCATCGCGACCGGAACCGGCCAACTCGATGCGATAGAGGAATATTACGTTGACGACCGGCTCGTAACGCTCGACGGCTCCGGTTGGGTAAACAGCGGTGGCGAACTGAACGGACAGGTGCGGATTAGAAGCCGCCTCGGTTTACCGACAGAAACGCACTATTCGGAAGTAACGGCAGAGTTTCCGGAGTGGGATTCGTCTCACCGCGGCGACGGCGTATCGAGCATTTTCGTTCAGCAGACTGGCGTAAGGGCAGAGGACTTCTCTGAGACCTTCCCCAGCGGCGCGCACACGCTTTACCGCATAGTTGCGCGCACCAGCAAGGTTTATGATCCGTCTACAGCGACAACCGTTTGGACAGACAACGCGGCCGCTGTAATTCGCGATTATATCATTCATTCAGACGGCATGCGCCTGCCTTCGTCGCTGGTTAACACCACGCAGGCGGCGGCAGGATGGCTCACCGCGTATAATCGCTGCACCGAAAACGTTCCGCTAAAGGCTGGCGGCACGGAAGACAGCTACCGCATTTGGGGTTCATACGCGCTCAACGAGCGGCCCGCCGACGTGCTTGGCCGAATGCTGCCAGCCGCCGACGCGCGCTTGGTGCCTACGCCGGACGGCGGGCTTACGCTCGACGTTGGAACGTGGGCCGAGCCTACCGTTGTCTTGGACGCCGACGCTATTGTTGGCTTCACGGAATTGAGCCGGGGTCGGGACGTTCTAACGACTGCGAACATCATTCGGGCAACCTACACTTCGCCTTTCCATGATTATCAGGCGACGGATGCCGACCAGTGGATTGACGAAGACGACGTTGCTTTGCGCGGCGAAATCGTTTCGGACCTGGCGTTCAATATGTCGCCATCGCACGGGCAGACACGCAGACTGATGAAACTTGCTGCGTACCGCGCCAAGCCGAATTGGATTGGTTCGTTCTCATGCAACCTGAAGGCTATGGCTGCGTTCGGCAAGCGGTTTGTGCGGATAACGTATCCGCTGTTTTCGATAGATGAAGTCTTTGAAATTCAGGACTTCCGGTTTGACATTGGTGAAGGCGGTATTTTGCAGGGAGTCACCTTGCAGGTCGCATCAATGCCGTCTGTCGCCTACGATTGGGATGCCGCGACCGAGGAAGGTACGGAGCCGATTTCGGAGGAGACTACGGTTGACCGCACGATTCCGCTTCCGACGAACTTTTCGTTTACGGTCGACCGAATAACGGTGGGCACTTCGTTGGTGCCTTTCGGCGTACTGGCGTTCGACGCGCCACCTTCCGTGTCGCTCAAGGTTCAGGGGCGGTACAAACTAACGTCTGCTGGCGATACCGAGTGGAACACTGTGTCCATAGCCGAGGGCGCTACAGAAGGCCAGACAGCCGCACTGTCGGACGGCTCGGAATACGAGGCGCAAGTTCGCCACGTTACGATTACGGGCCGTACTGGCGAATGGACTGACAGCGAAATAACTACGCCGGTTGCCGATACGACTGCGCCGGGTCCGGTTACGGGCGTTGGTGCCGTTGGGGGCGTTGGTGAAGTTGACCTTTCCTGGACGTCGCCGAACAGCGCTAACTTTAGCGCGGTTAACATCCGGCGCAACACTGTGAATGTCGAAGGTTCGGCGGCGCTGGTGCATACCGAGTACGGCCCGGCTTCGAACTCCGATGCCTACACGGACGCGGCTTTGGCGCCAGCCACTTACTATTACTGGCTGAAGGCGCGCAACGGCTCTGGCGTTGAGTCTGCTTCAGTGGCTACCGGCGCGGTCGTTGTGACTTAGCGCATCGGGTCGCCGTACACCACCATCCACCCAATTACGGCCGCTCGCGCGGCCTTTTCTTTTAGGAGCATCCCCAAATGGTGGATCTGGCCGATAACGTTTGGCGCGATTTTGTTACGGACGGTGTTCCGGCTTCGGGTACGAACAAGCCGCTTAAGGCGAAGATTCGCGAGTGGGGCGTTTGGGTTGAAACGTTCGTTCAATCCGCCGCAGCAGGTAGCAGCCTAGTCTACGGGCTGAAATCGTCGCTTGATGTTGCACTGAATCACGGTCCCGGCTCAATGGGCTGGGTCGTGGCCGACCCGACCGTTGCCAACAACGGCATCTACCAGAAAGCCGGCGCCTCCGGAACTGGCTCCTGGTCCCGCATGGCGGACCTTCCTTATAGCTTCATCAAGGCGGCAGATGCTGGAGCGGGTACGGCGAACGCTATCGTCGCGACGACGAGTGTGCCGGTTCCGTCGGCTGATGGCGGGGCGCTGATCGCACTCAACATCTTTGAGACGAACACAGACGCCGCGACCGTTGCGTTCAACGGCGGTTCGGCGCTCACAATCAAGACGAACAACGGCAATGACGTATTGTCAGGTTATCTGGCGGCAGGCGCAATCGTTGCTGGCTATGTGTCGGGCACGACGTTCCGACTGATTTCTGATGTTGCTACTTCGGCCGATCGCGCTGCCGCGGAACAGGCCGCTGCCGATGCCGCTGCAAGTGCCGCAGGCGTAAACCTCCCTCCGGTCAGCGCCGCCGACGCCGGCAAGCTGCTGTACGTGAAGGCGGACGGCACTGGATATGAAAAATCATATCTGCGTCGCGACTATCGTCACCTCGTGGATGACTTCGGCCTAGTGGTCGACGGAGCGACCGATGGTCGGGCGGTCATCGCGACCGCATTTTCTACCATTACGTCAGAAGGCACCAAGCGCCGTCTCTATCTACCGGCAGGCGTGACGCGGTTGGACTATTCGACATTGGTCAGCCTGACGCCACCGACTGGTTTGGAGTTCTTTGGTGACGGGCCGGAAGACAGCATTCTTGAAATCGTCTGCACGGGTGGCACGCGAACGATATTCAACGTTAATGCGGCAGACATCGTATTCCGTGACATCGGACTACGGTTTGTAAGCAGCGTGACCGGTATTGCCCTGTGCTTCTCGCTCGGAAACTCTACCAACCTGTCGCTTCTCGGCGTCAACATCAACGGCGGCGTGGCCTTCACGGGGGCTGATCCTGACAACACGCTGAACTGGCAGGTTCATGCGATCCAGCGGCAGAATTCGGAATGGTCGGGGCTATATGTCGATGACTGTGAATGGAGCTTTCTCAACCGCTTCTATCTGAACGACCACCTGCAAACCAGTGCAATCACCCGCCGGGTGCGCTTCGGCAGCGGCTTTTTCGGCCATGATTTCTTCCGTGAAGGCTTCGCAATCAATGCGCCGGGCTGCCTGTCGGAAGACTGGGAATTTGACGGTTGCGACACGCGCGATTGTCTCGATCGCTCCGGGGTCATTCATCATTACGGCATCGGCAATGGCAAGCGGGTTCGGGTCGTCAACTGCAACATTCGCGGGGCGGGTTCAGGCATCCATATCGAGGAAAGCGCTGACGGCTCGGTTGTCGCCAACAATGTGATGAACCTGACGGAGGCGGGCGCTACGGCGATCCGCTTGCTCGACAATAACGTTGGAACCGGCTCGTCGGTGTCACCTCGGAACATCGTCATTTCCGGCAACACCGCGAAGGGGCCGGGCCGCAACAGCGTCGACAGCCGGGGAATCCTGTTTGCCAACGACGTAACCAACGATGGCCCGGTGTTTGGAGCCAATGTCTACGGCAACATCATGGAGGGGTTTGAGCGCGGCTACGCTGCCGACGACGATCAGCGCTTCGTGAATGCCTTTGGCAACATCGCGCGCGACTGTTTTTGGGGCTATTGGGCAACCGAGAACTCGCGCCGGCTCGTCCGCGACCGCTTCCAGAACAACCAGGCGGTTGATTGCATGATCAACTACCGTCACGACAACGTGTCGTTCGGCCTGTGGGGAGGCAAGAATTCCGCCGCCGTCCGCGAGATGTTCGGGGGTGCCTATGCCACCGGGCGCTGGACCCCGCTGCTTGGCTCGGACGGCACTAACGCCATTGGCGCGGCTGTCAGCCCGGCCACGGACCTGCGGCTAACCAGCGGTGACGGCGCGGCCGCCAGCGTGGCGGTTAACGGCACGGCGCTTGTTGGAAGCTTCTTGCAATATCGTGCCGCTGATGGGCGCCTGCGGTTCGATGTAAAGATGCGGATCCGCATTTCGGTCGCGGCTGTGGGCGCGTTCATAGGCTTCACAGACCAGAATTCCACACTTGAATTCCCGATCGAACTCGGCGCGGCGGGCGCCATCACGTCGAACGCGAGCAACGCGGTGGGCTTCTGCTTCCATACCATCATGGACGACCCCGACCGCTGGGTTGGCCTTGGGGTCAAAAACGACGTGGACACCGCGGTTATGGCGACCGGAACGGCTCCGGTGCTCGATACCTATCAAGTGTTGAGCGTTGAGGTGAATACGGACGGCAGCGCCGACTTCTTCATCGACAACACGCAAGTCGGTTCCACGCTCGCGAATGCAGTCGATCCGACCGTTTTCCTGACTCCGATCATGTTCATCTATAGCCGCACCACACAGGACCGCCGTATCGAGGCGGAATACGCGATGGCTTCGGTCGGGCCTTAAGGGGATGGCTACTCTGCCGGTTGCGGCACTGCCGTTGCTTTGCTCCCGAGCGCGGTGATCCATAGCCTGGCCGGCCGCTCTATTGCGTAGAAGCTAACGGTCGAGACGGTCAGTACAAGAGCGTGAGAAACGAGGAAGAACAGCCACACGTGCTCTCCAAGCGGCGTGAACCTGTTCAAATACCAGAGCACCGGCATGTGGAGCAGGTAGAAAGAGTAACTGACGGCTCCGAGGAACCGGAGCGGAGTGCTCCCAAATAGCCGATTTGCCCAACCCGATTTCACGGTTGTAGCGAGCAGCGCAGCGACAACTATTAAGTAGATCGGGCTCGACCACATTTCCTGAGCGGTCGCGCGAAGCGACTGCCCTGCGGCTGGAAGGGATACCAGCACCTCAAAGGACGGATAGAGAATAGGGACCGCGGCGAGTGCGGTGGCAAAAGCGGCGTTCCACGGGGCGTCATTCGGGAGGTGCTTCAGCACTACAAAAACCACCACGCCTGCGAGGAAATAATGGCCGGCATAGAAAACCGATTGAACCGAAGTTTCCGGCCCGGTGACGACCCGCTGATACACAAATACAGCCGCGATCAATCCCAACAGAAGCGGCAGGAACCATCTCGGCCGAAGCCAGTAGAAGATCCAGAGCGCCGGCAGCATCAGGTAGAACTTGACTTCGACTATCACGGTCCAAAGTACGTGATCGCCCCGCATCATGGCGAGGTGAGCCACCACGTCTTGCCATGACTTGATGTGATAGGCCCAGAAATGCCAATGAGAAAACACCAGCGTGAGGGCAAAGCTCGTGAGTACCACAGCGAGGAACAAAGGGATCACTCGCGCAAATCGCCGCTGAAAAAAGGTCCAGATATTGGTTGGTGTCGGCCTCTCCGGAAAATAGAGATGAGACATCAAGAATCCGGACAGGGCGAAGAAGAGCATGACGCCCAATTGGCCGCCACCATTCCCCAGAACCCCACCCGTGAATCCAGTCAGGCTCGAGAAATGCGAGATGAAGACGATGTATGCGGCAAGCCCGCGCAGTCCGTCCAGTGATCGGATGTGCTCCGTCAAGCCGGTTGTCCCCACTATAAAATTCCTGAGCACCCTAGAGCAATGAAGCTAGGTTGACTACCGGTGGTCCCTGAACCGGCTTTCGCCGCACCCGCCCGCCGGTTTCGCATGCCTCGTCCTAGTATTCAACGCTGAAAGGATCAGCGCCGACCGTGCTCGCACGGCGGCGGCGGTCTGACGTGGCGTGGTCGTTTCTCACTGCCGCAGCCGGCAAGCCGGGCCAAGCGCACTAGCGCGTGGGCCAGACTGCCTATTCTGCCGCCTCGTGGGGTGGGCTGTGGCTGACGAAGACCACTGCCGAAAGGAAATAGTATGAACCGTGTCGACTATGACGTGGCGATGGAAGTCGCCGCGCACGAGGCGCTTATCCGCCAAGCCTACAAAGACTCGGTCGGCGTCCTGACGTGGTGCGTCGGGATGACAAAGGCCACCGGCCACGCGGTTTCGCGCTATGTCGGAAAGCCGCAGACCGTCCAGCATTGCATGAACGTGTACGTGTGGGCGCTCACCAACTACGCGGCCGGCGTCAATCGTGCATTTGCGGGTCACAAACTGACCAAGGCGCAATTCGCCGCGGCGCTCAGCTTCCATTGGAATACGGGTGCCATCGAGCGCGCGTCTTGGGTGAAGTTGTTCAAGGCAGGCGATATCGCGGGCGCAAAAAAGGCGTTCATGAATTGGGTTACGCCGAAAGAAATAACGGGGAGGCGCATAAAAGAGCGCGACCTTTTCTTTAGCGGCAAGTGGTCCAACAACGGCACAATGACTGAGTACACTAGGCTGACCGCGAAGATGACTCCTGTCTGGTCAAGCGCCAAGCGGATTAATGTTTCTAAGGAACTGCGGGCTGCTTTTGCCTCGCCGGTCGAGCCTGTTCTGGACCGCAAGCCAAATCCCGGCAGCAAGCCGCTAGCGCCCACGTTGTCGCCGGCTAAGCGCACGCTGTTTGCGATCATTGCGGACCTTCTCCGCGCAATCTTCGGAAGGAAATAACCCATGACGCCTACAACCATGTGGACCAAAATCAAAACATTCTTCGCCGATAGCGAGACCATCTTTTGGGCGCGCCTGCAGATGTTTGCCGGCATTCTAATTGAGGTGGCGTCTACCATTGACCCGACGCTGCTTGCGCCGGTCTTTGGCGACTACTTCCCATACTTCCTGATTGCGAACGGCCTGCTCACCGAGTACCTGCGCCGCCGTCGCGAAGTGGATATGTGATGGATGCGGCTGGCGGCGTAGCCGTGCTGCTGGTGGGTGTATTCGCTATCGGCATGCCGCTGGCGGCCTATGTCGTGTTTCGGTTCGGCTGCGAGTTCGGGTGGTTCAAGTGATGTGGCCGTTCCGCAGCAGGACACAGCAGCCTCCAAAAGATTGGGCCGGTCCTGATTCCTTTTGCGACTGGACTGAGGCTGATATTGACGTCGTCTCGATGGCCATTCGCAAAAACGGTCAGCCGAACAGCGACGGCTTCAAGCGGTTCGCGCACGTAGCACTAAACACGCTGCGGAGCGGCTCGGCGGTAGAGTTGGTGGCGCGTGCAATGGAAGCAAGCGCCAATCCCGGCTGCGATCCCGACCGCCCCATAACGGGCAGTCACTACATGCGCGGGATGCCTGCGTGGTGCATGTGGGTCGAATACGCAAGGCCCGCCGTTGAGGCGATAGCTGGACGGAGGTCTGTCTAATGCTTACCGCCATTATCAACTGGATAACCGGCAACCTCGTCGGCCAGCTTACCGCAGCGTATAAGGCGAAACTCGCCGCGGCGAATGAGACTGAGCGGCTGATCGCGGACGCCGCCATCAAGCACCTTGAAACCACGCTTGAGGAGCGCCGCGTTGCAGCAAGTGTTGTCAAAGCAGGCATGCAGCACAAAGCCTTCTGGATCCCATGGCTGCTTGCCGCGCTACCGCTTTCCGCATGGTTTGCATGGGGCGTGGCGGACAGCATGCTAAACGGTGCCCTGCCGGACGTGGCGACATTGCCGCCGCAACTCAAAGAATATGCCGACATCGTTTGGGGCAACATCTTCTATGTTGGCGGCGGTGTGGCTGGCTTGGGCGTTATCGCCTCTGCAATTAAGGGGCGCAAATGACACTAACCGCTGAGGTTTTCTATCTCGTGCTTGCCGTGCTTGCCGCGGCGGGCGGCATTTATTGGCGATGGGGCGGCCTAATCGGCAAGGTCCGAGACGACCTGGCCGCGCACAAGCTTCATGTTGCGGAAGTGTATGCCACCAAAGCGGGCATGCACGAACAGACTGCTCAGATCATGGAGGCCATCAAAACTGTTGGCGAACGGATTGAAGGCGTAAATCAGCGCCTTGACAGGCTCTATGAGCCGAAGCCAGTGCGCCGGGCGGGGTAGGTTATGAACATGGTGCGCCCCACAATCCGCTGCTGCATCACGGTTGCGTGCGTCGAAGCGGATTGAGAAAAAGCCCACAACGGCATGAAAGCCTGCGGAACTAACCCTCCGTTCGATGGACTCCCGTCGCCCCCTGCGATACGACTTCAGGTTATTCACTTGAAGGAGGACAATGACATGCAAATCGAACGCTTTCGGCAGACGCTTCGTGAGTTCACCAAGCAGTCGCGCTCAGGTAGCGTTGTAACAAAGTCCGAAGATGCTGCGGAAGTAGTTCGCCTGGCGGAGCAATTAGAGGCTGCGATCGGAAGAGCAGTCGTTCGCGGGGAAATAAAAAGTGACACGACCATCTCATTTGCCCCCAGCGGGTGTCCCTGCTGCGGCAAATAGCATTACAAATATGACTGGACGATACATCGTCACGCCGTTTCCGATAGATACGGCGGACCCCGAGGATATTGCATTTCAGCTGACAGCTGAGGCCCTGGACATTCCAGAGGAACAAGGCATTCTGAAATCAGAAGTCGAGCGCACTCTGATTGTGCTCAGGGGTATTTTTGACCCCTCCGACCGCCGATTCAAATCTTACTTTGCCGAGTTGCTCGCTCTCTCTCGCTATGGCCTGATCGGCCCAACCGCGCAACCGAAGCAGGCGCTGGACACGCTCGGCAATCTTCAGAAGCGCATATTCGACATGGAAAAGGGGAGAATAATAAGTCAGCACATGACCACGATTATCCTGAGACTTGCCCTGTTCCTTTCGTCGTTCTTGATGGCCGGCTTCCTCGCTGTTTCACTTGCGCCGCTCGCTGGATTCGCGGCGCCCGCGCTACGAGAAGTCCAAGCATTGGTATTCGTGCTTCCGGGTCTACTGATTGGTCTCGCCTTTTCGTCTTTTTTACGATGCCGAGCCGTTACCTTCTTTGATCTACACGCTATCGATGCCGACAGATTTTCGCCCTTCATGCGGGGCGCCTTTGCTCTAGTGGTTTTGATAATCTCGGCCGCGTTCCTCAAAGCAGGAGTGTTTGAGATCCTCGTGGGAGATGTTCGGCTATCTTCTTTTGACGCTGATGGCCTTTCAGCCTTCGTGTTCGGCGCGGTTGTAGGATTCGCTCAAGAGCCAATCATCTCCCGTATTGAATCGATAGGTAAGGGCGTGGGGAAGGAGCCATAAAGGGCGGCCCCTTCTGACGACTGCGCCAACGTTTTTAGCGGACTGCCTAAATACCCGCACCCAAAGCCCCGTTGCCCTAACCCGGCGACGGGGCTTTTTTTGCCAGTTACACAACGAAGAAGTCGCCTAATGTCGCTGGTCGCTATCCAGCTCAGCGAAGACAGTGCACCAGAAGCGGTAGTCGCCTTCACGGCCGTCAAAATACGCCCTAAATGCGCAATGCGCCGCGGCAGTCGCCGCGCATGTTCCATAGAGCTCTATTGCTGCCTGAACCGCTGCGCCTGGATCGGCCAGATCCCAGAGCGTCAAACGATCATGGTCGACATCACCGGTCCCTGAATGATCGGGGTGAATCTTCGACACTGAACTTCCCTCGCGGACGGATGTCAACCTAGGGGTATTGGCTCTGCGCTTCAAGCGCCCGCCCTTCTGGTTTCATCCTAACTTTGTTTCTGCAGCCTTCTTCGCTCTGAACTCTTCGAGAGCTTTCTTCTTTTTAGCTGCCCATGCGTCGGAATTCGCTTTCGCCCTGGCCTTTTTCTCGGCCTGTCTCTGTCCCCACTCTGCCATTCGCCTCTCGGTTTCGTAGCGTGCCTCCTCAGTTCGCGCCGCCACCGCACGATATTGAACAGCCTTTTGCTCGGGATAGAAATACGATGTGTAGAACGCCTTGATCAAAAATACCGAGCGCCCGCCGTGAAGCGGGCACTTTTGCGGAAAGCCTTTCCGCTCAAGAATCGGCAAAATGGATTTGAAGTAGGCGGCCCGTTCCCTGCCAACGACCGCTACTGCTATATCGTGATCGTCTGCATAAAGAGGCAGCTTTTCAAGTAAAATATTGGATATGAGGAAGGGCGGACCGTGCTCCATTGCCGTTTACCTTTCAACAATCCATGTTTTTATTCTAGCCACTCGCGCAATGCGGTGCTCCGGGCTGCTCTGCTTACGTGAGATCACACGTTTGGGTCGGACGGGCTTTCTTCGACGCTTGCGTTTCTTGATTGTTCGCGTAAACGCCGCGTCAATCTCATCCTGCTCCTTGTCGGTCACGGGCAGACCGTAGGGGAATGTGCCGCCGCTCCCAACGAATGCACTGACTAGAGCTGCCGGACGCCCTCTGTGCACCGGATCAGCGGAAGGAAAGCCCCGTTGCTCTAGCTGGGGCAGCACTGTTCGCCTCCATTGAGCCGCACCTAACCGCCCAGCGATCGCAACTGCGATCTCAATGTCGGCTGCGAACAGCGGGAGCTTGGAAAAGGGATCGGTCATTTTCTCAAATCAGTCCTTTTTCCCGTACCTTCCGCCAGCCGCGCCCACCACTCCTGCGGGGCAGCAAGCCACGGCAGCGCCCGCCAGGAAGCGGGAACGTGAAGCGTATCGATCGCCGCAATAAGCGGCGCCTGCGGAATATTCGTGTAGTGCCGAGACATTGAATCCGCGGCATGCCCAAGTATCTGATCCTTGATGTGCGGGTGGACGCCGTTTATTACGAGCTGCGTCGAAACCGCGTGGCGGCCCGTATAAGGTGACACGTCACGAATGCCACTTCTGCGGCGAGCACCAATGATGGCCGACTTAAGTCCGCCGCCGCCTTCTTGCACCGCGCCGTACGGCTCGCCGCGTGGCGTTCTAAACAGGATGCCATCCTCGTAGCTAGCAGCGCGATCTACCAGCGGTCCAAGCCATTCGCAAAGGAAACTATGCAGCGGAACGCCGCGTGGTTCGCCGGTCTTGCTAGCCGCAATCGTCAACCAGCGGGCGGCCAGGTTCACGTTGCCGGCCTTAAGCGCAAAAGCCTCGATCGGCCGCAGCCCGGTATAGAACAACGCTGTAAGCAGCATGGCGGGTGCCGGACTCATATCCCCGACGAACTGCGCGGCACGCTCGTAATCGACAGGCCGTTGCCCGCTTCTTGTAGACGCAATGCGTACGACGTTCGTGCCCTTCGGCCTGCGTGGCCGCTGCCACAGCCGCACGTCAGCCCAGCCGTTCTTAACGGCATGGTTCCACACAGCGATAAAAGGCGTGTAGCACTGACGGTTGCGCGTCTCCGGCTGTGTGTTCGGATAGATGTCTCGGGCGGCAGTATCCAAATCTGCCTGCCGGAGCGAGTGGAGCTTTATGCTTCCCAGCGTTCGCTTCAGTGGATCGATGAAGCGAAGGGAGCCTCCATTTTCTAGGTAGGATGCCACAGCTTCATCGAATGTCTTGGTAGCCTTCGTGCCGAAAATGCTCTCATCCAAAAGGCGCTTCTCGGTTTGTATTCGGATGATTTCCGCGATGTCGCGGTCACCTGTCTTGGTCGACTTGTAGGCCGAGAGACCCCGAACGGAACCCCGAACGTACCAGACCTTGTTCCTGCGGATGAGCTTTAGAGGCATGCATCAGTATGCGTCGCGAAATCCCAAATCGCAACGGCTATACCATTGTTTTTGCTAGGCGTTTCCGCCTAGCAAGTCAACCCGTCGGCATGCTGTTTCGCCTATGCTTTGCGATCCCTCAGCCTGACGCCAGGACCGTTGCCGTTCTGGTCGATGAAGATGATGCCGGCCGCTTCAATCGCCGCGCGGATTGCCGCCAGGTTGTTTATCGACGGGACGCGTCGGCCTTTTTCAAAGTCGCGGATCGTGCTTTCGCTCAGATTGGATGCGGCAGCTAGTTTGGTCTGTGACCAATCAAGTAGACCGCGGGCGGCACGGGACTGCTCAGGCGTGGGCAAGGCAATATCTCCAGTTATTCTCGTATTTCGTTTAGCACACACGAAAACCGTTGACAAAGGAAATGATTCGCGGTTTATGTGAATGGTAAACGATTTTCGTTGACGAGGAGATTCTTCAATGCCCCATACCTCCATAACCCGCCGCGCTGCACTAGCCGGACTTGCTACCCTCGCTGTCCCGCTGGGATCATCTGCTGCAGCGCTCCCGACAAGCACGGCCGCGGCTGCCCCGGCAGCGCCTGCCGAAGCACCCTGGCAATTCGAAGTCGGCCAGTGCGTATCTCACGAAGACCAATCTATGCCGTCCCTTGTGCTAAGTCGGTTCCGCGCCGGCAATGCCAAAGGCAACAAGCTTGAACTTTACGGCGTGCGATCGTTCGCCGCCAACGACCCCCACCGCGATAGACTTATGGTAGGCGACAGTCTGGTCGACGTCGTACCAGGCAGCGCCCCATGCCAAGACTGCCTTCTTTACAATACGGGTATGTGCCCCAACAGACCGGCCGCAGCCTAACATGGGCAAGGGCGGACCACGCCCTGAACTGCGCGCCGTCCTGCGAGAAAAGCAGGGCGGCCGCTGCTGCTATTGCCTCATCAAAATGCGGATCTGCTTTTCGAACAGCAAGCGCCCGGACGCTGAAACGCTAGAGCACCTTGATCGCAGGGCTGACGGCGGCGGGAATGGTCGCGACAACATCGCGCTGGCTTGCCTTGATTGCAACACCGGCCGCGGTTCTATCGATTGGCTTACCTACTGCACCATAAAGCGCGGTGAGCACTATGAAGCTGGACGATAGAGAACCCGTTGCGGGAGGGGGGATCACGCAACGGGTTCTCTCGATGCCCGGCCAGCAGGGCGGTGGGGGAAATTTCAGGCCGACCGGGGCTGATCGGCGAGTTGCGGTGCCGATGCGTCAAGATGGAATGGAAACGGGGCAAAGGTGAGGCTGCCTGGCACCAAAAAAACAAAAAGAGCCCGCTGCGGGAGGAGGTGCAGCGGGCTCTCTATTTGGGCGAACTCGGGAGGAGGTGAGTTCGCTGTGCGCCGGCATCGCATCTGGGAGGAGTAGATGGCCGACTGCTAAAATTTACGGACGCTCATCCTGTCCCGCAATGCACAATAAATTTATCGCGGCTGCGAAAAGGCCGCAAGCCCCGGTTAAGCAGCTTTCTTGCGGCCGCGCTTCGCGCCAGTGGCGGTGGGCTTAGCCTTCGGCTTTTCGGCGGGCTTCCTGCCAAGACCGATCGCTTTGGCCATGTCCGAGCGCGCAGCGGCATAGTTCGGCGCGACCATTGGATAATCCTTTGGCAAGTTCCATTTCGCCCGGTATTCGTCCGGCGTCATGCCGTGGCTGCTCATGAGATGGCGCTTCAGCGACTTGAACCGTGTGCCGTCTTCTAACGAGATAATATAGTCTGGCGTCACTGACTTCTTGACCGGCACAGCGGGCTTCTGCGGTTCAACTACCTCGGCAGGTGCGGTGCCGTTGACGAGGCCGTTGAGTGATGCTGCTACGCTGGCAATCAGATCCGGTAGGGCAGAGACAGGCACTGGGTTGTTCTTCACGTAAGCGGCTACAATGTCGGCCGTTAGCTCAATTTGGAAATCGTTCTTCTCGGTCATTTTGTTCTCCCTCAAATTTGCGGGAAGTCTTTAGCCGCGATTGGAGGGGAGGGCAATTGCGAAGGCCGTGAATCGCGCCGCAGCGAGCGCAGGAGATTCGCGTGAGGCGGCTTGCGGAAGTGCGCCTGGCGCGAAAAGTTATATGGCGTGACGAGTAGCAGTCTTGGAGTTGGTGCTTGCCGCTCTGCCGGGATGGAAACGCTCAATGCGGGCGGTCCGGTTCGCATCGCCGTTGTCCGGAGGCGGCGCATCCATTTGAATCAGCGAATCGTAGATTTACTCATTATTTCTAACGATTGTCGTTCGGGACTCCCGGCGATGCGGCTTTCGTCGAAGTTGCAAGGGGGATGGGTAGGGACGAAGATTCCTGAGCGATCCAAACATCGCAACTATCCCAAGCTCTCCTAGTAGAAGGTTCTTTCTTTCGATGATCTGAAATGTAGGAGCGGTAATCTCGCCACGTTTCTCTTAGCGCATCGCCTCTCATTTTTTCAATTATTTCTTTGGATAATAGTCCCACCTCGGCTCCGGTACAAATGGACTCATATAGATTTAAAAGTCTGAATACTTGCAATTGCACATCTCTATTTTTATCGTCGTCTATGTACCGAGATGTGAACGATTCGGCATCGGAAACTTTATTCCTTTTATCCAATGTTATCTTTTTGCCGATTATGGCTGATATTCGTTGGTCGAGTTCGTCCATTACCTGCCAAGTCCGAGTCTGTTGAGCAATATGGTTATCGTTATTTCTACTTCGTTGTGCGTTGTTATGTAATACAATTGGAATCCAAATGGCCGCACCTGCTCCCACAACTGCACACAAAGTGTTTATCCGGCCGAGCCATACGCTATTGTGGTCAGACATTCGCGACCTCCTTTCGGGATCTTTCTGAAATCCTCCCAGTGTATTTGAGTAGAGAGTCGTTACGTCTATAACACCTCTCACAGAGAGCCGTTCCCGGCGGACCTTATGACGATGTGGCGGATCAACCGGGAAGGTTGGTAACTACAACAACGATACGCCGGACATTCTGGACCCGGCGCCGCCAGCGGACCTGTTCGAGTGATGGCCAAGCGCACGTGGTTTTACCCGGAAGTCCGCCTGCTCTTGGGACGGGAGCGGATCAACGTGAACTCGCTGGAACAGGCCGCACAGATTTTGATGTCTGACGACTGGCCGCTGCATGATCGGACCTGCGAGCGCGCAGCCGAAACACTCATCAAGGCGCTCCTGGGGGACGTCGATATTGACGAGGCCCGGCAGGCGTTCGAAGCCGCGGCCAAGGAAGCGCGCATTCTGGTCCGCTAGAAATGTTAGTTGCCCTCTAGACACAGCAGAGGAATCTCTGCGGGAGCCGCTTGATTTTACCATTTGGTCAGCGGCAAATAGTGTCGCTGATCACTTTAGGGCGGGAGAAACCCGAGAGCGTTTGGCCTTGCGCCGGGGGGCGCGTACTGTATGGACTGGCGCTGCCTCGGGCTTGCGGGGGTGGAGGTAGCGCCGGTCTATTTTTCGGCGTGCGAGTGTGGCCACAGTGAAAGACAAGCCGTTCGACCGGGCGGTATGCGTGCACGGTGTGCGCGCCGGCCAAGTGCAAAACATAGGCAGCGCGAGAGAGGCCGCCGAATGGCTACTCTACGAATGGCCCGAAGCTACGAGGGACGGTCTGAAGGCCCGCGCGGCCAGGCAGGCCTGTCTCAATGCGCTTAAGGGCATCGGCGAGTCGGACGATGCCCGCCAAGCGTTCCGCGAGGCTGCTGCAGAGGCTGGAATCCTGATCGGCGATGTGGACCGCGTTCCTAAGCCGGGCAAGATTGTGAAGCGCAGGCGGTAGAAAAAGCCCGCCGCAGAGGGGGTAATCACGCGGCGGGCTGTTCGGCGCCTTGGAGGGGTACCGGCGGCGCCTACTAGCCTTCCAAACTGCGTGTGGCGGGATTTGTTCCGCGGCCTCAATTCCGCCGCTGCCCGCGTACACTTAAGGGCTGGACGTGGCGGCGAACCGTTTCGGCAACATCCGATGCGGCGGGTTCAGGCAACGTGCCGCTGCGTCCACCAAGCCCGCCCATACTATCAACCGAATTCGTTATGTTTGTCGATATGGTATAATTCGGATAGATATAGCAAAATCAACAACTTAGTAGATGTAAGCGCCGCCAGTGCAGCGGCACCGGCACGACGACATCGGCATCCGCAAGGAGTTCTGCGCCCGCCCTCAGCATCCAGCGCGCCATCCATGGCGCGAGATCGGTCCGGTCGTGGTATTTCAGGCCCTGCACCATCCGCCGCGCCACGCCGGAATAGGCGACCGCGGAGCGCGCCCGCTCGAAAGGAGGCGGATTGGCGATAGCCTCGGCCGACAGGAAGCCTTCGCCCATATCCTGCGAGAACGGCGTTCCCATCACCGCGCACCACGGTTTTTCCAGGAATTTGAGGTTGGGCCAGCAGGCGGCGCAGAGCGCGCCCGGCTGCGAGACATGGCGGCGGCAGCCGGCGCAGACCGGCGGAAACAATATTTGCGCCGGCCATCGCATGGCGGACAGGGCAAGCGACTTGATCTCTGGCATCGGATCGGCCACGAGGTTGCTGCGTTGACCGACCATAGCAGAAGCGCTGGGAAGCGCAGCGCCCTTGGTTCGAGCCTCAAAAGGAATTCTGTCCCGTTGCAGAAGCTGTTCGATACGGAACTTTCCATCGCGCGCAAGCGCCGGGCGCTGGCGCAGGTCGTTCCGGGCGCTGATTTCCTGATGGAGCGCGCGGCGGAAGATCTTGGCGAACGCCTTTCGGCTGTCGAGCGGCGCTTCAAGAAAGCCGCGACGCTCTATTGCGTGACGCCGGCGGCGCGCGACGCGGTGCTGGCCAGCGGCAAGGCCGACGAGGTGATCCGGATCGAGG
Organism: Allomesorhizobium camelthorni; assembly: GCF_011045125.1. GTDB lineage: Bacteria > Pseudomonadota > Alphaproteobacteria > Rhizobiales > Rhizobiaceae > Allomesorhizobium > Allomesorhizobium camelthorni. The sequence goes on along the minus strand of NZ_JAAKZF010000010.1, from coordinate 51,575 downwards.
CGGACGCGGCGTTCCTTGCCGGCGAACCGGGCATGGTGGCCGCGCCCGAACACCTGCCGCTGGAGGCGGGCAGCATCGACCTTGCGGTTTCGCTGCTGGCGCTGCAGGAGGCGAACGACATTCCCGGCATGCTTGTGCAGATCCGCCGCGCGCTGAAGCCCGACGGGCTGTTCCTGGGCTGCATGGCCGGCGCGGCGACGCTTTCCGAATTGCGCGACTCGCTGCTGGCGGCCGAGGTCGAACTCCATGGCGGCGCAAGCCCGCGCGTCATCCCGTTCACCGATGTCCGTGATGCCGGCGCGCTGCTGCAGCGGGCCGGCTTCGCGCTGCCGGTCGCCGATGTCGAGACGGTGACGGTGCGTTACGACAATCTGTTCGGGCTGATGGCGGATTTGCGCGGCATGGGCGCCACCAACGCGCTTGAGGCGCGCTCCCGGCGGCCTGCAACGCGGACGCTGTTTGCCCGTGCGGCGCAAATCTATGCCGAGCGCCATTCCGATGCGGACGGGCGGATCAGGGCGACGTTTTCGCTGGTGTGGATGTCGGGCTGGGCGCCCGACCCATCGCAGCAGAAGCCGCTGAAGCCAGGCTCGGCGCAGGTTTCGCTGACAAGGGTGCTCGGCGACGGGAAAGAACAGTAACCGGCAGCCTTGTGCGGGCCAATCCTACTGGTTGAAAGCTTCCACAAGCTTGTTGCTATTGTTGCCCCAGAGCACTTCCAGCATGTCGGCGAAGCTGCCGACGCTACCGAAAATAGCCAATGATATAACCGTCGCGATCAGCCCGTATTCGATCGCCGTTGCGGCCGAGTCGTCCTTGAGAAATCGCCGGATCAGTAGCCGCATAGGTCGTAACCCCTTTGCCTTTACCCTAGGGTAAACCTGTTAAGAAAGGTTAACGCGGCAGGCTTAACAGCCGGTGAAGCCGCGCTTCAGCAATCGCCGCTGCGCGCGCCATCGCTGCGGATGATGCAGATTGCGTCCGGCGACGGTTGCAGCACGCTCCTGCGGATGGTGTAGCTGGTCGCGCCGCCTATGCTCCCGGTGCTCATCAGGTCGACGCCGGCATTGCGCGCATGACCCGATCCGCTCCGGCTTTCGAGCAGCGGTGCGGCGATCAGCGCCAGCGCCACCGCCGCGGCGCCGAACAGCAGCGTGATGCGCAGCGCGCCCCATTCAGTTATGGAGTCCATGCTTATTCTCCCTTGCCCTCAAGCCGACGCTGTTCCGTCAATTTTTCACGGTTGGATAAACGTTCCATTAACGCTGATTTCCATGCCGGAGGACGAGGCCTGTCAGGCGGGATCTTGGTTCTATTTCGGCTCACACGACCCATAGCCGCCGCTCGCCGATATCACCCAGCGTGTCTAGTGATGGCTGCGCGACTATTTGAACCAGGTTCAGACGCAAGGTCTACGCTTCGACCTTTACACGCGTCAAAATACAAAGCTATCTGGTCCGTTGAAGGACGCTATCGATAGCAGCTTTATCATCATCTGGAGATACCTAATCATGGCGGCAAAGCGACGTTTCCCCGGGCGCGCGCCGTTGACCGACAAGGAACTATGGCATCTGACGGCAGAGCAATTCTCGCGACTGGCGTTGACCGATGATGAAAAGGCGCGGCTGCGGGAAATCAACAAGGAAAACGAACAAGAGAGGATGGAGCGTGCGGCTCGTTTGAGAATAGAAGAAGAGCCGATCTTGGCCGATTTGCGAGGGGTAGGTCGGGATGTTAATTCAGTTTGGGACTTGGCGAATAGTTCGTCGCCGTATCCCCAAGCAATTCCCATTCTGCTCAAGCATCTATTACGTTGCTATTCGGATCGGACGAGGGAAGGAATCGCCCGCGCCCTTGCTGTTCCCGAAATGGAGGTCCATGAGGCCTGGCCGGTTTTGGTTGAGGAGTACCGCAAGGCTCCAATGGGCAAGGGTATCTTAGGACCCGGGGATACCAAGGAATACCGGTCGGGGGCCAAGGATGGCTTGGCCTGCGCCTTGTCCGTCGCGGCCACGGATGCGACGTTGCCCGAACTGATTGCACTCGCCAAGGACTGCGCACACGGCGAAAGCCGCGTGCTGCTGCTGTCGGCGCTGAAGAAGCGCAGGAACACGAGTCAGTTGGCGAAGCAGGCAATCGAGAATCTAGCGAGCGATCCTGAACTTACAAAGGAAATCGCTTCTTGGCGGAAGCGATAATGTGTCCCTAAGCTCTTAGCTTATGAATGAATTGATGGTTCGATGGCCTAGTCCGGCCTCGGAAAAGGGAATGATCGAGCGACCGCTGTCTACCAGAGCTTAAATTCAAACCGATACACTGCCCAGCGCCTTGGTCTTGCCGCTGAGCGCTGCACCGAGCGGCAGAATACCCGGCAGCAAGCCGACCAAAGGGCCCATCGCCTGCGCGCCAGCCGGGTTGAGCGCGACGGCCGCAAAGGCCGCGGCGGCATGGATGCGGGTCGAGAACTGCCGCAGCCAGGCCGCCGAATAGAGTTTCGCGGCGGCTTCGCGGGCGGAATGGTCATGAACATCGACGCCGGTCAGCGCGGCGGCGAGCAGCCAGCCGGACTGCAGCGCCATGGAAATGCCCTCGGCGATGATCGGATGCGATTCGCCGGCGCAGTTGCCGGCGCGGAAAATGCCGTCGGCAAAGCATGGGCGGATGCCCGGCCGGATCGGTCCGGCGGCGAGCCACTGTCCATCCAGCAAGGCGTGACCGATCGCCTCGCGAACGCCTTTGCAGGACGCCATGATATGCCGGTGCACCGCCTCGGCCGCCGAGCCGCCCTGCGCCCGGCGCATTTCGGCCAGCCGGTCGCGGCGTATGCAGCAAGACAGCGACAGCCTGCCATTGTGGGCGATCACCATGCCGCCATAGCCGCCGGGAAACACCAGCAGCGGCATCAGATCGGCGGGCAGGGCGGAACGCCGGAAATGCGCCTTGAAGCCGAGAAGGTCGGAGGGATGGTTGCGCTTCGGCAAATGGCTCGGCAGGCCGCCCGGCTCCCACGAGCCATGCGCCGCGATCACGACCGGAGTTTGAAGTTCCAATTCGCGATCACGCGACGCGATCCGCACGATGCTGGCGTTTTCGCCCGCGAAAATGATGTCTGTCGCGCGGAACGGCTGGAACACAGTCGCGCCGGCTTCTCGCGCCGCTGCGAGCAGAAGGTTATCCAGAATGTCGCGTCCCAGCGCCCGCCCGTAGCCGCGGTCTCCGGCGGGCGGCATGGCTGCCGTCACACACCGGTCGCCGGCGAAAAGTCCGACGCGCCGGACTTCCGGTCCGGCCTTTTTCCGCCATTTCTCGCCAACGCCGAGCCTGTCGAGAAGGGCGATATTGGTCGCCGAGATGAACTCGCCGCAGACCTTGCGGCGCGGGAATTCCGCCTTCTCGACGATGGCGACCATGCGGCCCTGCCGGGCAAGCGCCAATGCGGCGCAAGAGCCCGCCGGACCCGCCCCGATGACGACCACGTCGTAGCTCATTCATCCTCCGCGCGGCTCGCTGCGAAGACATGGGTGAACAGGCCCGCGCCGCGCTCGTGGAGGCGGTCGCTCTTGGTCGGCCAGAGCGCCGAAAGTTCCGAGCCGCGAAAACCGGCGCGCACGCTCGCCGGCGCATCGTGACGGGCGACCTCGCCCGCGCCGACTGCCCAGAGCAGCCGCGAGGCCGAGTGTGCAAAGCCGGTCCGGCGCGGCTCGGCCGCGACGAAGACTGGCGCGATCGGTCTCAGCTTTGAAAGCAGCCGGGCGAGATCGGCATCGGCGAAATGATGCAGGAACAGATTGGCGGTGACGGCGTCGAAGCGGACGTCTCCGGCCGCGCGAAACCAGTCGAAAATGTCGGCGGTAACGGCCTTGGCTCGCCAGCCCAGTTCGACGAAAGCGGCGCGACGCTCAGGGGTCACGAGGTCGGCGCGGTCGAGCAGCGTCAGCTCCACGCCCGGCCAGCGCGGAGCCAGCCGGCGCGCGACCCCGAGCATGAACGATCCGTCGCCGGCCCCAATCTCCAGGATGCGGCGCGGCGGTGACGCAACATGGTCGCCGAGCAGCCGCGCCATGATCGCCTGCTGGAACATCAGCCTGTTGACGAGGACGAGGTCGCGCCGGGCGGCGATCGCGCGCGGATCCTTCTCGGCGAGCCCGTCGAGAATTTCGGGCTGGACGAGGCGGTCGGCAAGGCCCGGCATGTTACGCCGTCCTGAAAATCATGGTCTCGGCCGTCAGCCCCGGGCCGAACGCCATGGCGCAGCCGAGTTGGCCGGGCGCGGCGCGCTTCAGCATCCGCTCCAGAACGAACATGATCGTCGCCGACGACATATTGCCGTTCGCCCGCAACACTTCGCGCGAATCGTCCAGCGCCTGCGGGCCTAGCCCGAGCGCCCGTTCGGCGGCGTCGAGAACCGATCTCCCGCCGGGATGGATGGCCCACAGGTCGATCTCGGCTGTCGCGCGGCCGTGCAGTATCGCGCTGATCTCCTTGCCAAGGATTTCCTGGAGTGCGGCCGGAACCTGGCCGGAAAGATGCATGTCGAAGCCGTCGTCACGGATGTGCCAGCTCATCAGGTCGCGGCGGTCTGGCGCTATCGCGGCATGAAAGCCGTCAAGCTGCAGGCCGTGCGGCTCGGCGGTGACGAGGGCTGCCGCGCAGCCGTCGCCCCACAGGCAGAAAGACAGGAGCTTTTCGAGATCGTGGGTTTCCTTGAGGTGCAGCGTGCAGATCTCGACATTGACGACCAGAACCCGCGCCGCCGGCTTGGAACGCACGATATGCCGCGCCAGCTTCAACGCGTTGATCGCGGCGTAGCAGCCCACGAAGCCGATCATCGTACGCTCGACCGAGGGCGGCAGGCCGCACCGGGCCACCAGTTCGAGATCTATGCCCGGCGCGGAAAAGCCGGTGCAGGTTGCGACGATCAAATGGCTGACGCCTGAGCGCTCGGCCTCGGGTAGCAGCCGTTGGACGGTCTTTTGCGCGAGTTCGGGCGCTGCCCGGTCGAACATCTCCATGCGCTGCCCAGTGCCGGGGAATGCGTCGCGCCGGAAAATCCCGTCGCGGTCAAGTGCTCCGCCCGACGGGTCGCCGGTCGGCGCGAAGCAGGAATAGCGCTGCTCGATGCCGGCCCTGTCGGCCATGCGGCTGAATATCTGCTGGCTGCGCGGATCGGCTGCCAGCAGCGAAGCCGCGAAATCCAGGAAAAAGCGGTGCACTTCATTGTCCGGCACGGCCGTCGCGATGCGGTTCACATAGGCGTCGGCTGGCATTGAGATCGGTTCCCGGCGGCTTCACGTTATGAGTAACGTTGCCGGCGGGGCATTTAGTTCCGGCGAACTAAAGAAGGTCGATCAGGAACGGGATCAGAGGGATGTCGGCCGGCGGCATGGGATAATCGCGCATCTGGCGCGGGCGCACCCATTTCAGCGCCTGCCCCTCATGCGGGTGGGGCGTGCCCCAGAAGCGACGGCAGACGAAAAGCGGCATCAAAAGATGAAAGCTCTCGTAAGAATGGCTGGCGAAGGTCAGCGGCGCGAGGCACGCAACCTTGGTCTCGATGCCGAGCTCTTCGCGCAGCTCGCGAATGACGGTCTCCTCCGGCGTTTCGCCGGGCTCTACCTTGCCGCCGGGAAATTCCCACAGGCCGGCAAGCGGCTTTCCCTCCGGGCGCTGCGCCATGAGCACACGCCCGTCGGCGTCGACCAGCGCGCAGGCGGCCACCAACACCACGGGCTTGCTCCCATCCGTCATCACGCCTCCGGCGGCCGGCGGTAATGATAGCGGTAGATCTCGGAGAACCCGATCGAGCGATAGAGGCCGAGCGCGGCCTCATTGTCGGCCTCCACCTGCAGCCACGCCTCGCGGGCGCCGCGCAGGCGCGCCCATTTCAGCGCGGATAGCACGATGCGCCGGCCGTGACCCTTGCCGCGATGGGCGGCGTCCGTCGCGATCTCGAACAGGCCGGCAAGGTCGCCGTCATGCACGCAGATCGCGGTTGCCAGCGGCTCCTCGTCATGCTCGACCACGAACAGCCCGGCCTCGGGCTGGATCGAGCCGAGGATTTCGGAAAGGCCGGGCCGCAGCGACGCATCGGAGCCGTGAACCTTCAGCGCCGCGCCGATGAAGCGGCCCATATCCTTCAGCGGAATCTGGTCCATCGCCTCGGCGATCGCCGCGTCGTCGAGCGGCGCGCGCATGACCAGCGATTCCGAGAACACCGACCAGCCCTCGGCATCGAGATGGCGCGACAGCGCGACGCCCGAGAGCGGCGACATGCGGAAGGTGAGCGGCCTGCCATAGGCGTCGAAGCGGCGCGCCGCGCGGGCGATGCGCTCCTCGATGTTGACGACGTCGCCCGGATCGAGCGGATTGACCGAGTTCAGCCGCTTGGCCGGATGGCCAGCCGTCAGCCGCACCAGCCATGTGCCGTCATAATGCACGGCCGCCGCCGGCCAGGCGCGAAAGCCCGCCGCTTCGTAGCGGCGCACCTTGGCGAGTTCGGGGTGGGGAGAGGTGTCGGGCATGAGTCAATCTATGAAAGGAAAGTCGCGTCCGGTGTCCGGCGGAATAGGATTTGCATGCAGCCTCTCAGCTCCGGTAGTCGCCATTGATGGCGACATATTCCTTGGTGAGGTCGCAGGTCCACACCGTCGCCTTGCCGCGCCCGATGCCGAGGTCGGCGCGGATCGCGATCTCGTCGCGCTTCATATAGGCAGAGGTCGCGGCCTCCGAATAGTCCGGGTCGCGCTCGCCCTCGACCGCCAGGCGGTTGTCGCCGAACCAGATCGACAGGCGGTCGCGGTCGGCCGGCTCGCCGGCCTTGCCGACCGCCATGACGACGCGGCCCCAATTGGCGTCCTCCCCGGCCACGGCCGTCTTGACCAGCGGGGAATTCGCGATCGACAGCGCGATCTTCTTCGCCGAGCGCGAGGATTTCGCACCGGTGACGGTCACTTCGACCTGCTTGCGCGCGCCCTCGCCGTCGCGCACCACCTGCAAAGCGAGATTCTTGAGCAGCCGGTTCAGCGCCCGCCGGAACTGGGCGAGGCGCGCATCGTTCGGGTCGGTGATCCGCGGCGCGCCACGCTTGGCCGCCGCCCCGGTGGCAAACAACATCAGCGTGTCGCTGGTCGAAGTGTCGCTGTCGACGGTGACGGCGTTGAAGGTCGCGCCGACGCCTTTCGACAGGAGGCTCTGCAGCGCCGCGGCCGAGAGCGGCGCGTCGGTCGCCACGAAGGACAGCATCGTCGCCATGTCCGGCGCGATCATTCCGGCGCCCTTGGCGATGCCGTTGATCGTCACCTCCGCGTCGCCGAGCTTTACCGTGGCGGTGGCGACCTTGGGATAGGTGTCGGTGGTCATGATCGCCCTGGCGGCCTCGGTCCACAGGTCGGGCTTGGCGTCTCTCGCCATGCCGGCGAGGAGATGGCTGAAGCGGCCTGCGTCGAGCGGTTCGCCGATGACGCCGGTTGAAGCCAAAAACACTTCGCCGGGCTTGCAGCCAGCGGCTTCAGCCGCAGCTTTGCCGGTCATCGCGGTTGTCTCGCGGCCTTTCTTGCCGGTGAAGGCGTTGGCGTTGCCGGAGTTGACCACCAGCATGCGCGCCTTGCCGCCCGAAAGGTTCTCGCGGCAGAAATCGACAGGGGCCGACGGGCATTTGGAGCGGGTGAACACGCCGGCGACCTGCGTGCCCTCGTCGAACACAATGGCGAGCAGATCGGTGCGGTTCTTGTATTTTATTCCGGCTTCGGCGGTGGCGATGCGCACGCCCTCGATCGCCGGCATTTTCGGATATTTCTTGGGCGCAAGCGGTGAAATGGCGGTCGACATGGGCGTCTCGGTCGGCAAGGGAAGGAAAACGAAGCTCGTTTGCCCGATAGCGCTTGCCGGCGCAAGGCGTTTTGCGCCGGCGCCACGCTCGGCGATCAGCGGGCACGCGACGCCTGAAAATCAGTCGGCCTTCATACCGGACGCCACCGCGTCGACGAAACGGGCGACAATCGATCCGTCCTTGTCGAGCGCCGGATTGAGGATGGTGATGTCCATGCCTAAAACCCGCCCGGTCGCAAAGGCTCGCCGCAGGACATGGATGAGTTCATCCCAGGCGAGCCCGCCTTCCACGATGTGATCCACGGCAGGCATGATCTCGGCGTCGAGTACGTCCGCATCCAGGTGCAGCCAGAACCCGTCGAACCCGGCGAGACGGTCGAGCGCCTGGTCCGTTGCCGCGGCAATGCCGGCGTCGCGAATGCGCGTGAGATTGATCAGCTCGATGCCGCTGTCCTCGATCCGCTGGCTGCCGTGCTCGTCCGAATCCTGTTCGTCGCGGCGGCCGAAAGCAACGACATCCTCTTCCCGGATCAGGGGCGAGCGGCCCTCCGGCCTGGCGAGAACCGTGTCGTGGCGGCCGACGGCGATTGCCAGTTCCATCGAAGCGACCTCGCCCTTCGGCTCCGCCGAGGGCTGGAAGAAATCCGCATGTCCGTCGAGGAAGAGCAGGCCGGAACGTCCGCGCCGCCGCGCGGCTAGCAGGCATCCGAGCAGGATCGAGCAGTCGCCGCCCAGCACGACCGGCATCTCGTCTCCCGCCAGCAGCGGCTCGATCGCATCCGCCAGCGTGACGGTATAGGCGGCGATCCCGGCGAGGTTCAGAACGCCTGTCGCGGCGTCGACCTTCTCGTCGTGCGGCGGCGGGGGAACTTTACCGCCGCGCTGTGCGCCGATCTTTTCGGCAAACCCGGCGGCGAGCAGCGCCTTGGGCAGCATTTCCACGCCGGTCGACGACAGGCCGAGCCTCGACGGGGCTTCCAGGATGGTCCTTGCCTTCATGCCGGGTGAACGGCTTCGTCCCTCCAGGGTTGCATTGTTCCTGCCACCTACTGTCCTGTCGGCGCCAGGTTCAGCGGCTGGCCGGATTGATGAAGCCGCGAAACAGCTTCTGCACGCCTGGGATCAGGCCCCAGATGATGGTCACGACCATCAGGGGAACGATGACCAGCGTGCGCTGCCATGTGGCCCAGCCATCGGTCAGCGGAACGACGATATAGAGCAGCCCGGTGATGAGCGGATAGACGCCGAGCATCACCAGCAGGGCGAAGCGCGGACGCGAGAAACGGGTGGGTGCGGGGGATGTGCTCATGGCGAATTCTCCATCGAAACGGTACGTTCCGTTAGATAGAACGAACCGTTTCGTTTCGTCAAGCCTCTGTGCTACATTGCGTTGAAAATTTTCAGGAAGACTGATGGAAAAGCCACCCGAAAAAGCGCGCCGCTCGATCGGCGCCAAGCGCAATCCGGACAGCGCCGACGCCATTCGTGACGCGGCGGAGGCGGTCTTGCTCGAGGCAGGCTATGCCGGCTTTTCCATCGAGGCGGTCGCTCGCCGCGCCCGTGCCGGCAAGCCGACCATCTACCGCTGGTGGCCCAGCAAGGCCGCGCTTCTACTCGACGTTTACCAGCGCCAGAAGCGCGACATCGACTATGCCGATACGGGTTCGTTAGAGGAAGATATGTTCCGCTTCCTGAAAAGCCTGCTCAGGCAGTGGCGGGATACACCGGCCGGCAGCATCTTCCGCTCCTTCGTCGCCGAGGCGCAATCGGACGCGACCGCCTCCGCCGCGCTAGCGGATTATGCAAGGGAGCGGCGTGCCCATACAGGGCAGATGGTCGAGCGCGCCAAGGCGAGGGGCGAGGTCGCCGCCGGGGTCGACCCCACCCTCGTCGCCGACATGCTGTCGGGCTATGCGTGGATCCATCTCCTGACGAACCGTCTCGACGAAGACGACGAGACGATCCGCAAGGCAGTGCGGATCATCGCCAAGGGCCTGCTCGCAGGCGCCTGAGATGCTTCCCGCCTATGACCGCGAAGAATCCAAGCGGCCTGTTTCGCGCACAGGTTAGTTGGTCGCGAGTGCTTCCAGGACGTGGATCTGATCGGCTGTCCTGCCGATCTCGACCTTGACCGGCGGCATTCCCGCCGCGCGCGGCGTCGACAGCGTCATGGTCTGACCGGATACCAGGACCGTCTCGAAGCGAACGGGCGCGCCGGCGTCGTTCTGTGCGAGTGTCGCCACCACATGGTAGCCGTCCGGTTCGACGGTATAGTAGGCGACGCCGGTGATAGTGCCGAGATTGATGCTGCGCGAGTGCATCGGCTTCAGGTCGCCGGCCGCAGCAGCGCCGCCGAGTGCAAGGACGGCCGACGCCGCGACGGCAATATTTTTGAATGTCATGTTCCGCTCCTGTTTCAGGCCGATGCCCGGCCGTCTTCTTCAGTGGTGCGGAGAACTATGGCCGGGATGTTTCAGTGAAATGTCGCGGCCCGAGCAGTTTGTTTCAGGAGCAGAAGTGAAATTCCGCTAAGCGCCGTCGCCGGTGCAAGCCCCGTTGCGGCCCGTACCGGTGACGACGACCTATGCCAGCAAGGCTGCCAGCGCTGAAGCCGGCGGCCGCCGCGCTACTGCCCGCCGTCGACCTGCTCGACCGCCTTCTTGAGCTCGGCGTCGGCGATGTCGACCTTGGCGGCGCCGCGCAGCGACTTGACCAGCGCGAAATAATTCTCGCGCAGCAGGATCGAGCGGATCTGGTCCTTGACCTGGTCGAAGGCCGGCGGCTGCTGGGCGCGCTTGTCCTCGACCTTGATGACGTGGAAGCCGAACTGGCTCTGCACCGGCTGTTTCGAATAGGCGCCGACGTCGAGCGCGAAGGCCGCCTTCTCGAATTCCGGCACCATCTGGCCGGGGCCGAAATAGCCGAGATCGCCGCCCGTGGCCTTGCCGCTCGGGTCGGTGGTGTTTTCGTTGGCGAGTTTCTCGAAATCGCCGCCGGCGTCGAGCTGCTTGATGATCGCGTCGGCCTCTTCCTTGGTCTTGACCAGTATGTGCCGGGCCTTGACCTCGTTGACCGGTGGCGTGTTCGACATCTCGGTGTCGTAGCGCTTACGGATCTCCTCGTCGGTAATCTTGGAGGAGACCTCATGGTCGATGACGGCGCTGTGCAGCGCGCGCTGCTCGAGGAAAGCCATGCGGCGTTCGAATTCGGGATCCTTGTCCAGCCCCTTGGCCTCGGCTTCCGAGGCAAGCAGCCGGATTTCGATCAGCGCCGACAAAGCCGCGGCGCGGCGCTGCTCGGGCGGAAGGCGTGAGAACTGCTGGTCGAGGTCGGCCTCGGCCAAGGTCAGGTCGGCCTCCGTGATCGACTGGCCGTTGACGGTGGCGACGACCGTCGCCGGGTCGGGAGCCGTCTGTGCCGGGGCCGCCGGCGTGGCGGGAGCCGGGGTTTCCTGCGCGCCTGCGCTGATCGCTGCGAGGACGCTGATGCCGACGGCCATGCCGATGCCGGCGAGCGCGGCGCGTGGGTGTTTGATGCTCATGACTATACTCCGATCCGGTAGCTGAACGCGCTTCAATCAGCCTGAATATGGCGGAATTCGGCGCGCCGGGCAGCATCGCTGCAACGTTGACATCGCTTCTGCCCCCTCTTATCTGTCCTTCGTCTTTGCGTCCAGAACCGTTTTCCGGGCGCTTTTTCACGTTCGAATCTGCCTCGGCACATTCTGGCGGGTTCAGCCGGCGCCCGGCCGGCACATACGGATTGAAAGAGCACTTGATGGTCAGTCTCGGCGGCATCGCCCGTAAGATTTTCGGCTCCTCCAACGACCGTCGCATCAAAGCGACGCGGCCCAGGGTGGAGGCGATCAGCGCGCTGGAAAGCGAAATACAGGCGCTCTCCGACGAGGCGCTCAGGGCCCGCACCGACCAGTTCCGGCAGCAGCTTGCCGACGGATCCAGCGTCGACGATCTTCTCGTTCCCGCCTTCGCCACGGTGCGCGAGGCCGCCAAGCGCGTGCTCGGCCTGCGCCCCTTCGACGTGCAGCTCATCGGCGGCATGGTGCTCCACGGCGGCAATATCGCCGAGATGCGCACCGGCGAGGGCAAGACGCTGGTTGCGACCCTGCCGGTCTATCTCAACGCGCTCGAAGGCAAGGGCGTCCATGTCGTCACGGTCAACGACTACCTGGCAACGCGCGACTCCGAATGGATGGGCCGCATCTACAAATTCCTCGGCCTGACCACCGGCGTCATCGTGCACGGCATGACCGATGACCAGCGCCGCGCGGCCTACGCCGCCGACGTCACCTACGCCACCAACAACGAACTCGGCTTCGACTATCTGCGCGACAATATGAAATATGAGCGCGCGCAGATGGTGCAGCGCGGTCACAATTACGCGATCGTCGACGAGGTCGATTCCATCCTGGTCGACGAGGCGCGCACGCCGCTGATCATTTCCGGTCCGCTCGAGGACCGCTCGGAAATGTACAACACGGTCGACGCCTTCATCCTCAAGCTGGAGCCGGCCGACTACGAGATCGACGAGAAGCAGCGCACCGCGATCTTCACCGAGGACGGCACCGAGAAGCTCGAAAACATGCTGCGCGAGGCGGGCCACCTGAAGGGTGAATCGCTCTACGACGTCGAGAACGTCGCCATTGTCCATCACGTCAACAATGCGCTGAAGGCGCACCGGCTATTCCAGCGCGACAAGGACTACATCGTCCGCAACGGCGAGATCGTCATCATCGATGAGTTCACCGGCCGCATGATGCCGGGGCGGCGCTATTCCGAGGGCCTGCACCAGGCGCTCGAGGCCAAGGAGCACGTCCAGATCCAGCCGGAAAACCAGACGCTGGCCTCGGTGACGTTCCAGAACTATTTCCGCATGTACAAGAAGCTGGCCGGCATGACCGGCACGGCCGCCACCGAAGCCGAGGAATTCGGCAACATCTACGGCCTTGAAGTGACCGAGGTGCCCACAAACCTGCCGGTCGTCCGCATGGACGAGGACGACGAGGTCTACCGGACGGTCGAGGAGAAATACAAGGCGATCGTCAGGGAGATCAGGGAAGCGCGGGAAAAGCACCAGCCGATCCTGGTCGGCACCACTTCGATCGAGAAGTCCGAGCTTCTGGCCGAGCGTCTTCGCAAGGAAGGCCTCAAGGAATTCGAGGTGCTGAACGCCCGGCACCACGAGCGCGAGGCGGCAATCGTCGCCCAGGCCGGCAAGCCCGGCGCCATCACCATCGCCACCAACATGGCCGGTCGCGGCACCGACATCCAGCTCGGCGGCAATGCCGATATGCGCATTGCCGAGGAGCTTGGCGATATGCCGGCAGGACCCGAGCGCGAGGCCATGGAAAAGGCCATCCGCGAGGATGTGCAGCGGCTGAAGGAAAAGGCGCTGGCCGCCGGCGGGCTCTACGTGCTCGCTACCGAACGCCATGAAAGCCGGCGCATCGACAACCAGCTCCGCGGCCGTTCCGGCCGCCAGGGCGATCCCGGACGCTCGAAATTCTTCCTGTCCTTGCAGGACGACCTGATGCGCATCTTCGGCTCCGAGCGCATGGACGGCATGCTGCAGAAGCTCGGCCTCAAGGAAGACGAGGCGATCATCCATCCCTGGATCAACAAGGCGCTGGAAAAGGCGCAGAAGAAGGTCGAGGCGCGCAACTTCGACATCCGCAAGAACCTGCTGAAGTTCGACGACGTGCAGAACGACCAGCGCAAGGTGGTGTTCGAGCAGCGCCTCGAACTGATGGACGGCGAAAACCTTTCCGAGACCATCGCCGAGATGCGCGAGGGCGTGATTGAGGAACTGGTCACCAAGCATATTCCCGAAAACGCCTATTCCGAACAATGGGACGCCGTTGGTCTCAAGGAAGGTGTGCGGCAGTTCCTGAATCTCGACCTGCCGATCGAGGACTGGGTCAAGGAAGAGGGCATCGCAGAGGAAGATATCCGCGACCGCATCACCGAGCGCGCCAATGCGGCGGCCGCCGAACGCGCCGAGCGCTTCGGCCCCGAGGTGATGGCCTATGTCGAACGCTCGGTCATCCTGCAGACGCTCGATCATCTCTGGCGCGAGCATCTGGTCAATCTCGACCATCTGCGTTCGGTCGTCGGCTTCCGCGGCTACGCCCAGCGCGACCCGCTGCAGGAATACAAGGGCGAGGGCTTCGAGCTGTTCCAGGCCATGCTCGGCAATCTGCGCCAGGCGGTGACCGCGCAGCTGATGCGGGTGGAACTGGTGCGCGAGGCCGCCGAGGCGCCGCCGCCGGAAGCGCCCTCAAGCTTCGGCCATCATCTGGACGCCACCACCGGCGAGGACGATTTCGGCGACGTCGCTGTCGCCGTGATGCAGGATTCGCGCGTCGTCGCGCCCGAGGACCGCGATCCGAAGCGGCCCGAAACCTGGGGCAAGGTCGGCCGTAACGAGGCCTGCCCCTGCGGCTCCGGCAAGAAGTACAAGCACTGCCACGGCGCGTTCGCTTGATGCCGGCGCGCCGCGCGCTTCAGATGCCGGAGCCGTCGATCTGGATCTCCTCGCCCTCGTAGGGATCCGGTATGGAAAGCGGCTCCCGGGCGGGATTGGGCGTCGGCAGCGGCATCCAGCAAATCAGCTCCGGTTCGGCGTAGCCGATGATCGCTCCGGGCGTGGAGTCGGCGGCGCGCCAACCTTCCATGCCGAACTGGTCGGAACGCGCCCAGTAGACCACGTCGACTTCGGCCGGACCCTGTTCGACGGGCCTGACCGTCGCCAGGAACCGGCTGCCGTCCTTCGGCGCGGTCGACATGTGCCGCCACTTATCCGTTGCGTCCATCGGTTCCTCCCTGCGCGCATTGTTGTGCGTGAAGGAGACCTGGTCAATGCGGGACGGCCGCCTTTGGCGGGCTATGTTGTCGCCCGGAGCGGCTCTGAGGAATTGGCCAGCGCTAACGACCCGTTGCGGTGGAGATAGCGCGCTTCTTGCGGAAGCATGGGTATTTGGATAAGGAGGCCCGCGACTTCCGCGCCGGGCTTCGGTGCGGTTTCCTCCATTCAATCCCCCGGCTTCAGGCTTGGGCATCCACGAAAAGGCATCAACTCTTCATGGCGCGCATCGTGATGAAATTCGGCGGAACCTCCGTCGGCGACATCAGCCGCATCCGCAATGTGGCGCGCCATGTCAAACGCGAGGTCGACGCCGGCCATGAGGTCGCGGTGGTGGTGTCGGCCATGGCCGGCAAGACCAACGAGCTGGTCGCCTGGACGCGTGAGGCCTCGCCCATGCACGACGCCCGCGAATATGACGCGGTGGTCGCTTCGGGCGAGCAGGTCACGGCCGGGCTCTTGGCCATCACGCTGCAGAACATGGGCGTGCATGCGCGCTCCTGGCAGGGCTGGCAGATCCCGATCAAGACCGACAACGCCCATGGCGCCGCGCGCATCCTCGACATTGACGGCTCTTTCCTGATCACGCGCTTCGGCGAGGGCCAGGTCGCCGTGGTCGCCGGCTTCCAGGGCATCGGGCCCGACAACCGCATCGCGACCCTCGGCCGCGGCGGCTCCGACACCAGCGCTGTAGCGATCGCGGCGGCGGTCAAGGCCGACCGCTGCGACATCTACACCGATGTAGATGGGGTCTACACCACCGATCCGCGCGTCGAGCCGAAAGCGCGGCGGCTGGCGAAGATCTCCTTCGAGGAAATGCTCGAAATGGCCTCGCTCGGCGCCAAGGTGCTGCAGGTGCGCTCGGTCGAGCTTGCAATGGTGCACAGGGTGCGCACATTCGTGCGATCGTCCTTCGACGATCCGGACGCGCCCGGCATGGGGGATTTCGAAAATCCGCCCGGAACGCTAATTTGCGACGAGGATGAAATCGTGGAACAGCAGGTCGTCACCGGAATTGCCTACGCCAAGGACGAGGCCCAGATATCGCTGCGCCGCGTCGCCGACCGCCCCGGCGTCGCCGCCGGCATCTTCGGCCCGCTGGCCGAGGCCAATATCAATGTCGACATGATCGTCCAGAACATTTCCGAGGACGGTTCGCGCACCGACATGACCTTCACCGTGCCGTCGGGCGATGTCGATAAGGCGCTGGCCGTGCTCGACCGCATAAAAGGGACCGTCGGTTTCGACGTGGTCCAGCACGACGAGGGCATGTCGAAAGTGTCGGTGATCGGCATCGGCATGCGCAGCCATGCGGGCGTCGCCGCCACCGCCTTCAAGGCGCTGGCCGACAAGTCGATCAACATCCGCGCCATCACAACGTCGGAAATCAAGATATCGATCCTGATCGACGGCCCTTATACGGAACTTGCGGTTCGTACTTTGCATTCCGTCTACGGTCTGGATAAGCAATAGTCGGACGAGTTTTGCGGTCTCGGATTCGCCGGCGCGTCGTGGAGGCTGCGCCGGAGCTGAGGATTTTGGAGACGATGCCTGATGCGTGACCTGGCCGGCGGCCCGCGCGTTCTTTTGAAACGGCTCCGCGAGCTCATGGCGGAGCCGCTGGAGCCGCAGGAGCGGCTCGACCGCATCGTCCACGACATCGCCCAGAACATGGTCGCCGAGGTCTGCTCGCTCTACATTCTGCGCGCCGATTCGGTGCTCGAACTCTACGCCACCGAAGGCCTCAATCCGAGTTCGGTGCACCTTGCGCAATTGCGGCTCGGCCAGGGCCTTGTCGGCACCATCGCCGCGAGCGCCCGGGCGCTGAACCTGCCGGACGCGCAGGAGCATCCGGCCTTCACCTACCTCCCGGAGACCGGCGAGGAAATCTACAATTCCTTCCTCGGCGTGCCGGTCTTGAGGGCAGGGCGCACGCTCGGCGTGCTGGTCGTACAGAACCGTACTCATCGCCATTACCGCGAGGACGAGGTCGAGGCGCTGGAGACCACGGCGATGGTGATCGCCGAGATGATCGCCACCGGCGATCTCGCCCGGCTGACGCGGCCGGGGCTCGAACTCGACCTGCGCCGCCCGGTCAGCTTCAAGGGCCTGTCCTTCAACGAGGGTGTCGGCCTCGGCCATGTCGTGCTGCATGAGCCGCGCATCGTCGTCACCAACCTGTTCAACGAGGACAGCGACGAGGAGATCGGCCGACTCGAGAAGGCGCTGTCCTCACTCAGGCTCTCCATCGACGACATGCTGTCGCGCCGCGAAGTGGCGTTCGAGGGCGAGCACCGCGAGGTGCTGGAAGCCTACCGCATGTTCGCCAACGACCGCGGCTGGGTGCGCCGCCTCGAAGAAGCGGTGCGCAACGGCCTGACGGCGGAGGCCGCGGTCGAAAAGGTGCAGAGCGACATGCGTGCGCGCATGCTGCACATGACCGACCCCTATCTGCGCGAGCGGATGAGCGATTTCGACGATCTCGCCAACCGGCTGCTGCGCCAGCTCATGGGCCGCTCGCCCGACGACATCGCCTCGTCGCTGCCCAAGGACGCGATCATCGTGGCGCGTTCGATGGGAGCGGCCGAGCTGCTCGACTATCCGCGCGACAAATTGCGCGGGCTTGTGCTCGAGGATGGGGCGGTCACCAGCCATGTCGTCATCGTGGCGCGCGCCATGGGCATACCGGTGGCGGGCCAGGTAAAGGGCGCCGTCTCCATGGCGGAGAATGGCGACGCCATCATCGTCGATGGCGACGAGGGCTCGATCCACCTCAGGCCGCAGCAGGATCTCGAGGCCGCCTACGCCGAAAAGGCCCGGTTCCGCGCCCGCCGGCAGGAACTCTACCGCGAACTGCGCAACAAGCCGTCGCTGACCAAGGACGGCGTCGCCATCGACCTGATGATGAATGCCGGCCTGGCCGTCGATTTGCCGCAGCTCGCCGAGGCGGGCGCCGCCGGCATCGGGCTGTTCCGCACCGAGCTGCAGTTCATGGTGGCCTCGACCTTCCCGCGGGCCGAGGCGCAGGAGCGGCTCTACCGCGACGTACTCGACGCGGCGAAGGGCAAGCCGGTGACCTTCCGCACCATCGACATCGGCGGCGACAAGGTGCTGCCTTACTTCAAGGCCTCGGTGGTCGAGGAGAACCCGGCGCTCGGCTGGCGCGCAATCCGCCTGACGCTCGACCGGCCGGGCCTGCTGCGCTCGCAGATACGGGCGCTGCTGAAAGCAGCCGGCGGGCGCGAGCTCCGGGTCATGCTGCCGATGGTGACCGAACTCGGCGAGATCGCGCAGGCGCGCGAGATCATCGACCGCGAGGTCCGGCACCTGTCGCGCTTCGCCCATCATCTGCCGACCAGCCTGAAGCTCGGCGCGATGCTGGAAGTTCCGTCGCTGCTCTGGCAGCTCGACGAACTGATGCAGGCGGTGGACTTCGTCTCGGTCGGATCGAACGATCTGTTCCAGTTCGTGATGGCGACGGACCGGGGCAACACGCAGCTCTCCGACCGCTTCGACCCGCTGTCGGTGCCGTTCCTGCGCGTGCTCAAGCATGTCGCCGATGCCGGCCACCGCACGCATACGCCGGTGACGCTGTGCGGCGAACTCGCCGGCCGACCGATCTCGGCGATGGCGCTGGTCGGGCTCGGCTACCGCTCGATCTCGATGTCGCCGGCCTCGATCGGCCCGGTCAAGGCGATGCTGGCCGAACTGCCGCTCGGCGAGCTCAAAGCGCTCATGGCCGACAATCTGGCGGGACCGGCGGCCAACCTGCCGATGCGGGCGCTGCTCCACACTTTCGCCGACGACCGCGGCATCCCGCTTTAGGCGACGCGCCGAAGGTCGGGAGTAGCGCTGGCGATCCCCCTTGCGCACATTCGATCAATCCGACAACTCTGGTCAACAATAGGGGCGGTGAGTCGATCCGAATTCACGGGGATTTGTAAGCGATGCCGACAGAGACGCCATTTTCCCTTGTAGGCATCGATCATGTCGTCCTCTTGATCGATGACATGAAGGCCGCACTCAGCTTCTATTACGGTGTCTTGGGCTGCCAGCCCGGCTACTCCTACCCGGAGCTAGGGATGGAGCAGGTCTGGTGCGGATCATCTCTGATCGTCCTATGGGATATCACACATCCCGGAGGTCGGAAGGCAGCTCCCCCGATTTCCGGGGGACGCAATGTTGATCACATCTGCATTGCGACGGGGCCGTTCGATCACCAGGCGATGCGGGCGCATCTCAAGAGCTATGGGGTGGAAATTCACCAGGAGGCTTTTCATGGAGGCGCGCGAGGAATGGGCTATTCCTTCTATATCCATGATCCTTTCGGCAATAAACTCGAGATCAAGGGGCCGGCGGAATATCCTGACGGAAGAGCGACCGTCTCGACCGGATGAGGCTCGCGGCCATCGAGCCTGTCGGCCCCTATTCGTTCACGTAGATCGATCCAAAAGCCGCAAAAACGAAGCGTAGTCGAGCTGACGATGGCGATTTCCGAACACCCGGCGTTTTCCGCTTCCGCCGTCAGAAGGGCCTCGCCGGCGGATATAGACACCCTGGGCGTCATCGCACCCGCTGCCTATGCGGCCGCATATGGATATCTGTGGGACGACAGCGCGGCCTTGGCGCGGCAACTCGCCACCTTTAGCGCCGAGTCTTTCGCGAACCTGCTGGAGCGGGCCGATACCCGGTTGTGGGTGGCCCAAGTAGACAGGTCGATCGTAGGCTTTCTCACCATGGTTGTGGGGTCGTCGAATCCGATCACCGACATCCCAAACGGGGCTGAAATACCAAGGATCTACCTTTTGCCCAGGGCCCAAAGGTTTGGCTTGGGAAGGCAGCTTCTCGACTCCGCGGTTCGCGAGGCGCGGGAAGAGAAACTGGGCCATGTCTGGCTCGATGTGATGGCATCAGCGGAAGACGCGAGAAGAGCCTATCTGCGGTGGGGTTTTTCCGAGCTTGGCCACAGAACGTTCAATAAGCCAGTCAAGGCGGGATTTGCGGATATGATGGTGCTGATCAAGCACCTCAACTAGGCGAAGAGACACCTGAAATTCTTTATTGCTGAGCAAAGCTGGCATTGAATTTGGCAGGGCCGGTTTGGGCGCGCCAGTTCCAGCGCCGTTGCTAAGCTGCCGGAACGCCATAGTTAATTACAATGGCTTGCCGCCCGCCATGGCTTCAATCCGCATCGACGCCAATCGCAAGGGACGACTCGATTGCCCTGACAGTGCGCTTGATCGCGTCGACGTCCAATTGCCTGAAGCCGTTAGCATTGCGGCGTGGAAACGGGCACGAAAATGGTTCCCACGACCGGTGACGGGAGATCACGCGAGGGCGACCTGATCGCCGTGGTGCGCGAGTTCGTGCACGAGCTTCAGCCGCAGCGTGCAAAAGCGGTCGACATCTCGCCGCCGAGCCGGATCGAAAGGGATCTCGGCATCGACAGCCTTGGTCGGACGGAGCTTATACTGCGGATCGAGCGCGCGTTCCGGGTGCGGCTGCCCACTCAAATCGTTGGCGAGGCGGACACGATCGGCGATCTGATCAATGCTCTCGAACACGCCGGCGCCCGACCAGGCTCGGCCCGCGCGGCGCAACCGACCACTGCCCTTCCTCCCGTTCCGGCCGCCACAGAGGCCAAGACGCTCGTCGAGGTTCTGGACTGGCACGTGGCGCAGCATCCCGATCGCCTGCACCTGACGGTCCTGCAGGACGACACAACGGAATTGGGGGCAATGACCTACGCGGAATTGGCGCAATCGGCTCGCACCGTCGCGGCCGGCCTGATCCGCCGCAATGTCGAGCCGGGCGATCGCGTCGCCCTGATGCTGCCCACGAGCCTCGATTTCTTCTCCGCATTCTTCGGCATTCTCTACGCCGGAGCCGTGCCGGTGCCGATCTATCCGCCGATGCGGCTGTCGCAGATCGAGGACCATCTGCGGCGCCAGGCCGGCATCCTGAGCAATGCCGGCGCCCGCATACTCGTCACCATGCAGGAAGGAATGGGCCCTGCAGCGCTGCTGCGCGGACAGGTCGAATCCCTGGACAGCGTCGAGAACGTCGCAAGTCTCAGCACCGAGCCCGCAGCCGCACAACTGCCGCCGGTTACGGACGGTCGCTCGACCGCGCTGATACAATACACATCGGGCAGCACCGGAGATCCGAAAGGCGTCGTGCTGAGCCACGCCAATCTGCTTGCCAATATCCGGGCCATGGGGACGGTGATGGAGGCGAGCTCGGCCGACGTCTTTGTGAGCTGGCTGCCGCTCTATCATGACATGGGCCTGATCGGCGCGTGGTTGGGATGCCTTCATTTTGGCGCGCCGCTCTATGCGATGTCGCCACTGAGCTTTCTCGTGCGCCCGGAGAGCTGGCTCTGGGCCATGCACCGTTTTCGCGCCACCTTGTCCGCTTCCCCGAACTTCGGATTTGAGTTCTGTCTCAACAAGACGGACGACGCCGATCTCGAAGGACTTGATCTGAGCTCGCTGCGCATGGTCGCAAACGGGGCGGAGCCGGTCAGCGTTCAGACGCTGCGCCGGTTCATTGAAAGATTTGAGCATCATGGCTTCAAGCCGGGGGCCATGGCGCCGGTCTACGGCCTGGCCGAGAACACGGTGGGCCTTGCTTTTCCTCCGCCGGGCCGCGCGCCGATCATCGATCGCGTGGATCGTACCGCGCTGACCGGCCGTGGCGCGGCCGTGCCCGCCGGCCCCGACGATCCGAAGCCGCTTGAAATCGTCGCCTGCGGACATCCTCTGCCAGGTCATGAAGTCCGCATCGTCGACGGCGCCGGCTATGAGCTTGGCGAACGCCAGGAAGGCCGGCTCGAATTCCGCGGCCCGTCGGCGACCTCCGGCTATTTCGAGAACGACGCCAAGACGCGCGAATTGTTCCGCGATGGCTGGCTCGACAGCGGAGACAGGGCATACGTGGCGAGCGGTGATATCTATATCACCGGCCGGGTAAAGGACATCATCATCCGCGCCGGGCGTCACATCTACCCGCAAGAGATCGAAGAGGCTGTTGCGGGCATCCCCGGCGTGCGCAAGGGCGGCGTCGTCGTGTTCGGCGCCACCGATCAATCCACGGGAACGGAGCGTGTGGTCGTCGTGGCGGAAACGCGCGAGACCGATGAATCCGCCCGCGCGGCGTTGCAAAAGCGCGCTCATGAGGTCGCAACGGATATCGCCGGGACACCGCCCGACGATATGGTCCTCGCGCCGCCGCGAGCCGTGCCGAAGACATCCAGCGGGAAAATCCGCCGCAGCGCGGCCAAGCAGCTTTACGAGAGCGGGACGATTGGAGCGCCGCAACGCTCGCTCTGGTGGCAAGTCTTGCGGCTGTCGCTTGCGGGAACTGGCCCGCAACTGAAGCGTCTGCGCCGGCTTCTCGCCGACCTTCTCTACGCCGGATGGTGGTGGATCGTCGTGGGTTGCAGCTTCCTGTTGGCATGGCCGGCCGTGATGCTTCTGCCGCTGCTCGACTGGCGCTGGGCCGCGGCGAGGACGATCGCCCGTGCTGCGCTCGCCCTCGCCGGCGTGACCATCACGGCGAGCGGCATCGAGCACATTCCCCGCCGCAACGCGGTGCTCGCATTCAACCATTCGAGCTACATGGACGTCTTGGTCCTGGCTGCGGTTCTGCCGGGAGAACCAGCTTTCGTGGCCAAGAAGGAACTCGCGGGACAGGTCTTTGCCGGACCCTTTCTGCGCCGGTTAGGCACACCGTTTGTCGAGCGCTATGACGTTACCGGCAGCCTTTCCGACGCCGAATCCCTGACCAAGGTCGCCCGGCAGGGGCGCATTCTCGTGTTCTTCCCCGAAGGTACGTTCACGCGCAGACCAGGGCTCTCCGCCTTCTATCTCGGGGCTTTCAAGATCGCGGTGGACGCCAACCTGCCGGCGCTGCCCGGCATCATCCGCGGAACGCGATCCATGCTGCGCGGCGACCAATGGTTTCCACGACGGACGCCGGTCACGATCGAGATCGACGCCCCCATTGCGCCGTCCGGAACCGATTTTGCATCGGTATTGCGTCTGCGCGACGCTGTACGCCAAGCGATCCTGGCGCGCTGTGGCGAGCCGGACCTCGGCGAGATGGTAAAGCCGACACCGACCGAGGCCGGAGCCTGACGGGAGCGCGGCTGCGGCGCTGGCTGGACGCTGTGCGGCGAACTCGCCGGGACCGGTCGTCCTCCGCCCCGCCCCTATGCCACGGGCGCCACCAGGAGCTGTTCGATGAACCGGAAGGCGGCCGGACGGTTCTCCTCCCAGGTCGGCAGGATCTGGTCTGGCGGCAGGATGAAACCGCCTTCCTGGAAGGTGCGCGGCCGGAGTTCGACCGTGAAGGACGGTATGCCGTAGGTCCCGTACGTCCAATCCGTCGTGTCGCCGGCGGTTGGGTAGAGCTCGGAAGACTGCTGCGGGACATAGATCTTGCCATGTACCTCCTGGATCAGGGTTTGCATCTCCTGGGCCATCCCCACCATCTGCTCCCGATGCTGAGCGTCCGGTATCGACTTTTCCGTGTAGCCCCAGGGGTAGAGTATGAGCTGAGAATAGCTGTGATAGGTGATCACGCCGGCGAAGCGTTCGCACCCTACGAGATCGCGGACCGCCTGTGTCTCCGGCTCGGAGAAGGCGCGCGGGCCGACATAGGTCTCGTCGCTCGGCACGTGGCTGGAGGTGGGCACGTCGAGGATGCCCCACATGTAGCCGTAGTTGCGGTTCGGGTCGACGCCGAACGAGCCGTCGCCGTTCCTCCGGCGGTTCTTGCGCCAAAGCCGCTCTTGCGCCCGGCTGTGTTCATGGCCGTCCGGGTTGACCATCGGGGCGACCCAGATTTCGCCGCTCGTCAGCCAGCCTGCGATCGGCGCTTCGTCGGCCCGCTCGACGAGTTCCTTCGCCAGCAGGAAGGGCACCTCCACGGCGATCCACTCGCGCGCGTGGTGGCAGCCCATGAAAAGGAGCTTGGGAACGCCTCCGCGGCGGTCGCCGATCCGCAAGGCCAGGATGGGCCGGCCCTCGATGCTGCGGCCGATCTCCTTCAGCTCGGCGATGTCCGGCCTCGCTTGCGCGAGCTGCCGCAGCTCCTCCTCCAAGGTGGCTGCCGAGTGATACTGCTCCGCCGCCTCGGCGCTGGCGAAGGCGGAGAGGTGCCGCGCCACATCCTCGAGCTGCTCGACGACGTAACCCATGCTGGACAGGCGGTCCAACTGAGCCTCGGTTCCACGAAGGATCAGGTGATCCGGCTTGACCTCCCAAACGTCGATGCCCAGCGGCACCCGAAGAACGTCCCCAAGCGGCTTCTGCGGTCCCGAAGACGTGACCTTGGCGATGAAGTTCATGCGACCATTCCTTCGTTCGATAAAGCCAGCCTTCAGCGCCCCTCCGGTTGCCCGTCGAGGCGATCGGAGCCGGGTGCGCCACTTTCCAGGTCGGTGATCGTGCGGAGGCGCTCGACGCCAGCCACGCGTCGGCGCTCGATCTCGGCAATCGTCTGCTCGGAGGCAGCCGCCACGACGGCGTCAGCTTCCCGTTCCCAGACATCAAGGCTCAGTGGAACCTTCAGGAGATCGTCGACTGTGCGACCCACGACTGGAGTGAGGCGAACCAGCCAGCGGACCGTCGCGCGTCCCGCCATATCAGGTGCTCCTCGGCATACTAGCAGCCTGCCGGGATTTTACCCCCTCCCGAAGTGAGCTGCAACGCCGCGCCCGAAACCGGTAAGCCCATCACGTGCTGTGCAGAATGAAAGTCTCAAAAGAGGTCGACTCCTGCGCTTGCTCGCAGTGGCGACCAATGACCCGTTATGGCGCTGCTTTCCCGGTCGATGGCGGGCGTTACTGTGACAAGACAAGCAGGATATGAGACTATCTGCGAGCAAGCTGGTTGAGGAGTTCCCACCCTCATGAAGCCAATGACCGAAAAGCACCTCGCGGTTCTACGCCGGCACATGGTCGAGATGATTGCAATCCATGCCGACCTTGCAAGCGAAGAACTCGGCAAGGCAGTGCTCGATGAGCGCGTGATGGCGGCGATGCGGCGGGTGCCGCGGCATCGCTTCGTGCCAGCCTCGGTTGCGCCTTACGCCTACCAGGACATGCCGCTGCCGATTGGCTTCGATAAAACCATCTCGCAACCCTTCATCGTCGCTCTGATGACCGATCTCCTGGCTCCCCAACCGCACGAGGCAGTGCTCGAGATCGGCACCGGCCTGGGCTACCAAACCGCAATCCTCGCGGAACTCGCCGGGCAGGTTTGGAGCGTCGAAATCATCGAGGAATTCGCAAGCCATGCCGAGGCTCTGCTGCAGCGCCTCGGCTTCTCCGATATCGGCATTCGTGTCGGAGACGGGTCGCGCGGCTGGCCTGAGCATGCCCCATTCGACAAGGTCCTGGTCACGGTGGCGGCGGAGCGCACACCGCCGGCGTTGCTTGAGCAGCTCAAGCCGGAAGGACGCCTGGTTCTGCCTTTGGGAGCTGAAGACGCGCAGTTGCTGACAGTCATCGACAAGGATGCGGCAGGGCGAATCAAGACTCGGAAACTCATCCCGGTTCGGTTCAGCCGGCTCGAAACGGTCTGATGGAGTGCGAAAATCTGGCCCCACCGCGCCTTCCGATCGCCATGCCAATTGCCAGAATTTCGCGCATCGTCAGCGTTGGCGGAAAGATCGATCCGTTCCTGACGTTTGCCGAACGGCCATCAACGTGATGCCCGTAACCCGAAGCGGTCATTGCCGCTGCACGGCGGCAACGTCGCTAGAGGGTGGGACTTTGTCGTTCTGGTCGACTGCCGGGAGGGACAAAAAGAAAGAGGATTCCTGACCTTGCTGGCACACGTCCGAGCTCTTGAAAAAAAAGCACATCGGCTCGCGACGGGGAGGCGCTGGAACCAGTTCTACTCGATTTTCGGAGGGTTCGGGATTTCCGAACCTTGTAACCCGTCGGGAATCTCGGGCTTGGCTTCGATGTTAAGCCCTCTCACTGCCGCCATGATCTCGGCAGATCGCTTCAACGTTGCATCGTCGAGGGATTTTCCATCGAGCATTTCCGTTATCGCGTTAAGTAGCTTCTGCTCGAGGATATCGAGCAAGTGGTAGTAACCAGAAAACCCGTATTGTTCGATGTAGTTCTTGTATTCCGGCAGCGCCAAAAGCATCAACGGCTTCAGTACGTCCTCCTTCTTGAGGAATTTCGTCGTTCCGAGGGCTAGATTTTTGATAATTACCACCGAGTGTGTCATCACACTCTGGTAAGCGGAGAATAGTACCCAGACATCAGGTGATAGAAACGGCCGCTCGGACAGGACGGATGCCTCAGATGCTTCCTTCCCCAAATCAACCCCAGACAACTGGTTTAGCATCGCTCCAAGGGTCTTTATGCTCGGATCGTCTTTTTCGGCCGCCTTGAACAGCTCTTCCAAATTTAAGCCAGACATAAAATTTGCAGCCATCTTCATGCGGTCGATCGCGACTTTGGCCGCCCAGAGCTGCTCCACTGCCTGCAACCGACGGGCAGCCAGCGCCATTTGTCGGGTTGATCGCAGAGAGAGGGTGGTGTCAGTCAATGTCCTAAGCTGACGGTCCTTTTCCCTCAGATCGGCGGTGAACTGTTCCTCGCTGCGTCGCAATTCAGATTTCAATGTCTCAATTCGCTGGTCGAAATGATGCTGTACGAACCCGGCAACATATTTTCCAACCGCCGCGCGTATGGCTGGCACTGCTAGCGGCAAGAGTATTGTAGCGACCGTGCCGAGGACTGTAAGAACCCATGTCCACATCGTTGGATTCATGCTCATCCTCCTCGAATTTTACCTCTTGAAGGTCAACCTGTCGCAGTCTAACCCATTCCCGCAGTAGTCCCCTGCGCTTCACCGCCTTCAACACATGGTTTCACATTCACTCCGTCACCAGCGCTGTCGGGTCGCGTTGAATGGCGCGGTCGATCAACGTATGCAGCACTGGCCTGAAGGCCGCCCCTCGTTCCTCCGCCACCTTCACCAGTTCCTTCAGCCGGGTAGGGTTGATCGTGCTGCCGCGCGCGGCCAACCATGCATGCAACATCGCTTGGATGATCTCGTCAGCCTTTACCGCAGCCTCGCGCCGAACTTTCCGCCGCCGCCACCGTGCGGGGATGACGACAAGGCGGTATAGGACGTACAGCGCCCACAGCCCGATCACCACAATCGCTGCAGTCTGAAAGCGGTAAATGAGGAGACCGATGGAGACCGCGGGTAGCAGCACCCACCTCGCCAAGAACCCGACGATCGGAAGTGCGATAGCCCACCCTAGTTGCGCTAACTCGTTACCATCACTGAGAATGTAGCTCCAGTTGGGAGTCCCAGTGGCAGCTCCGACCCTTACCTGTTCGGAGACCTCTGCAAGCTCGGTGAACAGGAGGGCGTTGATCACACTGCCATCAATAATGTCGTGCTGAAGCCACGGTCGCTTCAGGTACTTGGCCAGCGCCTTGTCTAAAAGGTCGCTCCTAACAGGGCTGCGGTCGCCGATCCAATTCTTTGGCGGGTGTCTGATATCTTCGTCGGAGGGCCACACCCACAGGCGGCGCCCGACGTATCGCTTCTTACCATCGTCAGGGTCTGGTATGATTCCGCCGGTGTTGATCGCCCAGTGAATGTCGTTCAGAACGTCAATGGCATCCCGAATTTCTCGTCGATATTGAGCATCGTCGTCACCAGCGCGCGCCTGCAACTTGACGAACCAGTCATTCAAGATTTTACGACACTCCCAGCCGCCAGACTCGTCTGTGTCAAACTGTTGGAGAGCCTGCGCCTCAACGGTCTGCAAGCTATCGTCGTCTTCTAAACCGCTTTCTTCTAGATCGTCATCATTTTCCATAATCAGACCAGCACCCCCTGTTCTTGTTGCGACTACGGTATCCGAACTGCTGGCTGTTTTCCATTAAGTTACTCTGGCGTGCGCAGTAGACCCGCACCCTCACCAACGGCGTCGCCTCTATATCCCGGCCAACGAACTGCAGGCGCTATGGCGGTTCTCGTTTCCGTTGAACGTCAGCTCAGGGGTCACACTTCCGACTTAGCGCGAACAAGTCTGGATAGCTGCAACGGGTCGGTCTTTCGCGTTCCGGAAAGCCGCGGAAGGACGCGTCCGGGCTAAGAGGCCAGCTCGTCCGAGAGCAGTGCCCAGCGCTCGTGGTCACACCAGATACCATTGATCCTTAGGTATCGCGGCGAGAAGCCTTCCTTGCGGAATCCGACGCGGCGAACAAGCGCGATGGAGCGAAGGTTTCCGGGCTGGACATTGGCTTCCAAGCGATGTAGCCCGATCTGATCGAAGGAATAGTGCGCCGAAAGCCAAACAGCCTCCGTCATGAGTCCGCGACCTGCGAAGGCGACCGAGCCATAGAAACCGAGATAGGCGTTCTGGAAGCCCTTCCGAAAGATCTGGCTGACGTTGACGACGCCAACGACTTCGCCGGATACTTGTTCCCGAGCGACCAAGCCGACATTCGCGCCTGTAACGATCTCGTCGAACCAGGTCTCAAAACCTTCCGCGTCGGTGAACGGCTGCACCCATGGCTCGTGGTAGGATCGGCTTTGAGCATTAACGCGGATCAACTCGTCGGCATCGGAGCGCGCGACAGGCTTGATGTAAACACTTGTCATTCCAACACTGTAACGGGACTGGAACGGACAGCAAAGGACTGCTGAGGGTCCAACTTGCGCCGTAGCGTACTCGAACCTAAACGGCCAAAGGGGGTCGGCTCCGGCCGCTCTGCCTTGATCGCTTTAACGACCGCTCCTGCGCAACTTACTGGCTCAGGTAGGCCTGCACACGTACGCTTCCCACCACCCCGAAGCGGCCAGAATCTTCCTCTATGCTGCTCCGGGCCGGCAGCCATCTTCCGGCGACATTGAGCTTTTTCGCGATCTCCGATATTGGCAGCCCTCCTGCCAGCCTCCTACATGCTGGCCAGATGGCAACAAGGCTTCCAAGATGAACTCCCTGCCCCGCGACCGCATGGATCAAGTCGTCAAGCGTTTCGAAATGCTCGAAGCGCAGATGTCGGCTGGGCCGGACGCCGACGCCTATGTGAAGATGGCTTCGGAATATTCCGACATCCAGGACATGGTGGCGAAAATCCGCGAGCTGCGCGCCGCAGAGCAGGAGGAAGCCGACCTCCGGGCGATGCTGGCCGATAAGGGGACCGATGCGGAGATGCGGGAACTCGCCGAGACCGAGCTGCCGGCGGTCGAGGAGCGCATCGAGGCGCTGCAGAAGGACATCCAGATACTGCTCCTGCCCAGGGACGCGGCCGACGAGAAGAACGCCATCCTCGAAATCCGCGCCGGAACCGGCGGCGACGAGGCGGCGCTTTTCGCCGGCGACCTGTTCCGCATGTATGAGCGCTATGCCGCCGCGCGCGGCTGGAAGATGGAAGTCGCGTCGGCCAGCGAAGGCGAGGCCGGCGGCTACAAGGAGATCATCGCCACCGTGTCGGGCAAGGGCGTGTTCGCGCACCTGAAATTCGAATCCGGCGTGCACCGGGTCCAGCGCGTGCCTGAGACCGAGGGCAGCGGGCGCATCCACACGTCGGCCGCGACGGTCGCGGTGCTGCCCGAGGCGGAAGAGGTCGACATCGAGATCCGCACCGAAGACATTCGCATCGACACGATGCGCGCCTCGGGCTCGGGCGGCCAGCACGTCAACACCACCGATTCGGCGGTGCGCATCACCCATCTGCCGACCGGCATCATGGTTGTGCAGGCCGAGAAGTCGCAGCACCAGAACCGCGCCCGCGCCATGCAGATCCTGCGGGCGCGATTGTTCGACATGGAGCGCTCGCGGGCCGACAGCGAAAGGTCTGAAAGCCGCCGGCTGCAGGTCGGCTCGGGCGACCGGTCCGAGCGCATCAGGACATACAATTTTCCGCAGGGGCGTGTCACCGACCACCGCATCAACCTCACGCTCTACAAGCTCGACCGGGTGATGATGGGCGAACTCGACGAACTCATTTCGGCGCTGATCTCCGACCACCAGTCGAAGCTGCTGGCGGATATAGCGGAAAAATGACGCGTGATGCGCGCCCCCTCCACCGCCTTCGGCGGTCCCCCTCCCCCGTAAACGGGGGAGGATCAACGCCGGCGACGCCTGTGACCTCGGATCCTCCCCTGCGAAGCGGGGGAGGGGGACCGCCGAAGGCGGTGGAGGGGGCAACTACTTTATCCGAACTTTTGCGTTTCGCCCGCGGCCGCCTGACCGTCCCTTACATCGACGATCCGGCGCTCGAAGCCCGCATGATCGTCGAGCATTTTTCGGGCATCAGCCGCGCCGACGCAATTTCTTCGCCGGATCGCTTGATTCCGGCGGAAGCGCTTGTCGCCATCGACGCGGCGTTAAGACGCCGGCTTGCGCATGAACCCATCCACCGCATCTTCGGCCGCCGCGAATTCTACGGCCTCGATCTCCTGCTTTCGCCCGAAACGCTGGAGCCGCGGCCGGACACGGAGACGCTGGTCGAAGCCATGCTGCCCGTTATTTCCGAGACCGTTGCCCGCAAGGGCGAATGCCGTATTCTCGATCTCGGCACGGGCACCGGGGCGATCGCGCTCGCTTTGCTGAGCAAGATCGAACAGGCTGTGGCGACCGGCGTCGACATTTCCGAAGGCGCGCTTGAAACGGCGGCGCTGAATGCCGGGCGACTCGGGCTCGGCGAACGCTTCACGCCTGTTCGTTCCGACTGGTTCGCAAATATTTTCGAGCAGTACGATGCAATCGTCTCGAACCCTCCCTATATACCGGCCACGCACATCGACAGTTTGCAGGCGGACGTACGTGATTTCGATCCGCGCGGAGCGCTGGATGGCGGCGAAGACGGGCTCGATGCCTATCGCCTGATATCGGAAGGCGCACACCGCTGCCTTGCAGCCGGCGGAACCATCGG
The DNA here is from genome assembly GCF_011045125.1 of Allomesorhizobium camelthorni. Classification (GTDB taxonomy): domain Bacteria; phylum Pseudomonadota; class Alphaproteobacteria; order Rhizobiales; family Rhizobiaceae; genus Allomesorhizobium; species Allomesorhizobium camelthorni. The sequence continues at coordinate 20,938 of NZ_JAAKZF010000010.1, read as the reverse complement.
CGTTGAAATCGGTTATGACCAGAAGGACGCCGTAACGGGCATTTTCCAACGGGCAGGGTACCGGTTGATAAATGCCGCGCGGGATCTCGCAGGAAACGACCGCGTCCTTATGTTCCAGGAAAGCAGACCGGAGGACGCTTAAAAAAGCCTTGGCAATGATGGCGAATACAGCTAGGGTTGAACTACCGGATGAGACGAAGCAGGCAGTGCTGTTACCAATTCGGTTCCCTTTTTGAACAAGCTGCCTTCTTGCGTGAACGACGCTTTAGCTTCGTACGGGGATCGCCCGGCAAGTGACAGAGACCGGAATGGGATGGCACGTGACGCCAACGCAATCGATGCGGGCGAACACCGTCGGAAAAGTACGAAACGGCTGGCTGCCGAGGCGCCCCCGTTCGTGAAATGTATTTCAAATTGAAGAGAGTCGGATGAGGCCACAACAGCAGAACAGGCGCATGCGCGGTCGCGGCAATAATGGCGGCGGCAACAACAACAATCCCAACCGCAAGGGCCCCAACCCCCTGACGCGCAATTACGAGAGCAACGGACCGGACGTCAAAATCCGCGGTTCGGCTCAGCAGATTGCCGAAAAATACACCACGCTGGCCCGCGACGCCCAGAGTTCCGGCGACCGCGTGATGGCGGAGAACTATCTCCAGCACGCCGAGCACTACAATCGCATCATCGCAGCCGCCCAGGCGCAGATGCCGATCCAGCAGGTCCAGCAAAACCGCGACGATTTCAGCGACGACCAGGACGAGGATCGCGACGAGTTCGAGGCTGCCGGAAGCGCCGCGCCGGCCAATGCCGCCAACGAGGCGCAGTCCCAGCCCGCTCCATCGCATGTCGCGCCGGTGAGCAATGGTTCGGGCCCGCAGCCGGTTATCGACGGGACTCCGGCCGAGGTCGCCTTGAACGCGGAAGCCGCCGGCGCGCCGAATGGCGGCGCACGCCACCGGGAGCGTCGCCCGCATACGCCGCGCCCCCCGCGCCCTGAGGCCGGCCCTGCCGCCGAGACCGCTGCTCCCGAGGCTTCCCAGGTGAATAACGACGAAGGCGAGCAGGATGCGCCTCCGCGCCGTGGCCGCCGGCCGCGCCGCGGCGAGCGCCGTCCCGATCAGGCCGCGGAAGCGGGCTCGGGCGGCAATGAACCCGCAGGCGATGCCGGCCAGGCGACGCCCGCGGCGGAAACCTCCGGCGGCGATGCGGCTCTGGAGCCTGTCGAGAGCTGATTTTCGCGACGGATAGATTCACGTAGATTGTGCGGCGGGGACGAAAGTCTCCGCCGCTTTTTTATTGCGTTCCGCCGATCTTGAGGGAAATCGACGCGCGCCCCATATCCTTGCCATAGTGAGCCTGGCTTGAAGAGCAGGCTCGTCACCCAAAGCCGATCCGGCGCCGCAAAGCGGGCCGGTAAGGAAGGAGACAGAATGAACATTGAGAAATATTCCGAACGCGTCCGGGGCTTCATCCAGTCCGCCCAGACCATGGCGCTTTCCCGCAACCACCAGCAATTCACGCCCGAACACATCCTGAAAGTCCTGGTCGACGACGATGAGGGCCTGGCCGCCTCGCTGATCGAGCGCGCCGGCGGCAGCGTGCGCGACGTCAAGCTCGGCGTCGAGGCTGCGCTGGAAGCCATGCCGCGCGTCGAGGGCACCAATGGCCAGCTTTACCTGGCGCAGCCGCTCGCCAAGGTGTTTGCCACGGCCGAGGAGCTGGCGAAGAAGGCCGGCGACAGCTTCGTCACGGTCGAGCGCCTGCTGACCGCGCTGGCGGTCGAGAAATCCGCCAAGTCCGCCGAGATCCTGTCCAAGGCCGGCGTCACCGCGCAGGCGCTCAACCAGGTCATCAACGACATACGCAAGGGCCGCACCGCCGATTCGGCGAGCGCCGAGCAGAGCTATGACGCGCTGAAGAAATACGCGCGGGATCTGACCGCTGACGCCCGAAGCGGCCGGCTCGACCCGGTCATCGGCCGCGACGACGAGATCCGCCGCACGATCCAGGTTCTGTCGCGCCGCACCAAGAACAATCCGGTCCTGATCGGCGAGCCCGGCGTCGGCAAGACGGCGATCGCCGAAGGCCTGGCGCTGCGCATCGTCAATGGCGACGTGCCGGAATCGCTGAAGGACAAGAAGCTGATGGCGCTCGACATGGGCGCGCTGATTGCCGGCGCCAAATATCGCGGCGAGTTCGAGGAGCGGCTGAAGGCGGTGCTGTCGGAGGTGACCAGCGCCAGCGGCGAGATCATCCTGTTCATCGACGAGATGCACACGCTGGTCGGCGCCGGCAAGGCCGAGGGCGCGATGGACGCCTCCAACCTGCTCAAGCCGGCGCTGGCGCGCGGCGAACTCCATTGCGTCGGCGCGACCACGCTCGACGAATACCGCAAGCATGTCGAGAAGGACGCCGCACTTGCCCGCCGCTTCCAGCCGGTGTTCGTCGACGAGCCGACTGTCGAGGATACTGTCTCAATCCTGCGCGGCCTCAAGGAGAAGTACGAGCAGCATCACAAGGTGCGGATCTCCGATTCGGCGCTGGTGAGCGCCGCAACGCTCTCCAACCGCTACATCGCCGATCGTTTCCTGCCCGACAAGGCGATCGACCTCGTCGACGAGGCCGCCTCACGGCTGCGTATGCAGGTCGATTCCAAGCCAGAGGCGCTGGACGAGATCGACCGCCGCGTCATGCAGCTCAAGATAGAACGCGAGGCGCTGAAGGTCGAGAAGGACGAGGCATCGAAGGACCGGCTCGCACGCCTGGAAAAAGAGCTTACCGGGCTCGAAGAGGAATCGGCCGAACTGACCGCCAAGTGGCAGGCGGAGAAGCAGAAGCTCGGCCTGGCGGCGGACCTCAAGAAGCAACTCGACGAAGCGCGCAACGAACTCGCCATCGCGCAGCGCTCGGGTGAATTCCAGCGCGCCGGCGAACTGGCTTACGGCAAGATTCCGGAACTCGAGAAGAAGCTGAAGGCGGCCGAAGCGCAGGACGGCAAGGTTGGCATGGTGGAAGAGGTGGTTACGCCGGACCACGTCGCCCATATCGTGTCTCGCTGGACGGGCATTCCGGTCGACAGGATGCTCGAAGGCGAACGCGAGAAGCTCTTGCGCATGGAGGACGAGATCGCGACCCGCGTGATCGGGCAGGGCGAGGCGGTGCAGGCCGTGTCGAAAGCTGTGAGACGGTCTCGCGCGGGTCTGCAGGATCCCAACCGGCCGATCGGCTCGTTCATGTTCCTCGGGCCCACCGGCGTCGGCAAGACCGAACTGACCAAGGCGCTGGCCGCCTTCCTGTTCGACGACGAGAACGCCATGGTGCGCATCGACATGTCGGAGTTCATGGAGAAGCATTCGGTCGCCCGCCTGGTCGGCGCGCCTCCGGGCTATGTCGGCTACGAGGAAGGCGGCACGCTGACCGAGGCGGTGCGGCGCAGGCCCTATCAGGTCGTGCTTTTCGACGAGATCGAGAAGGCGCATCCGGACGTGTTCAACGTGCTCCTGCAGGTGCTCGACGACGGCCGGCTGACCGACGGGCAGGGCCGCACGGTCGACTTCCGCAACACGCTGATCATCATGACTTCCAATCTCGGCGCCGAATATCTGGTGGGGCTGGGCGAGGGCGAGGACGTCGACAAGGTCCGCGACGAAGTGATGACGATGGTGCGGGCGTCGTTCCGTCCGGAGTTTTTGAACCGCGTCGACGAGATCATCCTGTTCCACCGGCTGCGCCGCGAGGACATGGGCAAGATCGTGCAGATCCAGCTCAAGCGGCTCGAAAGGCTGCTTTCCGACCGCAAGATCAGCATCGCGCTCGACCAGGACGCGGTCGACTGGCTGGCCGCCAAGGGCTACGACCCCGCCTACGGCGCACGGCCCCTGAAGCGCGTCATGCAAAAGGAACTGCAGGACCCGCTCGCCGAGCGCATCCTGCTCGGCGAGATCCTCGACGGCTCGACCGTAAAGGTCACCGCCGGCTCCGACCGACTGAACTTCCGCGCCAAGGCCGGGGAACCGGCCGAGACCGAGAAGGCTGCGTAAGGCGCCGACGCCCCACCTCCCTCATCCTGAGCCCCGAGCCTGTCGAGGGGTCGAAGGAGCGGGAGAGGTCGGATTGCGCGACGGGCGCGAAGCGCCGCCGTTGGCAATCCGGGTGAGAGGCGTGCCTATCGCATGTGAGTTTGGTGGGCCGGTAAACCTCAACGCCGTCATCAACTCTGAGCGTGCTGCTCATCGGCATCTGCACCGAGGGAAGCGTGCATTGATCGGCGCCATGTTCGTCATTCCGGGGCCGCGGAGCGGAACCCGGAATCCAGAGCGTCGGCACTTAAGGAACGGGATGCATCCGATGCGATCGGAGCGAGATCGGACGCTGTCGGACAACTGGACGAGGACCAGCGTGCTGGATTCCGGGTTCCGCTTCGCGGCCCCGGAATGACGAAGGACCTGAAATGACGAAGGACCTGAAATGAAGTCGTGAAAGACAATGCCATCGCATCTGCGCTTGCCGGCGCGCCCGCCTCAACGCCGTCATCAACTCTGAGCGTGCTGCTTATCGGCATCTGCACCGAGGGAAGCGTGCATTGACTAGCGCTGTGCTCGTCATTCCGGGGCCGCGGAGCGGAACCCGGAATCCAGAGCATCGGCACTTAAGGAACGAGATGCATCCGATGCGATCGGAGCGAGATTGGACGGTGTCGGACAACTGGACGAGGACCAGCGTGCTGGATTCCGGGTTCCGCTTCGCGGCCCCGGAATGACGAAGAACCTGAAATGAAGTCGTGAAAGACAATGCCATCGCATCTGCGCTTGCCGGCGCGCCCGCCTCAATGCCGTCATCCTCGGGCTTGTCCCGAGGATCTGCTCTGATACGATCAGTCATAACCAACATCCACGCCGCTGGAGGCTTCATCCCTCCAAGCCTGCCAGCCCCGGCAGATCCTCGGGACAAGCCCGAGGATGACGCCGGAGCAGGCTTGGCATCCAGCGAGGTTGGCAATCCGGTTTTGGAGCCATGAAACACGGATGCAAACGGCAGCGGTTTGCGAAACTATCCTTGCTTCGCTCAACGGACGGCTCCCTTTGCGAGCGATCTCAGATTTTATCCCGCAAGAAAGTAAGTAGCCCCTCACCGGCCCTTCGGGCCACTTCTCCCCCATGAACGATGGGGGAGAGGAGCGGGGCTGTCGCGAAGCGCCGCCGTTGGCAATCCGGGTGAGGGGTGAGCGGCGCTTCAGGACTTGGGTTCCTCGCCCAGCGACGCGGTGAGGGGTTGAGCCCATCCGAGAAACGAAAATGCCCCGTCGCATGGCAGAGCTTTTTTTGGCTTTTGACCCCTAAGAGGACTTTCCCTTTGCCGTTACCGCAGAGGCCTCTTTGCCCCGTGCCCAGATATCTTCTTCTAGCGCGGTTGGATCAATGCCTGCGCCGCATCTTTTCCCGCCGCGAGGATGCGATCCGATAGTTCCCTCTCTTCGACGGCGCGAGCTAGTTGAAGCGCGCCGATGAGAGTTGCGTAAACGCCCAGAGCAACTTCTTCGGGGTCCTTGGTCTCCGGCGGAAGAGCCGCCGACATCTGGTGCGCCAGGGTCAGGAACCGCTCCGTATAGAGTTGACGTGCCTCGGCTGGCTGGCGCGCAAGTTCGGGCAATAGCGCGGCCGAAGCACAGCCTTTGTCAGGATTGTCCCTGTGCGCCGCCGACAGGTACGCATCTATCGCAATTTCGGGCCCTCCGGCCGCGAGCAACTCACTCATCTGGGCAGACTGATCCTCCAGCGCCGCCGCAACGCATTCACGCACAAGCTCTGCCTTGGATTGAAAGTGCGGATAGAAAGCCCCGTTCGTCAGCCCAGCCTCGCTCATGATGCCAGCAAGGCCCGTCGCAGCAATGCCGTCGGATCGGAATTGTTTCGTCGCGACGTCCATTATCCGGCTGCGTGACGCATCCTTTCTGCCTTTCTCGTAGCGCATGGGCTCTTTCCTTTTGGCTATTGCATGATGATCATAATGTGATAGTATGATCATAATTCAATTATGGCAAAAACGCTAGTCCTCAAGGACTTGGAGCAATCAAATGAATGCATTTTCAGGAAAGACCGCGATCGTGACCGGCGCCTCCTCGGGCATCGGCCGCGCCAGCGCCGAGGCCTTGGCGCGTGCGGGGTTCAAGGTCTTCGGCACAAGCCGCAAGATGATTAAAGACGTCCCCAAAGGGGGAACGATGCTGGTTTGCGACGTGACGGACGGCGCCTCCGTCGATGCGCTCGTTTCGACGGTGCTCTCGCAGACCGGCCGGATCGACCTCCTGGTCAATAATGCCGGTATCGGCATGCTCGGAGGCGCCGAGGAATCCTCGGTCGCCCAGGTTCAAGCTCTGTTCGACGTCAATCTGTTCGGCGTCATGCGGATGACCAATGCGGTTTTGCCTTTGATGCGAAGGCACGGCGAAGGGCGCATCATCAACATAGGCTCGATCCTGGGATTGGTCCCCGCGCCGTATTCGGCTCACTATTCGGCGGCTAAGCACGCGCTCGAAGGCTATTCTGAATCGCTCGATCACGAGGTTCGTACCTTCAATATTCGTGTCTCGGTCATCGAGCCGGCATATGTCCGCACCGTCTTCGACCAGAACGGGATCGAGCCGGATTCGGTGTTGAAGGAATACGATCGCGCTCGGGCCGGGCTCGACGCGCTCCTTCGCGATGTGATGCCTAAAGCAGACCGGCCGGAAGTGGTGGCGGATGTGGTCGTCAAGGCGGCGACCGATGCCCGTCCGCGACGGCGCTATACCGCCGGCAAGGCTGCGCGGCAGGTCAGCATGCTGCGCCGCTTTGCCCCCTCAGAGATATTCGACAAGAACCTGCGCAAGCAGTTCCGCTTGCCGGTTTGAACGACAAGACGCCTCTCCGTGAGGCGGCTGTACGGCGATTAGCGGGTGTTCCTTGCCGGATCGCCCAACACCCTTTTGGAAAGCACTGCCATGAAGGCATTCGTTGTCGATAAGTATAGCAAGAAGGGCGTTCTGCGATTGGCAGATATGCCGGAGCCGTCTCTCCAAGACAATGACGTCTTGGTCGAGATTCATGCTGCCGGGCTGAATCTGCTTGATTCCAAGATCAGAACCGGAGAGTTCAAGCCCATCCTGCCCTATCGTCCGCCATTCATCCTCGGCCACGACGTGGCCGGGAGGATTGTCCGGGCTGGATCGAAAGTCCGCAAGTTCAAACCCGGTGACGAGATCTATTCGCGGCCGCGCGACGGCCGGATAGGGACGTTCGCCGAATACATCGCTATCAATGAAGCAGACGTTGCGCTGAAGCCGAAAAACCTCAGCATGGAGGAAGCCGCCTCCATTCCTCTAGTCGGACTGACCGCTTGGCAAGTGATGGTCAATAGGGCCAATCTGAAGAAAGGCCAGAAAATCTTCATCCAGGCTGGCTCCGGCGGCGTGGGGACGTTCGCGATCCAGCTTGCCAAGCACCTCGGCTCAACCGTTGCGGCGACGGCGGGCGCGGCGAGCACCGATTTGGTCAAAGGTCTCGGCGCCGATATCGTCATCGACTACAGGAAGGACGACTTCGAGAAAGTCCTGTCAGGATACGACGTCGTCCTCAACAGCCAGGACTCCAAAACGCTGGAAAAATCGCTTCGTGTGCTGAAACCGGGTGGGAAACTGATTTCCATCTCCGGCCCTCCGGACCCGGCGTTCGCCAAGGAAAAGCGACTGAACGTGGTGCTAAGGCTGGTGCTGCGTCTGCTGAGCCGCGGTATTCGGACCAAGGCCAAGCGCGCGGGCGTCAGTTACTCGTTCCTTTTCATGTGGGCGCAGGGCGATGAACTGAGCAAAATTACGTCCCTCATCGAATCCGGAGCGATCCGCCCGGTCATGGATCGGGTCTTTCCGTTTGAAGCTACCAATGAAGCCCTAGCATACGTTGAAACAGGGCGAGCCAAGGGCAAGGTTGTCGTCAAGGTCAGATAGCGAACCCTTCCTTCATTGGACCGCGAGCGGCCTCGTAAATGCATGGTGCAAAGCTGTCCCCTCCCGCCCCCTGTCACCATCTGTCAGCAGTCTTTCTCCGACCTTTATCCCCACCCCTCCGGCTTGCGCGCATAATCCCCTGACCGCCCTCGCGGGAACCCTGACCGGACCGGGGATCAGGGGAGGGCGGCGGCGGGAGGTGGCAATGGACTGGAATGCAGCGATCGAGAAGCACCGCGAGGCGCTGAAGCACATCCTGGCGACGCTCGTCGCCATGGCCGGCCTCGGGGGACAGTTTACTTTCTTTCCGCAGGAAGGCGCGTCGCCGGGAGGTTTGGCGCAGGCGGAAAAAAATAAACTGTCCCCGGCCCTGCCGCGCCATCTCCGCCTCGCCGTGCTGCGGCTCCTGCGTCCGGCGGAATCTGCGGCGCGGCGGCTCATCATCGCGCTAGCGCGCGGGCTTGTCGTGACGCTGCCGCCGCCGCGCAAGGCCCCGCAGGCAGGCAAGACAAGGATCGTTCCGACGATCCTGAGCAACGGTGTCGGAACCGGCATCGCGATGCCTTCCGCCGCCCCCGGCGGCTCCTCATCTGCCCGCGCCATGCCGCGCGCGTTGAGCCTGCCGCTTTTCGATCCGCTGCAGCATCCGTTCCGCCCGCGCCCACCGAAGCAGAACGGCGTGCCACGCATCTCACTTCCCGGCTTCACCGAGCCGTTTCCCGTCGCGGACCGCCGCCCGCCCGCGCCCAACGATGCGGTCGATGCGGGTCGTCTTGGCCGGAGGCTTGAGGCGCTCGGCCGGGCGCTCGACGACCTGCCGCGCCAGGCCCTGCGCTTCGCTCGCTGGCGGGTTCGCCGCGACGCCGTGGGCGCGCGAGACAGGGGCCGCGAAGCCGCAGGCGCGCAAAACAAACCCCGCGACGCAGACCGGATTCGCCGCCTTTGGCCGCTGCGGATGGGACGCCCGCCCGGCTCTCGTCGGCGGCCTTCCCACGAGGTCCACGATGTTTTGACTGCCGCTCATGGGTTGGCTTTTTGGGCGCTGGAGCACCCCGACACATCATGACGCGCGTCCCTGCGCTTACCGGGTATTAATCAATAGCCAGGCCGGTGAAACTCCGGAGCGTGGCAACAACCCTTCATGTGTGCGAAAGACAGGGACCATGACACTCGATGAATACAACACCTTCTGCGGCTCGCTTCCTTTCGCAACCCATGTCGTCCAGTGGGGCGGCGCGCATGTCTGGAAGGTCGGCGGCAAGGTGTTCGCCATCGCCGGCTGGAGCGGCGGAGAAGAACTGGCGGTCACCTTCAAATGCTCCGAGTTCGCCTACGAAATACTGAGGGAGCAGCCGGGCTGCCGTCCGGCGCCCTATCTCGCTTCACGCGGCATGAAATGGATCCAGCGCCGCACCGGCGAAAGCATGGATGACGAAGCGCTGAAGGACTATGTCCGCGAAAGCCACGGCCTGATCTTCCGCGCGCTGCCCAAGCGCGTGCGAAGCGAGCTTGGCGCGGCGGCATGACGGAATATGCATATTTGCTGAAGTACAGGACTAGACCGCCATTGCGCGGCCATTTTCATGCCCGGTTCATATTGGAACTTCTAGGCTGAAACGGCATTGGCCGGCTGGACGCCTGCATGACGCGGCGCTGAAACGGAGATTTGGGGATAGATGCTCGGCAAGGTTTTCATGCTTTCGGCGCTGGTGGCCGGCTTGTCCGCGTCGGGGGCGCTGGCCTCGCAATCGGCCGGCGCTGCGCGCGAGGCCAATCAGGCCGCCGGCAGCCAGTCTGAAGGCATTCTGCTGGCGCAGGCCGGCGACGTGGAAATCTTCTACGACGGCAATGGCAACAGGGTCATTATCGATGCCTATACCGGCGAGATCATCGCCGTGCAGCCGCCGCGGCGTGTCCGCCCGATGAACCGGCCGGCGCTGCGCCGTGCGTTGCGCGCGCAGGAACTGGACCGGGAAGAGCGCTACTATCTCGACGACCCCGAGGACATGGAGCGGCTGCGCAGGCGCAAGCTTGGCGACTATCGCCTCCTGCCGCCACCCGTCGATGAATACGACTATCCCGACGCCGCCCGCGAACCGTCCATCGACGAATTCCCGCCGGCGCCGCGGCGGCGCACATTGCCGGAACTCAGGGAGCAGCCGCCGCGCGTCGTCGATCGCGAACCGGTCGAACGCGAGCCGCTCGACGAACCTGCCGGTCCTTCGGCGCCCGGCGAGACCATCGTCGTCGATCCGGTGGCGCCGCCACCGATGAACTTCACCGCGCGCGAAGATGTCGCCGGTATCCAGGTGCTGATGGACCGGACCGGCGCTTCGCCGGGCGTCATCGACGGCAAGTTCGGCTCGAATGTCGACAAGGCCTTCGACGCCTACCGTGAGACTACCGGAACCAGCCTGCGGTCGACCGATTCGGCGGGCATCAAGGCGGCGCTGGCTGCCACCGGCGGCGACCCGTTCACCACCTACACGATCACCGCCGCGGATGCCGCAGGGCCGTTCGTCGCCTCCGTACCGGCCGATTACAGCAAGAAGGCGCAGCTCGAAAATCTGAGCTACACCTCCGTTTTGGAGATGCTGGCGGAAAAATTCCATATGGACGAGGGCTACCTGAAGGCGCTCAATCCCGAGGCTAATTTCTCGCGGCCGGGCACCATCATCCGCGTCGCCAATGTCGGTGCTCCGGTCACAAAGAAGGTTCAGCGGATCGTTGCCGACAAGGGGCGCAAGCAGGTGCGCGCCTATGACGAGGAAGGCGAACTGGTCGCCGCTTATCCCGCCACGATCGGCTCGACCGAAACGCCGTCGCCGACCGGCACGCACGCCGTGTCGCGGGTCGCCTTCAATCCCAACTACACCTACAATCCGAAGGTGAACTTCAAGCAGGGCCAGAACGACAAGATCCTGACCATTCCGCCCGGCCCCAACGGCCCCGTCGGCTCGATCTGGATCGCGCTGGACAAGCCGACCTACGGCATTCACGGCACGCCGGATCCATCCAAGATCGGCAAGACCGAGAGCCATGGCTGCGTGCGCCTGACCAATTGGGACGCGCAGGAGCTGGCCAAGCTGGTCAGCGTCGGCGTTATGGTCGAGTTCGTCGAGTAATACCGCGCGGTTCCCGAACTTCATGGGCGCATCGGCACTTTCAACCTGACGGGATTGCTGCGGTTGCCCTTTGCGCTATTTTCGGCGCATGCGATCGCCTTGCGAAGCACATGAGGGCGCTGTCCCACAGACGATGGCACCGCCCGACGATGGCACGTTCTGCCCGCGGGAGCGCCGCCGCTACGTGCTGGTCGCCGCGATTCTCGCTTCCTCCCTCGGCTTCATCGACGGGTCGGTTGTGGCCATCGCCATTCCGGCGATGCGCAGCGATCTCGGCGCGAGCCTCATCGAAGCGCAATGGATTTCCAACGCCTATGCTCTGACGCTGTCGGCGCTGATCCTCGCCGGCGGGGCGGCGGGCGACAAGTTCGGCCTGCGCCGCACCCTGATCGTCGGCATTGCGCTGTTCATCGGCGCTTCGATGGTCTGCGCGATTGCTCCTGACGCACTGTTCCTGATCGTCGCGCGCGCCGTGCAAGGGGTGGGCGCGGCCATCATGGTGCCCGGCAGCCTTGCGATCATCGCAAAAGCCTATCCGAAGAAGGAGCGCGGGCGCGCAATCGGCATATGGGCCGCCGCGTCGGCGCTTACCACTGCGTTGGGGCCGGTGATCGGCGGCGTGCTGCTATCGTCATTCGAAGACAGCGTCTGGCGCTGGATATTCGCCGTGAACCTGCCGCTCGGCGGGTTGGCGATCTATTTCTTGGCGGCGAAGGTGCCGGCCGATGCGCCCGGAGCAACGCGCACCCTCGATCTTGGAGGCGCGGCGCTCGCCACCGTCTCGCTCGGCGCGCTTGCCTACGGCTTCACCGTTTTCGGCACGGCGAGCCTGCCGCATTCCACCGCCTGGGTCGCTGCCGGCTTCGTGGTCATGGCGGCGTTCCTTGTCTGGGAACGGAGGCAGAACGAGCCGATGGTCGATCTCGGCCTGTTCGCCAGCCGATCGTTTTCGGGCGCAAACGTCTCGACATTCTTCCTCTATTTCGCGCTTTCGGCGATCCTGTTCTATCTGCCGATGCTGCTGATCGCGGGATGGCGCCAGAGCGAGGCCGCGACCGGCTTCATTTTCCTGCCGCTTTCGCTGGCGATCGCGCTTCTTTCGGGGCCGGTCGGAAGGGCCTCGGACAGCATCGGGCCGCGCTTGCCGGTCGTCGCCGGCAGCCTGGTCGTGGCCGCCGCCTTTGCAGGCCTTGCGCTTCTCACTGGTGGAGGCGTCCACAGCTTCTGGTTCGGTATTTTCCCGCTTATGGCTCTGATGGGCCTCGGCATGGCGCTTGTCGTCTCGCCGCTGTCGACGGCGATCATGACAGCCGTCGAGGATAGCGAAACCGGGTCGGCGTCTGGCATCAACAATGCGGTAGCCCGGATGGCCGGGCTGTTTGCCGTCGCGGCGATGGGCGGCGTTGCAGCGCTCCGCTACGCATCCTTGCTGGGCCAGGGCGCCGGCGCCGTTCCAAGCTTTGGCGAGGAACCGGTGAGCGCGCTTCCGGCCGACGCCGAAAGCATCCGGCTCGCGGCAAGCGATGCGGCCTTTGCCGCCGTCGCCTGGGTCACCGCCGCGCTCTGCGTTGTCTCGGCCCTGACCGCCTGGATGACCGCGCCCGGAAGCGGTCGCACCGAAAGCGCCGACGACGCAGCAAATCCAGCTTCGGCGGAGTGATTGTCGCCACAAGGCCGGCCGGATCAGCCCTCGGCCTTGGCGCTCGCCACTTTGAGCGGATCGCCCTCTTCCTTGAGCAGGTCGTCGATGCGCTTGCGTTCCTTCTCGAAGGTCGTGAGATCGTCGCCCTTCAAAATGCGCCCGACCGGCAGCCTGACCCGCATCGGATCGACCTTGCGGCCGTTGACCATCAGTTCGTAATGCAGGTGATTGCCCGTCACCAGGCCGGTCGACCCGACATAGCCGATGACCTGGCCCTGCCGGACTTTCGCGCCGGGCTTGATGCCTTTGGCCACCGCGCTCTGGTGGTTGTAGGAGGTCTCATAGCCGTTGGCGTGGCGGATGATGGTCTGGCGGCCATAGCCGCCGGCCCATCCCGCCTTTTCGACGGTGCCGTTGCCCGACGCGATGATCGGCGTGCCGCGCGGCGCCGCCCAGTCCACGCCGGTATGCATCTTGGAATAGCCGAGAACCGGATGGCGACGGCCGCCGAAGCCCGAGGTGAAGCGTCCGTTGGGTACGGGATTGCGCAGCAGGAACTGCTTGGCGCTGCGGCCGTCCTGGTCGAAATAGTCGACGCTGCCGTCGGACGTCTTGAAGCGGTAGAAGTTGCGCGTGTTGCCGCCGAAAGTGGCCGCCACGTAGAGAAGCTCGGAATCCTCCGACATCAAA
>NZ_JAAKZF010000010.1:0-2500 GCF_011045125.1 Allomesorhizobium camelthorni | reverse complement strand
CTATTTAGGTAGAGCGTCGACCGAATACCCCAGGGGGTAGAGCACTGGATGGGCTAGGGGTCCTCACCGGATTACCAAACCTAACCAAACTCCGAATACCTGGGAGTACTAGTCGGCAGACACACGGCGGGTGCTAACGTCCGTCGTGAAAAGGGAAACAACCCTGACCTACAGCTAAGGTCCCCAAGTTATGGCTAAGTGGGAAAGGATGTGAGGATCCCAAAACAACCAGGATGTTGGCTTAGAAGCAGCCATCATTTAAAGAAAGCGTAACAGCTCACTGGTCTAAATAAGGGTCTTTGCGCCGAAAATGTAACGGGGCTAAAGCCATACACCGAAGCTTAGGGTTCGATCCGCAAGGGTCGAGCGGTAGCGGAGCGTTCTGTAGGCCGATGAAGCCATACCTGCGAGGGGTGGTGGAGGTATCAGAAGTGCGAATGCTGACATGAGTAACGTAAGGGGAGTGAGAGACTCCCCCGCCGAAAGTCCAAGGGTTCCTGCTTAAAGCTAATCTGAGCAGGGTTAGCCGGCCCCTAAGTCGAGGCAGAAATGCGTAGACGATGGGAACCACGTTAATATTCGTGGGCCTGTGGGTAGTGACGGATCACGTGTGTTGTCAGATCTTATTGGATTGATCTGGCAGCGAAGTGGTTCCAGGAAATAGCTCCCACTTATAGACCGTACCCGAAACCGACACTGGTGGACTGGTAGAGTATACCAAGGCGCTTGAGAGAACTATGCTGAAGGAACTCGGCAAATTGCACGCGTAACTTCGGAAGAAGCGTGACCCTTTTGCGGGCAACCGTAGGAGGGTGGCACAGACCAGGGGGTAGCGACTGTTTATCAAAAACACAGGGCTCTGCGAAGTCGCAAGACGACGTATAGGGTCTGACGCCTGCCCGGTGCTGGAAGGTTAAGAGGAGGGGTGCAAGCTCTGAATCGAAGCCCCAGTAAACGGCGGCCGTAACTATAACGGTCCTAAGGTAGCGAAATTCCTTGTCGGGTAAGTTCCGACCTGCACGAATGGCGTAACGACTTCCCCGCTGTCTCCAGCATAGACTCAGTGAAATTGAATTCCCCGTGAAGATGCGGGGTTCCTGCGGTTAGACGGAAAGACCCCGTGCACCTTTACTATAGCTTTACATTGGCATTCGTAGTGGCATGTGTAGGATAGGTGGTAGGCTTTGAAGCCCGGGCGCCAGCTCGGGTGGAGCCATCCTTGAAATACCACCCTTATCACTATGGATGTCTAACCGCGGCCCGTTATCCGGGTCCGGGACAATGTATGGTGGGTAGTTTGACTGGGGCGGTCGCCTCCTAAAGAGTAACGGAGGCGCGCGATGGTGGGCTCAGAACGGTCGGAAATCGTTCGCTGAGTGCAATGGCATAAGCCTGCCTGACTGCGAGACTGACAAGTCGAGCAGAGACGAAAGTCGGTCATAGTGATCCGGTGGTCCCGCGTGGAAGGGCCATCGCTCAACGAATAAAAGGTACGCCGGGGATAACAGGCTGATGACCCCCAAGAGTCCATATCGACGGGGTTGTTTGGCACCTCGATGTCGACTCATCGCATCCTGGGGCTGGAGCAGGTCCCAAGGGTATGGCTGTTCGCCATTTAAAGCGGTACGTGAGTTGGGTTCAGAACGTCGTGAGACAGTTCGGTCCCTATCTGCCGTGGGTGTAGGAATATTGAAAGGATCTGTCCCTAGTACGAGAGGACCGGGATGGACGGATCTCTGGTGGACCTGTTGTGGCGCCAGCCGCATAGCAGGGTAGCTATATCCGGACGGGATAACCGCTGAAGGCATCTAAGCGGGAAACCCACCTTAAAACGAGTATTCCCTGAGAGCCGTGGAAGACGACCACGTTGATAGGCCGGGTATGGAAGTGCGGCAACGCATGAAGTTTACCGGTACTAATAGCTCGATTGGCTTGATCGTTCTCATTTCGAATGCCTATCGCGGATGCGATGGAGGGCGCAAAAAAAGAGTGAGTAGAGAGTAGTAGATCGCCGGCAAATTCGGCAATCGCTACTGACTGATCACTGATCACTACTCCCTCAATCCAGCTTCTCGAAACAACATGCTCTTTGCCGACCTGGTGGTTATGGCGGAGCGGCTGCACCCGATCCCATTCCGAACTCGGCCGTGAAACGTTCCAGCGCTGATGGTACTTCGTCTCAAGACGCGGGAGAGTAAGTCGCTGCCAGGTCTGCCAAGCGCATGTTGAAATCTTCTCTTATCGATGAGGCCCGCCAAAACGGGATTTCGGGCCGCTCAACGCGGCCCCTTTGTTTTGGCCGGCTCTGTCTTCACGGGTTCAGCTCGTGGAAAAGGTGGCGCGGGGTGGAGCAGCCCGGTAGCTCGTCAGGCTCATAACCTGAAGGTCACAGGTTCAAATCCTGTCCCCGCAACCAACCCAACATGAAAAACCCCAGCAATCTGAATAAGTTGCTGGGGTTTTGTTTTTGATGATGGAAGCGCCCCATAACAGAATCAAT
>NZ_JAAKZF010000001.1 GCF_011045125.1 Allomesorhizobium camelthorni | reverse complement strand
ATCAATCGTTAACGAAACTTATGACACAGTAAGACTAGGCCCTTTTCAGTCATCGTCAGATAGTCTTCGCACAGCTCGCGTACCGTTAATGACCGACGGCGCGCCGTTCGATCTCCGGCCGGATCTCTTCCTTTCACAACGCTCCCAAGCTCGGCCATGGCGAGCTTGCGGGCCTGCTCCACGGTGATAGGGCCATGCCGTCCGATAGTCATCCGCCGCCGCATCCCGTTGGGACTTCGATAGTCGACGAAGTAGGTGCGCGTGCCGCTCGGCTGGACAAAGATGCCAAAACCCTTGAGTTCGCTGCACCAGATTGTGAACTGCTTCTCACGCGGTGTGGCGTTATCGATGACCGTCTTGGTCAGCTTTGGCATAGTCGCTCCTTACTCACCATAAACTCACCAAAAGCGGGCAAGCCATGGAGTAAGACAGCGTAGCGCTGAGAAACCGCAATTTCAGTAAGCTATTGTGTTACAACGGAATTATCGAACTATAGCGAACTCTGGCGAACTTCCTTCGGGCCGCATTGCTCGCCCTCCGAAGGCAGAGGTCACAGGTTCGAATCCTGTCGGGTGCGCCAAATCTGCGCTACAGCACGATTGCCCACGAAATCCGTGAGCGCACACTCAGTTTCGACGCGGTCCGTCGCAATTTGATGATCCTGTGCGGCACTTCCCCAAGCCGGCGTCGCAAGCGAGATGCGGGCGCGCTATTCGCCGACGGGTTTGGGCAACTCGTCCCTGATTTCCTTTGCGAGCGCTTTGGGGTTCCTTTTCAAGGCGCGTTCGAAGCGAACGGGGACCTCCGTCTCCGGGTCCCATTGAGCGGACCACGCAATCATCGCAAGAAGCACGGGTACGAGGTCGACTCCCTTGGGAGTGAGCGAGTAGATCGTGCGCGCGGCGTTTTCTGGATCTTGCTGCCGGTTCACGATGCCAGCGGCCTCGAGCTGGATCAGCCTCGATGCCAGAATATTGGTCGCAATGCCCTCGCCGGCTTCCAGGAAGTCGCGGTAACGGCGCGCACCCTTCAGTGCGAGGTCCCTGAGGATCAGCAGCTTCCACCGGTCGCCGATCATTGCGGCAGCGTATCGAATCGGACAGCCGCACCATTCATCCAACTTCTTCGCCATGAACACAGCGTAGAGCGATCGTCTACCGCTTGCAAATCGCAAGTTCGAATGCTACCCGTTGAGACGCTTGCAATTTGCAAGTTCAAAATGCAGGAGTGCTTCATGACCTCACCGATTGCCTGGTTCGATAACCAATCCGGGGATGCCGGCCTGACGGCGGAATTCTACGCCAAGACGCTTGGTCTCAGCGTGCGGCAAGGTCCTGGATTTCCGATGCTCGTCTTGGGCGACACGCCATTTGCGAGCGTGTCCGCGAGCGCGAAGGAGCGCAATGGCTGGATTCCTTATTTTGAGGTCGCCGACATCGAGGCTTCCGAAGCCAAGGCGCGCGAGAGCGGCGGCGAAGTCGTTGAAGAGCGCCAGCGCGGCCCTGCGGGCGAATTCGTCATCGTTAGGGATCCAGGCGGCACGCTCTTCGCGCTGTGGAAGCGCGGCTGATCGCAGAGATTCTGCACGAGTTTCGAGAGAGGGAGGCATTAGCTTGCCGATTGTCATCACACCAATTTTCATCGGCCTGTTCGTGATCGTGCAGGTGCCTCTGACATTGATCGTTGGCATGCGCCGTGTGCAGACCGGGATTCGCTTCTTCGGCGGCGATGACGATGTCTTGCTGCGACGCATGCGGGCACATGGCAATTATACCGAGACCGTGCCGATCGCGCTGCTCGCGATGGGATGCGCCGAAGTTCTCGGGATGCCCAGCGCAGCGCTATGGGTTGGCGGCGGCTTCCTGGCCGCCGGCCGAATCGCTCATGCCACAGAAATCCTCCGGTCGGGATGGGGTCCTGGCCGATCCGGCGGCATGGTGCTGACCTTTCTCGCGATGCTTGAGTTCGGCGCCTGGAGCCTGTGGCGCTCGCTTTTTCAGATCTGACTGCGCAGGAGTTAGAACCGATCCCGACTGCATCGCCCCGTCCACCAGCCGGCACGCGCCAAAGGCCGACTGCGCGCGGCCGGTGGAGGTCGTGATCTGCGTAGTGAATGCTGCGAGCTCTGGATACTTCCGGATGTTGTCGCGCACTTGCGGCTGCGATGTCATAGTGGTGCAGCGGAAACGTAGTGATCAGCTTCATCTACGCTGGGGCGCCAAAAACCCTTTTGTACGGCACGGAGACATGGGTAACAGATTGTCCCTAAGACATGGGTGACACTTTCGGCCCGAAAGGGTTCTCGAGTGTTTCCAGTCTGCATGTTTCATCGTCGAAATACCCCAGATCATGGTCCATGAAGCTGGCTAGCCAGATTCGGTCGTCGATCTGCTTGACGCCGACGGTCTGGCCGGCGAAGACCTGGCTGAGATTGATCTTCTCGTGATTGTAGCAGATGCGCCCGCAGGTGGGCGCGACAGTGGCTGCGTTAGACGCAGTCTGATCGTCCGTCGTGCAGAGTCGGCCGGACCGGAGTGCTGACCGCCTCCTCGCAAAGTTCCACGTGCTTGGCCAATGCCTCCTTGGACAGGCATGCGCTGATCGTGCTGATGTCGCGCCTTTGGAACTTAGGCATCTGCTGGAGTTCCTTGAGCCGCTCGAGAAGTGCAAGCCGGGTCATGCTCGTCTCCTTTGGTCGATTCGGCGGCTGTGACGCCGCCACGGTGTGCCGGGCTGCCGTCATGCCGCCCGCAGTTTCGCGGACAGGGGGATTTCGACATCGATTTCCAGCGTCGAAACCTTTTCTCCGCGGTCCATCTTCACGGTGACCTTGTCCCGGTCGATCTTCACATGCTTGCCGATGACTGAGAGAATCTCCTCCCGAAGGCGCACCACCAGGTCCGACTGGCCTACCGATGACCGCTCGTGGGCGAGCAGAACCTGCAGGCGCTCGCGTGCCTTCGGAGCCGACGAAGAACTCTGCTTGCTGAAGAAATCGAAGAACTTCATGCCGCTCTCCTTCCGAATATCTTGCCGAACAAGCCGCGCCTTTCGCCCGGGATGGAAATCGGCACCGTTTCGCCAGCGAGCCGGCGTGCGGCGTCGAGATAGGCCAATGCAGGCGCACTGCGGCTATCGGCGAGCGTGACCGGTGCGCCGAGGTTGGAGGCGCGCAGGACGTCCATGCTTTCGGGGATAATACCGAGCAGAGGAATCGACAGAATCTCGAGGACGTCATCGACCTTCAGCATATCGCCGCGCTCGGCGCGGTTTGCATCGTAGCGGGTCAGGAGAAGATGCTTTTCCACCCGTTCGCCGCGCTCGGCCCTGGCAGTCTTGGCGTCGAGGAGTCCAATGATGCGATCCGAATCACGGACCGATGAGACTTCCGGATTGGTCACGACGACTGCGATGTCGGCGTGGCGCATCGCCAGGGTCGCACCCCGCTCGATTCCAGCCGGGCTGTCGCATATGATCCAGTCGAAGGATTTCTTCAACTCGTCCATCACCCGCTTGACGCCCTCTGCCGTCAGATTGTCCTTGTCGCGGGTTTGCGACGCCGGCAGCAGGTAAAGCGTCTCCAGCCGCTTGTCGCGGATCAGCGCCTGCGGGAGCTTCGCGTCGCCCTGGATGACATTGACCAGGTCGTAGACGACCCTCCGCTCCGCGCCCATGACGAGGTCGAGATTGCGCAGGCCGACGTCAAAATCCACGACGACTGTCTTCTCGTTCCTCTGTGCCAGCGCGGCGCCGAGCGCGGCGGTGGAAGTCGTCTTGCCGACGCCGCCCTTGCCCGATGTGACCACTATTATTTTCGCCATCCTCGTCTCCTGTTTTGGCCGGCGGCCGGCTTAATTGAGTGTCTTCGCCACGATCGCATCGCCTTCGAGCCAGAGCTGGACAGCCTGTCCGCGAAGCTGGGGCTCCAGATCGTCAGCCGTCTTGTAAAGCCCGTCGATCGCCAGAAGCTCCGCCTCAAGCTTGCTGCAGAAGATGCGAGCCGAGGAATTGCCCACCGACCCCGCCAACGCCCGTCCCCGCAACGTCCCGTAAACATGGATGGAACCGCCGGCGACGATCTCCGCGCCTGATGCCACCGATCCGACAATGGTTACATCGCCTTCGGGGAATACGATCGACTGCCCGGAACGAACGGGCTGGCTGATGATGATCGAAGGCATTGCCCTGACCGGCTGCGGCTCGGGATGATGGACGGATGCTTCGGTTTTGCCGTGGCCGGCGTCGCCGGTCGTTTCTGCCGCCGGGGCTTCGAAATCGGACGCCTCCCGCCCGCCCGTCAGGGCTGGGGGTATGTCGACGCCGAGCAGAGATGAACGTGCGCCATCGACGCCCATGACCCTTACGCTGCGGTTAGCAAGCTCGCCGATCAGTTCCTTCAACTGCGACCGGTCGATGTCGAGACCTCCGACGTCGAGAACGATCGGCCGTCGCAAGAAAAAGCCCGCCGAACGAGCGGCCAAATCGTCGAGCCGGGCCAGCCAGCCGTCGAAGGGCAGTTCCGGAGTAAGCACGAGCGCGAGGAAGGAGCGGCCTTTGAGGCGGATGGGGCGGGTGTCGGTTAGCACGTTGTTCATGTTCGTTAATTTTCCGTTGCATCAGGTCTAGGCGGAGGATGGTTAACGAATAGTTAACACTCACGCCTGGAGCCGGAGAGATCGTAAGTGGATGGGCCCAGCTGTGATTATCAGATCACACCCTCACCGGGTTTGTGCCGGCGCCCTTTCCATCCTGGCGGCTGAACGGGATCGCAGGCGATGGCCGGCGTTGAACAGGAAAATCAGCAATGCGGAGCGGTTTATGATGTTCAGCCCGATGATTGCGGCGATGACGGCAAGGCAGGGCAGCGTGAAAAAAGTGATCGGGAACAGATCCGAGCCGTAATTTCCGAAGGCGCGCCGGAAGATGATGCCGCCGAAGTTGAACAGGATCGCGTGGCTGCAGAACAGGAAGAACGCATAGGGCTCGAACCGAATGAACAGTTCCGACAGCGCGGATCGCCGAATGGGTCCGGTCAGCTTCCAGAAACCCGCCGCGACCGTCACCCGCAGCAGCGTGTCGAGCGTCAGCCGCAGCGTGTCGTTCATCTCCGACAGCAAAATGCGCTCGATGCGGATGGTGATGAAAATCGCCGCCATGGCGACGAGGCCGATGGTGAGGAAATTCGCGATGCGGTCGATTCCCTCCTCGCTGGCGCCGGCGATCCGCAGCCACATGCCGAGCCCGAAGAACAGCATGAGCTGCGGCCTTTGCAGGATGTAGAGGATCTCGCCGAACAGCGTGAAGGCGACCAGCGCCAGAATGGTCGCGACCGGAAAGCGGCGCAGCCCCTGATAGAGAATCGGCGCGAACAGGCAGCAGACGAACAGGTCCCGCAGGAACCACAGCGGAACGACAAGCGGCCATCCGGTCACGGCAAGGAGCGCGTTGGCCATGCCGGTCGCGCTGAATTCAGGCATGTCCTTCCAATTGCCGGAAACGACGCCATAGCCGGCAAGAAGCGCCAGCATAAGCAGGTTCCAGGCGATCAGGGGCACTACGAGCGTCCTGAACTTGGAGACCATCAGTCGCCCAGCTGCGGCCTTCAGCAGGCTGGAGACGATGAAATAGCCTGAGACGACGCTGAGCAGGGAAACGGAACTCAAACCCATCAGCCGCGTCAGTATGAAGTAGACGATGTCGAAGAAACCGGCGTCGCGGTCATAGACGTTTTCGGCGATGCCGGCCTGGACGTGAACGAAAGTCATGAAGAAGATGCACAGCGACCGCGCGATCTTGATGCGGTCCGACATGGCCTTTCCGACGGGCGCGACAGCGTCATGCGCAAGGGAGGCGGGCTTGATGATCATGTGCATCTCCTCAAACCGGTGGTCGACGGACCACTTCCGGCGTCGTCACGGGGGTCGAGGGCAAGCATGCCCCGGGACGGACAGAGCGGATGGTCCAAATGCGCGAACTGTGGCATTCACACCGTTCGCCGGTTTACGAAATGTGGCGCGCCCGCCGGGAAGGCTGGCGAGCGCGGGCAGCAACAGCAAGGGCCTTCGATGAGAAAGCTTGCAGGGCTTCTGGGCCTGCACACAAATGCGGACAGGGAGCGCAGGGCGCGACTGAGGCTGGATACTGCCGGCATCGCAATCTATGCGGTGGGCGACGTCCATGGCTGTCTCGACCAACTGCTTTCGCTCGAGAGCGCAATCGTGGCGGACGGCAAGAATTTGCCGGGCCGCAAGCTCATCATCATGCTCGGCGATTATGTCGACCGGGGTCCCGCCTCGTCGCAGGTCATCGATCACCTGCTCGCGCCGCCGCCCGCCGGCTTCGAGCGTATCTGCCTTGCCGGCAACCATGAAGTCGTGATGCTCGATTACATCGACGGACGGCTCGGGCTGGCGGATTGGATGAGCATGGGTGCGGCCTCCACGCTGCTTTCCTACGGCATCGATCATGACCGCCTCGTCCAGATCTACCGATCCAGCCGGCAGATCGACGAGGTGATCAGGAAGACAATTCCGGCCGCGCACATCGCATTCCTGCGATCGTTGCCGATCCTCGTCGAGGCGAAGCGCTTTATTTTCGTGCATGCCGGCATCCGGCCCGAGCTCGACCTCGAGCGGCAGTCCGATTATGACCTCGCCTTCATCCGCTCGGAATTTTACGAACGTGCCCACCTGCTCAAGAAGTATGTGGTGCATGGCCACACGCCTGTTGCCGAGGCGAAGCGGGACGGCATGCGCGTCAACATCGACACCGGGGCGGTCTTCGGCGGCAGGCTGACCGCGCTCCGAATCTGGCAGGACAGGGGGTTTTACCTGACCAACTGACCGGCCGGGCATCCGTCAGGCCTTTCCGTTCATGCCCGCCTGCTCGACATAGTAGGAGGAGTAGCGGTCGAGATACTGCTCCGAGCCGCCAAACGACCCGTAGCGCGCCAGCTTCTTCATGTCCGTCTTGTTGAGGATGATCCCAAGGAGCTTGGCTGCGACCTGCGGTTCTGCTTGCAGCGTGGCGCGAACCAGCGCGCGCGGCGTCGCGCCCCATTCGGCAACCATCACGAAGCCGTCCGTCAGCGGAGCGAATGCCTTGGCGTCCACGACCGGTCCGAGCGGCGGCAGGTCGACTATGATGTAGTCGTAGGCGGTGCGCGCGTCTTCGATAAGGTCGTGCATGCCAGGCCCCGAAAGCAGTTCGCTGGTGTGCGACAGCCGCCCGCGCACGACGGCGGGAATGATGGCAAGCCTGGTCGAGCGGTCAACCATCACCGTGCTTCGCCAGGGCTGGTCGCCGACGATCGCCTCGACCAACCCCTTGTCGGGGGCCAGCGACAGGCCTCGGCTCAGCCCGGGATTCCTGAGATCGCCGTCAATCAGCAGCGTCCTTGCGCCATGGGAAGCGAGCAGGCCGGCGAAATTTGCCGCAACGGTGGTCTTGCCTTCATGCGGCAGCACCGAGACGAAGCCGATCACCTTGCACTGCTTGCCCTGAAGGACGACGTCGCTGGCGATCTTGGCGTTGCGCAGCGTTTCGGCGAACGAGGAGGCCGGGGCGTTGATGGCGACCCGCAATATGCGCGGGGTGACGGAGCCGGTCTGTTCCCGCGGCTGATGTTTTGTGCCGGCGTCGTTCGGCTTGGCCGCGGTGAGGCGAGCGCTGACGATCGGCAGATAGCCGAGGAAGTTGATGTTGAGCGCTGAGCGGACATCGTCGCCGGTACGGAAAAATCGCTCGCGAAACTCCTGGAAGGCTCCGACGGCGGCCCCGCCGAAGAGGCCGAGCACAAGCGAAAGGCCAAGCACCAGGCTTTTGCGGGGGCTCGATGCGGCCACAGGATCATTGGCCTCGGAGATCACGCGCGCCTCGGCTATGGGAAAAGAGCGCTGCTGCGAAGCCTCCTCGTGGCGCGCCAGAAAGGCCTGGTAGAGCGTCGAAAGGG
Organism: Allomesorhizobium camelthorni; assembly: GCF_011045125.1. Taxonomy (GTDB): domain Bacteria; phylum Pseudomonadota; class Alphaproteobacteria; order Rhizobiales; family Rhizobiaceae; genus Allomesorhizobium; species Allomesorhizobium camelthorni. The sequence goes on along the minus strand of NZ_JAAKZF010000001.1, from coordinate 456,069 downwards.
CGGCGGACTTCTGCTCCAGTTCGCGCAATTGCACAAGCGACTGGCTGGTTTCCGAGCTCAGGCCGGCCATCTGGCCGACATTGTCGCGCAACGAGTTCTCGCGCGCCTTGGCCACCTCGTATTCGTTGCGATAGCTCTCGGTGATCTGCTTCAGTTCCTGGAAGATCCTGCCTTCCAGGCCTGCCTGCTCGCGCCGCAGCGCGACCGCCTGGGCATGGTCTTCGCCGAAGCGGGTGGAAATCTCCTGCTCGCGCTTGGTGACGTTCAGATAGCGCGCCTTGAGATCGTTGATAACGGCGCTGTTGCCGTTGTCGGAGGGGATCGTCGCATTCCTGACGGCGTTTTCCGGACCGCTTTCGATGATCGACTTGAACTGGCTGTAGCGGCCAAGCGCATTGGCCGTATCGGCTTGGGCAAGGATCAACTGGCTGTTCAGGTCGGCGAGCTGCTGCTCGGAAATCAGCTCGCCGCGCGCCGAGGTCAGCCCGTTTTCCGCGCGAAACTTTTCGACCTCGAGGGCTGCGGCCTGTGAACTGTCGCGCAATTCGGCGAGCCTTCCCTGAAGCCAGATCGTAGCGCGCTGGGTGGCGTCGAAATTGGCGTCGAGCTGGTCGGAAAGGTAAGCCTCCGCATAGGCGCGCGTGATCGCGCCGGCAAGCTTGCGGTCGTGGGACCGGAACGCAACGTCGATGACATAACTGCGCCCGGACCGCTCGGCTGTGAGCCCGCTTTGCAGAAGCGCCACCGCCTTGCCGATCTTGGCGTTCTCGACCGAACTGGCTGGAGGCTGCGGGGCAAAGGAAAACAGTCCGGCAATGCTCTTTATCTGGGCCTTCGTCCATCCGATCGGCGACTGGGGCGGGTTCAGGAAAGCTTCGTTCTCATGCAGTTTCTCTGCAAGCACGACGGCATGGGCAAGACGGGCCGACTTCAGAATCTCGACCTCGGTGGAAACCGTCGAATCCGCCTGGATATGGGCAGGGCCTGAATCTTTCTCCTCCGCGAATTTGGTCAGGCTGTCGTCAAGCAGGATACGTGTCGCCGCGGTGTATTCGGCCGGCGTGAAGACAAGATAGAGGACGCCGAGCATGAGGCCGATCGCGGCGCAAAGCGCCACGACCCTCGCCTGCCGGATCGCGATCGCGGCCAGCCGCTCCAGGTCGATGAAGCGGTCGGCATCTTCGGATGCCATCGACAGTCTGCTAGTCGGCGGAAAGCTTCTCTGATGCATGTTCCTCGCAGGCGCCGCGCGCCACTTTTTGGTTTCTAGCTGCCATTCTGGAGCCGCGACGCGGCATCAAACATGTTCATCGGGCGAGAATGCGGTTTGGCGCTGTCCGCGACGACAGTCCTGGTCTGATCGCGTAGACACAGCCGGACGCCCGGTCCGGCTGTGTCGACGGCTTGCGTGGTCAGGCCGCTTCGGCGGGCCGTTCCTCGGCGGCGATCATTTCTGCTATCGGCCCAAAGACCAGGTCGCGTATGTCGGCACGGCCGAGCGCGAAGGCCACATTCGCCTGGATGAAGCCTTCCTTCGAGCCGCAGTCGAACATGCGCCCGTCGAACGAGTGCGCATGGAAAGGCTGGCTGCCGGCGAGCCGCTTCATCGCGTCGGTGAGCTGAATCTCGTTGCCCGCACCGCGTTCCTGCGTGCCGAGCAGCTCGAACACTTCAGGCTGCAGGATATAGCGTCCGTTGATGTAGTAGTTGGAGGGAGCAACCGCCGGAGCCGGCTTCTCGACCATCTCGGTCACGGCAAATCCCGTGCCGACGTCCTGGCCCTTGCCGACGATGCCGTATTTGTTTGTCTCGGTCGGGTCGCATTGCTCGACGGCGATGACATTGCCGCCGGTCTGCCCGTAAAGCTCCATGGCGCCGGCAAGGCACCCTCTTTTTCCGAACGACACCATGTCCGGCAGAAGCAGGGCGAAGGGCTCGTCGCCGACGAGATCGCGGGCGCACCAGACCGCGTGGCCGAGGCCGTGCGGCGCCTGCTGCCGGGTGAAGCTCACGGCTCCCGCCGGCAGTTGCATCTTCTGCAGCGATGCGAGCTGCTCGCGCTTTCCCGACTGGGTGAGTGTGTCGAGCAGTTCCGGCTGGATGTCGAAGTAGTCCTCGATCACGTGCTTGTTGCGCCCGGTGACGAAGACGATGTGCTCTATGCCGGCTTCCAGGGCCTCGTCGACGGCATACTGCACGACGGGACGATCGACCACGGTCAGCATTTCCTTCGGCATGGCCTTTGTGGCCGGAAGGAACCGCGTTCCAAGACCGGCTACCGGTATCACTGCTTTTCTGACTCTTTTCATCTCAGCATCCCTGTGGATATTGTGCCGCCCCGCCCAATTCCATGTTTCGTTTATCCGGTCTGATCGAGCGCCTTTTCGAAGTGGAAAGACGTGCCCAGCCGCCGCAGCCTTGCTGCGATCGGCATTTTCAGATGCCTGACCGCCATCGGGTCGCGCAGGGCGGCTCTCATCGCCTTCAGCGGCGCGCGCTGCTTCAGGTGCTGCACCAGCGTGAGAAAGGACGCCGCCTGTTCAAGGCTGCGGGTGCGCCTCGCCTGCGCGGCGTTCGCGGCGGCATCCAGCGGATGCTCCCGCAGGAATGCTGCGTCGGCGGCAAGCATCGCCTCGACATGGTGCAGTTCGAGCACGCGCGAGATCGAGCCTGCGCGAATGTGATAGGCGTAGCCCGGCAGGGGATCGACGGCGCAGCGGCCGCCCTTCGCCAGCGCCGAGGCGAGAAAAATATAGTCCTCGCCGATGCGCAGCGCCTCGTCGTAGCGCAGCGCGTTGTGTTCGAGGAAGCGGCGTTCGAAGATCGGTTTCATGTACCCGAACGAAAAAGTCTCCTCAAACAGCAGGTTCGCCGCGATGAATTCGGCAAGGGTGAGTTCTGGAAATCTTTCGAGCACTGCTGGCGCAAACATTGTCGTCTTCGCGCCGCTCGCCTCCTGCACCACGTCGAGATTGTCGACGGCGATCTGGGCGTCGGATTTTTCGGCGCGCCGGATCATGCGGGCAAGGCGGTCCGGATAAACCGCGTCGTCGGAATCGAGCACAGCGATCCAGCGGCCCCGCGCGGCTGCCAAGCCTGCATTGCGCGCGCCGCCCGGTCCGCGATTCTTTTCGAGTTCGACCACCCGCACCTGTTCGGCCGGAAAGGAGCGCGCGACCTCGACGGTCAGGTCGTTCGAGCAATCGTCGACGACCACCACCTCCACGGTCACATCTTGCTGCGCCAAAGCGCTTTCGATGGCGCGCGCGATCGACCGCTCTGCGTTGAACGCGGCAATCACGAAGCTCACGTCAGGCTGCATCGGTACGCCCCCCTGCCGGTTCACCGTATTGGCGGATTTCTCGGACGCCGAGCAGCCCGCTGAGCACGCCTGAATGCATGACGCCGCGCAGAATGGAGCGGTTGCGCCTTTCCGGCAGGGCCGCGAAGGCCGCGGCCGCGGCAAAGCAATAGGCCGCTTTCGCCGCGGCAAGCCCGACCTGGCGGACGACCGCGATTCCCTGCCGCCTTTCGCCGACCAACCTGCCATGAGTCTGCCCGACCCTGAACCGGCGCTTCGTCAACCATGAGAATTGCGTGCGATTGTGCGGAACCGGCTCGTAAACCGTCGCTCGCGGCGCAAAGGCGATCGTGCCGCCTGCCTCGTGCAATTGGGTAAAATATTCGGTGTCCTCGCCGCCCGTGCGGCCACGCGCGAGATTGAAGCGGCGTCCAACGATATGCGGCGAAGCCCGGCGCATCAGGACATTGCTGGAGTAACCGGTGCGGATCTCGCCCTTGACCCAGACTGGGCCGGTCGAATGGAAGTCGCCGCGCCTCATCCAGTCCGGCGCGTCATCGGAATAGACCGCCAGCACCGGGCCGAGCACAACATCTGCACCTGTCGCCTCGGACATCGCGAGCAACTCAACCAGCCATTCCCGCGACGCGGTCTCGTCGTCGTCGATGAAGGCCAGAAAATTGCCGGTGCTGTTTTCGAGGCAGGCGTTGCGGGCGATGGAGATGTTGGATGCCGGGCAGTGGACATAGACGACATCGAACGGAATCTGCGCCGCCAGGGCATAGACCCGTTCCCGTGCGCTTGGCTCGACATCGTTGTCGGCAACGATCACCCGTATCGCGATGTTCGCGGGCACGCTCAGCGCGCCTATCGAGAGGAGCGTGTCATCGAGTTCCTCCCTACGGTAGGTGCAGACGCAGATATCGATCCGCAAAGTCCTTTTCGAAGCGTTTTGCGTCATGCAGCCCGGGCCTCGCTTTTATGGAAATCGAGGATCTGCAGCCAGAATCCCGCCGACCATGCGAGATGCATGACCATGGCCGAGAAGCCGACGAGCGGGCCGTACGGATTACGCTGGCTGATAGCCATCCACACGCCGTAGCCGAGGCACGCCGCCGCCCACAGGCCGGCCGGTATCAGCGCGGCTAGGTTCAGGAACGCCAGCGACATGCCGGCCACGACGGGAAACACCATCAGCGGAATCATCTGCCGGATCTTAGGCATCGCCCGGTGCTTCAGGATGTTCCTGGCGCGGCCCCGGCCATAGCCGAGATACTGCCGGAACAGGGCTGCCACCGACGCGCGCGGGTAATAGATCATGAATGTCTTGTCAGTCATCCAGATGCGGTGCCCGGCCGCCCGCAGCCGGTAGTCAAGCTCCGCGTCCTCATTGTGGCTGAAGCTCTCGTCATAGCCGCCGACGGACCGAAATGCCGAAACGCGCATGAAGGCATGGTGGCCATGGTCGGTCCAGTGGCCCTTGGCGCCATGCCGGTGCGGCGAGCCGCCATTCCCGAGTCTCGAATTCTGGGCCATGGCCGTCGCCTTCTGAAAAGCGCCAAAGCCCATTGTCGCCATGGAAACGACCACTGATTCCGCGCCCGTCGCCTCGGCGTCCTCGATCAGACGATCGCAATAATCCTCGGGATAGTCGCCATGCGCGTCGATCCGGATGAAGCTCCGGAATCGGTCGCCGAATGTCTCGACCGCCAGATTGACCGCCGCGCTCTGGATTTTTTTGGCGTTGTGCAGCAGCGACACGCGAGGGTTCGCCGCCGCGATTGCCTTCACGATCTCCTGCGTTCCGTCAGTGCTGCCGCCGTCGACAACCACGATCTTCATGTCGAGACGTTCCGCCGACGGGCTCAGCCGTTCGATCAGGGCCTCGATATGTGCCGCTTCATTCAGGCAGGGAATCACCACCATGCACGGCAATGCCGGCATGGCGTTCGTCTTCTCTCTGCCCGTCTCGCTCATCGACATCACGCCGCCTGCAACACTGGATCGAACGCGGCGGAGCCGGCCAGCGCCTTGAGGCGATCCACCAGCGCCTGGCAGTCGCGGAGATCGCAAACCCATGTCCCGCGATCTTCGGCCAGGATCTTCTGGCGGGCGGCCGCATAGCTGCCGGCATCCATGTCGGCGAGGAGCGAACTCAGCGCCGAAACGGACGCTTCGTCGAGCAGGAGGCCCATGCGGCGATCGGCAAGAAACCGCCCGGTTTCGGTCTGCCTCATCGCGATCGGAACCGCGCCGTAGCGGCAGCCTTCGTAAAGCCGGTTGGGCAGCAGCCAACTCGAATTCAGGCCCTCCTCGAAGAAATCGATGGCCCAGGAAAAATGAACCTCACCATAGATCCGCGCGAGATCTTCCGGGTTGCGGTAGACGCCCTCGAAGCGGATATGCGGTTCGGCGCCGACAAAGGCGTCGAAATCGGGAAATTCGGAATAGGCCGGGCGGCCGCGCAGGACGACCTCGTAACGGCCTTCCATCCACTGTGTGAATTCCGCAAGCAACTCCAGCGATTTGCGGCAGCGCAGCGCCCCGAACCAGCCGATCGTCCATGGCCTGCCCGAAGCTGCAATTTCGTGGCTGCGCATCTCGGCGGGACCGTCGGTCAACTCCAGCACCTTGTTGTGCAGCAGCATGACGGGCGCCTCGATCTGGCCGAGGCGCTGAAAATAATCGCGCAAGAAGGCCGGCGAACTCGTCACCAGCAGCGCGGCGTCCCGGCCAAGCGCCCGCTCAGCGCCGCGCATTACTTTCGAGACCCTATTTTGTCCGAGCAGCAGGCGGTGGATGTCGAGGCATTCATAGACGACAGGAATATCGGCCGAGAGCAGCGTCCTGGCCCGCTTCGCCAGCGCCAGCATTTCAAGATTGCGGCCAATGATGATGTCGGGCTTCGGAATGCCTTTCAGCTTGGCCCGTAGCGACAGCGCGGCCTTGGCGATTGCCACAAGTCGCTGCGCAAACTTGCCGTCTTTGGTCGGCCCCAGATCGATCGGCGAGAGTCCGTCAACGGCGGCGGTCTCCGGGTGTACTGTCCGGCGGAAGCCGGCCAGCGTCACCTTGGCGCCTCCCGCCTGAAGCATGATCACCCGACGGCGCACGGCCGGATCGGAGAGATCGTGCACGAGGTAGAGAACGTGCAGCATGGACATCACCCGCGACCCGCCCGTTAATCCAGCGTGCAAACGATGGATTCGGGAAACTGGCAGGCCTCGCCGGCAGCGGTGAACGCAACCCTGTCGATTTCGGCTGCAACCGGCGCCTCCGGGTCGGCGAATGTGCCCATCCACGATTTCAGCGTGTCGCTGCCCCACAGGCTGACGTAGATTTTCGAGGCATGGCTCGGCAGTTTGGCCGGGTCCGTCGCTTCGCCGACGAGTTCGCCGTTCACATACCAGGTGATGCGGTCTTTCTCCCAGACGAAGGCATAATCGTTGAAGCCCTGGTCGGCGCCTCCGGGGACATCCACCAGCTTTTCCTCGCCGACGCTTTTGCCGTCGACATACTGGTTGATCTGCACCTTCGAGGGGTTCTTGCCGAGAACTTCGAAATCGATCTCGTCATGCGGCTGCTTGTGGACGGGCCCGATATAAGTGAAGAAGCCGGTGTTCAGGCCTGATCCGGCCGCGGCCTTCATTCGGATTTCGTAGGTGCCGTAGCCGAAGCGCTTCTTGGTCTGAACTTCGCCGCACACATAGTCGCGATCTTTCAGCTGTTGCCTGGCAAAGCCGATCCGCAGTGTGCCGTGGGCTACCTTCACCTGGTCCTTGGACCAGGTGCAGTTCTGGTGGTCGCCGTTCGCCCAGCCGTCGGAAACGTACCAGTGCTTTTTGTCCAGGCCGTCGAAATTCTCGACGAAGGATTTTCCCGCCGCGGGTTCTTGCGCCAGCGAAACGGTCGGATTCCATGCGGATGAGATAAGCAGAACTCCGACGCCGAAAATGAGGGAACTGAGATTGATGTTTGCCGTGTTGGTCGCGTTCAAAATCACGTGGCCTACCACCTGTGTCTTGGCGGCGTCCTCCCACGCCGCGGTCTACATCATAGCAAAATGCTGCACTGCACATAGACCGAGGGCAAGATCAGAATGTGACGCCCGCCTGCATTTCCCGGGTGGTTGGCGGTAACTTTTTGTGAGCGTCCGTTAACCCCGGCGTGTCCGCGTGTCGGCTGGGGAAAGGCTATCGCCAGCGTTCTCTTGGGAAAACGCCTCCACCTGCGCGTGGAGATCGGTAACGAAACCGATCTGCTTCTCCAGCGATCGGATGCGTCCTCTGTACCGGATCATTGTGTCGGTCATGTCGTCGATCTTCGACGACATGACGGCCCCGACGCGGTCGTTTTCCAGCGCCTGTTGGGAAAAGGCGGCGTCGGCCGCCACCTTGTCATAGCGGTCGCGAAGTCCGTTCCGCTCGCGCTCCATTTCGGCGCGCAGATCGTCGAGCAGCCTGTGGAGCCGCTGCAATCGGCCCGCATCGGTCTCGCGGTCCCGATTCGGGTTTCGGGTCTGGAAGCGGAACAGCGCCATTTGATTCGATCCTTCGTAGTGTCTTGCCGATGAAATCTGTTGGTGATGTTGTGTGGCGCGCTATCCGGCAACGGCGCCCGCGGGGGAGGTGATACGAGCGAGAAGCGGCACGATGACAAACTTCAGCCCGAATGTGGTTGTCTTGGACGAGACGCTCCCGCCGACATTATTCGTCACAGTTTTCAGGTTAATTGCACGCGACATGGACGAGCACCGTGTTTTATGAGCGGGCCTTGTCCTTATCCGGACCCCGAAAAATGAACCACCGATCGGAGCGTCATTGATAGCACGCGAGCCTCCCTGGATTTTATAAGGCGCAAAAAATGACGAAGTGTACAGTCATCATTCCCTACTACCAGCGAGAGCCCGGCATATTGGCCCGGGCATTGAGGTCGGTGTTTGCGCAATCGCATCCGGATTTCGATGTGATCGTCGTCGACGACGCCTCGCCATCGCCGGTCGAGATTGACCTGGAGGGCTTTTCGCTGGCCGAGCGGGCCCGGATAACCGTTATAAAACAACCGAATGCCGGTCCCGGCGGAGCGCGTAATATGGGCCTCGACCACGTGCCCGCAGACAGCTCCTATGCAGCCTTTCTCGATTCGGACGACGAGTGGACGCCCGATCATCTGAAGAACGCGGTCGCCGGCTTGTCACTTTTTGATGCAGACTGTTACTGGGCCTCGATCACGGGCGGCGAAGACTTCCACTATCATTTCGGAGTGTCGGCGCTGGCCGAAATCACCACGGTCAAGCGGCTTTCCGACGAGCCGCCACTTGTCGAGATTCCGGAACTCGCCGGTGTGATGCTGAAGGACTGGGCCTTTCTTCACCTTTCCTGCATGGTTATCGGCGCAAGCCTGTTTCGGACGGTCCGTTTCGAGGCGGCGCTCAGGCTTGCTGCCGAGGACGTGCTGTTCTTCTACGATTGCGTGCGCGCGGCAAAACGCGTCATCTTGAGCGATGCGGCCGGCGCCACCCGCGGCGAGGGCATCAACATCTTTCACGGCCTCGACAGCGATTCGCCGCTCTTCCTCAAGCAGCAGTTCAATACCTGGGTCGCTCTCGACCGCCTCGAGAGCCGCTTTTCCCACGGGCCGGAAGACAAAGCCTCGATCGAGGCCTACAAGCAAACGGCGCGCCGCCAGGCGCTGTGGGGTCAGATGCGGCTGGTTCGCCGGCGCAAGGCGCCGCAGCTCGGGCTTCTGGCGGAATGGGCCTGGCGCGATCCCAAAATCCTGCGCAGCGCGGTGGAACTCGCTGTCGCCAAGATCTCCCGATAACGAGGAAACCGCATGCACCCTTACTATTGGGAATCCGAACACGGCAATTTTGGCGACGACCTTAATCTCTGGCTCTGGGATTTCCTTCTCCCCGGCTTTCGCGAGATTCACCCCGAAACACTGCTTGTCGGCGTAGGCACCGTTCTCAACGAGGTGCTGCTGCCGAAAGGAACACGGAAACTCGTCGTCGGCAGCGGCTTCGGATATGGCAAGCTGCCGGATTTTTCCGAAGCATCCGAATGGGACATACGCTGCGTCCGCGGCCCGCTGACAGCGGGCAAGCTCGGTCTCGACGCCAGCCTTGGCATCATCGATCCGGCGGTCATGGTCGCCGACATGCCGGAGTTCGCCAACCTGCCCAAGACCGAAGATGCGATCTTCATCCCGCACTGGGAATCGGCGATCGGCGGCATCTGGCCGAAGGTCTGCAAGGCTGCCGGCCTCGCCTATGTCAATCCCTGCGGCGAAGCGAAATCCGTGATTCGGGCAATCGCTCAATCGCGGTTGGTGGTCGCCGAATCCATGCATGCGGCCATACTGGCCGATGCTTTCCGCGTTCCTTGGGTCGCCGTCAGCACTTCGGGCAGCATCAACAGCTTCAAATGGCAGGATTGGGCGGCAACGGTCGGCGTCGCCTATAGCCCTCGCCACGTGCCGGTTTCCACCCGAGCCGAGGCGATCGCCAAGGGCGCGCGCTTTTGGGGTGTTGAGTTCGGCAACAGGGAGCCGCTGCCCGACGATCCCAACAAGCGCAGCTTCGACGAGAGCCTCGTCATGGCGCGCGCCGATCCTCGCCAGTCAGCGCTTCGCACTGCGGCAAAGCAGATGTTGGCGGCGCCGTCCACATTTGCGTTGCGCCAGGCGCGCAAGGCTGAGCCGCAATTGAGCGCAGACGGCGCGCTGGCCGGGCGCAAGGAGCGCTTGCGCGAGGTCCTCGCCGGAATACGCCGCGATTATTTCTGAGCGAGGGTCGCGGGCAGCAGGTAGCGAAGCGCCGCGGGGTCCGCCGTGTCAGGCTTGCGGCGCGCCTTGAAAGCGGCGAGCTTGTCGGCCGCCACGCCGCCGGCGATCGCCGGCACAGCGGACGGGTTTGCCAGGGCGTAAAGCCCCGCGCGCCAGATCCCCGCCTCGGCTTTGATGTCGAGGAAACGGCGCAGTTCATAGCGCCCGCGAATGTGGCGTTCGTGCCTGCGGAGCGCGGCTGCGCTCTCCTTCGGCAGGCCGGGCGCGGCGAGGATGGCCCGGTCGGCCTCGTACAAGCGCTTCAGGTCGAGCGTCCTGTGCCTGCCGCTTAGCGAGTCAGGCCGAACGACCGCGCCGTAGCCGCAGCCGTGGACGATCTTGTAGCGCGCACCGTTCACCAGCGCCCGCGCGTAGAGGTCGTAGTCCTCGCCCAGCCGCAGCTCTTCCTTGTAGCCAAGCCCGTGGCGGTCGAGAAAAGATCGCCGCATGACCGGCTTGAGGAAGCCGATCTCGCCGCGCGAGGCCCCGCGCTTTGAGATGTTGCCTTCGATGAAGCCTTGAAGGTCGAGAAAGCGCGGCGCCGATTCGAATTCCGGCACGGCAGGTTCAACCACGCTGCCCGTTCCGTCGATGAAAACGATATTGTCGGCGACGAAATCCCAGTCATCCCCATCGATAAGCCTGTCGAAGCGACCGGCCAGAAAGAAGTCGTCGGCGTCCAGTATGGCGATCAGCGGGGCTGACGAATGGGCGATTGCGTGGTTTCTGGCAAAGGCCGGCCCCCTGTTGGTCTCGAGCGACAGAACCCGCAGGCGGCCGCTCCCGTCATCGGCCGCCCGCGACGCTTCCGCCGTGCTGTCGGTCGATCCGTCGTCGACAACGACAACTTCCGCGACACGCCCCTCCCGCAGCCCCGACCGGATGGCGCGCGCGATGGTGCCGGAGGCATTCTTGGCGGCAATGATGACGCATACGGTAGCGGGGAATGTCATTTCACACCTCGATCAATCCGTTCCAAACGTAGTGCAGACCACGCAGCTGGTGGCCGCGCATCACCAAGTAGGCGGACTAACCCTACCGGCTTGAACTGGAAAGCGGATTGTTCGCAACTGCGAACGGCGATTTCATGACAGGGTTAGGAGATCGCCTGGCTTAAAGGTTACCCGAGCGCGGTACTCCGGGCAGCTGACTCACCTTGCCCGCAGGGTGGTCTTCCTTCGGCAAGCTCTGCAAGGCTTCATCCTTTGCCGTGCTCGCTTCGTCCTTCGTCTTGTCGGCAGATCGCCACACGAGGAATAAAACAGCGGCGAAATAACCGATCTGCAGCAGGACAGCGCAGATCAAGGTTTGAATAAACGTCGTCCATAGCGATTGCGTGATCACATAGGTAGTGATCGCAAACACCAGCAGCACTCCAATAAGGCCGCGTAGAAAGAGCACGAAGGACATTTCTATCCTGTCGCGCCGTTCACACGCAGTTTTGCGTCCAAAATCATGCGCTAAATTCCTCCCGCCGAAGCGTCCCAGCCCCCAGTGATCTAAATCTCCGGATTTTTCGAGGGCCAAGCGCCAATACCAAACCGCGCAAGGGCATTTATATTGATCCGAAAGCGCATAGGCAACACGGCGCGTTTCTTTTGCGGAGCTCCACGGAGCCTCCCATCGGTCAGACCAATTCATGTTGCAGCGCAACTATGGCTTAGAAACCACCGCTCTCCCAAGAGAAATTAGGAAATTCAACTGAAAGAATTATTCGGAATAATACGCAGGTATTTTGGACAATGACGAGTTCTTCCTGACAACAATTTTAGCCTTTCAAACAAACCTTCGGACTTTTATTATGGAAACTGACGCAGCAATAAATCTGTATTTTACGACTCGGATGTGAGAAATCTCTGGCCATCGCCAGTTTGTGACCAATTGTCACAAAATATGATCTGCCGATAGTTCATCGTCCAAATTTCATCACAGACATGACACATCCCTCGCGCTATTGATTTGTCATGTTGCGCTGCAGCATTTCGCATTGTCCCGACGCTTTTCATCGTGGAGCAGCAAAATGAAATATCCTGCCAGTTTGGCCAATATATCACACCGGCTCCGATCGGCTTCCGAGCATCAGCCGCCGATTGGCGGAGCCATCAAACGCGGATTCGACATCATCACCGCCGCGGCGGGAATTCTCCTGCTGAGCCCGCTGCTTCTCATGCTGGCGATGCTGGTGAAGTTTTCGGATGGCGGCCGGGTATTCTACGGCCACAGCCGGATCGGCCGGAACGGCGGTGTTTTCCAGTGTCTCAAATTCCGCACCATGGTGGAAAATGGGGACGAGGTTCTTGCTGCCCACTTCGCCAGGAACCCGCAAAGCCGCGACGAATGGCTCGCCACCCGCAAGCTGCAGAGCGATCCGCGTGTTACCCGCGTCGGAGCCGTGCTGCGCAAGCTCAGCCTCGACGAGCTGCCGCAGATGTTCAACATCCTGCGCGGCGATATGAGCATCGTCGGCCCCAGGCCGGTGGTGAAGGATGAGCTCGAACTCTACGGCCCGGCCGCGGACTATTATCTGAAATCGCGCCCGGGCCTGACCGGACTTTGGCAGGTCAGCGGACGCAACGATGTTTCCTATGGCACGCGAGTCGCCTTCGACCGGCACTATGTCGAGAACTGGTCATTCATTTTCGACCTCAAGATCATCGTCAAAACGGTTCCGGCCGTCTTCTCGTCTCGCGGCAGCTACTGATCCCTGCTGCCAGAAAGGCTCGTCTTGATAGGCAAAGTTGCAAAATCCAGCGTCGCATGGCTCCGCATGGGGCGTTCTCTCTTCACAAGCGCGGTGGCATTCGCCGTCATGCTGTCCGCATTGGCTGCGGTCCCTGCGCAAAGCGAGGAATATCGGCTCGGCACCATGGACAAGCTCCGCATCCGCGTCGTGGAGTGGCAGACTGCGGAAGGCGCGGTTCGCGACTGGCCGACGATCAGCGGCGATTATACCGTCGGCCCCTCGGGCAACATATCGTTGCCGTTTGTCGGCGAAATGCCTGCCAACGGCAAGACGACATCCGAGATCGCCGATGTGATCAGCGAGGAACTGCAGCAGAAATTCGGGCTGCTCGATCGTCCCGACACGTCGGTTGAACTTGCCGAGTTCCGGCCGGTCTTCATCTCCGGCGATGTGCAGACCCCCGGCAAATATCCCTACGCTCCCGATTTGACCGTGCTGAAGGCCGTCAGCCTGGCCGGCGGAATGCGCCGCGCAGCCGATGCCGGGCAGCGCATCGAGCGCGATTTCATCAATGCCCGTGGCAACTACGATGTCTTCGTCTCCGAGCGCAGCGGCCTTCTGGCCAAGCGCGCGCGGCTGATTGCCGAAGCCGCAGGACAAGAGGAAATCGAATTTCCCAAGGAACTCCAGGAAACTGCCGAAGGCAGGAAACTGATCGCGGATGAGACCGCTTTCAAGGCGGCGCGGGAGACGCGGCTGCGCGTGCAACTCTCCGCTATCGAGGATCTTAAATCCCTGCTTCAGAACGAGGTGGCCTCGCTGGAAAAGAAGATAGCCAGCCAGAACCGGCAGATGGAGCTTTCCCGCAACGAACTGAAGGGCATCGGCAATCTTGCCGATCAGGGGCTGGTGGTGAACGCCCGGGTGCTTTCGATCGAGCGCGCGATTGCTGAACTCGAAGGCAAGGTTCTGGACATGGAAACGGCTGCCCTGCGGGCCAAGCAGGACATAAGCAAGGCCACCCAGGATGCCACGACCCTGCAGAACGATCGGGACGCCGAGATCGCCCAGGAGCGTCAGGCCGCGGAAGCCGAAATCGAAAAGCTGAACCTGAAGATCGCCATGTACAGGGACCTGATGGCCGAAGCGATGGCCCAGGATCCGCAGGCCGCGCTCAGCACGGGCGGCGACGCCTCGCCGGCGATCAGTTTTTCCATCGTCCGCGAGGAAGGGGAAAAAACGAAGGAAATGGCGGCCGACGAGAATACCCCGGTCCTGCCCGGGGATGTCATCAAGGTCGGCATCGCGCCGGTTCCCGCTAACTAGCAGGCAAGGCTCGCAATGGAACAGCCATGAAGATCGCCAAGGCAAGCCTTGTCAGCCCGGACCACAATTTCTGGTACGGCTTCGTCGCGATCGCTATCTCGGCTTTCATTCTTGCCTACTCGGCACGTTTCGGCCAGGTCTCGGTTCTTGCCTATTACGCACTGTGGCTGCCGCTGGTTCTCGTCGATTATCGTCATTCGCTCGGGAACTACTTCAAATTCTACTGGATCATTGCCTTCGGCCTTTTCGCCTGCCTGTCGGTGTTCTGGTCCGCCGCGCCCGGCGTCACCGCACGCGCAGGCGTGCAATATTTCTCCCACATCGTCTGTGCGCTGATCGCGGCGAGAACCATGAATGCGAGAACGATGACGCTCGGCATGCTGGCGGGCGTCTGCCTTGTGATCCTTTATTCACTTGCCTTCGGCGGCTATCACTATGATCCGCTGGACGGCGAATACAGCTTCGTGGGCGCCTTCTCGTCCAAAAATCAGCTCGGCTTTTTCGCCTCGCTCGGCATCTATTTCGCCTTTGCCTGCATTTTCATCCTGGGCGAGCGCGGCCTCGCGAGGCTTCTGGCCTTTGTTGGCGCGGCCCTGTCCGGCTACGCGCTGATCGCCTCGCAGTCCGCGACATCGATCATCGCCACTGCCGCCACGCTGGGCGTCATGATAGGCCTCAGCCTCATTCTCCTGTTTGCGCCGCGCACCAGGAAAGCCTTTCTGGCGGCCGGCATCGCGCTTGCTCTCGGCGTCGCGTTCGTCGGGTTGAATTTCGGCGGCATGGACCTGCTGCTCGGAGCCTTCGGCAAGGATGCGACGCTGACTGGGCGCACATATCTATGGGCCGAGGGGCTCGCGGCGGCGCAGCAAACGCCGATCGTCGGCGTCGGCTATTACGGCTATTGGGTCCAGGGTTTTTCCGAGGCCGAGCGGCTCTGGGAAGAATTCTACATCGGCTCGCGCAGCGGCTTTCATTTCCATAACACCTACATCGAAGTGCTGGTCGAACTCGGTTTTATAGGGCTTCTGCTGGCCGGCCTGATCATCGTTCGGGTTCCCGTAGGCCATCTTCGGCGCCTTCTCGATGATCGCGATGACGCGGCCTCCCATGTGATGTTCGGCATCGCCTTCATGCTCTTGGTGCGATCATTCTTCGAAGTCGATGTGATCCACCCATACGTTATCGGATCGTTCCTGCTCTACTATGCGGCCGGTCTGCTCGCGGCATCGAAATCGACGCATAGGCGCCTGGCATTCTCCCCTGCGCACCCTGATCTGCGGCTGCATATGCGGCACGCCCGATGAACAGGCTTTATGGCATCCAGTATCTGCGGGCCTTCGCCGCACTTGCAGTGGTGGTCTTTCACGCGGCCGAACGCACCGGCGGGCATTTCGCCATTGGCGCCGCCGGGGTTGACGTGTTTTTCGTCATCAGCGGTTTCATTATGTGGGTCCTGTCGCAACGCAGGCCCGCCACGCCGGCGCGGTTTCTGCGCGACCGCCTGGAGCGCATAGCGCCGGTCTACTGGATCGCTACCGGCGTGATGGTTGCTGGCGCGCTTGCCGGACTGTTCCCCAACATGAAGCTCACGCTCGGCCATGTGTTCGGCTCGTTGTTCCTCGTCCCGCATCGTTCGCCCAGCAATGGCGAAATCTGGCCGGTTCTGGTCCAGGGCTGGACGCTGAATTACGAGATGTTCTTCTACGCGGTTTTCGCCGGCTGCCTGCTCCTGCCGTCGAGAAGGAGACTGGTGGCCTTGGCGTCCGTTTTCGTTGGCCTGGCGGGATTTGGTCTGATCAGCAGCAGCGGCAACCCGGTTCTCGCGACCTACACCGACCCGATCATTCTGGAATTCCTGATAGGCGCGTTTATCGGCAAATTGTGGCTGGAGGGCAGAATTCCATCGCCCGCCGTGGGCGCTGCCCTGGTCGTCGTCGCGCTTCTCGGTTTCGCTTTCGTCGGCGCGACTTATATCGGATTCGGCCCGCTATCCTTCGGTCCGTTGGCCGCCGCGCTCCTGATCGGCGTGCTAGCGCTGGAAAAGGCCGGCGCGATTCGTCATGTCCGGCCGATGCGCTATCTCGGCGACAGTTCCTATTCGATATACCTCTGGCACACGTTGGCGATTTCGGTCGTGGCCAAGCTTGCCCCGATGCTGCCGATACCGGCTGCGCCGGCAATGATGCTTGCGGTGGCGGCAGGTGTCGCGGTCGGTGTCGGCGCTTACGAAATGCTGGAAAGGCCCATCGGCGCGGCCTTCAAGGGCATTCGCAGCTCCAACCAGGCCAAATACCCATTACCCAGATCCTCCGGCGCGAGTTCGGGCGGCGCATAGTCGAGCGGCCGGACGTTGCTGGGCGGCGGCAGGCGAAGGCTGATGCAAAGATCAGGCCGTCGGTACTGGCGGGCTAAACGCCCCGTCGCCTTGTGAGCGCCGCCTGCAGCACTTCCCGGTCCCCGATCTGGTCACCACGCCCGCTGCCGGCGGGGACGATTCCCGCCGCGACCCAGCGGTCGAAGATGGCGAGCACTGTGCTCACGAAAGCCTCGCTGTTGATGTGCCCTTCGAGCTCATGCAGTTCGGCCGGCTCGCGGATTTAGCCGGGGCGCCCATCGGCTCTCCGTTCAAGCCCAAGGTGCTGGGCTGCCTCGGCGAGGTCAAGGCATTCGCCCCTGCTGCCGGCATTCCTCTCGCCACCCGAACCCGCCGCTCCCTCCAATCGACAGCATTGTCTGGAGGCGATTTGCGCGACCGGGAAGCCTGTCGCCGGTATGGGTGAATTGTTCATTTCAGGGGAACCGGGCTATACTGTTGAACAGAAAATATCGGCATTTGCGGCGGAGATACCTCGTCGGGGATTCACTTTGAGCCAACTTTGCTCCAGTCCGTAGCAATGACAGTCGATTCGGAAAGATGTTTCAACCATAGGAGGAGGTATCTTTCGTGGGTATGAGCCACCGAGCCGTTTGCAGCGCGAGCGTCGTCTTCCTGACGGTATGTTGGGCGACCGTTGCATCGCCGCAATCCGCCAACCTGGGGTGCAACTTGGAGCAAAGGGCCGGCACTTCGAGACAAGTCCTGCGCTGCCCCGGAGGTGTGAGGATCACAGCCGAAGACGGTGCTCGATATTCACTGGCGGACCGCAATCAGGACGGAAACGCCGACGGCGTCATTTTGCGGCGGAAGGCGTTGCTGCTCGAGGTCCCGGCTGGACAAACACCTGGATTCGTCGTCGTCACGCCGCAGGCGATTGCCGCCGTGCGAGGCACAAAATGGGCTGTCGACGCGCAAAGCGGCAAGACGTCGGTCTTTGTCGTTGACGGTCGCGTCGGCGTCCAGCGGCCAAGCGCGAGCGCCGGCGTCCTGCTGGGCCCGGGCGAAGGCGTCGATGTCGAACGCGGAACAACGCCCCTGACCGTCAGGCGTTGGCCGGCGGCGCGTGTGTCCGCATTGATGGCGCGCCTGGGAGAATAAAGCTTGAAGCGCCGGGCGCTCCCGACCCTGATTGCACTCCTTCTGGCGGGGCTTTGGGGTGCCGGTCTGGGATATTTGCACTGGCGCGGGAACATGTGGTTTCTCGATCGCATCGAAGCCACCATGACTGATGTTCGAACGAACATCAGGGGGACGGCAAGCCCACCTGATTTGATCACGATCGTTGCGATAGACGACGAGCTCGCGAAAGGCGAAGGTTTTCCCTTGAACCGCGCCACGCTGTCTCGCCTCATCGATGAGATTGCGCGCTTTGATCCGAAAATAATCGCAGTTGACCTGCTGCTCGTCGATCCAAAAGAAAAAAAGGGCGACGAGGCCCTGGCGCGATCGCTTGGCGGGAGCACGACCGTGATCGCGGCTGCCGCGGTTTTCGCGGGCGGCAAACAGTGGATACCGCCGCAAGCCGACGGCCCCCTCGTCCGATTGCCAGATGCGGAACGATTTCTAATGCCGCTGCAAATGTTTTCCGACGCCGCCGCTGTTGGCGTGGTGAACGTGGCCACCGACCAGACCGGAACGCCTCGCTTCGTTCCGCTGCTGTTTCGTTCAGGAGACCAGGTGGAAGCCTCTCTCCCTTTGCGCGTCGCCGCCCTGGCGATCGGAACCGAGCCTGAGATCGAGCCCAACCGCCTGTTCTTGGGAACGCGTTTGATCCGGACGGATCTCGGCCATCTTCTTCCTCTCGCCTTCTATGGCCCGCGCGGCACCATACCCACGATCAGCGCCGCGGCCGTGCTCTCGGGCCAATTGACTGGCGGCGAAATTCGCAATCGGATTGTTGTGATCGGGGCAACGGCAACCGGAGGCGGAGATGTCTTCCCAACCCCCTTTGATCCGGTGCTCCCGGGCGTCGAGGTGATCTCCACGGCAATCGCCCACCTGATGTCCGGCGACGGCATCGTGAGAGACCGGTATGTTCGTCTTGTCGATGCCGGCTTTGCCGTGGTCCTGCCGATGGTCCTCGTCGCCCTTGTGGCCTGGCGGCGCAGCGCGATCGGCCTGGCAGCCGTCATCGGCGTGGTGCTGATCTGGGCCACAGTCAACGTAACAGCTTTTTCGAACGGCATCTGGTTGAGCGCCGCGCTGCCGATGGCAGCCGCTGCTCCTCCTGCGATCCTGTTCGGAGCCGTGCAGCTCTGGCGCGACCGGAACCGCGCGCAATATTTTGCCACGCAGAGCAAATTGCTGCAGAGGGTACAGGCGCCGGGGCTGGGCCAGTGGCTGGCAAAGCATGGCGATTTCCTTCAGGAGCCGGTTCGTGAAGATGTGGCGGTCGTGTTCATCGATCTGTCCGGCTTCACCGGCCTGAGCGAGACGTTGGGGCCGAACGCCACTCGCGAACTGCTGAGCGCTTTTCACACGCTGGTCGACGAGGAAGTGACGGAGTGTGGTGGCATCGTCACCAGTTTCATGGGCGACGGAGCGATGATCCTGTTCGGCCTTCCCGAACCTGCCGCGGACGATGCGTCGAGGGCAGCCAGCTGTAGCGTCAGGCTATCGCATCGCACCAGGGATTGGCTTGCCTCCCAGCCCGCATCTACCTCATCCCGTCTGGGCTATAAAATCGGAGCGCATTTCGGCACGGTTATCGCGTCGAGACTGGGTGGCGAAAGCCACCAGCACATTGCGGCAACCGGCGACACCGTCAATATCGCCAGCCGGCTGATGGAGGTTGCCGCCAGCCATCGGACCGAACTTGCCGTCAGCGACGAGTTGCTGCATGTGGCCGGAAAAGACTGCGACCTCTACAAGGCCGGAGTCCTTCAAGGGCCGATCGAAACGAATATTCGGGGACGATCTGGCTCGCTCGCGGTCTGGCTTTGGAAGGATGCCGAAGTCGCGACGAACCACTGCTCATCGCGGATATAGATCTCGACCAGGGCTAGCCGATCATCCGGAGATCAGCGGCGCGCCTGGCTGGTGAGCCGTCGCGCGCGATTAGTTCAACGACTTAAAATGGGAATGGTGCCCAGAAGAGGACTCGAACCTCCACGCCTCGCGGCACACGGACCTGAACCGTGCGCGTCTACCAATTCCGCCATCTGGGCAGCGCCGCTGATGTAAGCGGGCGCGGCTGGCCTGTCAACGCGCGATTTTCTTAAAACTGCGCGCGAACAGGAGGATAGGTTGTCCAGCTCAAATCAGTCGGCGAGCACCTCCTTCGAGGCGACGGTGGAATCGGCGTTGAGCCGGTAGATGATCGGCACGCCGGTGCCGAGTTCCAGCTTGACGATGTCCTGGCCCGAGGTTCCATCCAGCGCCATGATAAGCGCGCGCAGCGAATTGCCGTGGGCTGCGACAAGCACGGTGCCGCCGCGCAGCACATGCGGCTGCATGTCGTGCAGATAATAGGGCCAGACGCGCGCGCCCGTGTCCTTCAGGCTTTCGCCGCCGGGCGGCGGCGTGTCGTAGGAGCGGCGCCAGATATGCACCTGTTCCTCGCCCCATTTGGCCCGCGCATCGTCCTTGTTGAGCCCGTTCAGGTCGCCGTAGTCGCGCTCGTTGAGAGCGGCGTCGCGGATTGTCTGGAGGTTTTCCTGGCCGACGGCATCGAGGATGTACTGGCATGTCTTCTGCGCGCGCTTCAGCGCCGAGGTGAAGGCGATATCGAATTTAAACCCGCGCTCCTTCAGTTTCTGGCCCGCCGCCTTCGCTTCCGCATGACCCAATTCGCTCAGATCCACGTCGCGCCAGCCAGTGAACAGGTTCTTCAAATTCCATTCGCTCTGGCCGTGGCGGACGAGCACCAGTGTTCCGGACATGTCTTACCTCTTCATTGCCGTGATTCGTGGAGACGGGCGCCTATGAGAGCCCGAGCACGTCGCGCATGGAATAAAGCCCCGGTTTCCGGGTCCGCGCCCAAAGCGCCGCCTTCACCGCGCCCCGTGCAAAGATCGTACGGTCCTCGGCATTGTGCGACAGCGTGATACGCTCTCCGGTGCCGGCGAGCAGTACCGAATGATCACCGATCACCGAGCCGCCGCGCAGCGTCGCGAAGCCGATATCGCCGGTGCGCCTGGCGCCGGTATGCCCGTCGCGCACCCGCACACTGTGTTGGGCAAGAGCGATGCTTCGCCCCTTGGCCGCGGCTTCGCCGAGCAGCAGCGCCGTGCCCGAGGGCGCATCGACCTTGTGGCGGTGATGCATCTCCAGGATTTCGATGTCGAAGTCGTCCGCATCCAGGGCGCGCGCGGCCTGCTCCACCAGCACGGCCAGCAGATTGACGCCGAGGCTCATATTGCCGCTTTTGACGATCGGCGCGTGGCGCGCCGCCGCTGCGATGCTGGCATCGTCCTCAGGCGAGCAGCCGGTTGTGCCGATCACATGCACGATGCGGGACTGCGCCGCGTATCCGGAAAATTCCACGGTCGCGGCCGGAACGCTGAAATCGAGCACGCCGTCTGCCTTGGCGAAGACCGGCAGCGGATCGTCGGTGATCGGAACGCCAAGCGTGCCGATGCCGGCAAGTTCGCCCGCATCCTTGCCGAGGTTTGGCGAGCCGGAGCGTTCGATGGCGCCGGCGACCGTGACGCCCGGAATTGAATGGATGGTGCGGATCAGCGTCTGCCCCATCCGGCCGGCAGCTCCGACGACGACAAGGCGCATATCGCTCATGCTGTTCTCCCGCGTGCGATCCTGGCTGGCTTGGCCTGCGCGGACGCCGGCTTGGCCGCCTTCTTGATGTCGTTGACAAGGCCGAGGCCTTTGGCGCTCTGCAGGCGGTGGAAGCGTGAATAGACGCCGTGCGGATTGGCCAGCAGCGACTGATGCGTGCCTTCCTCGACCAATCTGCCCTGTTCCAGAACCACTATGCGATCGGCATTGACCACGGTGGAAAGGCGGTGCGCGATCACGATCGTCGTGCGGCCCTCCATGACCGTTGCAAGCGCATCCTGCACGCGCGCCTCGGATTCATTGTCGAGTGCCGACGTCGCTTCGTCGAGAAGCAGGATCGGCGCCTTCCGCACTATGGCGCGCGCGATCGAGATGCGCTGGCGCTGGCCGCCCGACAGCGTGACGCCATTCTCGCCGACCAGCGTGTCGTAGCCTTGCGGCTGCTGGCGGATGAACTCGTCCGCCGCGGCCAGTTGCGCCGCTTGCTCTATCTCGACATCGGTAGCCGATTCGCGGCCGTAGCGGATGTTGTCGCGGATCGTACCCTCGAACAGGTAGGGCTGCTGCGAAACATAGGCGATCTGCTCGCGCAGCGACTGCTTCGTTACCTTCGAAATGTCCTGGCCGTCGATCTCGATCGAGCCGCCATCGACGTCGTAGAACCGTTCGAGCAACGCTGTCAGCGTCGATTTCCCGGCCCCCGACGCGCCCACGATCGCCGTCGTCTTGCCTGCCTCCGCCACGAAGTCCACGCCATAGAGAACCGGAAGGTTCTCCGAATAGGCGAAGGAAACTTCGTTGAAACGGACCTCGCCCTTTTGCACGTCCAGAGCCGGCGCGCCCGGCTCGTCACCCTGTTGCGGCTCGAGGTCGAGTATCTCGTAGATCATGCGGGCGTTGACCAACGAGCGCTCGAGCCCGACCTGCACCCGTGCCAGCCGCCGCGCCGGGTCATAGGCCAGAAGCAGTGCGGTGATGAAGGAAAACACCGCGCCGGGCAGTTGCCCGCCATAGGTCGCGCGGTATCCGGCATAGGCGATCACGCCGGCAATGGCGAAGCCGGCCAGCATTTCGGCTATGGGCGTAAGCCGCTCCGATACGCGTGCGATCTTGTTGGAGCGCACCTCCGCCGTCGCGATGAGCTTGCTTATCCTTCGCGAAAGCTGCTCCTCCATGGTGAACGCCTTGACCACGGCAATGCCTTGGGTCGCCTCCTGCATGGCCCCGATCAGGCGCGAGTTGATCTCCACGGCCTGGCGTGTCACGCCCCGCAGGCGCCGCATCAGATAATTCACGGTAAAGACCAGCGGCGGTCCGATCAGAAGAGCGATCATCGACAGGACGGGATCCTGAATGATCATCACCGCCACCAGCGCCACGAGCGAGACCATGTCGCGTGCGATCGCCGTCAGCGTCGTGCCCAGCAGATCGCGGATGCCGCCGACATTCTGGTTGATCTGTGCTGCGAGCCTACCGGACCGCATTTCCGTGAAGAAGCCGATGTCGAGCTTCATCAAATGATCGAAGATCCGCTTCTGGTAGCGGGCGACGAGATTGTTGCCGACCTTGGCCAGGATCACCGCCTGGCCGTAGGTGGCCATACCGCGAACCGCGAAGGCCACGACGATTGCCACGCAGATCAGCACGATCAGGTCGCTGCGCTGCCGGTAGAAGATCTCGTCGACAACGTCGCGCATCACCCATGCCGCGAAGGCAGTTGTCGCCGCTATCGAGACCAGGCAAAGCACCGCCCCGGCATAGTGCCAGGCATATTCGCGGCCGTTCTCGGATATGATCCGCCGGATGACCGAAACGATCTCGCCCGGATCCGTCCGGCTTTTGCTTCGGTCCGCCAAATTCAACTGTCCGTCCGCGTTGCTCTTTATGCGGCGCACCGCATTCGAAAGACCCTCATAGCGCCATCGACCGGCCTTGCCTATGCCTGCCGGCGGAACATCCGCCAGTGCGACATCGCGGCAACGCCGCTCACGCTCGCCAGCGCCGCCCCTCCGTCTCGACGCCGAACAGCGCCGGCGTCCGGGCATAGGCGGCCAGGCCTGCAAGCGCCGGCAAGGGATGCGTGATCACATAGACCGGCACGGATTTCAGCAATTCCTTGTGCGGCGCCTTGTCCTCGAAAGCGGCACGGAAATTGCCGGTCTTCAGCGCCGGCATGATCTTCTGCGCTATGCCCCCGGTCAGGAACACACCGCCCCGACTCTTGAACACCAGGGCCAGATCGCCCGCGGTCCGCCCCAGGCAGGTGACGAACAGGTCGAGCGCTTCCGTCGCCACCGGATCCGACCGGCTGAGCGCGGCGGCGGTGATCTCGGCCGGCGAAGACATCTTCGCCGTCACTCCATCGGCCTTTGCGATCGCCCTGTAGGCGTTCACCAGACCGCGGCCGCACAGGATCTGCTCACCGGAGATGCGGCCCTCGATCGGCTCGATGTGAGGAAAAACCTGAAGGTCGCGCGGCGTGCGCGGACCGATATCCATATGGCCGCCTTCGCCAGGCACCGGTATCCATCGGCCGCAGGCATGGATCAGCCCCGCAACCCCGAGCCCGGTCCCGGGGCCGAGCACGACGCGGCCGGCATTCGGCTCCGGCGCACCGCCGCCGATCTTTTCCATATGCTCCTTGTCGAGCGCCACAACGGCGAGCGCCTGAGCCTCGAAATCGTTGAGGATGACGATGTCGCTGAGGCCGAGCCCGGCCAGCATCGCCTTCGGCCGCACGATCCAGGGGCAATTGGTCAGCGCGATCTCGTCGCCGTCGACAGGTCCGGCGATGGCCAGCACGGCCGAGCGGGGCTTGACCGGGGCTTTATCCAGAACGGCCGACCGGATGGCGTCGTCGATCGTGGCGAAACTCGCCGTCTGCACGATGCTTGGCTCGCTCGGCTCCGAGTTTGCGTCGAGAACGATGGCGAAACGCGCATTTGTGCCGCCGACATCGCCAATCAGGATCGGAAATTTCAAACCTTGTTCCTGGTCTCCGGAAATCGGCATGTTCTTGCGTCCCAGTTGTTTAGCCGCCGGAGAGGCGGATGCCCGCCTGGCCAGCGGCGACTTCCCTAATGCGACATCTGCCGCGGCGGAGCAACGAACTTGTCTCTCGCCCACGTGCTTGGCCAAGGCCTAAATCGGTTGAAGCCTATAGACGAGGAGCCGTCCCCGCGAAAGAGGCGGGCCGCTTGCGGCGCCAGCCGCTTCAACAAGCTGGTGAATCGAAACTAGACCGCCGCTAATCCGCCGGCCGCGGACGTGGCAGCGGCACGCCAAGATTGGGTGTCGGGGCAAAAGCGCTGGCGGCGATAGGCGGCGCGCCGACGATCGTCTCGATTGTGATGCTTTCGGCGGGCGCGGTTTCAGCAGGCGCCGCCGCTACGGCCGTACCGCCTCCGCCGACCGTTACTGCTGCTTCCGAAACAGGCGCGGGCGCTTCCAGCACCGCGCGGCATTCTTTCGGCAGGCTGTTCATAGTCATCAAATCGCGCGCTTTCGGCGCGTCGGGGTTCTTGCTGGGCCGCCAGGGTTCTTCGGTGAACCACCAGGCGAGCGAGGCGTCGCAACCGTCTCCGCGCGCGGTCGCAGCCTGCTGCTTGCATCCGTTCGAACCGGGCTGGCAGCCTATACGGATGTGGAAATGGTAGTCATGCCCCCAGAACGGCCGCACCTTGCGCAGCCAGCCGCGGTCGCCTTTCACGGTCTCGCAGAGCTTCTTCTTGATGCCGGGATGGACGAGAATGCGTTCGACCTCGCCGTAGCTGGCGGCGCGCCTGAGCAGCCGTGCATGCGCAGCGGTCCAGATTCGCTCGTCGACTGTCAGCCCGCCTTTTTTTATGACCGAGATCGCGCTCACATTCTCGCGCTCAGTCGCCGAGAGCCGCCGGTCGGGCATCGGAGTCAGCCAGATGTCCGCGTCGAGGCCGATCTGGTGCGAAGCATGGCCGGTCAACATCGGCCCGCCGCGCGGCTGCGAGATGTCGCCGAGCAGCAGGCCCGGCCACCCATCGGCGACCGCGTCGCGAGAGAGCTTCTCGAGCAGCCGGATCATGGTCGGATGCCCCCACCGGCGGTTGCGCGAAAGCCGCATCGCCTGCCATGTCGGCCCGTCGGTCGCGATTGCGAGACCGCCAGAAAAGCAGCCCTTGGAATAGAAGCCGTAGGATTTGGCGGTCGTGGCGGCCGGCAGTTTCTGGCTGCCGAAAAGAATTTTGGCCAGTTGTTCGGCGCCGGCCTGCGGCGACGCCGCGGAAAACACCGCAAGCGCTGCGGCGGCAACAATTGCGAGGCGCTTTCCCCATCCAAATAACGATTTCATGCGCGTTTCCCGCGAATTTTAGGCCCCGACCCCAACCTTGAAAGCTGCTGGTTACTGAAAGGTGAATCGACCCCTGTCCCAAATCATACCATGGCGCGCGCCGCGTTTCGATCACGACCTGCGGATTGGACTGCGCGCATCCCGAGGCCCTGCGCCCTTCCAGTTCCCTTCGGCCCACATCGCATCGAACGCCGCTTTGTAGTCCGGAAATCGGAACGCATAGCCGGTCCGCTTGATCGCAGCGTTCGAGACGCGCTTGTTCTCGCCGTAGAAGGAACGCGCCATCGGCGAAAGCTCTGCGGTTTCGAAGGGGATTTCCGGCGGCGGCTCGACGCCCATCAGTCCGGCCGCATAGGTAACGACATCCTGCGGCGGCGCCGGCATGTCGTCGGTGACGTTGAAGACGCCGCCCTGTTTGCCGCCGGCGAGATGCCAGAGCGCGCCGGCTATGTCGGCCACGTGGATGCGGTTGAACACCTGGTTCGGTTTCACCAGCCGCCTCGCCGTCCCTTCGGCAAGGTTGACGAAGGCGTTGCGGCCGGGCCCGTAAATGCCGGAAAGGCGCAGAATCGCAACCGGAACGCCGGCTTCACGGCCAAACTCCAGCCATTCCTGCTCCGCCTTTAGCCGCAATGCGGAGCGGCGCGAAACCGGGCGGCATTCGCTTGTTTCGTCCACCCATGCTCCGCCATGGTCGCCATAGACGCCAACGGTGGAGAGGTATCCGATCCATTCGAGTTCGGGCATTTTCGCCACGATCAGATCGCGCGCCGCATTGAGCACCGGGTCGCCGGCTTCGTCAGGCGCGATCGAGACGATCAGATGGCTGACGCCGCGCAGAACGTCAGCCAGTTCGG
Organism: Allomesorhizobium camelthorni; assembly: GCF_011045125.1. GTDB lineage: Bacteria > Pseudomonadota > Alphaproteobacteria > Rhizobiales > Rhizobiaceae > Allomesorhizobium > Allomesorhizobium camelthorni. Next base: position 429,639 of record NZ_JAAKZF010000001.1, on the reverse strand, counting down.
GCTTCATCTGGCCTGAAAACAGGTGAGACTCGATCCCGGCCTGCCTCAGCCGGTCGAATTTCGCGGGCGAGCGTGTCGTGCCGGCGATTTTGGGCGCCGGGTCGGGGGCGGTGTTTGCAAAGGCCTGGCCGGAATAGCCGGCGCCGAAGATGAAGAAACTGGTCATGCGTAGCTCTTGATCCTTCCGGCGGCTTCGAGCGCCTGGTTCCATTCCGAGATCACGTCCGCGTCGCCTTCTTCCGCCACCCGACCGTCGGCAAGTTCGGCAAACCCCCGCGCGTCCAGCAGCCGCGAAAGCGCCCAGACCGCCGCCCCGCGCACCAGCGCCGAAGCTTTGTCGAGATGTGCCTTGCACTGTTCTATCAGCCTGGCCTCGCCTGAATTGCCGGCGGCGATCAGCACATTGCGCAGGAAGCGGTCGCGCCCGATCCGCTTGATTGGCGAACCGGAGAAAAACGACCTGAAAGCGGCGTCGTCGAGCGACAGCAGATCCGCGAGCGCCGGTTCGCGCAGGTCGTCGCGTGCGGCGAGCTTCGCTTCCGACGCTGTGCGCGCGAACTTGTTCCAGGGGCAAGCGGCCAGGCAATCATCGCAACCATAGATGCGGTTGCCGATCGCCTGCCTGAATTCATGCGGAATCGGCCCCTTGTTCTCGATGGTGAGATAGGAGATGCAGCGCCGCGCATCGAGCCGGTAAGGCGCCGGGAAAGCGTTGGTGGGGCAGGCGTCGAGGCAGGCGCGACACGAGCCGCAATGATCTTCTTCCCTTGCGTCGGGCGCAAGTTCGGCGGTGGTGAAGATACTGCCCAAAAACAGCCAGGAGCCATGCTCGCGGCTGACCAGATTTGTGTGCTTGCCCTGCCAGCCGAGCCCGGCCGCCTCGGCCAGAGGCTTTTCCATGACCGGTGCGGTGTCGACGAACACCTTGACGTCGCCGCCGGCCTGCGCCGCGATCTTGCCGGCGATCTGTTTCAGCCGACCCTTCATCACGTCGTGGTAGTCGCGGTTTTGCGCATAGACGGAGATCGCTCCGCGATCGGGCTTTTCGAGCACCTCGCCGGGATCACGGTCGGGACCGTAATTCATGGCGAGCACGATGATCGAGCGCACATCGGGCCACAGCGTCCTGGGGTTCGCCCGGCGCAGCATGGTCTCTTCGATCCAGCCCATGGAGCCGTGAAAACCGTCGGCGACGAATTCGGCAAGGCGGACTGGCGCTAGCGGGATCGCGTCCGGCGAAACGACGGCGACGGCGTCGAAACCGGCCAGCCTCGCCTCGCGGTCGATCATCTGCCGCAGGCGCGCGCTCCGTTGAGGCTTTTCAGAAATCGAGGTCCGCATAGTGAGACACCGGCGAAAGGCCGCGCACCCGGTCGCCCAGCAGCGGGCGGAAGGAGGGCCGCGATTTCACGCGAGTATACCATTCGCGCGCGGCATTGTGGTCGCGCCAGTCCACCTCGCCGAGATAGTCGAGCACGGAAATCGCCGCGGCCGCGGCAAGGTCGGCATAGGTTATCCTTGGACCAGCCAGCCAGTGCCGCGTTCCGGCCAGCCAGTTCGTGTACTTCATGTGCTGGCGGATATTGGCGCGCGCGGCCCGGATGGCTCCCGAATCGGGCGAACCGCCGCCCTGCGCCTCCGCCATCATCGGCTTCAGCACCCTTTCGCGCACCAGATGCCGGGTCACCTCGCTCTCGGTCTTGGTCAGATACCAGTCGACCAGGCGGCGAATTTCGGCCCGCTCCATGTGATCCTCGGCGAGCAGCCGCTTTTCGCGCTTCAGAACGCCCCGGGTTTCGTCGAGATATTCGGCGATCACGCTGGCGCCGACGATCGGCACGTCGCCTTCCGCAAGCAGCACAGGCAGCGTTCCTGCCGCGTTCAGCGCCAGGAATTCCTTCCGACGCGTCCAAGGCTTCTCCTCGATCAGCGCCAGTTCCTCGCCATATTCGCCGAAGGCAAGACGAACGAAACGGCACGAAGCGAACATGGGATGGTGGAAAAGCGTTAGCATGGTCCTGCGATAAAAAGTGCGCTGGTCAATTGCCGGCGACGCGGGTAGAGGTTGACCCGCCCGATCGACGGGCCGTCATGGTCGACCCGACCTATAGGGTTAGTTCCGCGTCGTGACAAGCAAGCGGCCAACAGCATCCAGCCGAGAGACCGATGGAAAATCAGACGATCGTGGAAGCGCTGCTGCTTGGCATGCTCGAAGGCCTGACCGAATTTATCCCGGTGTCCTCGACGGGACATATTCTCCTGGCCGGGCATTTCCTCGGTTTCGAATCGACCGGCAAGACTTTCGAGGTGCTGATCCAGCTTGGCGCGATTCTCGCCATCCTGACCGTCTATTCCGCCCGGCTGTGGCGGATCGCGGCCGAAATGCCGTATTATCCAAAAACCCGCCGTTTCGTTCTCGGTATCCTCGTCGCCTTCCTGCCGGCCGCGGTGATCGGCGCGCTGGCGCACAGCTTCATCAAGACCGTGCTGTTCGAAACGCCGAAGCTGATCTGCATCATGCTGATCATCGGCGGCTTTGTGCTGTTGTGGGTCGACCGCCTGACGCTGAAGCCGAAATATCATGACGTGAAGCAATTTCCGCTCTCGCTCTGCTTCAAGATCGGCCTCGTTCAATGCCTCTCCATGATCCCGGGCACGTCGCGTTCGGGAGCCACCATCGTCGGTTCCCTGCTGATGGGCGCCGACAAGCGCTCGGCGGCCGAATTTTCGTTCTTCCTGGCCATGCCGACCATGGCGGGCGCCTTCGCCTACGACCTCTTCAAGAACCGTGACATACTGTCATTGGCCGATCTGCCGGTGATCGTGGCCGGTTTCATCGCGGCCTTCATCATGGCTGTCGTCGTCGTCCGTTCCCTGCTCGACTACGTCTCCAGCCATGGCTACGCGCTGTTCGGCTGGTGGCGGCTGATCGTCGGCGGCGCCGGTCTCGCGGCGCTTTACCTCGTGGGCTGAGTTCACAACAATCCCGCCAGCCCGCGTCTCAGCAAATCGAGCGCGAGGATGGTGATGCCGATGCGGAACCATCTCTTGAAGGTTTCTTCCGGCATGTTCTCGAGCATCTTCGTGCCGTAGAGCGTGCCCAGAAAGCCCGAGGCGATCATCACCGCGATCAAGGGCAGCCAGTCGCCAAAGGCGAAGCCGGCAAAACCGAACACGACAATCTTGAGCGCGTGCTGCACCGTCATCCCGGCCGCATGCGTGGCCACCAGCGCCTTGCGGTCATTGGCGAATATCTGCGCGAAAACCGCCGAAAGCAGTGGTCCGGTGGCGCCGACGAACATGGTCATCAGCGCCAGCGCCGCACTCGCCACGGCGAGACCGGCCCGCCCCAGCCGCTCGATGCCGGGTATTTTCGTCCAGGTCACCGCAATGATGAAGCCGCCCAGCACCAGCTTGAGCAGCGCGTCCGGAAGCTGGACGACAAGGAAAGCGCCGCCGACCGCGCCGATAATGCTGCCGGCAATGAACGGGATAGCGACGTCCATGCGGACGTTGCCGCGCTGGCGCCAGGCGCGGCCGGTATTGGAGCCGAGCTGCACCGCGCCATGCACCGGTATCAGCGCCGCGACCGGAACGAACAGCCCCATCAGGGCAAGCATTGCGACACCGCCACCGACGCCGAAGGCGGCGGTCAGCGCCGAAGTGAAGAAGCTGGCGACAACCAGCAGCGCTGCAACTGCGGCACTCAGCCCTTCGGGCAGCAGGGCGGCGAACGCCTCCACCGCCCGGACCCGGTCAGGCTTCGGTCTTCTGCGAGAACTGCCCGGCCGGGCGATAGCGCCAGAGATAGGTCGGCAGGATGGCTGCGGTCGAACGGCCCTGTATGCCGAGGGCGGCAAGCGTACGCCGCTCCGCCTCGGCTTCAGCCGAGACGATATTGTCGGTCTTGAGCAGCGTCACCTGATCCGAAGTCAGGAGCGGCTTGGGCAGAAGGCCAAGGAACGATGCCTTCATATAGGCGAGCCACCACGGCACCGGCACGAGCAGCCGCTTGCGGCCGATCGTTTCGAGCATCTGTTCCATGCATTGCCGGAAGCTCATGATCCGCGGCCCGCCGAGTTCGTAGATCGTGCCGCCCCCGACTTGACCGTCCACCGAACGCGCGATCGCTTCGGCGACATCGCCGACATAGACCGGCTGGAACTTCGTCTCGCCGCCGCCGATCAGCGGCAGCACAGGCGAAAAGCGCGCCATGTTGGCGAAGCGGTTGAAGAAACCGTCCTCCGGGCCGAATATGATCGACGGACGGTAGATTACCGCATCCGGAACTGTTTCGAGGACGGCGATTTCACCCTGCGCCTTGGTCTTGGCATAGACAGCCTCGCCTTTGATGTCGGCGCCCAGCGCCGAGACGTGGGTCAGTCCCGCGCCTGCCGAACGCGCCGCCTCGGCCACTGCGCGGGCGCCGAAATCCTGCACTGCCGAGAATTTCTGCCGGCCCGATTCGTATAGAATGCCGACCAGATTGACGACGTGGTCTGCTCCCTGCACCGCGCGGTCCACTGACCAGCGCACGCGCAGATTGGCCTGTATCGGCTGAATCTGCCCGACATTGCCCAGCGGCTGCAAATGCCCCGCCAGATGCGGCCGCCGGCTGGCGACGCGGACCCGATAACCCCGCCTGGCCAAAGCCTGCACGACATGGCGGCCCAGAAAGCCAGAGCCGCCGAAAACGGTCACGAGCTTCGGCGTTTGCAGTATTTCGGTCATGGCGGGCTCCGGGAGGCTTCGCCGTGTCTTTAATCGGTTTCTCGGCAAAGGCAAAGAGCGCAGATGTGGCTGCATGGCAAGCGCTGCCACCGAATGCGAAGAGCCGGCGAAGTACAAGAGATAGCTGGTGGCCCCGCCCGGGTTCGAACCGGGATCGCTCTCTAATCTGGAGACGTGCCGTGTATAAGACGGGTGTTTTACCGTTAAACTACAGGGCCGGCACTCAGGAGTGCGGAACCCGTATTCGGATGGTATGTTGGCGCAGCGCGAACATCAGGAACCGATAGAACTAAATGACCAGCCCTCACAACCATGACCCGTTTGCCAAACGCCAGGTGCTGGCCGGGCGCTGAGTTAACAAATGCTGAAACCAATGCTCGCCATATTGCGCTTCACGTGGGTGCTGGCATTTCTCATCGGAGGGACGGCGTTCGGTGCATCCTATGGATGGGAGCACCATGGTTGGTTTGGAGCCATCGCAGTCGGTTTTGTTGGCCTCGCCGTCGGCGCTCTTTTGGCAGGTTCGCCCCGCCTAGTTCTGCAACTTCTCAACTAAGTACTTCAAACGAAAGGCCCCGCGAAACGGTTCTGGCGACGCTCTCGACCTGTACCGGTGGATCGGTGCTTGTCAGAATTCCCTGCCGATTTTGGCGTCGACCGAATGGCGATTGCCGCCGCGAACGACGAAGAAGAAAAACACCACAGACCACAGGATCGACTTTTCGGCCCCGGAATAACCCTGGCCCTGGGTGACCCAGTGGAACCACACCGTCACCAGCAGGACGATCATCGCCGCGAAGGCAGCCGGACGGGTGAGCAGGCCGATCGCGATCAGGATGCCGCCGAAGAATTCAGTGAACGACAGCAGCGGCGACCAGAAAGTGCCGGGATAAAACCCAAGCCCTTCGACCATTCCGGCCGCGCCGAAGGGGTCGCGTATCTTGCCCAGGCCGTGCGTGAAAAGCGCCACGCCGGCGACGATGCGAAGCAGCGTTTCGGCGCTGTCGTGCAGGCCGGCATAGACGCCGCGCAGGGCTGGAATGAACAGGCGCTTGCCTGAAATCTCTGTCGCTATGCTCAAATCCCGTGCTCCCTTATTGCAGTGCGAAATTGCAGTGCGAAAAAATGGAGCGGAACCGTTCACGGTCAAGTCAACAAGGTTTGATCCGGGAGGGCTCGTCCTCCGGCGCGGAATCCGAGCCGCGAGCAGCCGAGACGCAGATGAACTGGAATCAGGTCGAAGGCAATTGGGAGCAGTTCAAGGGCAAGGTACAGAGCAAGTGGGGCAAGCTCACCAATGACGATCTCGACGTCATAAGCGGCAAGCGCAAGGAACTGGCCGGGCGCATCCAGAATGCCCACGGCAAAACCCAAGAGGACGCCGAGCGCGAAATCGACGAGTGGCTGACCCGCCACTGATCAGGGCATATCAGGCCGCCGCAATCGTAGCGGTCGTCAGCGGGCGTGACGGAGGCTGACGCCGCTGGCCTGATCGAACAGCACCACCTTTTGCGGGTTCCAGGCAAAGCGCACCGACTCTTCCAGGGCCACTTCGGTCCTGGCCGGCACGGTTGCCCGGACGGTCTCGTCGCCGACGCGCAAGGTCAGGATCTTCTCGACGCCGTGGTTTTCCACGTCATGCACCTGGGCTTCGACCGGAGCGCCGGGCTCCAGATAAATATCCTCGGGCCGGATGCCGAAGGTGAGCGGGCGATCTTCTCCCGCCGCTCCGGCCTGGGTCGCGCCGGCGTAGGGCAGCTCGAAACGCGTCGGGGCCACGATCGCCCGCCCGCCGGACAGTTTTCCGTCGAGCAGGTTCATCGGCGGCGAGCCGACCGAGCGCGCGACAAAGGTGTTGAGCGGGTTGTTGTAGATCTCGTTCGGCGTGCCGGTCTGCACCAGACGGCCGTTGTTGAGCACGCCGATCTTGTCTCCCATCGACATCGCCTCGATCTGGTCGTGGGTAACGAACAGGAAGGTCTCGCCGAGATTCATTTGCAGGTTTTTCAACTCGGTCCTGAGCGCCTCGCGCAGTTTGGCGTCGAGCGCCGAAAGCGGCTCGTCCATGAGGAAGACGCGCGGCTGGCGCACGATGGCGCGGCCGATCGAGACGCGCTGCATCTCGCCGCCCGACAGCCGGTCGGTCTTGCGCTCCAGCAGATGCTCGATGCGCAGCGTCTTTGCCGCACGGGCGACACGCTCCTCGATCTCCTTCGGTTCGATGCGCCGGATTTTCGACTTCAGCGGGAATTCGAGGTTCTGGCGCACCGTGTAGCGCGGATAGAGCGAATATTGCTGCAGCACCAGCGCCACGTCGCGCTCGGCCGCGCCCCAGTCGCCGACATCGACGCCGTCGATGAAAATCTGCCCCTCGGTCGGCGTTTCCAGCCCGGCGATGAGCCGCAGCGTCGTCGTCTTGCCGGCGCCGGTCTCGCCCAGCAGTACGAAGAATTCGCCGTCGGCGATCTCAAGGTCGAGCCCCTTCAGCGCGGTGTGGTTACCGAATTTCTTGGTGATGTTTTTAAGCTGGATATGGGCCATGTCAGATCGCACCCTCGCGAGAGATCGCGTTGCCTTTGATGCGCATGCTTCGCCCCCTCCACAGCCTTCGGCGGTCCCCCTCCCCCGTAAACGGGGGAGGATCAAGACGGCGACGCTCGCGGTTCCTCACCTGCGAAGCGGGGAAGGGGGACCATGCGAAGCATGTTGGAGGGGGCACGATGGCGAGCACTACCCTCACAGCCTCACCCCCAGCGAATTGCCGCTTTCCGTGTCGAAGAAGTGCGCCTGCGCCGGGTCGAGCTTGGCATAGACCCGGTCGCCGGCATTGGCGACATAGCCGCTCCTGGTGCGGGCGCGCAGCATCTGAGAGCCCACCTTGAGGTCGACGATGTCGTAGGAGCCGAGCGGCTCGATGATGTGCGCCTCAACCGGAAGAAAGCCGTCACCGGCCTGATGCGCGACGATGACGCCTTCGGGCCGGATGCCCAGCGAGAGCCCGCCAGCTGAGGCCTTGCCGTTCAGCCTGGAGAGCAGTTCGCGCGGAAAGGCAAAGCCCTGGCCGGCGCCCTCGACCGTGACCTGCGCCGCGCCTGCGGATTCGGACACGGTGGCGGGGGCGACATTCATCACCGGGCTTCCGACGAATTGCGCCACGAACAGGTTGGCCGGATGGGCATAAACTTCCGAGGGCGTGCCGACCTGCTGCAGGATGCCCTCATGCATGATGACGATGCGGTCGGCGAGGCTCATCGCCTCGATCTGGTCGTGCGTCACGTAGATCGTCGTCGATCCCTGCTTCAGGTGCAGCCGCTTGATCTCGGCCCGCATCTCCTCGCGCAGTTTGGCGTCCAGCGCGCCGATCGGCTCGTCCATCAGCATCGCCTTCGGCCGTCTGACCAGCGCGCGGCCGATGGCGACGCGCTGCATGTCGCCGCCGGAAAGCGCCGAGGGCTTTCGGCCCAGGAGGTCGGTGATGCGCAACACCTTCGCGATCTCGCGCACCTCCTTGTCCACCTCGCCCCGGCTGATACGTGTAGCGCGCAGCGGAAAGGCGATGTTCTCGTAAACCGTCATATGCGGATAGAGCGAAAAGGACTGGAACACCATCGCGATGTCGCGGTCCGAGCATTTGAGATGCTGCACCGGCGCGCCGTCGATCAATATGTCGCCGTCGTCGATAGTCTCCAGCCCGGCGATAGCGCGCAGCGTCGTGGTCTTGCCGCAACCAGACTGGCCGAGCAGCACGATGAACTCATTGTCCTCGATCTTCAGGTTCAGGTTCTTGATGACCTGCACCGCGCCGAAATATTTCTGGACGCCTCTGAGCTCGATCTGGGTCATGAGTGACCTTCTTTGACTGGAGCTTCCACATCCTCCGGCACGACCTTCGAGCCGAACCAGTTGGTGAGCAGGAATGTCACCAGCCCGATGATGATGATGGTCAGCCCGTAACGGTGCAGGAAGAAATTCCATGGCTGGCAGAGCGCGACGATGCCGAGCACCATGACGATTTCGGCGATCCTCTGTAATTTGTCGCTGCGGATCATTTGCGGATCGCTCCGAAGGACATGCCGCGCAGCAGGTGGTTGCGCAGGAGGAAGGTGAAGATCGCGACCGGCAGCAGGAACAGGAACGTGCCGGCGGCGATTACGGTCCAGTCCGGCAGCCCGGAGCCTACCTGGCTCGGGATGAAGGGCGGCGCGGTCTGGGCGCGGCGGTTGGTCATGATCAGCGCGAAGGCGTATTCGTTCCACGCGGTGATGAAGCAGAATACGGCGGTAGCCGCGATGCCGGTCGCGGCTTCGGGCAGCACGACCTTGAAGAAGGCCTGCATGCGGGTATAGCCGTCGACCAGCGCCGCCTCCTCATATTCCTTCGGGATCTCGTCCATGAAGCCCTTCATCAGCCAGACCGAGAAGGACAGGTTGAAGGCCGTATAGAGGATGATCAGGCCCCAATGCGTGTCGTTGAGGCCGACGGCGCGGTACATCAGGAACATCGGGATCGCGACCACCACCGGCGGCAGCATGCGCGTCGACAGGATGAAGAACAGCAGGTCGCCCTCGCCCTTCACCTTGAAGCGGGAGAAACCGTAGGCAGTGAAGGTGCCCATGCCGACCGCGAGCACCGTTGAGGTGATCGCCACGATCAGCGAGTTCATGAAGCGGTCAGGGTAGCCGGAAAGCTGCACTTCGCCGCGGCCGGAACGAACGACCTTTTCGCCGCCGTCCATGATCGTGCGCTCCCACCACGGCGCCGCCTCGTATTCCTCCGGCGACGGTGCTTCGCGCAGTTGCGATCGCTTCGTGAAAAGCTTCACGAATGGCGAAATCTCGGGCGTGAACACGACGGTCGGCGGGATCGTGGTCGCCAGATTGCGCGGCTTGAAGGCCGTTGCTGTAATCCAGTAGATCGGTGCCAGGAAGATCAGCGTGATCAGCAGGACGGCGACGATCGCGACCCGGTTGAGCGCCACTTCGCCCGATGTGCGGACTGCCGCCATCTCAGCGCTCCTTCACCTTGTTGAGATACTTCACGTAGATGTTGGTGATGGCCAGAACCATGATCAGCACGATGTAGGCGAGCGCGCAGGACATGCCCGTCTGCCATTCTTGGAACGCCATTTTGTAGAGCCGGATCGAGATGACCTCGGTCGTCGGCTGGCTGGACAGGATATAGGCGAGGTCGAAGGTCTTGAACGCTTCCATGGTCCTGAAGATGATCGCGATCATCAGGATCGGCGCTACCAGCGGCAGAGTGATTCGGAAGAAGGTGTAGAACGGCCCGGCGCGGTCGATCGCCGCCGCCTCGTAAAGATGCTTCGGCACGGCCGAGAGGCCGGCGAGCGAAAGCAGCATCACGAAAGGCGACCACATCCAGATGTCGGTGATGGCGATGGCGTAGAGGGCCATGTCCGGGTTGGACAGCCATTCGAAATTGCCGAGGCCGAGCACGTAATTGATGACGCCCCAGGAGGGGTTGTAGAGCAGCTTCCAGAACAGGCCGACGACCGCCATGGAAAGCATCATCGGCAGCAGCAGCAGCGTCGTGATGAGCCCCTTGAACGGGATCGCCCGGTTCAACAGCATGGCGACGCCGAAGCCGACAAGAACCTGTCCGGCGACCGAGACGATGACGTATTTCGCGGTGATGGCGAAGTTCGACCAGATGAACGGATCGTTGAGCAGCGCCCGGTAGTTGGCGAGGCCGACGAAATTCGCCGGCGCGTTGGTCGAGGCGCGGAAATCGGTGAACGAATACCCAAGCGAATAGAGCAGCGGGAAGATGTTGAAGACGATCAGGAAAACGATCGTCGGGATGATGAAGAGGTTTCGGATCGAGATGTCGCTCAAGCCCCGCGAGGCGGCGCGCGATTTCGGATCCAGCGTGGTCATGACGGCAGTGGCCAAAACTCTCCTCCTCTGAGAGCCCGCAGGAAAAGAAAAAGAGGGGGCGCGGTCGCCCCCTCCGGGACTTCAGTCCGTTACTGCATGCGGCCGTACTTCTTGAAGGTCGCGTTCCAGTCCGCAGCCAGGGCGTCGAGTGCTTCCTTGGCCGTGCCCTGGTCCCCGGTGATGAAGGGGTAGAGGCGCTGGTTCATCGCGATCAGCAATTCGGCGTATTCCGGCGTAGCCCAGAAATCCTTCACCTTGAACATGGTCTGGTAGAAGGCTTCGTTATACGGCGTCGCCTTGCGGAACTCTTCCGATTCCAGCGTCTTGGCATGGGCAGTGTAGCCGCCGAGCTCGGCCCACTTCTTCTGGGTCTCGTCCTTGATGAACCATTCCAGGAATTTGAACGCCTCCTCCTGGTTCTGCGAGTAGGATACGATCGAGATGCCCTGGCCGCCGAGCGCAGCGTACTGATCGCCGTTCGGTCCGGGCGGGTTGGCGAAGAAGCCGGTGCCCTTGGCGTTCGGGTTCGAGGCTTCGTTGATGAGAGCCGGGAAGAAGGCGAAGTAGTTCATGCTCATCGCCGCCAGGTTCTCTGTGATCGCCTGGTTGTCCTCGATGAAGAAGCTCTTGGCCCAGCCCGGAGGCGTGAAGCCGTAGAGTTCCTTGTACGCCTCCAGCGCCTTGATGTTCTGCTCGGAGTTGACGACGCCGTCGACTTTGTAGGTGGCATAGTCACCGAGCTCGCCGCCGAAGGAGAATATGGCGTTCTCGACGCCCATCACCAGCGCGTCATAGGAGTTGTCGGTGTAAATGGCGACGCCGTAGCGCTTCTCGTCGGGGCGGTGGAAGAATTCGGCGATGTCGCGAAGCTGCTTCCAGTCCTTCGGCACGCCGAGGTCGTAGCCGTATTTCGCCTTGAAGGCTTCCATTTCCTTCGGGTCTTCGAACCAGTCCTTGCGATAGGACCAGCCGACGGCGTCGCCTTCCGCAGGAACGGACCAGTACTTGCCGGAATTGGCCGGATATTCGGCGTAGTATTTCACCGTCGCCGGGGCCATCACCTCGGTGAGCTTGTGCTTGTTGAAGAACTCGGTGAGATCGACATAGTGGCCGCCTTCCGAGGCGGCGCCGATCCACTGGGAGTCGCCCACCACCATATCGTACGCCGATCCCTTGGCGTTGAATTCGGTGAAGGCCTTGGTCTGGAAATCGGACCACGGGGTGGTCTCGACGGTAACCTTGACGCCGGTTTCCGCTTCGTACTCGTTGACGAGTTCCTGCAGATAGTTGGCAGGATCCCATTCGGCCCAGAATATGGTCAGTTCCTGCGCGAAAGCCGATGTTCCGCAGGCGAGAGTAAAGCCGATACCGGCAAGAATGCCGGTTACTGTCTTGCGCATTACAAGTTCCTCCCTGTGTGCACTCTATCGTTGGCAAGCCGGTTTTTCGCACCGGCCTGGTAGTTCTCCTTAACGCTGCTTGCGGTTCAGACCCTCCCAGGCCATCCTCTTGAACCGATTTAGGGCTTACACCCGACAAGCTCCTCCTTCCAATCTGGTATTACCAATCGAAAGCGGTCGTCAAGCTGTTTCTTCCGGTGGTTGAGCCGGCCGGAAAGCAGTTTTCGGTTCGATTTGGCTTCATTGTCACTCGTTTATGCTTCAAAGCCACCGCAAACTCCGCCAGGCTGACGGGCCCGGCCGCGGATGTCAGATTGGCAACTGGCCCAATCTGGTAGAACCAGTTCCTTGGCCAGCGCCTAATGCTCTCTCCCATGTTCTCCTGCGGCTCCCCGCACCAGCGTCGCCGCCGCCCATTGGGCCACCGCGCGCGTTTGCTCGCCATCCAGACCCCAAATGTCCTTCAGAACGATCAGGACTTCAACGCCGAAAACCAGTGAAAGCGCCTGCGCCAGGCGATCGACTTGTTTGGGCGGCAGCGAGCCGCGCAGCGGCGCCAGCGCATCGCGCAACAGATCGACGCGGTGGCCGCGCGTGAATTGCGGCTCCGCGCCCAGTGTCCCTGCCTGTCGCTTTGCCCACTGTTCGAGCGAGAGCTTGAGCGCCGCCTTGAAGGTGGCTTCGAATTCCTCGATGCGCGGCAGCGAAGTGGCGATGAGATCGGCCACCCGCTCCGCCGGATCGGTCTTTTCCGAACTCCAGGTCAGGATAGGCCCGAGACCCTCGTCGACGACCGCCTGCACCAGGGCGGCCTGGCTGGGAAAATAACGATAGGCCGTCGCTCGCGATACGCCCGCCGCCTCGGCGGCCTCGCTGACCGACGGCGTCGCACCGCCCTGCATCAGGCGCGTCGCGGTCTCCAGCATCAGCCGGCGCGTCCGCGCCTTTGGCCCGCGCTCTGCCTCATCCACAGCGCTTGTCGATTGTTGACGTGAGACATCCATATCAATACGATACGCGCGTCTCAAAAAATTGCAACGCTCATTTTTGGGCGCAGGCGACGCGGCGGGACGAGCCTCGGAGGAGCGCGGTGAAGCGCATTTACGTCGTCGGCACGGCCGACACCAAGGGCGAAGAGCTCGACTACCTGACAGCCGCGATAGCGGCTGCGGGCGGAATGCCGCTGCGGGTCGACATCGGCATCACGACGCCCGCGCGGCCCGCGGATATCTCCGCCGCCGAAGTGGTGGCCGGCGCTCCCGACAACATCAAATCCGATCTCTCATCGGGTGATCGCGGCCGAGCCGTCGCGGCGATGGCGGCCGCCTTCGCCGGCTTCATAAAAACCCGCGACGACATAAGCGGCATCATCGGCATCGGCGGCGGCGGCGGCACCTCGATCGTGACCGCCGGCATGCGCGAACTGCCGCTCGGCCTGCCCAAGCTCATGGTCTCGACGCTCGCCTCCGGCGACGTCGCCCCTTATGTCGGCGTCTCCGACATCATCATGGTGCCGTCGATCACCGATATGGCCGGGCTCAACCGCATCAGCCGCGCCATTTTGCACAATGCGGCGCAGGCGATCGTCGCGATGGCGGCCAATCCGCCGCCCGTCATGGCCGGCAAGCCGGCGCTCGGCCTGACCATGTTCGGCGTCACCACGCCCTGCGTGACGGCGATCAGCGAGGCGCTGCGCCCCGACTACGACTGCCTCGTCTTCCACGCCACCGGAACCGGCGGGCGGACGATGGAAAAACTTGCCGATTCCGGCATGCTCGCGGGCGTCATCGACATCACCACGACGGAGATCTGCGACCTCCTGTTCGGCGGCGTGCTGCCCGCCGGCGAGGACCGGCTCGACGCGATTGCGCGAACGAAAATCCCCTACGTCGGCTCGACGGGAGCACTCGACATGGTCAATTTCTGGGCGCCCGAAACCGTACCGGCGCCGTGGCAGGCGCGGCTGCTTTACCAGCACAACCCCAACGTCACGCTGATGCGCACGACCGCCGAGGAATGCCGGGAGATCGGCGCCTGGATCGGCCGCAAGCTCAACGCCTGCGAAGGACCGGTGCGCTTTCTCATCCCCGAAAAGGGCGTTTCGGCGCTCGACATTGAAGGCGGCGCCTTCTTCGATCCGGAGGCCGACGAAGAGATTTTCACCGCAATCGAAGCTGCCGTCACGCAGGCGCCGCAGCGCCGGATCGAGCGGCTGCCTCTCCACATCAACGACCCGCAATTCGCCGAGGCCGCTGTCGCGGCGTTCCGTGAAATCGCCAGACAATGAGAGCCTGAATGCCCGCAATTCCCCGCCAGCAAATTCTCGAAAAATTCCGCGCCATGGTGGATCGCGGCCAGCCGATCGTCGGCGGCGGCGCCGGCACCGGCATCTCGGCCAAGGCTGAGGAAGCGGGCGGCATCGACCTCATCATCATCTACAATTCCGGCCGCTACCGCATGGCGGGCCGCGGCTCGGCCGCCGGGCTGCTCGCCTATGGCAACGCCAACGAGATCGTCAAGGAGATGGCCTACGAGGTGCTGCCGGTGGTGAAGCACACGCCGGTGCTGGCCGGCGTCAACGGCACCGATCCGTTCGTCATCATGCCGCTGCTGCTGGCCGAGCTGAAGGCGATGGGCTTTTCCGGCGTGCAGAATTTTCCCACCATCGGCCTGTTCGACGGCTCCATGCGGCAAAGCTTCGAGGAAACCGGCATGGGTTTTTCGCTCGAGGTCGACATGATCGCGGAGGCGCACAAGCTCGATCTGCTGACCACGCCATACGTGTTCAACCCGGAAGAGGCCCGCGCCATGACCCGCGCCGGCGCCGATGTTATCGTTGCGCATATGGGCGTCACGACGGGAGGCACGATCGGAGCAACCTCGGCCAAGTCGCTCGACGACTGCGTCACGGAAATCGATGCGATTGCCGAGGCGGCGCGCTCGGTGCGCAAGGACGTCTTCGTGCTCTGCCATGGCGGGCCGATTTCCATGCCCGGCGATGCAAAATACATTCTCGACCGCTGCACCGGATGCCACGGTTTTTATGGCGCGAGCTCGATGGAGCGGCTGCCTGCCGAAACCGCCATTCGCAGTCAGACCGAGACATTCAAGGGGCTGGCGCTCGGGGCGCCGACGGAAAACAGGGGAGGAGCCGCATGACCAGGGAACGGAATTTCGTCTATCCGAAAGAGGTCGACACCTTCGCCTTCGACTGGGGCAGGCTGGCGCTGACGGTGGCGCCGGAGGTCAATGGTGCGGCGCGGTTCTCCGGCGGCGTGGTCGATCTGCAGAAGGGCCAGGGCCATGCCCGGCACAACCATCCGGGCGCGGAGGAGATCATCTTCGTGATTTCCGGAACCGGCGAGCAGATGGTCGAGGACGAAGAGGGCAATCCGGTAGTGCGGAAGGTCGGGCCCGGCTGCACGATCTATGTGCCCGAAAGCCGCTTCCATTCGACGACGAACACCGGCGACGGGCTGATGCAGCTTTTCGTCGTCTATTCGCCGGCGGGCCCGGAACTGGCGCTGCGCGAACTGCCCGATTTCCGACTGGTGCCGCCGGCCGCTTGAGGGGAACCTCCACGACGCCGTTGATCCTCCCCCGTTTACGGGGGAGGGGGACCGCCGAAGGCGGTGGAGGGGGCGCTGCCACCCAACTGTGGATAGAATCCATCCCCATTTCGGCTCGTTCGCAAAAAGAACTGTTGCGGATCAATGGCATAACAGCCGGCGGGAAGAATCTTCGCACCGGATTTGTTCACACATCCTGCCCTTCCCGCATAATCCTCGGCATCGCCCTTGCGGGAACCGGTTCCGGACCGGGGATCGGTAGGGCGGCGGTGACCTCTCCCCGTGGATTCGGTTCCCACGGGCCTGAGGGCGTCCGACGGGCCGGCATTCCGGAGCGAAGCGCCAATGCTTTGTTGAGGGAAGGCGGATCATCCGCGCGCCATTGTCCATGGAAAGAACATGGAGCGGGGCGCGTGACCGGTCGACCGTGGCGACAGACACCTGGCGGGCGGGCATGGGGAGTGCCTGTTCTTGTTTACGAATTCGTGCGGCGCTTTCCTGCCCGCCCGTCTTCCCGACTACCTCAATGGCCAGACGCGAGAGCGGGCGTGGCAAGGGAGAAGTGCGTCCTTCGAGGCTCGCGGAGCCTGTCCTCGGGCTTGCCAAAGGCAAGACCCGGGGGCTCGCACCTCAGGATGAGGATCGTGTGTTCGGCTAAACCTTCAAGATTGACGGTCGGCGCCCAACCTCCTTCATCCTGAGCCTGTCGAAGGATGAGGTGCGAGCGAAGCGAGCCTCGAAGGACGCACCTTGCCCTCTCCCCAACCGCCGCTTTGCCGGTCTGGGACTGGAGGCCACGGTGCCGCACACCCCGGATTGCATTCGGCAGGGCGTCGCATACATATGATCGCAACCATCCCTCGTACCGCGCCCTTCGCCTTCATGGGAATCGCGCGAAATCGGAGCAAAACATGTCGAATGAACTGACCATGCACGCCACGACCATCATCACGGTGCGCAAGGGCGGAAAAGTCGTTATCGCCGGCGACGGCCAGGTCAGCCTTGGCCAGACCATCATGAAGGGCAACGCCAAGAAGGTGCGCCGCCTCGGCAAGGGCAACGTGATCGCCGGCTTCGCCGGTGCGACCGCCGACGCCTTCACCCTGCTCGAGCGCCTCGAGGCCAAGCTTGAGCAATATCCCGACCAGTTGACGCGCGCCTGCGTGGAACTCGCCAAAGATTGGCGCACCGACCGCTATCTGCGGCGGCTCGAAGCGATGATGCTGGTCGCCGACAAGAATGTTTCTCTCGCGCTGACCGGCACCGGCGACGTGCTGGAGCCCGAACAGGGCGTCATGGCGATCGGCTCCGGCGGCAATTTCGCGCTGGCGGCCGCGCGCGCGCTGCTGGACACCGAAAAGGATGCCGAGGAGATCGCCCGCAGGGCGATGCTGATCGCGTCGGAGATCTGCGTCTACACCAACAGCAATTTCGTCATCGAAACCCTCGATGCCGCATAGGTCGAAGCCCCGGTACAGCTTCCGGCCGGTGACGCCCGACGATCTTGAGATGATCGCCGGCTGGCTCGCCGAACCGCATGTGGCGGAATGGTGGGACGATCCCGATGAACAAATCGCGTCGATCCGCGAGCATATCGACAGCATCTCCGTCGAACCGCTGATCATCGAGCTCGACGGCAGGCCGATCGGCTATCTCCAGAGCTACGACCCGCATCTGGAAGACGACCATCCCTACCAGGACCAGCCCTTCGGCACGCTCGGCATCGACCTTTCGATCGGCGTCCCGGATCTGGTCGGCATCGGCCACGGATCGGCGATCGTGCGGCAATTCGTCGAAGAACTCTTCGCGGAGGGGACGCCGCGCGTGATAATCGATCCGGACCCGGCAAATCTCCGGGCGATTCGAGCCTACGAAAAGGCCGGCTTCAAGGCCTTCGACAAGCGCACATCGGTCTATGGTCCCGCGCTGATGATGGCGCGCGACAATGAAGAGGGGGAATTTTCATGACCGTAACGCAGGCGGTAGATCCGCAAGCCGCGGGACACAGGCGCATTTTCCTGGCCGGGGTACTCGTGGCCGCCGCGCTGATCGCCGCGCAGGGCATCGCGCTCTACATTATGGGCCAGCCGCCGATCTGCGAATGCGGAACGGTCAAGTTCTGGCACGGCCAGGCGCTGAGCAGCGAGAACAGTCAGCACCTCGCCGACTGGTACACGTTCTCGCATATCATCCACGGCTTCCTGTTCTATTGGCTGCTCTGGCTGGTCATGCCGCGCGTCAATGTCGGCGTCCGCCTGGCATTCGCCGTGGTGATCGAGGCTGGCTGGGAGCTTCTGGAAAACACCGACTTCATCATCAACCGCTACCGCGACTCGACGATCTCGCTCGATTATTTCGGCGACAGCGTCATCAACTCGGTGTCCGACACGCTGTGGATGGTGCTGGGCTTTGCCATGGCCGCGCGGCTCCCTATATGGTTGACCGTGACCCTCGCGCTCGCCTTCGAAATAGGCGTGGGCCTCGTCATCCGCGATAACCTGACCCTCAACGTGATCATGCTGCTGCACCCATTCGAGTTCATCAAGCAGTGGCAATCTGGGCCTGTGTGACGCCATGACCGTTGCAATGAACATTCCCGTCCGCGCCATCTCGGAAAACACCCTGCAGGCCGCCGTAGCGCAGGGACTGCTGTCGGCCGAACAGGCACAGGGCCTTCGCGATCTGGAGGTCGTGCAGGTCGCGGCATCGGAACCGGAGGACGACGAGAAGCTGCGCTTCATCAGCGGCTTTGGCGATATCTTCGTGACGATCGGCCTCGCGCTCTTTCTTGGCGCCCTTAGCTATTTTGCCTACGAGGCGTTCAGCCTTTTCGGAACAGCCGCCATTCTGGCAGTGACCGCGTGGGGCCTGGCCGAATTCTTCACCCGAGCGCGGCGCATGGCGCTGCCCAGCATCGTCCTGCTGATCGTCTACACCGCCGCGGTATTCCTTGCGTTCTATCATGCGTTCGATACCCTCACCGAACAGACTGCGGGTTTCCTCCCTGGCCTCGGCTTCGGTCGACTGCGCTTCGATGATCCGCTGGCGGTCGCAGGCGCCGCGCTGGTGACGGTGGCCGGCGCAGGGTTGCACTACTGGCGTTTTCGCGTTCCGATTACGATCGCAGCCGGTATGCTGGCGCTTGTCGGCGCCGTCGTTGGCCTGCTTTACACGGCGGCGCCGGACTTCGTCGAATATGCGTCTACCTATATCGTGCTGATCTGCGGTCTCGCCGTGTTCGCGCTCGCCATGCGCTTCGACATGAGCGACCCGCAGCGGGTGACACGCCGCACCGACATCGCGTTCTGGCTCCATCTTCTGGCGGCGCCGATGATCGTGCATCCCCTGATCCGCGGCTTTGCGCCGGAATCGGAAATGACCAGCACGGCTTCGGCCTGGGGCATCCTCGCCGTGTTCTCCGTGCTTGCTGTCGTCGCGGTCCTGGTCGATCGGCGCGCCGTGCTGGTCTCCGGACTGTCCTATGCCGGCATTGCCTTCGCCTCGCTGGTCGGCGCGAGCGGGCTTATCGACGGTGTCGTGCCGCTTACCATCCTCATGCTCGGCGCAATCGTGCTGGTTCTAAGCGCCGGCTGGCGCCGCCTGCGAGGCTTGCTGCTTGGCATGCTGCCGCCGACTATTGCACTGCGGCTTCCCGGTTCCCATCTGCGCCACCTGCAGACTTGAGTCAGTCAAAGAGCATTTACAATGACCACATTTTCCCCCCGCGAAATCGTTTCCGAGCTCGACCGCTACATTATCGGCCAGAAGGACGCCAAGCGCGCGGTCGCCATCGCGCTGCGCAACCGCTGGCGTCGGCAGCAGCTCGAAGGCGAGATGCGCGAAGAGGTGATGCCGAAGAATATCCTGATGATCGGCCCCACCGGCGTCGGCAAGACCGAGATTTCACGCCGCCTCGCCCGGCTGGCGGGCGCGCCCTTCATCAAGGTCGAGGCGACCAAGTTCACCGAGGTCGGTTATGTCGGGCGCGATGTCGAGCAGATCATCCGCGATCTGGTCGAGGTCGCCATCGGCCTCGTACGTGAAAAGATGCGTGAGGAAGTCAAGGCTCGGGCGCATCTCAATGCGGAGGAGCGCGTGCTGGAAGCGCTGGTTGGCAAGACGGCGAGCCCGGCTACCCGCGACAGCTTCCGCAGGAAGCTGCGCGACGGCGAGCTCGACGACAAGGAGATCGAGATCGAGGTGGCCGATACCGGAACCGGCGGCCTGCCGAGCTTCGAGATACCCGGCATGCCCGGAGCCAATATCGGCGTCATGAACATCAGCGACATGCTCAACAAGGCGATGGGCGGCCAGCGCACCAAGACCCGCAAGACGACGGTGAAGGAGTCCTACTCCCACCTGATCGACGACGAGTCCGACAAGCTTCTCGATCAGGACCAGGTCGTGCAGTTGGCGCTGCAGTCGGCGCAGAACGACGGCATCGTCTTCCTCGACGAGATCGACAAGATCGCGGCGCGCGACGGCGGCATGGGCGCCGGCGTCAGCCGCGAAGGTGTGCAGCGCGATTTGCTGCCGCTGGTCGAAGGCACCACGGTCGCCACCAAATACGGGCCGATCAAGACAGACCATATCTTGTTCATCGCCTCCGGCGCTTTCCACGTGTCGAAGCCGTCGGATCTTCTGCCGGAATTGCAGGGCCGGCTGCCCATCCGCGTCGAGTTGCGGGCGCTGGAAAAAGACGATTTCCGTCGCATTCTCACCGAACCGGAAGCAAGCCTGATCAAGCAGTACGTCGCCCTGATGGATACGGAAGGCGTGAAGCTGGACTTTACCGAGGACGCTATCGACAGCCTGGCCGGAATTGCGGTCGACCTCAATGCGAGCCTGGAGAATATCGGCGCGCGCCGCCTGCAGACGGTGATGGAGCGGGTGCTCGACGACATCTCCTACAACGCACCGGACCGCTCCGGCTCGGAGATCACGATCGACGCCGACTATGTCCAGAAGAACGTCGGCGACCTGTCCAAGAACACAGATTTGTCGCGATTCATCCTTTAAAGGGCCGGCACCGGGTGGGGGGCCGGCGAAGAACGCCGGGCAACAGGGACTCGACTCCTATTCGGGCTTTACCTAGGTTGCGCGGCTGTGGGGCCATGGGGTTGCGGCGGCACATGACGAGATCATTTTCCTTGGCGGTTGCGCTGATCCTGGCGCTTGGCGCCGGTATTGCGCAGGCGCAAACGATCGTGCCCGTGGGCAATCGGTACCCGGAACAGCCCGGCGTCCCGGGCGCGTCGGCCAAGCGCACGCAGGCCGGCAAGACCAGCTTCGACGCCAAGTACCGCAAAGTCTATGCCCTGTTGCAGAGCGACCAGGAGTTGCGCTCCAAGATCAGGGCGACGGCCGACGCCTACGGCATCGACCCCATCCACATTGCCGGCGCGATCGTCGGCGAGCACACTTATAATGTCGACGCCTATGACCGGCTGCAGACTTACTACGTCAAGGCGGTGTCCTACCTCAGCAGCCAGCTGACCTTCAGCTACGGTGAGGAAGACATCGTCGATTTCATCGCACGGCCGGAATTTTCAGCCTGCGCGGACCTGTCGGACAGCTATAAGGTGTGGACCTGCCGCGAGCGCGTCTGGAACCGGGAATTCCGCGGCCGGACGGTGGGCGGCGTCTCCTATCCCGACGACCGCTTCAGCGCCACCTTTTTCCAGCCCTTCTATGCCGGGCAGACCTTCGGCATCGGTCAGCTCAACCCGCTGACCGCGCTGCAGATGAGCGATCTGGTGCATCAGGTCTCTGGCCTGCCGAAGCTCGAC
Source organism: Allomesorhizobium camelthorni (assembly GCF_011045125.1). GTDB lineage: Bacteria > Pseudomonadota > Alphaproteobacteria > Rhizobiales > Rhizobiaceae > Allomesorhizobium > Allomesorhizobium camelthorni. The sequence goes on along the minus strand of NZ_JAAKZF010000001.1, from coordinate 408,253 downwards.
GCCGGGCAGCCGAACCACGTCTACGAAACCATCATGGATCCGGACCTGACCCTTCCCTATGTGGCGGCGACGCTGAAAAAGTCGATTGACGCCTACCGGACGATCGCCGGCTTCGACATCTCGCAAAATCCCGGCATCACCGCGACGCTGTATAATGTCGGCGATCCGGAAGCCCGCGCCTACGCGCTCAAGGCCGAGAACGAGAAGCGCTTCGCGGAAGGGCAAGAGCCTAGGCTTCCGGAAGAGAATTATTATGGCTGGCTCGTCAACGAGAAGCTGCCGGAGCTGAGGGCCCTGTTTTAGTTTTCCACGACCCGAACCTCCGTTCGTACGCTACCGCCGCTTCTCCAGCGCTGCCTCAACCTGGTCGATCAGGCTGCGGATCTGATCAGGTTCAAGCCGGCCTATGCTTGCCGCAAGCAGGTTCGCCAGTTCGGTAGCGACTGGTGACAAGCCCGACGTGTCTACGATGACGCGCGGATGCGACGTCTCGGCCAGCCGCTCCAGCTCCTCCGCATCATCCCAGATCACGTTGAAGTAGCCGATGATTTTCTGCACCAGCGCCCATCCCGGCGCGCCGCGGCGGCCATGTTCCAGCGCCGACAAATAGGCGGCGCTGACACCCAGCGCCCTGGCCATGTCCTTCTGGCTGACGCCACGCTCGCGCCTGAGCGCCCGCATCTTCGCCCCGAACGGCGTCACGGGTTTTTCGCAGGATGCCGGCGCAGCCGGACATAGAGCGCGCCGGCGCCGCCATGGTTACGGGCGGCGTGATCATGGCTGCTGACGAGCGGCCGGAACGGCGCGGTCGAGAGCCAGGCCGGAACGGCGCGCCGCAACACGCCCTCACCTCCCGACGACGAGCCTTTGCCGGTGATCACCAGCACGTAGCGCACGCCGCCGGCATGGGCCCGGTGCAGGAAGGAAAGCAGCAGCGAATAAGCCTGCTCCTGGCTCATGCCGTGCAGGTCGACGCGGCCCTCGATCGGCAGCCGGCCCTTCGCCAGCTTCTCGTATGTCGGTCTGTCGAGGGAATGCGAGACGATCTGCTTCGGCCGGGCGGCAGGCGAAACGGCGGGCTTGGGTGCAACCGTTTCCATCGCGTCTTCCATCGACGCCGGAGGAGGCTCGGGAATGTCGACCGCCCGCTTGCCCTTCAGCGGTTTTGCCGAGCGGGCGACGAGATTCCACAAGACGCGGTCTTCGTCACTCAGGCTCCTGTCCGAAGGCCTGCTCATGGCGCTGCCTCGGCCAAAGCGCGGGGGATGAGCGCGAAGAAATCCGCCTCGTTGCGTACCACGCCGGCTATTTCGCCGGCTTCATCGCCGGAGCCGGCAAAAAGGTCGCCGCGCGCCGCGCCGACGATCGCCGATCCGGTGTCCTGCGCGATCATCAGCCGGCGGAAGGGCTTTCCGCCGAAGGAGGTCAGCGACGGTGCGTCGATGAAGAAAGGCGTACCGAATGTGTGCAGCAGCCGGTCCACGGCGATCGATCGGCCGGGCGTCAGCGGCACTTTGGCCGCAGCTATGGGGCCGAGCGCCGGGTCGTCGACCGGCGCTTCGCGAAAGAAGATATAGGAGCGGTTCCGCTGCAGTATCTCATCGACGCGGTCCGGATTTCGCGCGAGCCATGCCCTTATCGACTGCATGGTCACCTCGCTCAGCGGGATTTCGCCGAGGTCGGCGAGCATCTTCCCCGGGCCGGAAAAGCGCTGGCCGGATTTGGCGGCATAAGTGACGCGCCGGAGCGAGCCGTCGGGCATATGGAGCCGCGCTGCGCCCTGCACGTGAATGAAGAAGGCGTCCACCTTGCTCTCGAGCCAGGCGATTTCTAGGTTCTGCCCGGCAAGCGCGCCGGTTTCGATCGCCGTGCGGTCGAAATATTCGACCAACCCAGCTTCGGTTTGCCTGGCGAACGCGAGATAAGGGTCCATTCCGTCCGGGCGGTTTTCATCGTCGATATCAACGAGATCTGCCGGGCGCGAAAGCAGCGGCACGCAAAAGCGCTCCGTACGGACCGGCGACGCCTCGACCTCGGGCTCGTAAAACCCGGTGACTAGACCGGAACCAGAATCTTCCGGCACGATGCGGGCCGGCACGAAGTAAATCTCGAAAAAGGCTTTCGCCTCCGCATGCGTCAGGGATTTCGTCGCCCGCGCAGCCTCATAAGCTTCGGCAAAGCTGGAAAAAACCACGCCCAGCGCGCCGGAGCGATACGGCTTCGACAGGACATACAAGGCCGAGCGCCGAAACGCTTCGAAAGCGCCGGATTGATCGTCCGCGATCCAGCCCGGCAGATCGGCAAAGGAGACAATCTGGAAGGCAGGCGAAAGCGGCACCGAACGGACCCCCGGCCGTCGAGCGTCAGTCTTCCTCTTCGGTCGCGACCAGCTTCCAGTTCGGATCGCGCGACCGCGTGTCACGGGCGAAGGTCCAGACATCCTTGACCTCGGCGACCGTTTCAGGATCGCCGTCTATGACGGCGCCGGCATTGTCGCGGGTCGCAGAGATCAGCTCGCTGACAATGCGCAGCGTAATGTGGGCTTCGCCATTTTTCATCTCGGCCGAGACGATGTCGGCCTTGTTTATGCCGACAAAGGAAGACTGGATTTTCTCGTTGCGCTTCTCGCGGTCGGCGATCGCCGCGACGAAGCCGTCATAGACCTCCCGGGAAAGCAGGTTTTTCAGCGTTTTGCGGTCGCCGTCGGCATAGGCCATGACGATCATCTCATAGGCCATCTTCGCGCCGTCGACGAAATTCTTGGGGTCGAAGGACGGATCGGCTTCCTTGATCGAGCGAAGCCCCTTGTTCAGCTCGGTTCCGGGCTTGGCGAAAGCGTCGATGGCGGCGAAGCTTTCCTCGGTTTCGGCAGCCGTGCGCTTGCGCGGCAGGGAGACGACGTTTTCAGGTTTTGCCGCCGCATCCTTGGTGCGCGCGCGGCCGGCCGTATAGGGATCGAAAGGCGGCCGCTCACTGCCGGTCCGGCGGCCCAGCACGTTGCGGAGCTGAAAAAAGATCACGACAGCCGCGATCAGAAAAAATATCGTGCCGAAATCGAAGAATTCCATGTCTTCCGCCAACCGATCCCGTGTCCCAGCGGGCTTGGGATGGCGAGATCGCCGTCCGGCGCCGCGTCGCGCTGTTCAATCACTGCATATAGAACGCATGCCGCAATCATTCAAATTAAAGCCGTGCATACCTATCTGTGGAGCGATGCGCCAGCATTGACTGGCCCATGCCCATTCCAACTCCAGCCCTGGCGGTTTCGTGCGCATTCCCTTCATCCCCCTCTTCCTGCTTGTGCTTCCGCTCCTGGAAATAGCAGGCTTCGTGCTGGTCGGCCGTCAGATCGGGGTTCTCGCCACGCTCGGGCTCATCGTGGCGACCGGCATTGCCGGCGCCATGCTGATGCGCTTCCAGGGCTTCGGGGTCATGACGCGCATCCGCCGCGACATCGAGGCCGGGCGCGACCCGGGGCGGGAGCTCGCCCACGGCATCATGATCCTCCTCGCAGGTTTCCTCCTGCTCATTCCTGGCTTCCTGACCGACATCCTCGGCATACTGCTGTTCGTACCGAAGGTGCGCGACCTCGGCTGGCGGTTCCTGAAAAGTCGCGTCAATTTCGCAACCGATTTTTCCACGATGGGCGGTGGCTTTGCCCGGAGGGGACGCGGCCGCACCATCGACCTCGATCCCGACGACTATTCGAAAGGGGGGTCTCCGGGATCGCCCTGGCGACAGATAGACGACGAGTGACGGCAAGAGCCCTTTTCCTTGTCTTGGCATGCCGCGCATGCTAGCGAACGCTCGATTTAAACGGGCCGCCGCGCGGCTGAACCAAGAGGACCGTGGCTGATGGCCAGCAAAGAAAAAGAAAACGAGTCGGCCGGAACGCCGATCAGCGGAAACGGAAACGCCGGAACGACCCAGGCTTCGCTCAACGTGCTTGCCCAATATGTGAAGGATCTTTCCTTCGAGAGCCCCGGCGCGCCTAATTCACTGCGCGGCCGCGACAAGGCCCCGGGCATCAACATCAGCGTCAACGTCAACGCCAATCCGCTGTCGGAGAAGGAATTCGACGTCAATCTGTCGCTGAACGCCAAGGCCTCCTTCGACAAGGACGTGCTGTTCAATGTCGAGCTCGTCTATGGCGGCGTATTCCGCATCGAGGGTTTCCCGCAGGAGCACATGCTGCCGCTGCTGTTCATCGAGTGCCCACGGCTGCTGTTCCCCTTCGCACGCCAGATCATCGCCGAAGCCACCCGCAATGGCGGTTTCCCGCCGCTGATGCTCGATCCGATCGACTTCGCGCAGATGTTCCAGCAGAAGATGGCGGAGGACAAGACGGCCTCCAAGGTCAAGGTCAGCTGACGTCAGGCGACCTGGACACGGAAATGAAAAACCCGGCCTCGCGCCGGGTTTTTTACGCCTGAACCCGCAGGTCCGACCGGTCCTGGCGCAGCTGCGCCCAGATCGACTTTTCGCCCAGCTCGGCGACCAGCCTGGCATGGTTGGCGCGTTCATCGTCCGTCAGCCGCGAGGGCAGCGGCTCCGGCCGCGCCTGGATGGAAAGTTCCACGTGAATCATTGCGGCGCCGCCTGCCGGCGTTGACGCGACCGCGTCCAGGATAAGCGCTGCCTGCTTGCCGCCGATCAGCTCGATATAGACTTCGGCCAGAAGCTCCGAATCGAGCAGCGCGCCATGCTTGGTGCGGCGGCTGTTGTCGATGCCGTAGCGCCGGCAGAGCGCGTCGAGTGAATTCGGCCCCATCGGGTGCTTGCGCCGCGCCAGGGCCAGAGTGTCGACGACCCGGTCCGGACCGATCGCCGGCGCGCCGAGCCGCCCCAGTTCGGCATTGATGAAGCCCATGTCGAAGCCGGCATTGTGCGCGACCAGCTTGGCGCCATCGACAAATTCGAGGAACTGGCCGGCGATCTCCGCGAACGGCGGCTTGTCCTTAAGGTCGGCATTGCTGATACCGTGCACGGCCTGCGCGTCCGGATGCACGTCGCGGCCTTGCGGATTGATGAAAACATGGAAATTGCGGCCGGTGGGGAAGCGGTTGACGAGCTCGACGCCGCCGATCTCGATGATACGGTCGTCTCGCGCGTCGAGCCCGGTCGTTTCCGTATCGAATATGATTTCGCGCATTGGTACCGAATCACTCCACGGCCAAGCTTGGCCGCAGCGGGCTTTTTGAGCAAGGGCGGCGCTGTTAGCCCGTTGGTTTGTCCCCGGTCAAGTCGGCGATGATGCGGGCGACTTCGGCCCGCGCGGCTTCCAGGCCCTGGCTGCTGTCGATGATGAAATCAGCCTGCCGGCGCTTTTCGGCGTCCGGAACTTGGCTGGCCAGGATTGCGTCGAGCTTTTCCTCGGTCATGCCGGGCCGGGCCAGTACGCGCTCGCGCTGGACCTCGGCCGGGGCGGTGACAACGACGACCTTCTCGACGCGGCCGCGGCCGCCGGTCTCGAACAGAAGCGGGATATCGAGCACCACCAGCGGCGTTTTGGCGTCGCGGTGGCGCGTGACAAAGGCGTCGGCATCGGCACGGACCAGCGGGTGGATGATCGACTCGAGCTTCTTCATCGCTTCCGGCCTGCCGAGAACCTGGGCGGCGAGCTGCGCCCGATCGACCGTTCCGCCCCGCACCGTTCCCGGAAACGCCTCCTCGATCAGCGGCGCTGCCTTGCCGGTATAGAGGCGATGCACCGTTTCATCGGAATCGTGCACCGGCACGCCGGCTTCCCTGAACATTTTCGCGGTGGTCGATTTGCCCATCCCGATTGATCCGGTAAGGCCGAGCACGATCATGATGCGGTCTCGAGGTCGCCGACGATCAGCCTGCGCAGCTCCGCATCGACCTCCGGTCGCCTGCCGAACCAGTGTTCGAAGCCTGGAACCGCCTGATGCAGCAACATGCCGAGCCCATCGACGGTCTTCAGCCCGCGCCGGCGTGCAGCCGCTAGCAGCGGCGTTTCGAGCGGGACATAAACGATGTCGGTCACAATCGCCCGGTCGGGCAAAGTTGCCGGGTCGACGGCGATCTCGGCATTGCCGTACATGCCGAGCGCGGTTGTGTTGACAAGCAGGTCCGCATCGCCGAGCAACTCGGTCGCCGCACCTGGAGCGTGAGCCGTTACGCCGGGGCCGAACTGGTCCGCCAGTTCGACGGCGCGCGCCATCGTCCGGTTAACGACCCTGATATCGCGATAGCCGCGCTGCCTGAGCGCAAAGAGCACGGCGCGGGCGGCTCCGCCTGCTCCGAGCACCACCACGGTTCCGCGGTTTTCGGCCCAGCCGGGCGCGCGCTCATCAAGGTTGGCGGCGAAGCCCACCGCATCGGTGTTGCCGCCGCAAAGCACGCCGGCCTCGAACCATAGCGTGTTCACCGCGCCGATTTCTTCCGCCGCCTGGTCTCGACGCTCAACCAGCCGGCAGGCGGCTTCCTTGTGCGGAATCGTGACATTGCCGCCGGCATAGCCATTTTCGCGGATATGGCGGACAAAATCTGCGAAATCATCTGGCGCGACGTCGATCGCCATATAGCTGCCGGCGATTCCGTAGCGGGCGAGCCAATGGCCGTGAATGGCCGGCGAACGCGAGTGCGCGACAGGGTGCCCGCAAACAAAGGCCTTTACTGGCTCAGCCATCGATCGCCCCGAATTCGCGAAGAGCGGCGAGCACGGGCAGCAGTGGCAGGCCGACTATGGTGAAATAGTCGCCCTCGATCTTCTGGAACAGCTGGATGCCCTCGCCTTCGATCTGATAGGCCCCGACGCTCGACAGCGCTTTGACGCCAACCCGCGCCAGATGGCGGCCTATGAAGGCCGGGTCCAGTTCGCGCATGGTGAGGCTCGCTATGCCGACATGCCGCCACAGCGTCTGGCCACCGCGCACCAGGACCGCGGCGCTGTTCAAATGATGCGTCCTGCCAGACAGAGCGAGCAGATGCCGGCGCGCATCTTCCATGTCGCGCGGCTTGTGAAACACCCGATCGCCGAGCGACAGGGTCTGGTCGCAGCCGAGAACCAGTGCACTCGGATGGCTCTCGCTGACATTGGCGGCCTTGGCCTCGGCCAGGATCTGGGCCACCTCCTCCGGCGTCGCGCCGCTTCCCTCCAAGGGCGCTTCAAGCGCGCGCTCGTCGACGGTCGGCGGCACCGCGCTGAATTCGATCCCGGCATTGGCGAGGAGCGATTTTCGAAACGGACTGCCCGAGGCGAGGATCAGTTTTTCCGGCATTTGATTGGCCTTTGTTTTCAACGCGCCCCTACCGCGTCCTGCCGCGCAGGGCAACGATCGCCGCTGCGGTTTCTTCGATCGAGCGGCGGCTGACATCGATCATCGGCCAATTGTGCCTCGTGCAGATCTGCCGCGCATAGGCCAGTTCCTCGGCAATCGCCGCGCGGTCGACATAGCCATTGGCATCATAGCCGGCGGACGAGCCGAGAACCCGGTTCTGGCGCACCTGCGAAATCCGCTCCGCCGTCGCCACCAGCCCCACGATGAGCGGCTTCTTCGCGTTCGCCAGACTCTCGGGCAGCGGCACGCCGAGGACGATCGGGATGTTGGCGGTCTTGATGCCACGATTGGCGAGATAAATGCTGGTCGGCGTCTTTGAGGTGCGCGATATGCCGATCAGAACGATGTCGGCTTCCTCGATGTCGGAAGGCAGCTGGCCGTCATCGTGCTCCATGGTGAAGTTCAGCGCGTCGATGCGGCGGAAATATTCCGCGTCGAGCACATGCTGCGCGCCCACCCGGCGGCCGGCCGGCGTGCCGAGATAGGACTGGAACACGGTCAGAACCGGCTCGAGCACCGAGACGCAGGGCAGCCCCATCTGGGCAGCCTTCGCATCGATCTTGCCGGCGAGGTGCTGATCCACCACCGTGTAAAGCACGATGCCGGGCTCCTCCTCAATGTCCTCGAAGACCTTCGCCAGCTGTTTTTCCGTGCGAATGAGCGGATAAATGTGCTCGATCGCGCGCGCATCCTTGTATTGAGCCGAGGCCGCGCGGCCGGCGGCAAGCAGCGTCTCGCCGGTTGCGTCGGAGATCAGGTGCAGATGAAAGAAGCTCTGGGGTTTGTTCACAGGATCGGCCCGGGTCTGTGGTCAAATGTGCAAAAGCTGGCCGGTTCGGCCATCGCGGCGCCGGCGACTGTATCAGAACCGGCCTTGTCCACAATTCGATGCGCTGTCGGAATTGCCGATGCGGTTTGGAGGACTATGGGGATAAACTCCCTGGCTTGCCGGCGGTCGTCGGCTCCCGCAATTCGCTTGTCCTGCAAGTTATTGGTTTTGATTGCTGTTTCCAGGTCGTCCCCAGACTTTTCCAGCCCACAGCCAGCTTTGCGCGACAAAATGCTGGCTGGCGCCAAGCCGCCTCACTGGGATAGGCAGCAATTACCGATTTTAACAGACTCTTAGAATCAGAAGACTCTTTTCATAGAAATTATATTTAAGAACAGAAGCGAGGAACGTGCCCTGATGGCCAAAAGCCGCGTCATGCTGGACGCCCTGAGAGGCGAGACCGTGTTTCCGCCTCCGATATGGATGATGCGGCAGGCTGGGCGCTATCTGCCGGAGTACAGGGATTTGAGGAGGAAGGCGGGAAGTTTCCTCGATCTCTGCTACAATCCCGATTTGGCGGTCGAGGTGACCCTCCAGCCCATCAGGCGCTTCGGTTTCGACGCTTCGATCCTGTTCTCCGACATTCTGGTCGTGCCGCATGCGCTCGGCCGCGACCTGCGCTTCGAGGAGGGACGCGGGCCGGTGATGACGCCGATCAGGGCAAGGGAAGTCGAACAGCTCGACGGCCTGGTTTTCCATGATCGCCTGGCGCCGGTCTACGAGACGGTAGGGCGGCTGCGCGCCGAGCTGCCCGAAAGCACAACGCTGATCGGCTTTTGCGGCGCGCCATGGACGATCGCCACCTATATGATTGCCGGTCACGGCACTCCGGACCAGGCCCCGGCCAGGCTTTTTGGCTACCGCGAGCCACAGGCAATGAAAAAGCTGCTGGCGACGCTCGCGGATTACTCGGCCGACTATCTCATCCGGCAGATCGAGGCTGGCGCCGATGTTGTGCAGATATTCGATTCATGGTCCGGCGTGCTCGACGAGGCCTGTTTCGACGCGTTCTGTGTCAAGCCGGTGGCCGAAATCGTCAACAAAGTGCGGGCCGTACATCCCGGCGTGCCGATCATCGGCTTTCCGAAGGGCGCGGGCAGCCTCTATGGCGACTATCGCCGGAAGACCGGCGTTACCGCGCTTGGCCTCGACTGGACCGTTCCATTGACACAAGCGCGTGCCTTGCAGGCTCAAGGCGCCGTCCAGGGCAATCTGGATCCACTCAGGCTGGTGGCGGGCGGGGCGGCGCTGCGTGAGGGCGTGGACGCCATTTTGCGCGCGCTGGGCTCCGGCCCGCTGGTGTTCAACCTCGGTCACGGAATCACGCCTGAAACACCGATTGCGCATGTCGAGGCTATGATCAGGCAAATCAGAGATGGATCGGGTCGATGAACATCCCGGAGACGCAGCAATCTGGACGCAACGCGGCGAAAAGGGCGGCCGCCGCGATAGCGATCCTAGTCGTGCTGACGGCGCTGCTCTTCTTGCTTGATCCGGACAATCTCTATCTCTGGATAAAGGCGGTCCACGTTATCGCGGTGATCTCGTGGATGGCCGGCATGCTCTATCTGCCGCGCCTTTTTATCTACCATACCGGCGCCGAGCCCGGCTCCGTTCAGTCGGAAACCTTCAAGGTGATGGAACAGCGCCTGCTGCGGGTCATCATCAACCCGGCCATGATGGTCACCTGGGTGTTGGGACTGTGGCTGGCCTGGAAAGGTTTCGGCTTTTCAGGAGGATGGCTGCATGCGAAGATCGCACTGGTGGTTGTATTGTCCGGCGTGCATGGCTATCTCTCTGGGGCGGTGCGCAAATTCGCCGAGGATCGCAACGACAGATCGGCGCGTCACTGGCGCCTGGTCAACGAGGTGCCGACGGTGCTTATGATCGGCATCGTCATCCTTGTCGTCGTAAAGCCGTTCTGAGCCCGGCGTCACTGAAAAGCCGCCTTGCTCTTTTAGTTGCTTGGCGATAGAAGACTCGTCTTCCCTTCCGCCAAGCGCCGCCCCGAAATTCGAGTTGGCCGCATCCGGCGCCCATCGCATTCGCCGATAGCTTTCCCATTTCACATTCAGAGTCCGTCCATGCAGGAAATGAAACTCCAGGAGTTCAAGAACAAGAAGCCGATCGACCTGATCGCCTTCGCCGAATCGCTCGAGGTTGAAAACGCCAGCGTCATGCGCAAGCAGGAGTTGATGTTTGCGATCCTCAAGAAGCTCGCGGCGCAGGATGTCGAGATCATCGGCGACGGCGTGGTCGAGGTGCTGCAGGATGGTTTCGGCTTCTTGCGCTCGGCGAACGCCAATTATCTGCCGGGTCCGGACGATATCTATATCTCGCCTTCACAGATCCGGCGCTTTTCGCTGAAGACCGGCGACACTGTCGAGGGGCCGATCCGCAGCCCGAAGGAAGGCGAGCGCTATTTTGCCCTTCTCAAGGTCAATACGATCAATTTCGACGATCCGGAGAAGATCCGCCACAAGATCCACTTCGACAATCTGACGCCGCTCTATCCGAACGAGCGGCTGAAGATGGAAGTCGACAACCCGACCGGCAAGGACATCTCGGCGCGCGTCATCGACCTGGTGGCGCCGATCGGCAAGGGCCAGCGCGGCCTGATCGTGGCGCAGCCGCGCACCGGCAAGACGGTGCTTCTGCAGAACATCGCCCATTCGGTGACGACCAACCACCCGGAATGCTATCTGATCGTGCTTCTGATCGACGAGCGGCCAGAAGAAGTGACGGACATGCAGCGCTCCGTGAAGGGCGAGGTCGTATCCTCGACTTTCGATGAGCCGGCCGTGCGCCACGTCCAGGTCGCGGAAATGGTCATCGAGAAGGCCAAGCGCCTGGTCGAACATGGCCGCGACGTGGTCATCCTGCTCGATTCGATCACGCGCCTCGGCCGTGCCTACAACACGGTCGTGCCATCATCCGGCAAGGTGCTGACCGGCGGCGTCGACGCCAATGCATTGCAGCGGCCCAAGCGCTTCTTCGGCGCGGCCCGCAACATCGAGGAAGGCGGATCGCTCACCATCATCGCGACGGCGCTGATCGATACCGGCAGCCGCATGGATGAGGTGATCTTTGAAGAGTTCAAGGGCACCGGCAACTCCGAAATCGTCCTTGACCGCAAGGTGGCCGACAAGCGCATCTTCCCGGCGATGGACATCCTCAAGTCCGGTACCCGCAAGGAGGATCTGCTCGTTCCCAAGCAGGATCTGCAGAAGATTTTCGTGCTGCGTCGCATCCTGGCGCCGATGGGTACAACCGATGCGATCGAGTTCCTGATCGACAAGCTGAAGCAGACTAAGACAAACGCCGACTTCTTCGATTCGATGAACACATAATCGTCGATTCGCGCCCGTAACGATTGGTTCGGGCAGTTTACCATGGTTGAACGAGACACCATTGTCGCGCTGTCGAGCGGCCGGCTTCCGGCCGGCATCGCCGTGGTGCGTATCAGTGGACCCAAGACTCGATTCGTGATCGAAACGATTACAGGGTCGGTCCCGGCACCTCGCTCTGCTCGCTATGGGGCTTTCGCCGACAAGGCAGGTACTCATATCGATTCCGGAATAACGCTGTTTTTTCAAGCGCCCGCCAGTTTTACCGGAGAAGACTCCGCTGAATTGCACGCTCACGGCGGCAAGGCGGTCGTCGCGGCGTTGCTGGATGCGTTGTGCGCTATCGACGGCGTTCGCCTGGCCGAAGCCGGAGAGTTCACCCGGCGGGCATTTCTTAACGGCAAGGTTGATCTCCTGAAGGCTGAGGCGCTCGCCGATCTGGTCAGCGCCGAGACCGAAGCACAGCGACGCTTTGCGGTTCTCAATTCGCATGGCGGGCACAAGGAGCTTTACTCCGGCTGGCGCCAGCGCCTCATTCACGCGAGGGCAATGATCGAAGCCGAGATGGATTTCTCGGACGAAGCCGACGTCCCAGGTTCTGTCGCAGGTCAGATTTGGACCAACATTGACCGGATGAGCGGTGAGATACGACGCCATATCGCCGGCTTCCGCAGAGCGGAAATCATCCGGGATGGCTTCGACGTGGTCATTCTAGGTGCGCCCAACGCCGGAAAATCGAGTCTGTTGAATGCCCTGGCGAAGCGGGATGCAGCTATTGTAACGGATGAACCGGGGACGACACGCGATCTCATCGAGGTTGTTCTTGATCTCGATGGACAAAAGGTGCGGGTAACCGACACGGCCGGGTTGCGCGAGGGCGGCGGAGCGGTCGAAGCGATTGGCATCGAAAAGGCGATTGCCCGGGCGCGCAACGCTGATCTGGTTCTGCTTCTAGAGGACATGACCAATCCGAACTTTGTGACGGAGCTGCCCGCCGGGCTTCCGTTGCTCCGCGTTGGCACCAAATATGACCTGCTTCCGTCGGAGCCTGCCGATCCTGAATTTGACCTCTGTATTTCGGTAGCGTCCAGCTATGGTCTGGACAGGTTGCTGCAGGAGATCTCGAACAGAGCCGAAGCCGCGCTGGGTGAAAGCGTCGATCTGATCCCTTGGCGCGAGCGGCATGTTGCGTTGCTTTCGGAGGCGTTGAAGTTCCTAGAGTCTGCGCGATCGACGGAACAGGCCGGTTACGAGCTGCGAGCGGAAGATCTGCGGCTTGCCTCGGAGCGCATTGGCAGAATTTCTGGCGCTGTCGATGTCGAAGACCTCCTTGATGTCATATTTTCCCAGTTCTGTATCGGGAAGTGACTCACGTGAAACACGCATCGGCCTGACTCACGTGGAACACCGGCGCGGAACAAGCCGCTGGTTTCACGTGAAACATTATTGCGCACCTTGACACTGCCGACCTTTGCGCACATGTCTCCGCCTTCCATCGGAGCCTTTTGTCATGCTGGATAGCTACGACGTCGTTGTGGTCGGGGGAGGTCACGCCGGTTGCGAGGCCGCCAGCGCTGCCGCGCGCGCCGGCGCCAGGACCGCGCTCGTCACGCTTCGCTTCGACACGATCGGCGCAATGTCCTGCAATCCAGCGATCGGCGGTCTTGGCAAGGGCCATCTCGTTCGCGAGATCGATGCATTTGATGGCCTCATGGGGCGAATTGCGGATGCGGCCGGCATCCAGTTCCGCCTGCTGAACCGGAAGAAAGGACCCGCGGTGCGAGGTCCCCGCACCCAGGCCGATCGCAAGCTCTACCGCCAGGCCATGCAATCAGCGATTCGGGAGCAGAAGTCGCTGACCGTGATCGAAGCCGAGGTGACCAGTCTCGAAGTCAGCGACAACCGCGTTACCGGGCTGGGACTTGGTGACGGCCGCACGCTCAAATGCGGTGCGCTCGTTCTGACCACCGGCACCTTCCTTCGCGGGCTCATCCATATAGGCGACCGCAAAATCCCAGCCGGCCGGATGAATGAAAAGGTTGCACTTAAGCTTTCGGAAAGCATGATGCGCGCCGGGTTCAAGCTTGGCCGGCTGAAGACGGGGACACCGCCGAGACTCGATGGCCGGACAATCGCCTGGGATTCGCTTGAGAAGCAGGCGGCGGATGCCGAGCCGATGCCCTTCTCGCTGATGACGGACCGAATTTCCAACCCGCAGATCGAATGCGCGATCACCAGGACAACGCCGTCGACGCACGAAGTTATCCGTGCAAATCTCGGCCGTTCGGCCATGTATTCCGGCTCGATCGAGGGGGTGGGTCCGCGCTACTGCCCGTCGATCGAAGACAAGATTGTCAAGTTCGGCGACCGTGAAGGCCATCAAATCTTCCTGGAGCCGGAGGGTTTGGACGACCACACAATCTACCCGAACGGGATTTCAACTTCGCTGCCCGAAGAGGTGCAGCTGGAGATCCTGAAGACTATCCCCGGGCTCGAACACGCAGTCATGCTGCAGCCGGGCTACGCAATCGAGTACGACCATATCGATCCGCGTGAACTTGCCCCGACGCTGGAGACCAGGCGTGTTGCGGGCCTCTACCTCGCTGGCCAGATTAACGGCACAACCGGCTATGAAGAAGCTGCAGCGCAAGGTTTGCTGGCGGGGTTGAATGCCGCGCGCCGGGCTTCAGGCGATGACCAGATCGTCATCGGCCGGACGGAAGCCTATATCGGGGTGATGGTGGACGATTTGACGAGCCGCGGCGTCAGCGAGCCCTATCGCATGTTCACGTCGCGGGCGGAGTTCAGGCTCTCCTTGCGCGCCGACAATGCTGACGAGCGACTGACGCCGATGGCAACTCGGCTAGGAGTGGCTTCCATCGCGCGGCAGGAACGGTTTGCGGAGATCCGCGGGCGCTTGAATGATGCGCGCAAGCTGGCAAAGGCCAAGATGCTGACGCCAAGCGAGGCCAGGCGCCACGGCATCGAGGTCAATATGGATGGGATACGCCGCTCGGCCTATGATCTATTGGCCTATCCCGAGATGGATATGGCGCGCCTCGCCGAGATCTGGCCGGAGCTTCGCTCGATTGGTCCGAAAGCAGCCGAAAGCCTCGAAACCGAGGCGCGTTATGCAGTCTATCTCGACCGCCAGATGGCGGACGTTGCCCATATGCGTCGCGAAGAGCAGCGGTTGATCCCCGACGACATTGACTTCTCAAAAGTTCCGGGCCTGTCCAATGAGCTCAAGCAGAAGATGCGGGAGCGCCGGCCGCGTTCCGTTGCCGCCGCCGAGCGAATGGAGGGGATGACGCCCGCTGCGCTGGCGATCATCGTTTCGCATATCCGCAATGTCGAGCGCGCGCCAAGCAGGGACGTGGCGTGACGACAACAACAGCATGGGAAGAGCTGTGCCGCGTCGCAGGCCCCGTTTCACGTGAAACATTTGAGCGGCTGGTTGCATTCGAGGCCCTCTTCCAGAAATGGGCGCGCCGAATAAACCTGTCCGCGCCTTCCACACTGAACGATGTGTGGTCCCGGCATATTCTTGACAGCGCCCAACTGCTTCGCCTTGCTCCTGAGGCGCAGCGCTGGCTCGACCTCGGATCAGGCGGCGGTTTCCCGGGCTTGGTATTGGCTATTCTGCTTTCGGAACGTCCGGCCGCGCATGTTGATCTCGTTGAAAGCAATCGAAAAAAGGCGGCCTTCCTGCAGTCGGTGATCGGGCAGTTTGGCCTTCCGGCGCGCGTCCACGCGCTGCGTGTTGGCGACGTATACGCCTCGCTTGGCACTCCTGATGTGGTGACAGCCCGTGCGCTGGCGCCGCTATTTTCACTGCTAGGCCTGGCGGAGCCCTGGCTATCGGCGGGCGCAACTGGGCTGTTTCATAAAGGCCGGGATTACCGCAATGAGATCGAAGAAAGCGCTCACCAGTGGCGCTTCGACCTGTTAGAACATCGAAGCATGATCGACCCGCAAAGCGTGATTCTCGAGATTCGCGACCTAACTCCCAAAATCGTGACGCGCCTGAACCAATGAACGCATTGAATCGGATCATGAAGACTGGCCCACGCATCATCACAGTCGCCAACCAGAAGGGCGGCGTCGGCAAGACCACCACCGCGATCAATCTGGCGACGGCGCTGGCGGCAATCGGCGAGCGCGTGCTGATCGTCGATCTCGATCCGCAAGGCAATGCCAGCACCGGACTTGGGATAGACCGTCGCGATCGGATTTCTTCGTCCTACGACGTGCTGACCGGGGCCCTGGCGCTGGAGGACGCGGCCATGCCGACGGCCGTCCCGGGCCTATCAATCGTTCCATCCACGCTCGACCTCCTAGGCGTCGAAATGGAGATAGCAGGCGCGCCGGATCGTGTGCTCAGGCTGCGCAACGCGGTGCGGGCCTCTTCGCAGCGTTCCGATACCTACAGCTACGTGCTGATAGACTGCCCGCCCTCGCTTAATCTCCTCACGCTCAACTCGATGGCCGCTGCCGATTCGGTGCTGGTGCCGCTGCAGTGCGAGTTCTTCGCGCTCGAAGGTCTGAGCCAGCTGCTTGAAACCGTCGAACAGGTGCGCGGCTCGATCAATCCGGACCTCTCGATCCAGGGCATCGTGTTAACCATGTATGACGGCCGCAACAATCTCGCTAACCAGGTGGTCGAGGATGTGCGCGCCCATATGGGCGAGAAGGTCTACGAGACGATCATTCCGCGCAATGTCCGTGTTTCGGAAGCGCCATCGCACGGTAAGCCGGCGATCCTCTATGATTTGAAGTGCTCGGGCAGCCAGGCCTATCTGCAGCTCGCATCCGAAGTGATCCGCCAGGAACGCAAACTACGCGCCGCATGAACCGATTCGCGAACGAAACAGTCTGGACTGACCATGAGTGACGACCCTTCAAGAAGAAGGCTGGGACGCGGGCTTGCCGCGCTGATCGGCGAAATGGACAAGCCGGCGGCGGTGGAAACGCATGCGGCGCCGGCCGACGGCCAAGTGCCGATCGAGTTCATTGCGCCCAACCCGCGCAACCCGCGCCGGAATTTTGGCGACGCAGATCTCGCCGATCTTGCCCAGTCGATTCGAGAACACGGTGTGGTGCAGCCGGTGGTCGTTCGGCCCTCGGGCGAAGCCGGGCGCTACGAGATCATCGCCGGCGAGCGGCGCTGGCGGGCAGCCCAGCGCGCCGGTCTGGCCCAGATCCCGGTCATTGTGCGCGACGTCAATGATCGTACCGCGCTCGAACTCGCCATCATCGAAAACGTCCAGCGTACCGACCTTAACCCGGTCGAGGAGGCGCTCGGCTACCAGCAACTGATCGAGGAGCACAATTACACGCAGGCCGATCTCGGCCAGGTCATAGGCAAGAGCCGCAGCCATGTCGCGAACACGCTGCGCCTGCTCAAGCTGCCCGATGTCATCCGCGACATGCTCATCAATGGCGATTTGTCAGCAGGCCATGCCCGCGCGCTCGTTTCCGCTGCCGACCCGGCGGGCCTTGCCAAGCGCATCGTTGAGGACGGTCTTTCGGTGCGCCAGGCCGAGGCCTTGGCGCAGCTGCCAGCCGAAAGCCATCGCGAACCGTCGCCTCCCGCTGCTTCGCGCGACAAGGATGCCGACACGCTGGCTCTGGAAAAACTGCTGTCCGATGTGACCGGGCTGAAGGTCGCGATTGCTCACCGCGACCGCGGCGGTGAGGTGCGCATCGGCTACAAGACACTGGAACAGCTTGACGATTTATGCCGGCGACTGAAGCACTAAAGACGAGGGAAGCCGGGTGAGATTAGCCGGCTAATCAGGTGCGGTTTCGCTGCGCGAGCCGGGCACTTTCAACGGCGATGCCCAGAAGCGCCTGACGCGCGATCGCGGTGGAAAGGTCCGGACGCTTGCGGGTTTGCAGCACTGCGTCCTGAAGCCTTGCCAAAGCCCGCGCCAGGGCCTCGGTGTGCCAGCGCTCCAGCGCCGTCTCGACTGTCTTTCTCCGCGAAAAGAAGACCGGCGGCCGCGCTCCGGCGACAACTGCAGCTGCGTTGCGCCCGCCAGCCTCCATCGCGCCGCGCATCAGGTGCAGAGCCTGAAACTGGCGCATGGCGGCGGCCAGCACCAGGAAAGGCTGGCTTCCGGAAAGGACCTGGCGGGTGAAAACCACGTCGAACGTGTCGATTCTGCCTTCGAGCACGGCGTCGACCGCATCGTCGAAGGAGAGGCCGGAAACGTCGCCGATCGACGCCTTCACATCATCCAGGCCGATTTCCCGTTGCCCCTGCGCGTAAAGGACAAGCTTCTGGATTTCACCGCGCGAAGCGAGCCGGTCGCCGCCGAGATTGCGGCGCAGCGCCTGCCGCGCCTCGAGCGTCAGCGACATCCCCGCTTTCTGCATCTCGTCGTCGATGATGGCGTCGATGCCGCGCGCTTCGTCGGCGTAACAGGGGAGCGCCATAGCGCCGACGCTTGCTTCGACGACGGTCCTGAGCGCCGCGCCCTTTTTCAGGTCGCCGGCTTCTATCAGCACGATGGCGTCGCGCGGCGGTTCGGCGCACAGGGCCTTGACGTCCTCAGCCAGGGATTTCTGGCCTGCGGCATTGCGCACCCAGAGCAGCCGCCGTTCGGAAAACATCGGAACGGTGCGCGCCTCGTCGAGCAGGCGGCCCTGCTCGCGTTCGATCTCGGCCCCGTCGAGGCGCACCACCGAGAATGGGTCATCAAGCGGCAGTCCAGTCTTTTCCGCAAAAGCCCTCGCCCGCTCGGCCACCAACCCGCGGTCCGGACCGTAGAACAAGACGATCGTAGCCCCGGTTGGCCGGGCCAGCCACGCGTCGACTTCATGGGCTTTCTTCTGTGCCATCGCTTCCGGTTAGCATGGCGTTTCGCTACGGCGAAGCCCGAATTCGCGGTTGTTCCAGGTCATGGCCGGCGTTCATTCCCGGTCCGCCGCTTCCCTGTCGGTCAGACGGATGTGGCAGCATCCGTCGCCGTGGCCCGGCTTCCAGGTGACATTGGCGAAACGCACGCCGGTCGCCTCGAACAATCCGCGGTCGAAGGCGCCAGCAATGCGGCAAAGCGTGGCGAGCTTCTCGTCGCTGACGCCGGCTTCCACCCAGGCATCCTTGAGCGGGCAGCGCTTCACCTTGAATTCTATGCTGGTTTCGCTGCGCAGCACGTCTGTCGGGTACATGCGGCCATCATCCGGACTGACGGACAGGAATGCCTCGCCGATGGCGCGCGCGTCGTTCGGGCCGAAATCGGCGAACGCCGCTTCCGCCACCTCGCGGCCGCGCCGCCCGACTGCCCGCACCATGATCTCTTCGGCCTTTGCCGCGCCGAACTCCGCCTCCAGCTCGGCATAGAACAGCCGGTAGAGGTCGGCCCGATTGCGGAAGGCCGCATCGAGTTCGCGGCTCAGCCTTTCCGCCCTTTGCGAAAGTTTATCGATCATTCCGCCTCCTTCGAAACCGGCTGGGCGAGGCTTGGCATGGCCGCAACCAGCGCCTTGCCTATCGGCGAACTGGGCGCGGCGATAATCTGTCGCGCCTCGCCCGTTTCGGCAATCGCTCCCGCATCCATAACGGCCACGCGGTGCGCGACCCGAGCCACCACGCCGAGATCGTGCGAGATGAACAGGTACGAGATGCCCTCGTCTAGCTGCAGCGAGACCAGCAGGTCCAAAATGTCGGCGCGCACGGACACATCAAGCGCCGAAAGCGCTTCGTCGAGCACGATCAGAGATGGTTTTGTCGCGATGGCGCGGGCAATCGCCACGCGCTGGCGCTGGCCGCCGGAGATTTCGTGGATGGCGCGGAGGGTGAGCGCCGGCGAAAGGCCGACCCGCTCCAGCAGCGTCTCAACCGCGCGAGGCCGCTCGTCGCGTCCGGCCAGCCCGTGAATGCGCAACGGGTCGTCGAGGACCCGGCCGACCGTCGCGCGCGGATTGAACGCAGAGCGCGGATCCTGAAAAACCATTTGCAGCCGCGGCCGCATCGCCCGCAGCTTTTCGCCGCGCAGCGCCATGAGATCCTGTCCTTCGAAATGGATGCTGCCAGCATCGGCATCAGCAAGCCGCAGCAGCAATCTGGCCACCGTCGACTTGCCGCTGCCGGATGGGCCGACCAGCGCAAAGGTCTCGGCGCGGTTGACCTGGAATGAGACGCCATCGAGCGCCGTGATCGTCCGGCCCGCGCGCCGATAGTGTTTGGAAAGGCCGGATACGGCAAGCAGCGGCTCGCTCATCCGCGCTCCTCAGCCGCCGGACCAAAACTCGCCTCGATCAGCGAGCGCGTATACGAATGCGCAGGCGAGCGCAGTAGCTCGCCCGTCTCTCCGATTTCGAGGAGACGGCCGTGGCGGAACACCGCGATGCGATCGGCGAGCTGCGCGGCAAGCGCGATATCGTGGCT
Organism: Allomesorhizobium camelthorni; assembly: GCF_011045125.1. Classification (GTDB taxonomy): domain Bacteria; phylum Pseudomonadota; class Alphaproteobacteria; order Rhizobiales; family Rhizobiaceae; genus Allomesorhizobium; species Allomesorhizobium camelthorni. Next base: position 388,378 of record NZ_JAAKZF010000001.1, on the reverse strand, counting down.
GATGAACAGAAGCGACATTGAATCCTCTGTCACCAGCCGCCCGATCAGCGCGACGATCTCTGCCTGGACGATCGTGTCGAGCGCGCTGGTCGCCTCGTCGGCAATCAGCAGGCTGGGCCGCGCGGCAATTGCCGCTGCGATCGCAACGCGCTGCTTTTGGCCACCGGAGAGCTGATGGGGGTAGGCTCGCGCGACCGCCTCCGGATCGGGCAGGCGGACGCGGCCGAGCAGGTCGGTGGCGAGGCCAAAGGCCTCGCGCCAGGTCAGCGCCAGATGCGTCCGCGCCACCTCGGCGACCTGCTCGCCGACGGGCAGCACTGGGTTGAGGCTCGCCGACGGATCCTGGAAGACGAAACCGATGTCGCGTCCGTTCAGCGGAGCGTGGCCAAGACCCGGCCAGGCTATGCTTCCGTCGAACTTCGTGCCGGCGGGCAGCAGGCCCGCGATTGCGAGCGCCAGCGTGCTCTTGCCGGAACCGCTCTCGCCGATCACCGCCAGGCATTTGCCGGCTTCCATGTCGAGGTCGACATGTTTCAGCGCCTCGACCCCCTGCCCGTCACGTCTGTAGCGCACGCCGAGATTGCCGATTGAAAGCCGGGTCGTCACGCATTCATCCGTCTGGTTGCGCTGGTCTCTACAAGCCCTTCGCCGGCTAAGTAGACGCCGAGCACGGTTAGCACGAGGGCCACTCCCGGAATGATCGACAGATAGGGAGCAGAGCGCAGCACGGCGCGACCCTCTGCGATCATGCCGCCCCAGGTGACGCGGTTGGGGTCGCCAAGGCCCAGAAAAGAAAGCGCTGCCTCGGTCAGGATCGCCGCGGCGACGATCACCGACGACAGCGCCAGCACCGGCGGAAGCGCATTGGGCAGGATTTCTCGGAAGGCGATCTCCAGCGGGTGCATGCCGATCACCCTCGCACCGGCGACATAGTCGCGCTCGCGGATCGAAAGCACTTCGGCCCGGGCGATTCGCGCCGGCCCGGTCCAGGCGCCTAGCGTGATGGCGACAATGACGGTGGCGAGCGAAGGACCGGCCACACTGACGAAGGCGAGCGCCAGCAGGAAGCCGGGCACGGTCTGGAAAGCGTCTGTGATCCGCATCAAGATCTCGTCTAAAAGACCGCCCGCGAAGCCGGCCAGCGTGCCGACCACCGCCCCGATCAGGATCGCGCCTGCGGCGGCGGCCAGACCGACGGCCAGCGATGCGCGCGCGCCGTGAAACAGCCCCGCCATCACATCGCGACCGAGCCTGTCGGTGCCGAGCGGCAGCGTCCAATCCTGGAAAGGCCGAAGCAGCGCCGGCCCGGCGATAGATTGCGGGTCGCGTGGAAAAAACCACGGCGCCGAGAGCGCCATGGCCAGCAACGCCGCCAGAATGAGCGCGCCGGCAACCGCCTCGGGCGTGCGCAGGAAGCGGCGGAGCGCGATCATGCCGCCTCCCCGCTCGAGCCGACGCGTGGGTCGAGCCCGGCGTAGAGAAGATCGACCGCCAGATTGACGGCGATCACCAGCACTGCGCTGACAAGGATGATGCCAAGCAGCAACGGTGTATCGCGCGCGGCGACCGCTTCTTGCGCCAGCCGGCCAAGCCCGGGAACGGAAAACACGCTTTCGATAACGACGCTGCCGCCAAGCATCGCCGCCGATTGCAGGCCGAGCATCGTCACCAGCGGCAGCAGCGCGTTGCGCGCGACATGGCGCAGCACGATGCGCCGCCGCCCAATCCCCCTTGCCCGCGCGGCAAGCACGAAATCCATGCGCCATACCTCGGCCATGCCGACCCGCATCATGCGCAAATAGAGCGCCAGATAGATGAAGCCGAGGCTCGCCACCGGCAGGACGAGATGGCGGGCAATGTCCAGCGCGCGCGGGGCTCCGGTCTTGCCCGAGGCGATCGTCTCGATGCCGCCGAGCTGCAGCCAGCGCAGCTGCACCGAAAAGATGACGATGAGCACGAGGCCCAACCAGAAGCCGGGCACGGCATAAAGCGCGAGCGAGCCGATCGACAGGAACCGGTCGCGGAAGCTGCCTGGCCGCGAACCGGCGACGATGCCGAGAAAGGTTCCAAGGCAGAAGGAAAGCGCGGTGGCGCTGCCCATCAGGAGCAGGGTGTCGGGCAGCCGCTCCAGTATCACGTCGAGGTTCGGCCGCGAAAAGGCCACCGAGTGCCCGAGGTCGAGCCGCGCCAGCGATGAGATGTAGACGGCGAAGCGGGTCGCCGCGGATTGATCGAGCCCCCAGCGCCGCCGCAACTCCTCGATCATGCTGGCATCGCCGCCAACCGAGACGACATAGGCGTCGACCGCATCGCCGGGCGCAGCCTCAAGCAGCAGGAACGTGCCTGTGATCACGATCAGCAGAACAGCAATGCTGCCGATCAGGCGGCGGCGTATGAGACGGAGGGCGCGGTTCATGACGTCGGCTGCGTCTCCCCCGCCAGCCTCATCCTTCGATCCAGGTGTCGGCCCAATTCGAGACCGCCCATCGCGGATTGTTCGACACCTCCTTCACCGAGGAGCGCGCCACGGTAATGAAGCCCCATTCGGCGACATTGATCAGCGGCAAATCTTCCGCGACCATCTTCTGGAAGTCGACGTAGAGCGCGATGCGCTGGTCGGGGTCGAGCGTTTCGGCCGCCTTGGCGATCAGCGCGTCCAGTTCGGGATTGGCGTAGCCGCCCTGGTTGGAGAACGGCACGCCGTCCGGAATGCCGCTCTGCACCAGAATGGTCGTCGAAATGGCCGGATCGCCGCGGAAGACAGGCGGAGCGATCGCAAGGTCGAAGGTGTGGTCAGTGTAGACCGCCTTCTGATGTGCGGCGGCATCGTTGTTGACCAGCTCGGCGTCGATGCCGATCTCGGCCAGCGCCTGGCGCAGATAATCGCCGAACTGCTTCGTCTCATTGAAATAGGGCGCCGGCAAAAGCTTCAGCGCGAAGCGTGTGCCGCCTTCGCCGCGCTTGTAACCAGCTTCGTCGAGCAGCGCATTGGCCTTGGCGACGTCGAAAGCATAGGTCGGCACATCGCTCGAATAGAACTGCACGTCGTTGCGTGGCACCGGCCCGGTGGAGGCGGTCGCATAGCCGAGGAATATCGTCTTAACGACGAACTCCTTGTCGATCGCATGCGCGATCGCCTGCCGGACCTTGCGGTCGGCCAGCTCCTTGCGGCGGTGGTTGATCTCGACGACGAGCTGATAGGTCAGCGTCTCGTAGCCCTTCGAGATCACCCCTATGCCCGGCACTTTCGAGATGCGCTCGAGATCGGCGAGCGGCACTGCCGAGAAAGCCGCCAGATGGATCTCCTCCGCCTCCAGCGCGCCAGCAGCCGCCGCCCTGTCGGGCAGGACGCGGTAGATGATTTCATCGAGCCTCGGCTGATCCTCGCCCCAATAGGCATCGTACTTCTCCAGCCGGTAATATTCGCCCGGCCTGTGCTCGGCGAATTTGAACGGCCCGGTGCCGACCGGAGCAGTATTGGCCGGATTGTCGGCGATCTCGCTTACTTCGTAGAGATGCTTGGGAACGACGCTGGTCAGCGCCGGCAGGGCGTTGCGGATGAGCTGGAACGGCGTCGGCCTGGCGAAGCGGAATATCGCCGTGTGGTCGTCCGGCGTGTCGACAGCTTCCAGGTCCTTGAACACGACGCGGCCGAGATTCTGCAGCGGCTTCCAGACCTGCAGCGCCGAGAAGGCGACGTCGGCCGAGGTGAACGGTTTGCCGTCGTGCCAGGTGACCCCCTCGCGCAGCTTGAAAGTGACGGTCAGTCCGTCGGCCGAGCCTTCCCAGCTTGTCGCGAGCCGCGGCTCCAGGCCGTCCTTGCCGGTGAAGGAGGCTTCAGCCAGCGGTTCGACGATCTTGCTGGCGACGAAGAAGACGCCGTTGGACGCGATAATCGCCGGGTTCAGATTGCGGGGCTCGGAATCGGCGGCGGCGATCAGCCGGCCGCCATTGGTGGGCGTTTGCGCCCGAAGTGCAGCAGGCAGCGCCGTCGAGGCCAGCAGGAAGGTCGACCCGGCGAGAACGCCGCGCCTGGAAATCGCAAAATCGGACATGGCACCACTCCATTGCAGCGTCGCACAACGCGGCCATGCACTGGCCGTTCTGCCCTAGGACGCTTCACAATTCAGCATATCCACGGTCCCGGCAACTGGGCCAGAGAAGGAAATATTGTTGCGCGGCGGCAAAGCGGAATCGCCGTCCAATCTGCGGCCGGTTTCCGTCTGCTTCGCAACTTGCCTGTCGGTAAGCTGCCGCTTACTTCTCCGCCTGAAGGAAATCCTCTACCGCCTGCGGGTTGAGTCCGGCGGCGCTTCCGATGCGCTTCGCCAGCTCGGCTGCCGCGGGCCGCAATCGGCCGATGGGCCGGTCCATCCAGTAGGAAACCGGGTTGAGCACGCGGCGATCATCGGCAGCCACGATGCGGCCGGCTTCGATCTGGCTCGCCGTCAGCGGCGGCCTGGCCAGCGCGACGCCCAGCCCGTGCGCGGCCGCGGCAAGCACGAGATTGTAATCCTCGAAACGCCGGTCTTGGGGACGGGGCCGGTAGTCGATGCCCTGCTCGCCGAACCAGGCGCGCCAGCCCGAAGCATCCGAATCATGGATCAGCGGATAGTCGAGAAGGCGCTCGGGACGGCCGCTGCCGATCCGGTCCGCGAGTTCGGGCGAAGCGATCGGAAAACACCATTCCTCAAACAGCTTGACCGACACCCGGCCGGGTATACGCCCGCGCCCGCAGCGTATGGAAATGTCGATGCCTTCCTCGTCGAGATCGGTTTGATGAATATCGATGTCGAGCACGATGCGCAGTTTCGTCGGGCCGTTTTCCAGCGCCGAAAGGCGGGGCATCAACCACAGCGCGCAGATCGACGGGATCGAGGTCAGCCGCACCACCGCCGCGCCGCGCGGCTCGCTCCAGCGGTCGGTCGTGTCGGCGATCAGCGCGAAAGCCTCATTGGTGCGCAGGTAAAGCCGTTGGCCCTCCAGCGTCAGCGAAACCCCGCGCGCGCCGCGCTCGAACAGCTTCAGGCCGAGCCACGCTTCCAGCTTGGCGATCTGGCGGCTGACCGCGCCGTGCGTGAGGTTCAGCCATTCGGCGGCGGAGGAAAAGCTGCCCATGCGCGCGGCCGCCTCGAAGGCGCGCAGTGTTTCGAGCGGCAGTATCGGTTGTGAGCTGTGATCCATGCTCACAGCTGAACCTCGATTTATTCGTTTGTCAACAGGCTGCGCCGGGCGCTTTCTGTGGCCGAAATCTCGCACCGCATGAAGAGGCAGACTATGACCGCCAGTACCGTCGCACTCGCTCGCCCGGTCGATCCGATCACGATAGCCGCGGTTGCGGTGACCGTCGTCGCCTGGGCATCGGCATTTCCGGCGATACGCGCCGGTCTCGCCGCCTTCGGCCCGCTGGAACTTGGCGCGCTGCGCTTCGCCATCGCGGCTGTACCTGCCGCGATCTTCCTGCTCGTCACACGTCCGCCGCTTCCGGCGCTGAAGGAGGTGTGGCGCTTCGCGACCGGCGGGCTGGTCTTCGTGGCGATCTACACGGCGCTTCTCAACTATGGCGAGTTGACCGTGTCAGCCGGAGCCGCAAGCTTCATCATCAATGTCAGCCCGATCATGACCGCCGGCTTCGCCATGATCGTACTTGGCGAGCGGTTCTCGGCGTTGGCCTGGGCCGGAACTTTTCTCTCCTTCGCCGGCATCGGCATCATCGCGCTCGGCGAAGGGCAGGGCCTGAGCTTCGACCGCGGCGCGCTGCTGATCCTCGGCGCGGCGGTCTGCACCGCCACCAACACGATCGTGCAGAAGCCACTGTTTACCCGCCACAAGCCGCTTACCGTGTCGGCGTGGAACATGGTGTTCGGTGCGCTGTGCCTGTCGCCGGCATTGTCCAGCGCGCTGTCGCAGGCGTCGGCGGCGAGCACGGAAGGCCTGATGGCCGCGATCTATCTCGGCATCGTGCCGGGCCTTGTCGCCTACGCCAGCTGGGCGGTGGCGCTGTCGCGCCTGCCTGCCTCCCGCGCTTCCAACTTCCTCTATTGCGTACCGCCGGTGGCGACGCTGATCGGTTTTCTCTGGCTCGGCGAAGTCCCGACCAGCCTCGGAATCCTGGGCGGCGCGCTGGCGCTCGGCGGCGTGGCCATCGTCAACCTTCGGCGCTGAAACAAACGATTGGAGCCCGTTCCGACTTGATCGAAATGGGTCAGGGACCGGGCTGGCTGCCGGTGCTTTCGCTCAGGGTTTCGGATCGGCTTTCAGATAGGCGATGACGTTGGCGATGTCGGCGTCATCCTTCAGGCCCGGAAACGCCATCTTGCCCTTGGGGATTACCGCTTTCGGATCGCGCAGATATTCGGTGAGGTTGGCATCGTCCCAGACCAGCCCGCCCGCACCTGCTTCCTTCATGTTCGCGGAATATTTGGACTGGAAGCTTTCGAGCGTGCCAGCCGTGCGACCGACCACGCCGACAAGATGTGGTCCGATCTTGTCCTTTTCGACATCGGCATTGTGGCACGCTCTGCATTTGTTAAAGACCGTTTTTCCCGCGGCCGCGTCCTGCGCATAAGCGGGCAGCGGGGCAAGGACGGCTGCGGCAAGAAATGCCGAGGCAAAGCTAATGGTCGATTTCATGATGCGGTTTTCCTCCGTGAGCAAAGCGAGCAAAGCCAATCCGGGCGAGGTTACCGACTAAAGACGTGCAAGGCCAGCCGGTTCCAGGGTGCGACGATGTGCAGCGGCAAGGTCTCCCGTTCGGGGCAGTATAGAGGCTGCTTCAGATTGCAAATGAGGCGTGGGCTGCTAGGCTGACCGATGCAATCGGTGGTCGTCTGAAGCCATGTCGGACCAGGAAAGCCGTCTCAACGACGCCGGCGTCCGCCTCGCCGGGGCGATAGCCGGCGATTTCTTCGCTCTCCTGAAACCGCGCGTCATGGCGCTTTCCGTCTTCACCGCCTTTGTCGGGCTGGTGGCCGCACCCGGAATCATCAACCCCGCCGTGGCGGTCACCGCCATTCTCGCCATCGCGCTCGGCGCGGGCGCTGCCGGCGCGCTCAACATGTGGTACGACGCCGACATTGATGCCGTGATGTCGCGGACCTCCCGGCGGCCGATTCCGTCTGGCCGCGTCATGCCGGCCGAAGCGCTCGGCTTCGGCCTCGTTCTTTCCACCCTGTCGGTTCTGGCGCTCGGCATGCTGGCCGGGTATCTGGCGGCTGCGCTGCTCGCCTTCACCATCTTCTTCTATGTCGTCGTCTATACGATGTGGCTGAAGCGCTCGACGCCGCAGAACATCGTGATCGGCGGGGCGGCGGGCGCGCTGCCGCCCGTGATCGGCTGGGCCGCAGCAACCGGCTCGGTCGGACTGGAAAGCGTGATCCTGTTCCTCATCATCTTCTTCTGGACGCCGCCGCATTTCTGGGCGCTCGCTTTGTTCAAGGCGAGCGACTACGCCACCGCCGGGATACCGATGATGCCGAACGTCGCAGGCGAAGCCTCGACCCGCAAGCAGATCCTCGCCTATTCGCTGCTGCTGGCGCCCGTCGGCGTGGCGCCCTGGTTGTCCGGCTTTGCAAGCGGCGTCTACGGGCTGGCGTCGGCGACCCTCGGCGCGGGCTTTGTCTGGTATGCGTGGAAGGCGCTCGCCGCACCCGATGCGGGCATGAGGAACGCCAAGGCGCTGTTTGACTATTCGATCGTTTATCTTTTCGCGATTTTCGCCGTGCTGCTTGGCGACAGCATTGCGGCGCGCGCGCTCAGTTAAGTCGGCTGGAGCCGTTCTCCGCGCTCACAATGGTATTCCGCAGAAGCCGAGCAACAGCAGAATGGCTATGCCCAGGCCGAGAATGAACACCGTCTTTGCGTCCATGACCTGCCCCCCAAGCCGTTTGGCCAGAGTACCCAAGAAAAGTCGTAAAGGCCAGAAGAGCAGTTGGCCGTGCGCAGATGGGGGCGACAAATCGTCTCGGGCAAGTTATGTTGACGGCGGTGCAGGTCGCGGTTTTGCGTGACCCAGTCACGCTGGACGGCAGCACCGTGAATCGCGACCCCACCGGACCTGGTCCAGGAGGAAAATGGTCATGGCGAATTTTCACGTGCTTGCAGGCTCCAACAAGAAGAAGGCCGTGGCTCAACCCACGGTTCGCCAGATAAAAATCGCGGATGTCTTCGATGCGTTGCGTCGAGGGTTCGACGATTTCTGGGAAAAGCCGTCGCATTATGTCTTTTTGTGCCTGATCTACCCCGTCATCGGTGTGATCCTGATCACATGGACGTCCGGCGGCAATGCCCTGCAGCTCATCTATCCGCTCATCACCGGTTTCGCCTTGCTTGGACCCTTGGCCGCGCTCGGCCTCTATGAAATCAGCCGGCGGCGGGAACTCAACCTCGACTCGTCCTGGACGCATGCGCTCGAGGTGCGGAACTCACCGGCCATCCCGTCGATTATCGCTGTCGGTGTCCTGCTCCTGGGGCTGTTCGTCGCCTGGCTGCTTGCCGCGCAAGCGTTGTTCAACTGGCTCTACGGGGCCGACGTGCCGACGTCGATCACGGCCTTCGTGTCCGACGTGCTCACCACCGAACGTGGCTGGACGCTGATCCTGCTCGGCAACGCGATCGGCTTCCTGTTCGCGCTGGTGGTGCTCAGCACCACTGTCGTTGCCTTTCCGCTGCTGCTCGATCGGGATGTCGGCGCATACGCGGCCATCGAGACCTCGGCCCGCGTGATGATCGCAAACCCGGTGCCGATCGTCCTGTGGGGTCTGATCGTGGCGATCGCGCTGGTTGCCGGGTCGCTGCCGCTTTTCGTCGGCCTGGCCATCGTTATACCGGTGCTCGGCCACTCCACCTGGCACCTTTACCGCAAGGTGGTCGAAACCCCGCCGGCCAAAAGGCGGCGCGCTCAGCGCTGAGCGAATCGGAGCGTTGGTTGATCGCTGTTTCCTCTCCCCTGCGAAGCGGGTGAGAGGTGGCGGCGTGCGAGCCGAGGGGGCATGTCACCGCATCCCATGTCGTGCGCTGCCTGCTTCAATCTGTTTGAAACAGGCCCTATCCGCCCGTGCCGAAGAAGTTCAGGCGCGTCAGGGCCGTATAGTCGGCCTCGAAGACCATTAGCGCCACGAACACCAGCACCGCCACCGGCGGCAGCAGGATGGCGTAGCTCAGCGCTGGCCGCTCAAAAGCCATGTGCATGAACACGGCGACGATCAGCCCCGCCTTCAGCACCATGAAGATCAGGATCAGGGTCCATCTGAGGTAGCCCTCGAAGCCAACATAGTCGACGAGATAGGAGCAGGCGCTGAGAATGAACAGCCAGCCCCAGACTATGAGATAGAGCCTGATCGGGTGCTCCTGGTGCACCTCCGCATGCGCCGTCGCCGCCGCCGCGTCGTGCCCGTGCGCATGCGCGCCATGGGAATGTCCCGAGCTGTGTGCCGTTGCTTCAGCCATGTCCGCCTCTCACCACAGATAGAAAAATGCGAAGATGAAGACCCAGACGAGATCGACGAAGTGCCAGTAGAGGCCCATGATCTCGACGCTCTCGTAATTACCTCTTCGGCTTGTGAAAAAGCCCCGCTCGCCGACATCGTAGTCGCCGCGCCAGACCTTCCGCGCCACGATGAGCAGAAAGATCACACCGATCGTGACGTGGGTGCCATGGAAGCCGGTGATCATGAAGAAGGTCGCGCCGAACTGCTCGGCGCCCCACGGATTTCCCCATGGCCGCACGCCCTCGCTGATCAGCTTTGTCCATTCGAAGGCCTGCATGCCGACGAAGGTCGCGCCGAGCGCGGCGGTGGCCAGCATCAGGATCGCCGACATCTTGCGGTTGCGCCTGTATCCCTGCATCACCGCCATCGCCATGGTGCCGGAAGACGAGATCAGGACGAAGGTCATGATGGCGATCAGCAGCAGCGGAACGCTGACATCGCCGATATGCAGGCTGAACACCTCGCTCGGATTGGGCCACGGCACCACCGTCGACATGCGCGCGCTCATGTAGGCGAGCAGGAAGCAGCCGAAGATGAAGGTGTCGGACAGGAGGAAGATCCACATCATGGCCTTGCCCCAGGAGACGTTCTTGAACGCCCGCTGGTCGGAAGACCAGTCCGAAGCGATGCCCCGCCACCCGTCCGGCCGCGGCCCGATCCCGGTCGTGTTCGTCAGCGTCGTCTCTGCCATCCGCTTTTGTCCTTCAGGTCAGCAGTTGTCGGCAAATGTCGATTAAGTCGGCCGCCCAGCCGGCGAGCAGCACAAATACCGCAAGCCAGACGAAGAGCAGGAAATGCCAGTACATGGCGCAGAGCTCGACGCTGAGCCGAAGCCGCTCGGGCTGGTAACGTCCCCAGGCTCCCGCAGTCGTCCGCGCCAGCGCCACCAGGCCGCCCAGAATGTGCAGCCCGTGCATGCCGGTGATCATGTAGAAGAAGCTGTTGGCCGGATTGGCTTCCAGGAAGTAGCCGCTGGCCGCAAGATCCCGCCAGACAACGAGTTGCCCGGCGAGGAAGGCGAATGCGGTCAGCCCGCCGGTGACGAGGCCGAGCCGCACCATGTCGATCTGCCCGTGGCGGGCGGCGACAACGGCGCATTGCAGCGCCACGCTGGAAAGCATCAGCACCCCGGTGTTCAGCCACAGCAGCGGCGGGATCGGCAGGGGCTGCCAGTCCGACAGCTCCATGCGCATGAAGTAGGCGCTGGCGAACAGCGCGAACAGGCAGCCGACGACGGCGAGGAACACGCCGAGCCCCACCTTGGCGGTCGGCATGCCGGTCACGTCCATTTCCGGCGTAGCGGCCGCCGGTCCGTGCTCGAGCCAGGGCTTCGACATCAGCCCCTGGTGGGAAAGCCACCAGCCGGCGATGCCGGCGATCACGAGCAGGAATACCAGTATGACGCTCATGCCAGCCCCACGGCGGCCTTGCCGGTGCCGGGATCGTTCTGGGCGATGAAATCCTCTCTTGCTCCCGGCACGCTGTAATCATAGGCCCAGCGATAGACGACCGGCAGTTCCTTGCCGAAATTGCCGTGCGTCGGCGGCGTCTCAGCCGTTTGCCATTCGAGCGTGGTGGCGCGCCACGGATTGCCGCCCGCCTCGCGGCCGTTCCAGATGCTCCAGATCAGGTTGAAGAGGAACACCAGCTGCGCGAAGCCGACGACAAGCGCGGCCACCGAGATGAAGGCGTTGAGGTTTTCCACCGGTGCGGTGATGAAGGCCGGCTCGCCGATTTCGGGGTAGCGCCGCGGTACTCCGACCAGCCCGACATAATGCATCGGGAAGAAGATCGCATAGGCGCCAACGAATGTGACCCAGAAATGGAACTGGCCCATCGCCTCGTTCAGCATCCGCCCGGTGATCTTCGGGTACCAGTGGTAGATCGCGCCGAAGATCACCAGGATGGGCGCGACGCCCATCACCATGTGGAAATGCGCGACGACGAACATCGTATCAGAGAGCGGCACGTCGACAACGACATTGCCGAGGAACAGCCCTGTCAGCCCGCCATTGACGAAGGTGACGATGAAGGCCAGCGCAAACAGCATCGGGAGGGTCAGGTGGATGTCGCCGCGCCACAGCGTCAGAACCCAATTGTAAACCTTGATGGCGGTGGGCACTGCGATGATCAGCGTTGTTGTTGCGAAGAAGAAGCCGAAATAAGGGTGCATGCCCGAGACATACATGTGGTGTGCCCACACGACGAAGGAGAGCGCGCCGATGATTATGATCGCCCACACCATCATGCGGTAGCCGAAGATGTTTTTCCGCGCGTGGGTGCTGATGAGGTCGGAGACGATGCCGAAGGCCGGCAGCGCGACGATATAGACCTCCGGATGGCCGAAGAACCAGAACAGATGCTGGAACAGGATCGGGCTGCCGCCGCCATAGCTCAGTTGCTCGCCCATCTCGACCAGGGCCGGCATGAAGAAGCTGGTCCCGAGCACACGGTCGAACAGCATCATCACGCTGGCGACGAACAGCGCCGGGAAGGCCAGCAGCGCCATCACCGTGGCGGTGAAGATGCCCCACACGGTCAAGGGCAGGCGCATCAGGGTCATGCCGCGGGCGCGGCCCTGCAGCACGGTGACGACGTAGTTCAGGCCGCCCATGGTGAAGCCGATGATGAACAGGATCAGCGAGACCAGCATCAGGATGATGCCGGCCTGCTGGCCGCCCGGCGTGCCGCCGAGGATGGCCTGCGGCGGATATAGCGTCCAGCCGGCGCCGGTCGGGCCGCCGGGGGCGAAGAAGCTCGCGACCAGCACCAGCACCGCGACCAGATAAATCCAGTAGGAAAGCATGTTCACATAGGGGAACACCATGTCGCGCGCGCCGACCATGAGCGGGATCAGGTAATTGCCGAAGCCACCGAGGAAGAGCGCGGTGAGCAGGTAGATCACCATGATCATGCCGTGCATGGTGATGAACTGGTAATAGGCTTCGGGTGTGATGAAGTCGAAGGTGCCGGGGAAGCCGAGCTGCAGCCGCATCAGCCAGGACAGCACCAGCGCCACCATGCCGATGGCTATCGCGGTGCCCGAATACTGGATGGCTATGACCTTCGCGTCCTGCGAGAAGACGTATTTCGTCCACCAGCTATGCGGATGGTAGAGTTCGACCTCTGGAACTTCCGCAGGCGGAATGACATCCACGGCGCCAGGTGTGACATCGACCATCGGTTCGCCTCCTTGTTCCTTCCGGCGAGGCCCGCGCTTGTTCAGGCCCGGCCGCTCGAAAGTCCCTGCCCCTACCCCACGGCCTCCCCGTTCAAGGCCGCACCACTGCCTGTTCGGCCGCGCCGACCTGTTCGGGCGCCGACAATTGCGCGAATGTCGACTGCTCGCCGAGCCAGGTGGCGTAGTCTTCCGCGGTATCGATCATGACTATGCCGCGCATGAATCCATGCCCGGTGCCGCAAAGCTCCGCGCACAGCACCTCGAAGGTTCCCGTCCGCGTCGGCGTGAACCAGAAATAGGTGACCGAACCGGGGATCATGTCCATCTTGGCGCGGAACTCGGGCACGTAGAAATCGTGCAGCACGTCGATCGAGCGCAGCAGCATCTTCACCGGCTTGTCCATCGGCAAATGCAGGTCGGCGGCCTCGACGACCACGTCATCCTGGCCGTTGGGATCGTCCGGATTGACGCCCAGCGGATTTTCGGGACTGACCAGATGACTGCCGGAGGTGCCGAGTTTTCCGTCTGCGCCCGGTAGCCGATAACTCCACTGCCATTGCTGGGCGATGACCTCGACCTCGGTGGCGTCGGCGGGGACGGTGATGAACTGGTTCCAGACGAACAGGCCGGGAACGAGCATGGCGGTGACGCCGAGCCCGGTCAGGATGGTCAGCCACCATTCGAGCCGCTTGTTCTCCGGCTCGTAGTGGGCGACGTTGCCTTCCTTGTGACGGAAACGCCAGACGCAGTAGGCCATGAACAGCACGACAGCGGCAAACACCGCGCCGGTGATCCAGAATGTGATGATCAGCGTCGAGTCGATATAGCCCCAATTCGAGGCGATGGGCGTCCACCACCAAGGGCTGAGGGCGTGGAACAGGACCGAGCCCACCACCACCAGAACGAGTACAAGCGCAATCGCCATGCCCCGATTCCTCCGCAATCCGGGGGAAACCTCCTATCCCGCGGAATGCCGGAGCATCATATCGTGATTTGCCGCGAAAATTCCATTGCGCGGTTTTGTCGCGGGCAGACGCAAAAAAAACCGCGGAATTCGCCGAATGCCAGGACCAGGCTATTGTCAGCAAGGCAGCCTGGGCCCGCCGAGCAATGCGATCAGAAGGTGTGGCGGCGGGATCGGAAATGGCCTTCGCGATACCGCAGAAGCCCATAGATGAAGGCTAGTATGCCGGCGAGTTCGAGCCCTTCTTCCATGTTGGTGAGGATCCGGTAGCGGACCGACTCTACGCTTTCCGCTTCCGCAACGCTGCCTCCGAACATTTCGAGGATGACGGCGCCGCTCAGAAAGAGCGCTGCCGATAAAAGAAACAACATGCCGATCTTGGGCGGGAGCGCACGAATAAAGGGCATGTAGGCGATCAAACCGGCCAGGCTGAGGACACCGGCTGGAGCCGCCCAGGCAAAATACAAAAGCCCCGAATTGTTCATCCGGGAACCCAATGCGGAAGAGACTTTTTCGTGGATGCCACAGAATTCGTCGAAAGAAAGCAGCAGAAAAAGCAGAGCCAGAAAATACCAATGCCATTTGAAGGGGTCGCGGCGCGAGGACGCGTCGGCTGCGGCGACGAAAAGAAGGCCTGCCGCAAAAAAGAGCGACAAGACCGAGATCCAGGTGAATGCGCTTTGTTCCACATCCACATCGAGAAGCCAAACCTTGGCCGACAAGTCCGGATTCGACCCAACGTATAACGTCAGGTCCTGGCCGATGCTGGCGCAAAGAAGCAACAAGGAAAGTCCCGCGACGATCGCAAGCCCGGCTTTCCATGTTTCGAAAGATCGCGCTTCCGGCAGCGAAGACTTTTCGACGAAAGCAGCCATGTCACCCTCTCGGCAATACCATCTCGACATCGAACCAAACGACCAGCACAAAAAGGGCAAACGCTACCGCGAGAAGGGTCGCGCTTAGAGCCAGGTCAAAATCTGTTCGGCGGTGAGCCATCCGGCGAGAACTATTGAGTACCGAAAAAGCTCCACACCGGCACGGCCTTTTGTGAAACTTTTATGAACTTTTTGTGACAGTCGACATCTGACTGTGATGGGCCTCGCCAGGTCGACGAAAGCGCGCACAACGAGCAGGAAGCGGGCATACCTAAAGCCGAACACCTCTCGGCCGGTCGCGATTTACATTGGTTCCAAAACGAAAAAGCCGCGGAATTCCGCGGCTTTTCGGTTGCTTGATTTCCTGGAAGAAACTGGAGCGGGTGAAGCGATTCGAACGCTCGACCCCAACCTTGGCAAGGTTGTGCTCTACCCCTGAGCTACACCCGCTCGCACGGCGTCGGCCGCAAGCCGCGCCTATATGGCCGAAGAGCGAGCCGATTGCAACAGGGAAATGGCGGGTCTTCGTGCGACGATTTTGCCCGTCCTCGGCTTCGGCTGCGCTCGCCACTTCCGGTCTTGTCTTGCGGCCGGCTTTGGTCATAAACCGGTGCCGACCCGCGTTCGCTCCGGAATCTGCTGCCATGCCGAAATCGCCCGAAGACCTTTTCGCCTATCTCGACGGTCTCGGTATTTCGGTCCGGACAAAGTCGCATCCGCCGCTGTTCACGGTCGCCGATTCGCAGGCGCTCCGCGGTGAGATTCCCGGCGGGCATACCAAGAACCTGTTCCTCAAGGACAAGAAGGACAATTTTTTCCTGGTCACCGTAGGCGAAGAGGCGGAAGTGGATTTGAAGCAGATCCACCACGTCATCGGCGCGGCCGGCCGGGTTTCCTTCGGCAAGCCGGAGCCGCTGATGGAATATTTGGGCGTTACACCCGGCGCGGTCACCGCCTTCGGCCTGATCAACGACACGGCCGGCCGGGTGAAGTTTGTCATTGACGAGGCGCTGATGCGGGAAGAGATCGTCAACGCGCATCCCCTCACTAACGAGGCGACCACCTCGATCGCCGGCGGCGACCTTCTGGCCTTCGTAGAGGCGACCGGACACGAGGCTCATATCTTGAAAGTATCGGCATGAATGCCACATGGTGGCGCAGGGCCGCCGGCAATGGTGGCAGCGCCGCAACGGCGGGCCGGCAGCGACCGAAAGGGCAGCAATGAACACCAAGGACAATCCGTTCGGCGGGATGGGAAGCCAGTATTCCACCAGCGTGCAATACGGCAACGGCCAGCCGCCGCGCGAGCCCGCGCCCGGTCCGGCGACTGGAACGCCGCTGGTGGCTGAACCCTTCGTAGTCAAGGACGTCTCTACCAAGAGCTTCGCCGCCGACGTGATCCAGGAATCGCGCCGACAGCCGGTGCTGGTCGACTTCTGGGCGCCTTGGTGCGGCCCGTGCAAGCAGCTCGCGCCGGCCCTCGAAAAAGTGGTGCAGGCCGCCGGCGGCCGGGTCAAGCTGGTCAAGATGAACATCGACGAGCACCCGGCTATTGCCGGCCAGCTCGGCATCCAGTCGATCCCGGCCGTTATCGCCTTCAAGGATGGGCAGCCGGTCGACGGCTTCATGGGCGCCATCCCTGAAAGCCAGATCCGCGATTTCATCGAAAAGGTCGCCGGCAAGGGCGGCGGCCAGGCGGAGGTTGCCGACGCGCTGGCCGCGGCGGCGGAAGCCCGCGAGGCGGGCGACCTGCAGGGTGCGGCGCAGATCTACGACGCGGTTCTGGCGCAGGCTCCCGACAATGTCGACGCGATCGCCGGCCTTGCCGACATTCTGTTCCAGGCCGGAGACAGCGCGGCTGCGCAGGAAGTTCTGGCGCGCGCGCCGGAAGACAAGAAGAATGCCCCGGCGCTCGCCGCCATCCGCGCCAAGCTCGCTCTCGCCGAACAGGCCGCCGCGCTCGGCGATCCGGGCGAACTGGAGCGCCGCCTCGTAGCCGATCCGAACGATCATCAGGCGCGCTTCGACCTCGCCATGATCCAGAACGCGCTGGGCCAGCGCCAGGAGGCCGCCGACAATCTGCTGGCCATCGTCAAGGCCGACCGGACGTGGAAGGATGACGGCGCACGCGCCCAGCTTCTGCAGTTCTTCGAAGCCTGGGGCCTGACCGACGAAGTGACGCTGGCTTCGCGGCGCAAGCTGTCGTCGCTGCTGTTTTCGTAGCGGCTTACCCGTTTTGAATGGAGCACGCTTCGGCTGTTCCGTTCGAAGGACTTAATTGACTTGCGGATTCCGGCAGATACTCCAAATTCAGGGCTATCGCCGGAACGGAGAATGAGATGCAGGCGGGAAACGCCCATTACCGGCTCCCATCCGATCTGCCTACCGTAGTCGCGGTGTTCCCGCTGTCCGGCGCACTGCTGCTGCCGGGAGGGCGCATGCCGCTCAACATCTTCGAGCCGCGTTATCTGCAGATGGTCGACGAGGTCATGTCGGGAACGCGGCTTATCGGCATGGTGCAGCCGGCCCTCGACGGGTCGATGCGCGACGATGGCGAACCGGAGATTTGCGAGGTCGGATGCCTCGGCCGAGTCACGTCGCTCGCCGAGACCGGCGACGGACGCTATCTGATTTCGCTGCAGGGCGTCTGCCGCTACCGGATCGCCGAGGAGATGGCTGTGAAGACGCCGTTCAGGCAGTGCCGCATAACGCCCTTCCTGGCCGATCTGAAGGAGGACCCGACCGCCGGGGACGTCAACCGGCCGGCGCTCCTCAAGGCCTTCCGCGCCTATCTGCAGGCCAACGATCTGGAAGCCGACTGGGACAGCGTCAGCCGCGCCGAAAACGCCATGCTGGTGAACGCGCTGTCGATGATGGCGCCTTACGGCGCGGCCGAAAAGCAAGCGCTGCTCGAGGCGCCGGACTTGAAGACGCGCGCCGATACGCTGATCGCGATCACCGAAATGGCGCTGGCGCGCGAAGACGACGAGTTCGGCTCCAGCCTGCAATAGCCACGCCGACCGGGGGAAGTGGATGCGTAAGGAAGAAAAGCCGAAAATCGACGCCAAGCTGCTGGAGCTGCTCGCGTGCCCGCTGACCAAGGGGCCGCTGGTCTGGGATGAGGAGAAATCCGAGCTCTATTCGCGGCTGGCCAAGCTCGCCTATCCCGTGCGCGACGGCATACCGGTAATGCTGCCTTCGGAGGCGCGCACCGTCGATCCGGACGCCGAACCTGCCCGCGCTCCCCGCTCACGCCGGGAATGAAGCGTGCCAAGCGCCCTCGTGGTTCGACAAGCTCACCATGAGGGCTACTGATGCCCCGATTCGTCTTCGGTGTTTAAGAACATGGCGCGGCGAGCCCAAACCCCCTCATGGTGAGCCTGTCGAACCACGGGGTTTGGGCCAGCCCCTGACGGTTCCGGCAGGTGCCTGCGGGACCCTGCGGCACAAGCGCGAAGCGCGCGTCAGCGCCGCCTCAGATACTCGATATCGGGAAGCTTCTCTTCATTTCCTGAGCCGTCGCCGAACTTTGCGGCCGTGAATCCGTGTCGTTCATAAAAACGTCGCGCACCGGAATTGGCTTGGAAACAGTGCAGTTTCACTTCCGTCATGCCGGCGGTTGCCTGTTCGAGAAGCCGGCTGCCGATGCCGCGACCGGTCCAGGCGGGGTCGATGTAAAGCTGCTCCACCCATTCGCCATGGACGGCAATGAAGCCGACGATGCCCTCGCCGGCTTCGGCGACCGTCACGCGTTGCAGCGGCAGAACGGTCCCGCTGATGAAGGCCAGATCCTCGTCCGGCGTGTGCACCGTCGGCATCCACGCGAACGATCCGAGCGCCGCCCGCATGATCCGTGCGATGTCGCGAGCGTCCGACCCGGTGGCCGGACGCAGCGCCACATCGGCGGATGGCAATCAGGCCGCCTTCTTCTTCGGCGTGATCAGCCCGCGTTCGACCAGCAGCTCGGCGATCTGCACCGCATTGAGCGCCGCGCCCTTGCGCAGGTTGTCGGACACGATCCACATCGAAAGCCCGTTGTCGACCGTCGAATCCTCGCGGATGCGGGAGATGTAGGTCGCGTCCTCGCCGGCCGAATCGATCGGCGTCGCGTAACCGCCGTCTTCCTGCTTGTCGACGACCAGGCAGCCCGGCGCGTCGCGCAGTATTTCCCGCGCCTCGTCGGCGGTGATCGGATTCTCGAACTCGATGTTGACGGCTTCCGAGTGGCCGATGAACACCGGCACGCGCACGCAGGTCGCGGTCAGCTTGATCTTCGGGTCGAGCATCTTCTTGGTCTCGGCGACCATCTTCCACTCTTCCTTGGTGAAACCGTCATCCATGAACACGTCGATATGCGGGATGACGTTGAAGGCGATGCGCTTGGTGAACTTCTTGGCCTCGACCGGGTCGGCCACGAACACCGCACGCGTCTGGGTGAACAGTTCGTCCATGCCTTCCTTGCCGGCGCCCGAAACCGACTGGTAGGTCGCCACCACAACGCGCTTGATCCTGGCATGGTCATGCAGCGGCTTCAGCGCCACGACGAGCTGGGCCGTCGAGCAGTTCGGATTGGCGATGATGTTTTTCCGCGTGAAAAGCGAGATGGCGTCCGGATTGACCTCCGGCACGATCAGCGGCACATCCTGGTCGTAGCGGAAGGCCGAGGAATTATCGATGACGACGCAGCCCTGCTTTCCGATCTTGGGCGACCACTCCTTCGAGACGTTGCCGCCCGCAGACATGATGCAGAGATCGGTATCGGAAAAGTCGTAGGTGTCGAGCACCTTGACCTTCAGCGTGCGGTCGCCGAACGACACTTCGGTGCCGAGCGAGCGGCGCGACGCAAGCGCCACGACCTCGTCGACGGGAAAGCCGCGCTCCTCGAGAATATTGAGCATTTCCCGGCCCACATTGCCCGTGGCGCCGACGATCGCAACCTTGAAACCCATGTTAGTTCTCCTGTCCCTCTCCGCTCGCTTCTGGAGAAAACCCGCCGGCCGGAGCAGGTTCCATCCCCCGGGCCGAGCCCGGGAGAGGGTGAGCAGGCCAAGGGAGATCAGACCGTTTTGGTGGTCGCTTTGGCCGTGGTTTTGGTGGAACGGAAGGATGCGCGTTCGCGTCCGGCACGATCGCAATCGTGGCCGGGAAAGTCGAATGCAAAAAGCGCCATCAAGAGGCCGCGCATCATGGAAATCCTGTTCGCGGCTGCCTTTTACCCGGTTCGGGAAAAGAGTCAATGTAAGGCGCGATCAGCAGCTTGTGACTTGACCATCCGCCGCCCGGCCATACCCTTGATGGACAGACAAGGAAGGAACGGATGCCATGATGGACCGTGCCGACACGAATATTTGCCGGCGGACGCTTCTCGCCGCCTTGCTGTGTTTGACGGCGATCACGCCGGCGCTTGCCCACCATGGATGGGCGTGGACCGAAGACGAACCGTTCGAACTGACCGGCGTCATTGAAGACATCTATATCGGCAATCCGCATGTGACGCTGAAAGTACATGCCGAGGATGGGTTGTGGCACGTCGACCTGGCGCCGCTGGCGCCGACCACCCGCGCCGGTTTCGACGAGAGCGCCGCAAAAACAGGTGATACGGTGACCTGCATCGGCTTCCGCTCGCGCGATCATGCCCAACGGAGCATGAAAGCAGCGCGCGTTATCATCAACGGCAACACATTCGACGTCTATCCGAACCGCGTGCCGGGCGCCTGACCGGCATGCTGGTGGAGTGGCTGCATGCGCTGCACAACTGGGAAGTCGCGGCGCTCATCCGCCGCTCGATCTATGCATATCCGCTCCTCAATGCGACGCACATCTTCGCGCTGACGCTCCTGATCGGCACGATCCTGCCTGCGGATCTCCGGATCCTCGGGCTGTTCCCCAGCCTTCCAGCGGGTCCGTTCCTCAGGGTGATGACGGCGATTTCGGCAGGTGGCCTGGTGCTCGCGGTCGCAACCGGTTTCCTGCTGTTTTCGGTCCAGCCGCTGGAATACGCAGCCAATACGGCTTTTCTGACCAAGATTTCGCTGGTGGCGCTGGGCACGATCAACGCGATCATTATCCGCTTCAGCGCCGGATGGCGAAAGGTATTGGAGAGCGGCATTGCCAGCCCCGGCCTCAGGGCCGGGGCGCTTCTGTCATTGACGATCTGGATCGCGGCGCTGCTCGCCGGGCGCTGGATCGCTTTTCTGTGAAGTGGTCAGCGCGAATTCATGCCGAAAGCGCCAGAAACTTCGAAATGATGGCGTCACCCATCTGAGCGGTGCCGACCTCCGTCATTCCGGCCGAAAGAATGTCCTTCGTGCGCAGTCCCTCGTTGAGTACGGCTGAGATCGCCGCTTCCAGCCGGTCAGCTTCCGCCGCCATGTTGAACGAGTAGCGCAGGCACATCGCGAACGACGCGATCATCGCGATCGGGTTGGCGATGCCCTGGCCGGCAATGTCCGGCGCCGAGCCATGCACCGGCTCGTAGAGCGCCTTGCGCTTGCCCGTTATTGCGTCCGGCGCGCCGAGCGAGGCCGACGGCAACATGCCGAGCGAGCCCGTCAGCATCGCCGCCACGTCCGACAGCATGTCGCCGAACAGATTGTCGGTGACGATCACGTCGAACTGCTTCGGCCAGCGGACAAGCTGCATGCCGCCGGCGTCGGCCAGCATGTGGTCGAGTTTTACGTCCGAATATTTCGCCTTGTGCGCCTGCGTCACCACCTCGTTCCACAGCACGCCCGATTTCATGACGTTGCGCTTTTCCATCGAGGTGACGCGGTTCTGCCGTGTCCGTGCCAGTTCGAAGGCGACGCCGGCGATGCGCTCGATCTCGAACGTGTCGTAGACCTGCGTGTCGATGCCGCGCTTCTGGCCGTTTCCGAGGTCGATGATTTCCTTCGGTTCGCCGAAATAGACGCCACCGGTCAGTTCGCGCACGATCAGTATGTCGAGGCCCTCGACCACTTCAGGCTTCAGCGAAGAAGATGCCGCCAGCGCCGGATAGCAGATGGCAGGGCGAAGATTTGCGAAAAGCTGCATGTCCTTGCGCAGGCGCAAAAGACCGGCTTCGGGGCGAACGTCGTAAGGAACGGCATCCCATTTCGGGCCACCCACCGCACCGAACAGCACGGCGTCGGCGGCCATCGCCTTGGTCATGTCGGCATCCGAAATCGCCGCGCCATGCGCGTCATAGGCCGAGCCCCCGACCAGCCCTTCCTCGGTCTCGAAGCCCGAGCCGAAATTCTCGTTTATCGCCGCAATCAGTTTTCGCACCTCCGCCATCGCTTCGGGGCCGATGCCGTCGCCGGGGAGAAGGAGGAGTTTGCGCGATGCCATGGATTGACGTCTCCTGAATGCAAAAGGATCGCGGCTTTGCTAGCGGCAGAGCCGTTCGGACGCAAGGAGAATGCCGGGCCGGGTCACAGCACACTTGATGGCTTGCGCTTAAATGTGTATCTTTTGTTCAAGAGATACACATCGAGGCTGCCATGCGCACCAATATCGACATTGACGATAAGCTGCTGGCCGAAGCCATGAAGATCGCCGGCAAGTCAAGCAAGAAAGCTACGGTTGAAGAAGCTTTGCAGCGCATGGTTCGCGCAAACAAGCAACTCCAGGCGCTCGACGCGATTCGAGGGACCGGGTGGATTGGCGATCTCGACGAAATGCGTGAAGGCCGATTCTTCGACGAGGCCTCATGATCGTCGACAGCTCGGTATTGATCGCGGAGCTGCGCGGTCAGGATTCCGGTTCCGTCCGGGCCTTCAGAGCCGCTGTCGTCCAACAGAGAGTCCTGTTAGGAGACCTGATTCTTTTAGAGGTTTTGCAGGGTGCCCGAGATGAGCGCCACGCCAATCTCCTAAAAAGCCAATTGGGCCAATTCCCGACAGTCGAAATGCTGAATCGCAACGTGGCATTTGAGACAGCGCGTAACTTCCGGGTCTTGCGTGGGCATGGCGTTACCGTGCGCAAAACGATCGATCTGATAATCGCGACGTATTGTATTTTGCACGGTCACGCACTTCTTCATCAAGATCGCGATTTCACGCCGATGACCAAACATCTCGGCCTTCGGCTCGTCTAAGAAATCAGCTTCTCCGCCTGAGCGCAGTCACTTCGATCTCGATCTTCATTTCGGGCTTGTTCAGGCCGCAGACGATCATCGTCGCGGCCGGCCTGATCTCGCCGAACGCCTCGCCGAGTATGGGGAACACGAGATCCACGAACGCCGCGTCGGTGATGTAGTAACGCGCGCGGACCACGTCTTCCAACGAGAAGCCGCCATCTTCCAGGGCCTTGGAAATCGTCGCCAGGCAATTGCGGGCCTGCGCCTCGACGCTCTCCGGCATCGTCATGGTCGCATAGTCGTAGCCGGTCGTTCCGGAAACGAAACACCAGTCGCCTTGCACCACGGCGCGCGAATAGCCGGCAGTCTTCTCGAAGGGCGAGCCGGTGGAGATGAGCTTTCGCGTCATGCCCAGGGGCGGCTCTCGGCGTTCTTCTTCTCGAAGCTGTCGATCGACGAGGCCTTTTCCAGCGTAAGCCCGATATCGTCGAGGCCGTTCAAGAGGCAGTGCCGCTTGAACTCGTCGAGGTCGAACTTCACCACGCCGCCATCAGGGCCGCGAATTTCTTTGGCCTCGAGGTCGATGGAGAGCGTGGCGTTGGAGCCGCGCGAGGCGTCGTCCATCAGCTTTTCCAGATCATCGGGGCTGACGGTGATCGGCAAAATGCCGTTCTTGAAGCAGTTGTTGTAGAAAATGTCAGCGAAGTTGGTCGAGATGACGCAGCGTATGCCGAAGTCGAGCAGCGCCCAGGGCGCATGCTCGCGGCTCGAGCCGCAGCCGAAATTGTCGCCGGCGACCAGGATCTGCGCCTTGCGGTAGGCCGGTTTGTTGAGCACGAAATCCGGGTTCTCCGAACCGTCATCATTGTAGCGCATCTCGGCGAACAGGCCGGTGCCGAGCCCGGTGCGCTTGATCGTCTTCAGATAATCCTTGGGAATGATCATGTCGGTGTCGACATTGACAATCGGCAAGGGCGCGGCGACGCCGGTGAGCTTTGTGAATTTTTCCATGATTTTCGGCCTGAATATCGTTCCGGAAATTCCTCGCCATCGCTCTACACAAATCGCGCGCCGAATCAAAGGGCGGCGTTTTTGCCGCTCCGCCTCAGATCACGTTGAGTTCGCGGAAAGGCCTGCCCTCGGCGACCCGCGCATAGCCGAAGGCCGAGCAGTCGATCGTCCTGTATCCGCCATGGACGATGAGTTCGGCGATCGCCTTGCCGACCGCCGGCGCCTGCTGCAGGCCGTGACCGGAGAACCCATTGGCGAAGACAAAATTCCCCACCTCCGGATGTGGCCCGATCACGGCGTTCTGGTCGAGCGTGTTGTAGTCGTAGTGGCCGGCCCAGGCGCGGGTCGGCTTGATCGCTTCGAAGGCGGGGATACGCGTCGCCAGCACCGGCCAGATCGCCTCCTCGAAAAGCGGCCAGTCCGGGTCGAAATCGGCCGGGTCGGCGGGGCCGTCGCGCTCTTCAGGCTCGGCGCCGCCGGTGATGTAGACCGAGCCCTCCGGCCTGACATAGATGCCGCTTGGATCGACCAGCAGCGGCATGTCGGCGAATTTTTCCATCGCCTCGAAAACGAAGACGCTGCGCTTGCGCGGCTCGACCGGCAGCGCAAGCCCCGCCATCGCAGCTACCTTGCCGGCCGACGGCCCCGCCGCATTGACGACTGTGCCCGCCTCCAGCCTGTCGCAATTGTCGAGCATGACTGCTGTCACGCGCCCGCCTTGGCGCTCGATGCCGGTCACTGCCTGGCCGATAAAATCGATGTTCTTCGCGCGCAGCGCCTTGCGAAACAGCATCAGCATGGCATGCGCGTCGAACCAGCCCTCGCCCGTTCGCCCAAATGCTCCGGCGGTTATGCCCTCCGTCGAGAGCCATGAAAACCGCCGCTCCAACGCAGCCGCATCCTCCAGCACGATGTCGGCGCCTTCGGCCATCTGCACCCTGTGGTTCTGCTCGAGGATGGGCAGCCCGTTTTCGCCCGCCAGAATCAGATAGCCGCCTTCGCGAAAGCCGATATCGGCGTCCGCGCCGAATTCCTGCTCCAGCCGCCGGAACAGCGCCAGCGTGAACTGCGACAGCCTTATGTTCTCGGGAATGGAAAACTGCTGCCTTATCGAGGCGCAGGACAGCGTCGTCGCCGAATGGGTGAACTGCGGATCACGCTCCACCAGCGCGATCGAGCCGGAAAACCCCTCCTCGCGCAGATAATAGGCGATCGAGCTTCCGACGATCGCCCCGCCGATGATCACCACATCATACCGCGCCATGCGCTATCCTCGAATGTCGAGCCGTAATGAAGAAACCCGCTTCAAGCACTGCCGGGCAAGGACTTGCAAGGGCCAAGATTGGCGGGCATGAAGTCCAAATGCCGCAACCGAATTTTTCACCGCGCCGTTCGGTGCTTTATGTCCCCGCCTCCAACGCGCGGGCCGTGGCAAAGATTCCCTCGCTCGCCTGCGACGCGGTCATCCTCGACCTTGAGGATTCGGTGGCGCCCGCAGACAAGATCTTGGCCCGCGAGAGCCTGAAAGCGATATTCGCCAACCGCCCCGCCGGCCCGCCCGAAATCGTCATCCGCATCAATCCGCTGGCCGGCGAATGGGGAGCTGACGATCTCCTGGCGGCCATCGCCTGCGCGCCCGACGGCATCCTGCTTCCGAAGGTCGACACGCCACGCGACGTGCTGGAGCCCGGCGATTTGCTCGACGACAAAGATGCGGCCGAGAGCGTGCGGCTCTGGGCGATGATCGAGACGCCGCGCGCGCTCGTCAACATCGCGGCCATCGCCGAACTCGGCCGCGACCTGGCCGCGCGGCTTTCCTGCCTCGTCGCCGGAACCAACGATCTGGTCAAGGAAACCGGCATACTGCCTACGGCTGACCGGCGCTACCTCACGCCCTGGCTGATGCAGATGGTTCTGGCGGCGCGCGCCGGCGGCCTCGACATTCTGGACGGCGTCGCCAATGATTTCCGCGACGCCGAGGCGTTTTCCCGCGAGTGCGGCGAGGCGGCGGCCATGGGCTTTAATGGCAAAACACTGATTCATCCCTCGCAGATAGAGCAGGCCAATGCCGTGTTTTCGCCGTCGCCGGAGGCGCTGGCCGAGGCTGCTGAAATAGTGGCGGCGTTCGAACTGCCGGAAAATGCCGGAAAAAACGTACTAGCGCTGGACGGCCGCATGGTCGAACGGCTTCATCTCATCCAGGCGGAAAAACTGCTGGCGAAAGCAGCGGCGATCAAAGGAGCAAACGAATGAAACTCTACCGCTTTCTCACCGGACCCGACGATGCGAGCTTCTGCCATAAGGTGACCGATGCGGTGAGCAAGGGCTGGCATCTGTTCGGCTCGCCGACCTATGCTTTCGATGCCGAGACCAAGACGATGCGCTGCGGGCAGGCGGTGGTGAAGGATGTCGACGGCGTGGATTACGAGCCGGGAATAAAACTGAGCGATTATTGATCGGCACTCCTCTCCTGAGCTTGTCGAAGGATCACGGGGAGAGGGCAGGGTGGGGCATAGTTGCCTCCACTGAAAACAGAAACGCCCGACGCGTCGATGCGCCGATCACGTCTGCGCCTGGTCTGCGGCGGCCTCCAGCGCTTCCATGTCGTCGTCGCTGAGCCCAAAGTGGTGGCCGATTTCGTGGATCAGCACATGGGTGACGATGTCGCCAAGCGTCTCCTCGTTCTCGGCCCAATAGTCGAGGATGGCGCGGCGGTAGAGCGTCACGCGGTTGGGACCCTCGCCGGTCTGCGGGTTCCATCGCTCGGCAATGCCGCGCCCCTCGAACAGGCCGAGCAGGTCGAAGGGCGTCTCCAGCGACAGATCGTCCATGATCTCGTCGGTGGGAAATTCCGCGATCTGGATGATGACTTCGCCGGTCAGCTTGCGAAAATCCTCGGGCAGATGGGCGTAAGCCTCGAGCGCCAGGAACTCCATTTCCTCCATCGACGGCGAAAGCTGGTCGTGCCAGGCGCGGGTCTTGTAGATGCGGGCCATTCTTTTTCCTTTTGACGGCATATAGCCGTTTGGCCGGCGGCTTTCGAGAGCTTTGCGGGGTGATGGATAAATTTGCCGATACCCAGCGATGCGTCAGGCCGCGCAACGGCGGCTTCCAGCGCTAGCCCATACTTTCTATATCTATGCTTGAGGAATAAATTCTCCTCACGACTCGCTTGACTCTCCAGTCAGCCTCTGGAATCAATAGGAACATAACAGGAACAAGAGAGCCGGGAAGGCAGACCGTCATGGCGACATCCGCCTTGGCGCAGGAGACCGTTTTTGCCCTGCGCCGGAAAATCGCGAAGATCGAAGGGCGGCTTGCCGAGCATCTTGGTGAGGTTGAAGAAGATGCGACCGGCGAGGCTCTGCTTCGCCGCCACGGGCTTGTCCGGCGGGAGCGGGGCTTTTTAGCCACCGGCGCCGAACGGTTCGATGCAGCGCTCGGCGGCGGCCTGCCGGAGGCTGCGCTGACGGAAGTTCACGGCCCGGCAACACGCGATGCCGCCGCCGCGGCCGGCTTTGCCCTGGCGGTCATGTCCGTTTCTCTTGGCCCGGTCGCAGCACCGATGCTGTGGATCGGAACCTCGGAAGTTTTCCGGGAGGCTGGTTTCCCCTACGCGCCTGGAATGCTCTCCTTATACAATATCGATACAGCCGAGCTCATGGTTGCGCAGACGCCGAAGCTTGCGGACGCGCTTTGGATCGCCGAGGAAGCCGCACGGCTGAAGGGGTTCTCGGCGGTCCTCCTCGAAATTCGCGGCAACCCTTCACATCTGGATCTTGCGACGACACGGCGGCTGCATTTTCGCGCCCGGGAAGCAGGCCGCCCCGTGTTTCTGCTGCGCCAGGCCGCCCGGCCCGAGCCGACAGCGGCGCCAGTCCGGCTTGTGGTGTCGTCCGCGCCCTCCGGGCTGCGGCGCACCTTCTCTGGTCCGCTCGCCGGCTCGATCGGCCCCCCGGGCTTTACAATCGCCATCAGCAAGAACCGAACCTCGCCGCCAACGCAATTCACGTTGGAATGGAACCCCCATGAGCACAGTTTCAAGGAAAGACGGGCGGAGAATCCTGTCCCTATGGTTCCCGTATCTCAGCACGGAACGCATATTGCGCAAAAGACTGGGACGGTTCTGGCGTTCCGGCCCGAAGAACTCGCCGCTGGTCATCAGCCGCCAGGAGAAGAACTCCCAGTGCATCGCCGCCTTGGATGAACAGGCTGAGGCGTCGCGGCTGAAACGCGGGATGGGCATTGCGGATGCCCGCGCGATGTATCCCTCGATTGAGATTATCGAGGCGGAGCCGGCGGCGGATCTGAGGCTGCTCGAAAGCCTGGCCGACTGGTGCGATCGCTACACGCCGCTGGTGGCATTGGACGGAGTGGATGGGCTTTTTCTCGACATCTCCGGCTGCGCACATCTCTTCGGCGGCGAAAAGGCGCTGCTCGACGATCTCTTGGCGCGGCTTTTCCAGCAAGGCTTCGACGCCCGCGCCGGCCTCGCCTCTACGGCAGGCGCCGCCTGGGCGGCGGCGCGGTTTTCATCAGGCAGCGGCATTCTCCCCGAGGGGCAGGAGAAACGTTTTATGGAGCCGCTCCCGCTCTCAGCCCTGCGTCTCGATCCCGGCGTCCGTGCCGGTCTGGAGAGCGTTGGCCTGAGGAGCGTCGGATCGATAATGGCGGCGTCCCGCGCTCCGCTTGTCCGCCGCTTCGGCGCGGTGCTGCTCGTCCGGCTCGATCAGGCGCTGGGCAGGATCGAAGAAGCGATATCGCCGCGCCTGCCCGTGGCGTCGCTTTCGGTAGAGCGGCATTTCGCCGAGCCCATAGTGCTGATCGAGGACATCGAGCGCCTTGTGCTGATGCTTTCCGCGGGTCTCAAGCGGGATCTTGAACGTCGCGGCGAAGGCGCCCGGACGCTCGAGCTTTGTCTTTTCCGGGTGGATGGGGCCGTCAGCCGTGTCGCGGTCAGCGCCTCGATGCCCATTCGCGAGCCGCGTCTCATCGGCAAGCTTTTTCACGAAAGGCTTGCCGCGCTCGAAACAAGCATCGAGGTCGGCTATGGTTTTGATCTCGTCCGCCTCTCGGCCTTCTCCACCACGCTGTTCGAAACAGAGCAAGGCGATCTCACCGGCGAAACGGCATCCAATGACGAGGATATCGCATTGTTCGCCGATCGCGTCCGGGCGCGCTTGGGCAGAAACACCCTGCTGAAACCGATGCTCGTCGAGAGCCATCTGCCCGAACGGGCGGCATCGCTGCTTCCGTTCGACGAAATGAGACCCAAGAGGGTCGAGCCTTCCAGGTCCGACAGAAAAAATTTGCCGGCATCCTGCAACTCTTTTCCTGAACGCCCGCTCCGCCTCTTTATCCGCCCCGAGCCGATTCACGTTCCGATGACCGAAGTACCGGAAGGTGCGCCGCCGCATTTCCATTGGCGGCGCGCCCTGCACCGGGTCGCACGCGCGGAAGGACCCGAACGCATCGCGCCGGAATGGTGGCGGCAGGAAAATAACGCCGAGACCCGGGATTATTTTCGCGTCGAGGATTCAAACGGCCATCGTTACTGGCTTTACCGGGAAGGGCTTTACGGCGTTCCGGGGTCAAATCCGCCGCGCTGGTACATGCAGGGATTTTCCGCATGAACGCTTCTGCCGCTCCCACTTATATCGAATTTGCCGTCCAATCGAATTTTTCCTTTTTGCGCGGCGCCTCCAAACCAGAGGAGCTTGTCCTTACCGCCTGTCTTCTCGGTCATGCCGGAATGGGTCTTGCGGACCGCAATACGGTCGCCGGCGTGGTGCGCGCCTGGAGCCAATCCAAGCATATCAAACTTTCGGAAAACGCCGATTCCATCCAGTTCCCTTACCATCCTGGCTGCCGGCTCGTTTTTGCCGACGGCACGCCGGATGTGCTCACCTATCCACAGGACAGGAAAGGCTGGGGGCACCTTTGCCGTCTGCTCACCCAGGCCAACATGCGCGATGAAAGCGAGAAGGGCGCGCCGCTCGTCTATCGGGACGATCTCCTCGAATGGGGGGATTGCATGTCGCTTGCCGTCATTCCCGACCTTGCGAAAGAAACGGCAGCTGAGCTGAATTTCCTGCACCTGCTCCGAAAGCGTTTCAGAAAATTGGTATGGCTCGCCGTCTCGCCGGATTATGGCGGCAATGACCGCTTTCGCATCGAGCAGGCGGCCGACATGGCGGCGGCGGCGCGCCTGCCGCTGATGGCGATCAACGATATCCTCTATCATGTGCCGGAGCGCCGCCCGCTTCAGGATGTGCTGACCGCTATCCGGCTGAATGTTCCGGTCGCCGAAGCCGGTCTGGAATTGAAGGCCAATGCCGAACGCTATCTGAAGCCGCCGGCAGAGATGGCGCGTCTTTTCCGCCGTTATCCTGAAGCGCTGGCCGAGACGGTGCGTTTTGCGAAAACGCTGAGGTTTTCGCTGACGGAGTTGAAACACAATTATCCCGACGAGCCGACGGAATCCGGACTTCCTCCACAGGCGGAACTCGAACGGCTGAGCTGGGAAGGGGCCCGGGACCGCTATCCGGACGGCGTGCCTGAAAGGATCGAACAACTGCTGCGGCACGAACTCGCCATCGTCTCGAAGCTGAATTACGCCCGCTATTTCCTTACGGTCCACGACATCATGAAATTCGCCCGCTCGCAGAAGATACTCTGCCAGGGCCGGGGCTCCGCCGCCAATTCCGTCATCTGCTTCTGTCTTCGGATTACCGATGTTGGGCCAGACATCATCGACCATCTCTTTGAACGATTCATTTCGGTCGAGCGCAATGAGCCGCCCGACATCGATGTCGATTTCGAGCACGAGAAACGTGATGAGGTCATCGAGTACATCTACAAGAAATACAGCGAGAAGCGCACGGCGCTGGCCGCAGCGGTTGTAACCTATCGCGGCCGTTCTGCGCTCAGGGAAGTCTCGAAATCGCTCGGCCTGTCCGACGACGTCATGTCAGCCCTTTCGGGTTCGATATGGGGCTGGTCCTCTTCAGAGCTCAGCGAGAAGGAAGCCAGGGCGGCCGGCCTCGACAAGTCCGACCTGCGGACCCGGCATGTGATCGCCCGCGCGAATGACATTCTGGGTTTTCCGCGGCATCTGTCGCAGCATGTCGGCGGCTTCGTCATCACGAGAGACCGCCTCGACGAAATCGTCCCGATCATGAAGACGGCCATGGACGAGCGCAAGATGGTCGAATGGGACAAGGACGACCTCGATGCCGTCGGCATTCTGAAAGTGGATATTCTGGCGCTCGGCATGCTGTCATGCCTGCGCCGTGCCTTCGACATTCTCGAACGCCGGTATGATGTCCGCGACGCGCACGGGCGGCCGGTCGAATTGGCGACCATCCCGACCGAGGACAAAAATGTCTACGACATGATCTGCCGCGCCGATACGATCGGCGTTTTCCAGATCGAGTCCCGCGCGCAGATGTCGATGCTGCCGCGGCTTCGCCCGCGTGAATTCTACGATCTCGTCATCGAGGTGGCGATCGTGCGACCCGGCCCGATCCAGGG
Source organism: Allomesorhizobium camelthorni (assembly GCF_011045125.1). Taxonomy (GTDB): domain Bacteria; phylum Pseudomonadota; class Alphaproteobacteria; order Rhizobiales; family Rhizobiaceae; genus Allomesorhizobium; species Allomesorhizobium camelthorni. Next base: position 357,267 of record NZ_JAAKZF010000001.1, on the reverse strand, counting down.
AGATATGGTGCATCCCTATCTGCGTCGGCGACAGGGCAAGGAAGGCATCGAGTACCACACTCCGGAACTTAGGCAGATACTGCACAAGACGCTCGGCGTGCCCTTGTTTCAGGAACAGGCGATGAAAATCGCAATCGTCGCCGGCGGGTTCGAGCCCGGCGAAGCCGATCAGTTGCGGCGCGCCATGGCGACGTTCAAGCGCACGGGAACAATCGGCAATTATCGCGAAAGAATGATCAAGGGCATGGTGTCTCGCGGTTATCCGCAGGAGTTCGCCGAGCGCTGTTTCAAGCAGATCGAGGGGTTCGGCGAATACGGCTTTCCAGAGAGCCATGCCGCGTCCTTCGCGCTGCTGGTCTACGCCTCCTGCTGGTTCAAGACCTATTTTCCCGATGTTTTCTGTGCGGCGATCCTGAATTCCCAGCCCATGGGTTTTTACAGGCCGGCGCAGCTCGTGCGCGACGCCGAGGAGCACGGCGTCGAGATCAGGCCAGTCGACATCAACCATTCCGGCTGGGATTGTACGTTGGAGGAGGCTCCCTTCGATACCTCGCGAATCGGCGCGCGTCACGCTGAAATGCGAGGTGTGATCAAGGCTCGTCATGCGGTCCGGCTCGGTTTCCGGCAGGTCAAAGGGCTATCGGAAGAGAGCATGGAGCAATTCGTGGATAGGCGCGGACTCGGCTACGATTCGGTGCGCGATGTCTGGCTGCGGTCCGGCCTCAATGTGGGGGAGATCGAGCGGCTCGCCGAAGCCGACGCATTCCGCTCGATCGGCCTTGATCGGCGTGACGCTCTGTGGGCCGTGCGCGCGCTCGACGGGAAAAGCGCCGCCGAAAAGCTGCCGCTGTTCGATCGTCCCGAAATCCGCCTGCGCGACAACGAACCCGAAACAAGGCTGCCCGTGATGCCTCTTGGCGAGCATGTCATTCACGACTACCGGTCGCTCGGCCTGTCGCTCAAGGCGCATCCGATTTCTTTCTTCCGCGGGTCCCTCGACAAAGCAGGCATAACGCCCAATGCCCGTCTCAAGGATGTGGCCGACGGCAGACGGGTTTCGGTGGCCGGCCTTGTGCTTGTTCGGCAGCGGCCGGGCACGGGGAATGCGATTTTCCTGACGCTCGAGGACGAAGAGGCGGTCGCCAATATCATCGTCTGGCCGAGGATTTTCGATCGGTTCCGCGCGGTCGTCATGAGTTCACGTTTCATCCGCGTCAGCGGCCGGCTGCAATCGGAATCGGGCGTCATCCATATTGTGGCGGAGAAGATCGAGGATCTTTCCCACTGGCTGGCCGAGCTCTCAGAGGAAGCCCAATTGGCCGCGGCCGGTCCGGGCGGGCGAAATGGCCGGGAGCCGCCAGGGCGCAATTTTCTCACGCAACGGGAAAAAAAGACGCCGTCAGCCGCAAACGACCATGAGGAGCTGTCGCGGAGGGCGAGCAGCGTCATGCCCAAGGGGCGCAATTTCCAGTAGCTGAGTCTTAGTCAATGGTCTGCGCGGACAAAGCTATCGGTCAATGGAATCGAGGCCGCGAAGGGTAGGGATCCACCGGAGCAGGTTGATTCTTGGGCGAAGGCGTGGCCAGCCCGGTCGAGCGGACCCGAAGGATTGCCAGACCAGGCCCTGCTCATAAGTTTCAGCGCGACGGCGCCCGGAACCGGCGCTCCGGCAGTGAATCCGGATCGGGATCCGTATCCGAGCCGCCATTCATCGCCAATTGCATGAACACCGTGTCCAGCCAGCGGCCATGCTTGTAGCCGGACCCCTCGAGCCTGCCGGAGTGGCTAAACCCCATCCTCTCATGCAGTTTCACCGACGGGCTGTCGGGCCTGCCGTCACCGATCACCGCGACGATCTGGCGAAAGCCGAGCGCTCTCGTGTCGGCGATCAGCCGCTCGAGCAACGCCTTGCCGACCCCGCACCCCTTCGCCTCCGGCGCCACATAGATCGAGTCCTCGACGATGAAGCGGTAAGCCGGCCGCGGCCTGAAGGCGCTCGCATAGGCATAGCCGACAATTTCGCCGTCGGCTTCCGCGACGATGTAGGGGTAGCTGGACGAGGTCAGCGCCGCAAAGCGCGCGCCCATCTCGCTCCTCGTCGGCGGTTCGAGCTCGTAGCTCGCCGTGCCGTGCTCCACCGCGTCGGCGTAGATTTCGGTAATCCGGTCGAGGTCAGTCTCCACCGCGGCTCTAATGAAAATGCCCATAAATTGTGCAGCCCCGATCTTCTGCTCCAATTGAAGCAGGGGCGGGCGCAAAAGAAAAGGGCGGCCGTTGGGCCGCCCTTGATTGGTTTGCTGGTCCAAGACGAACTATTCGCGGTTGCCCAGGAACGACAGCAGGAAGGCGAACAGGTTGATGAAGTCGAGATAGAGCGTCAGCGCGCCCATGGTGGCCTTGCGGCCGGCGACCAGCACGTCGTCGCCCTCGAAATACATCTCCTTGATCTTCTGCGTGTCGTAGGCGGTCAGGCCCGAAAAGACCAGCACGCCGATCGCCGAGATGGCGAACTGCAGGGCCGAGGACTGCAGGAAGATGTTGACCACCATGGCGATGATCAGGCCGAACACGCCCATGACGAGGAACGTGCCCATGCCGGACAGATCGCGCTTGGTGGTGTAGCCCCAGAGCGACAGCGCGCCGAACGCGGTCGCCGTGATGAAGAAGGTCTGCACGATGCTTGCCGAGGTGTAGACCAGGAAGATCGACGACAACGACAGGCCCATCAGGCCGGCGAAGATCCAGAATGTGGTCTGGGCGGCCGAAACGCTCATCGTGTGGACGCGGGCGCTCAGGTAGAAGACCATGCCGAGCGGCGCCAGCATGACCACCCAGCGCAACGGCGAGCCATAGAGCAGCGCCCCTGCATTGGTCAGCATCTTGCCGTTGGCAAGCGTGGCCACCGCGCTCGCGGGATCGTTGGTGGTCGCCACCATGACGGTGCCGAGCGCGGCCAGGCCGGTGATTGCGAGGCCAAGCGCCATAAGGTTGTAAACCTTGAGCATGTAGGCGCGCAGGCCCTCGTCGATAGCGGCGCCGGCGCGGGAGCCCGCTACCCCGGCGCGTGCCTGATAATTGCGAAGGTCAGCCATGATTTCCTCTATTGCTTTGCCCCGTCCGGTGTCAGGTCGTCGCCGACCCAGGCGCCGCTGGCGGGGACTCCAGCATGCCTGTGGCGGAATATGATGCTTCTTTCGGGTTAGGACAAGACCCGTTACACGCCGCAACCCGGCGTGAACGTCCAAATCGACAAGCAAAACGCCGAATCCAGCCGGGGCAGCAACCCAAACGCTTGGGTTGCGTTCCTACAGATTGCGCAGAACCGGCGCGGCCTTGTGGCCCAACACCCGCCATGTTCCGACCAGGCCGATGCCGACCGTCAGAACCAGGGCGAACAGGATCGTCGATACCGCGACTTCCGGCAGGAAACTGGAGGGGAGCGTCATGATCCGCGCCACGATGAACCAGGCGGCTATGCCGCCGGCGAAAAGCGCGAAAAGCGCGGTGGCCAGCCCGATCAGCAGGTATTCGAAGGAGAAGGCCGCGATCAGGGTACGCCGTGTCGCCCCCAGCGTCTTCAGAACCACCGCATCGTGGATGCGGGCGCGGTTGCCCGCCGCCAGCGCTCCCGCCAGCACCAGCACCGAGGCGATCAGCGCCACGCTGGCGGCGGCGCGTATCGCGGTCGCCAGTTGCGCGACGATGCGGTTGACCACGTCCAGCGCGTCCTTGACCCTGACCGTGGTTACGGTGGGGTAAGCTCGCGTCACCAGATTGAGGATGCGAGATTCGTCCGCCGCTGTAGCGCCTTCAACCGACAGCGTAGCCAGCCAGGAATGCGGCGCGCCGGCGAATGTGTTGGGCGAGAACACCATGACGAAATTGATGCCCATCGATTCCCACTGCACTTCGCGGAAATTGGCGATCCTGGCGGTGACGTTGCGGCCAAGCACGTTGACGGTCACGGTGTCGCCGATTTCCAGGCCGATCTCGCGGGCCTCTTCCGCCGAGAAGGACACCAGAGGTTCGCCGTCGTAGTCCTCCGGCCACCATTCCCCTTGCGACAGCGTCGCGTTTTCGGGAACGGTCGCCGAGTGGGTAAGGCCCCGGTCGCCGCGCAGCACCCATGCGCCTTCCGGGGGCACTTGCATCGTCTGTACGTCGACGCCGTTCAGCGCCATGATGCGACCGCGCAGCATCGGCACGCGCATCAGCTTTCCGGCCGGCGCCGCCTCCTGCACGAGCGTCGCGAATGCGTCGACCTCGCTGGCCTGGATGTCGACGAAGAAGAAATTCGGCGCGCGCTCGGGCAGGCTGCCCGCGATCTGCCGCCTGAGATTGCCGTCGATCAGCGCCAGCGTGACCAGCAGCGTCAGGCCAAGTCCCAGCGACAGCACGACCGAAGGCGTCAGCGCGCCCGGCCGGTGAATGTTGCCAATCGCCAGCCGGAGCGCGGTGGAGCGCACGCGCGGCGACTTTTTTGCCAGCCACTGCACGGCGATGCCGACGCTGCGCAGCACAATGAAGGCAAAGACAGTCGCACCGACGAAGATCGCGGCAATCCGCCTGTCGCCGGAAAACCAGATCGCCAGGAGTGCTAGAATAACCGCAAGGCCGAGCGAAGCGGCGACATAGGCGAGCTTCGGCAGGCCGCGGCCGCCAAAGCCCATCTCACGAAACAGCGCGGTCGCCTGCACGTCGCGCGCTCTTCCAAGCGGCAATATGGCGAAAGCCAACGTAACCAGCACTCCGAACAGCGCCGCCATGGCGAGCGCCATCGGATAAAACCCGCCTTCGGCAGGCACCGGGATAACCGAGGACAGCGCAGCGCCGGCGGCGAAAGGCATCAGCGCGGCGAGCGCCAAGCCGGCGGCGATGCCGATACCGGCGATGATCAGGATCTGCACGAGATAGACGGCAAAAACAAAGCCGCCGGACGCGCCGAGGCTCTTGAAGGTGGCGATCACGCCACGCTTGCCGTCGAGATAGGCGCTGACCGCGTTGGCGACCCCGACCCCGCCGACGACAAGCGCCGTTAGCCCGACCAGCGTCAGGAACTGCGAGAACCGCTCTATGTTGGACGCCAGCGCAGGCGCGGCATTGCTGCGTGTCCTGACGCTCCATCCCGCCTCCGGAAAGCGCTCCGCCGCTTCGTCCCGGATCGCCGCGAGATCCGCCTCGGTCGAATTGGCGGGAAGCCGAACCTTATAGGCATGCTCGACCAGGCTGCCCGGCTGGATCAGACCAGACGCGCGCAGGCCATCGAGCGACACCATGAGCCTCGGCGCGAAACCGAACCCGTCCGACACGGCGTCGGGTTCGGTTACGATCCTGGCGCGCAGTTCGAATGTCGCGCCGCCGAGCTTGATCCGGTCGCCAAGCTCGATGCCCATCCGCTCGAAGAATATGTCGGGCGCCGCGGCCCCAAAAGCGCCAGCCTTTTCGCCGAACAGTTCTGTGCGCGATAGTACCGGCTCGGTCAGCAAGGCGCCGTAGAGCGGGTAGGCTTCGTCGACCGCCTTGACCTCGGCGAGCGATTGGTCGGAGCCGTCCTCGAGCCGCGCCATCGAGCGCATGTTGGCGCTTTCGGCGAGTGTGCCGAGTTGCGTGACGAAGGCGCGTTCCGCCTCCGTCATCTCACGCTGGTTCAGTTCGAAGCGGATGTCGCCGCCAAGCAGAGTCTGGCCTTCATTGGCGACGCCTGCCGTAATGGCGCGGGCGACCGAATTGACGCCGCCGATCGCAGCGACGCCAAGTGCGATGCAGGTCAGGAAGATCATGAAGCCGGAAAGCCCGCCGCGCATTTCCCGCAGCGAGAAACGAATGGCGAGCTTCAGCGTTTGCGAGAGCGGCATCAGGCCGACACCGCGATCAGCGGAGCAGCTTCGATACGACCGGAGCGCATCGACACCTGCCTCGCGCAGCGGGAAGCAAGCGCCGGGTCATGCGTCACCAGAACCAGCGTCATGCCGCGCTCGCGCGCTTTGGCGAACAGCAAATCCGCCACCTGCCGGCCGGTCGCCTGGTCGAGATTTCCCGTAGGCTCGTCAGCAATCAGGATGCGCGGTTCGGGCGCCAGTGCCCGGGCGATCGCCACGCGCTGCTGCTCGCCGCCCGACAATTCGCCGGGATAGTGGGTGACGCGGTCGGCAAGGCCGACGGCCTCCAGTTCGTGCGCGGCTATGGCGAATGCGTCCTTGCGGCCGGCAAGCTCCAGCGGCACGGCAACATTTTCCAGCGCGGTCATGTTGGGGATCAGATGGAAGGACTGGAACACAATGCCGATATTACGGCCGCGAAAAGCTGCGATCTGGTCTTCGCTCCTGCCGTTCAGAACTTCGCCGGCGATGCGAACTATGCCGGCGTCGACCCGCTCCAGCCCGGCAAGCACCATCAGCAGGGTCGACTTTCCCGAGCCCGACGGCCCGACGATGCCGGTCGCCTCACCGGCGGTGACGTCGAGGCTGACGCCCTTCAGGACATGGACGGAGGAAGCGCCTTCGCCGAGCGTTAGCGACACGTCCTTCAGATGGATGACGGGTTCTGTCACGGAAAATCTGTCCTATATGGAGGAGACGAAGCCGGAAGCGCTTTCGTCATATGGGTTGTTGGTCATGGCATTCAAACGTCCGGCTCCGGCTTTGCTCGTCGTCATTCTCGTCTGGTTCGCATTTTTATCTCCGGTTATGGCCGAGCCGCACCAGATCGTCGGCTTCGGGGATAGCCTGATGGCCGGCTTCGGCCTCAATCCCGGCGAGAGCTTTCCCGAAAAGCTTGAAAAGGCGCTACGCGCCAGAGGTCACGATGTCGTGATCGCCAATGCCGGAGTTTCGGGCGACACGACCAGCGGCGGCCTTGCGCGGCTCGACTGGTCGGTGCCGGACGGTACCGACCTGGTCATTCTGGAGCTTGGCGCGAACGACATGCTGCGCGGCGTCTCACCCAAGATCACCGAAAATAACCTCGACGCGATGATTGCACGGTTGAAGGCCCGCAACGTCACCATTCTACTGGCCGGCATGCGCGCCGCGCCAAATCTCGGACCGGACTATGCCGCCGCCTTCAACGGCATCTATTCGCGGCTGGCGGAAAAGCACGGTCTTCCGCTCTATCCGTTCTTTCTCGACGGCGTCGCTGCCGACCGCAGCTTTCTGCTGGAAGACGGAATGCATCCGAATGCGGCCGGCATCGATCGCATGGTCGAGCGCTTCCTGCCCACGGTGGAAAAGCTGATAGTGGAGCGGCCGGACGGCACATGATGCTGCGTGCTAGAACACAACGCCCGCCGTAAATGTTGAGCGAATGTAACCAATAAACAGCTTGCGGCCCGTCCGGATCGGTGATTCGCTGGTCTCGAGATTTCGATTCGATGAAGGGAGCCTGGCCATGCCGCGACTTTTCACCGCCCTCGAAATTCCCCGCGATGCCGCATTGTCCCTCTCCCTGCTCCGCGGCGGCCTGCCCGGAGCGCGCTGGGCCGACGTCGAGAATTACCACATCACGCTTCGGTTCATCGGCGATGTCGAAGGCCATGTCGCCGACGAAATCGCCAATGCGCTGGACCGGGTGCGGCGGCCCTCCTTCTCGCTGGCCCTGTCCGGCGTTGGAGCGTTCGGCTCGAAAAAGCCGCACGCTATCTGGGCCGGCGTCACCGCATCGCCCGATCTCAACGCCTTACAGGCGGAAATCGAGCGCATCTGCCAACGCGTCGGCGTAGCCGCCGACCCGCGCAAATTCATGCCGCACGTCACCCTCGCCCGGTTGAGGAATCCCAACCCGGTCGATGTCGCGCAATATCTCTCGGCGCGCGGCAACTTTTCGACGATGCCGTTTAAGGCCACCCGCTTCGTCTTGATGTCGTCGCGCGATTCCGTCGGTGGCGGGCCCTATGTGGTCGAAGAAGTCTGGCCGCTTATTGGCGCCGACTCGCGCTCCAGCCTGTCGGCCAGCTTTTCCGAAGCCTGGCGGACCATGCGGTAGACAGAGGCGAAGCCGTCGGCCCCACCGTAATAGGGGTCCGGCACCTCGCTTGCGGCGCCCTCGGCGAAATCGAGAAACAGCAGGATCTGGCCTTTGGCATCCGGCGGCGCCAGTGCCTTCAGGTCTTCGACGTTTGACCTGTCCATCCCGAGGATGAGGTCGAAGCGGTGGAAGTCCTCGGGTACGACCTTGCGCGCCTGTTGCGCCGAAATGTCGATGCCGTGGCTGGCCGCGATCGCAATCGAGCGCGGATCGGGGGCGGAACCGTGATGCCACCCGCCGGTTCCAGCGGAATCGATGAGATAGGCGCTTTCGGTGCCGCGCGAAGCCGCTACGGCGCGGAACACGCCCTCAGCCAGCGGCGAGCGGCAGATATTGCCGAGGCAGACGAAAAGTATGCTGGTATGCGCCTTTGCGATCATCGATCGTCCGCTGTGATGACAGGACGGAACTCGATTAACACGGTGGCGGAAAATGGCCAGAGTGAAAACTTGCCAGGGAGATGAACCGCTGCGCCGGCGCTCTTGCGCGGCGCGCATCTTGCGAAAGCCCGTGCCATTTCCCACATTTCCGCTGTCGAGGAGGCAAAGGGCATGGCTACGGCAAACAATTTCGGCTTCCGCATGTTCGGCGGGGGCAACGACAATCCCGAGAACGATGTCCGGGCAAGGTTCTGGCAAACCGCCAAGCGGGCAGCACGACAGGTGCCGTTCATGGACGAAGTGGTCGCTGCCTATTATTGCGCGCTTGATAGCCGGACGCCGTTGCGGGCCAAGGGCACACTGCTGGCGGCGCTTGCCTATTTCGTTCTGCCGGCCGACGCCATTCCCGATTTCATCCTCGGCCTCGGCTTCACCGACGACGTTGCGGTGTTGACCGCCGCGATCGCCACCGTGAAGGCGCACGTCACCCCGGCTCATCGGCTTGCTGCCCGCAGAGCGCTGGCCGAACTGGATTGAACGATTTTTGCCATTCCGGCGCTGACGCACGGTTTCACGCTGAAACGAAAAGTCAAACTCTTGCCGTTTTTCCCGTCTTGAACAGTATATGGGACGAGCGTCGGGCCGTGCGAACGGTCGTGGCGTCTGGATGGCGGTAGTGCCAAAATGGCCGAAACGGATCCTTTTTTGGAACGCGGTTCACCATTTGGTAACCCAGATTAAATCAAAATGAACCGAACGGCAGGGCCCGGATCCGGCCTGCCCCCGCATACCATGCGAAAAGACAGGGAAACGGTAATAATGCGCGGATTGATTGCGACGATTTCAAGCCTGATCCTGGTTGCGAGCGCCATGCCGGCGCTGGCCCAGTCGGCTACCAAGATCGGCCAGCACAGCGCCTGGGGCACCTACAGCTATCAGGCAAACAACGGCAAGGTTTGCTATGTGCTGACCGTGCCGACCGACAAGCAGCCTGCCAACCTCGACCATGGCGACATCTTCTTCTTCGTCAGCCAGCGGCCGGGACAGGATGTCTCTTTCGAGCCGCAATTCATCGCCTCGTACGATTTCCAGGAAAATTCCAAGGTTTCGGTCACCGTCGGTGACAAGTCCTTTTCCATGTTCACCCGCGGCAAGTCGGCCTGGGTGGAGAATGCCGCGGAAGAGCCGTTGCTGATCGCGGCGATGAAGGCCGGATCCGACATGAAGGTCGCGGCCAAGTCCGGACGCGGCAATCCGACCAATTACGCATTCTCGCTGAAGGGCATTTCGGCTGCGCTTTCTTCGATCGCCAGCTGCAAATAACGGACGCCAGTTTGGTTCAGATGGGCCGGACCATCGTCCGGCCCTTTCGCGTTTCCGCTCCGGCGTGACGCAGCCGCCTCGCCGTGATATGTGCGCGGCAAAGTTAGACAAATCGGCTTCGGCCCCCCATATGGCGTCGCCATGACCCTTTCGCTTGATCTCACCGCCAATCCTACGCGCGATGCGTTGCGCGCCCGCGCCGCCATGCCGGCAAAAGGGTCGCTGATCGGCCTGTCGCGCGCCGAACTCGGCGAGGCGCTGATTTCGGCCGGTGTGCCCGAGCGCCAGGCGAAGATGCGCGTCCAGCAGCTCTGGCACTGGCTCTATGTGCGCGGCGTTTCGGATTTCTCCGAAATGCTCAACATCTCCAAGGATCTTCGCGCGACGCTGGAGCAGCATTTTACAATCGCCCGCCCGGAAATTGTCGAGGAGCAGATCTCCAATGACGGCACGCGCAAATGGTTGTTTCGATTTCCGCCGCGCGGCGCAGGCCGGCCGGTCGAGATCGAGACGGTCTATATTCCGGAAGAAGGCCGCGGCACGCTGTGCATCTCCAGCCAGGTTGGCTGCACGCTGACTTGCTCCTTCTGCCACACAGGCACGCAGAAACTGGTGCGCAATTTGACGGCGGAAGAAATCCTCACCCAGTTGATGACGGCGCGCGACAGGCTCGGCGATTTTCCCGAGCGCGGCACGCCGGACGGCGCCATCGTGCCGGCCGAAGGCCGTAAGGTCACCAATATCGTCATGATGGGCATGGGCGAGCCGCTCTACAATTTCGAGGAGGTCAAGAAGGCGCTGCTGATCGCCTCCGACGGCGACGGGCTTTCCCTGTCGAAGCGCCGCATCACGCTGTCGACCTCCGGCGTCGTGCCCGAAATCTTCCGCACCGGCGACGAAATCGGGGTCATGCTGGCGATCTCGCTGCATGCGACCAATGATGACCTGCGCGACCTCCTGGTGCCGATCAACAAGAAGTATCCGTTGAAGGATCTGATCGCCGCCTGCCGCGCCTACCCCGGCCTATCGAATGCGAAGAGAATAACGTTCGAATATGTGATGCTGAAGGACGTCAACGATTCCATCGAAGACGCCAAGGCGCTGATAAAACTGCTGCGCGGCATTCCAGCAAAAATCAACCTGATCCCGTTCAACCCGTGGCCCGGCACCAACTACCAGTGCTCGGACTGGGAAACGATCGAGAAGTTCGCCGATTACATCAACAACGCCGGCTACGCCTCGCCGATCCGCACTCCGCGCGGCCGCGACATTCTCGCTGCCTGCGGCCAGCTCAAATCGGAATCCGAGCGCATGAAGAAGGTCGACCGCCTGGCGCTCGAAGCCATGATGATCGGCGGCCACGGCGAGGCGTGACCGGGGGCCAGCCGGGCTATTTCGCCTGCGCCGACAAGATCTTGAGCGCGAAGGCCGAGAACACGCCGGCGAACAGATAATCGACCACCCGCGTCACCGTAGGGTTCTTCTTCAGAAGCCCGGCGAACTTATCGGCGGCGATCACCATCGGCGCCGTCACCGGCAACGACAGCGGGATGAACAGCAGGCCGAGGAAAAGCAGTTTTGCCGGCGCGTTCGGGTCGCTTGCCGAGACGAATTGCGGCAGGAACGTCATGAAGAACAGGATGACCTTGGGGTTCATGAGATTGATGCCGAGCCCGGTCGCCCAGTTCTGGAACAGGCTGCGGCCCGAGCCGGCCTTCTTTTCAGGCGAGAAAGCCGAGCCGTTGCGGATCGCCTGATAAGCCAGCCAGACCAGATAACCCGCGCCAAAGATCTTCAGCACCAGGAATGCCTGCGGCGAGGCGACGATCAGCGCCGAAAGCCCTAGCGCAACCAGTGCGGTGTGAATGATGACGCCGGTCATCGCGCCGAACATGCAGGCAAAACCTGCGGCGCGGCCTTCCGAAAGCGCGCGTCCGACGAACAGGGTCATATCCGGCCCGGGCGTGATCGCGATGATGAAGGTCGCGACCGCGAACTGGACGATGATGCTGGCTTCCGGAATGAACGGCATGGTGCGGACCTCGCGCGGCGACGGCGTTCAATATACGAATCTCCGCCGACACTCCAGCGTATTGATCGCAGGTTTGGCTACTGGACCGCGCCCCGCAATTCGGCATCCTTCGCGATAGCAGACTCGCGGATCTCGTAAGCAAGGCCGTTCCACATCCAGTGACTCGGCTCCGCACCGCCACCCTGGGCCAGCGTGACAAGGTCGGGCCAGCCGTCAGCCGAGGTTTTCGGGTCGAGGTAAAGCGCCATGCCTTCGCTGTTGTAAACCTCGCGCCAATCTCCGCTCGCGCCCTGTCGGGCAAAGCCGCTCAGCGTGCAGCCGGACTCGCCGTAATAGCGGCTGGAGCCGCAAAGCGAGGCAAAGACCATCTCGGCGTCCGGCGCGACCTTGACCGAGGCAGCCGCCAACACCGGCTGCTTGCCCGTCGCCTTGCGAAACAACGCCGCTTCTTCGGCCATGAGTTTTGCCGCGGTTCCGATGGCCTGATCCGTTTCCGAGAGAGCGACGCTTTGATATGCCGACATGTCAACTTCGCTGCAACGTGGCGCGACCGCGTCGAGCACTGCGCGCGACCCCCTCAGCGAAAACATCGTGGCGGGCTCCCCGTTGAATGCGAAGGAGAGCCTGTTGCCCGCCTTCAGAAGTTCGAGCGTTTCGAACGGAATGGCGATCGTCGCAACGCCGGAACTCAGGCTTGCCTTGGCGGGCAGGTCGACCCCATCTATCGCGACCACCGCATCCGTTACCTGACGGGGCGCCGCCGATGTGGCCTCGACGCGCAGGCGAAAGCTCCAGCGCTGTTCGGCACAGGAAAACGAACCGCCGGTGATTGCGGTTGCCTTCAGCGGAACCGGCAGTATGGCGACGGCGCCGCTTCCAGCTTCCTCCCAGCGGTCGCCGGCCATGGCCGGCGGCGCTCCAGCCAGCAGGAAGGCGGCGGCGCAAAAACCCAACCACCCACGTCCGGCAATCCGGTTCCCGGCCGGTTCGGCAGCCCCTTCAATGATTTCGGTGAGTTGAGCCATCGGGCGCGAAGTCTTCGCCAGATTCGTTAAAAGTTTATTGAATGTCGCTTTGACCTACGCACAGGCCGGGCCTTGTCCGGCCCGGCATTCCTGCTAAAAGTCGCGCCCGAGACGCGGCCTAAACGAAGTGCTGCTCAGCAAAGCCTCGGGGTAAAAATGTCGAAGTGGAAAGACGTGAAAAAGGTCGTGCTCGCCTATTCCGGCGGTCTCGACACCTCCATCATCCTGAAATGGCTCCAAACGGAGCTGGGTGCGGAGGTCGTGACCTTCACCGCCGATCTCGGCCAGGGCGGCGAACTGGAGCCGGCGCGCAAGAAGGCCGAGATGCTTGGCATCAGGGACATCCGCGTCATGGATGTGCGCGAGGAGTTCGTCCGCGACTTTGTCTTCCCGATGTTCCGCGCCAACGCGGTCTATGAGGGCACCTATCTCCTCGGCACGTCGATCGCGCGGCCGCTGATCTCGAAGCATCTCGTCGACATCGCCAGGGAAACCGGCGCCGACGCCATCGCCCATGGCGCCACCGGCAAGGGCAATGACCAGGTCCGCTTCGAGCTCTCCGCGTACGCGCTCAACCCTGACATCAAGGTCATCGCGCCGTGGCGCGACTGGTCGTTCAAGTCGCGCACCGACCTCCTGAACTTTGCCGAGCAGCACCAGATCCCGGTGCCGAAGGACAAGCGAGGCGACGCGCCGTTTTCCGTCGACGCCAACCTCCTGCACTCATCCTCCGAGGGCAAGGTGCTTGAGGATCCGTGGAGCGAGCCGCCGGAATTCGTCCATCAGCGCACCATTTCGCCGATGGACGCGCCGGACGCCGTGACCGAGATCACCATCGAATTTAAGAATGGCGATCCAATCGCGCTCGATGGGAAAAAATTGTCGCCGGCTACGATGCTGGCCGCGCTCAACGATCTCGGCCGCGACAACGGCATCGGCCGGCTCGACCTCGTGGAAAATCGCTTCGTCGGCATGAAATCGCGCGGCGTCTACGAGACGCCCGGCGGCACGATCCTGATCGCCGCACACCGCGCGATCGAATCGGTCACGCTCGATCGCGGTGCGGCGCACCTGAAGGACGAGCTGATGCCGCGCTATGCCGAGCTGATCTACAACGGCTTTTGGTTCTCGCCCGAGCGCGAGATGCTGCAGGCGCTGATCGACAAGAGCCAGCAGGATGTCGAGGGCGAAGTGCGGCTGAAGCTTTACAAGGGCAACGTCATCGTCACCGGCCGCCGCTCGCAGAAGTCGCTCTATTCCGATGCGCTGGTCACCTTCGAGGATGACCGCGGCGCCTACGACCAGAAGGACGCCGAGGGGTTCATCCGCCTCAACGCGCTGCGTCTCAGGACGCTTGCCGCCCGCAATCGAAAAGGCTGAGGTCCATGCGCCTCGGCCGCTGCATCGTCGCGCTGGTCTGTTCGACGGGTGCCGCATCGGCGGGCGAGTTCGACCCCTTCGCCGTCGATCTGGTATCGCTGATCGAGTGCCGCGAGGAGGCTCGGACCTATAACAGCTTTGCCCTGTGGCTGACCGGCGAGCCGGCAGCCGCTGAGGCATTGGGCTGGCAGGAAGTCGCCTCTGACAATCCGTTCCTGAAGGAGTATCGCCTGCCTGCCGCGATCGGCATCTTCGGCTACAACGCCGACCGGGTTGCTTTCACCGCGTCCGGTCCGATGGCGGTGCTCGACGGTGTCGCTCCGGACGAGCTGGCGAAGAAGCTCGCAATCACGCCCGAGATCGCCACAGCCGGCAAATTCCTGGGCGAGAAAGTCGTCCTGGAGGCGAAGGAGGAGGATCTTGGGATGGTCTTCGAGACACGGATCACGCTCAACGTGTCCACCGTCGATTCCCATCCGGGCAAGACGCTTGCCGGGTGCTCCTACAGGATCGAAGTGCGATAGGCCGCGTGCGGCCGCACTGGTGGCGCATCACAAGCCTTGAAGCGCCGGGCGCGGTGGCCCGGCGCTGCAGCGATAGTCAAGCTTACTGCCCGTCGATTTCCGCGCCGATGATGGCGATCGCCTGCTGGTAGACGCTGGCCGAGTTCCAGCCCTGGATCGCGCCGAAATTTGCCTGGCCCGGCTGGTAGCCGCCGCCGGCTCGCCAGCCATGGCCGCGCAGGAAATTGGCCGTCGAGGCGAGCGCGTCGGCCTTCGACTTGACCATGTCGATCCTGCCATTGCCGTCGCCGTCGACGCCGTATTTCAGCACATTGACCGGCAGAAACTGCGTCTGCCCGATCTCGCCATGCGCCGCGCCGATCGCCGAAGGGCTCAGCGTGCCGTTCTGGACGAGCTGCAATGTCGCATAAAGCTGGTTGGTGAAGAATTCCGTGCGGCGGCAGTCATAAGCGAGCGTCGCCACGGCCGAGACGGTGTTCTGGTTGCCGAGGAAGCCGCCGAAGCCGGTTTCCATGCCCCAGATCGCGAGCAGGGGGCCGGCCGGGACGCCGTAACGCTGCTCGATACTGGCGAACAACGCGGCATTCTGCTTCTTCAGGCTCTTGCCCTTTGAGGCGATCTGCTTGCCGCCGCGTTTGGCCATGAACTGGCCGAGCGACAGCTTGAAGCTTTTCTGGTTGCGATCGGCGTGTATCGTCTTGCTCGCGTATTTGGCGTTGTCCAGTGCGCCCAACGCCCTGCCGCCAATCCCGCGGGCCGCCGCCTCCTGTTTGAACTCCTGTTTCCAGTTCTCGAAGCCGGCCGCATTGTTGCCGCATCTGGCGGCCTGCGCGGCCCCTGCCCCGACGCCGAGCATTGCGCATACGGCAGCGGCTAAAATCGTTCCTTTGGCAAAAGATGCCATGCTGCTCTCTCCTGGCTACCTGAATTGATCCCCCGAAGGGAGCCCGCCGGCGAATCGCCCTATTTGTGACTGCCAAACGGTCAAACGTGATGACATTCGGGCCGCTGGCGAACGCCGAAGAACTTCCCTACGATCAAGTATATAATGTGGCAAGGGGCTGAATAAGTCATGAAAGACGTTGATGTCGTGGTCGTCGGCGCGGGTTCGGCTGGTTTGGCCGCAGCCAAGACCCTGCGCGCGGCAGGGTTGAGCTTCACCGTTCTGGAGGCGATGAACCGCGTCGGCGGCCGCGCCTGGACCTCTACCGAGCATTTCGGCATCCCCTTCGACATCGGTTGCGCCTGGATCCACGCGGCCGACCGCAATCCCTATTTTGCGGAAGCCGAAGCCGCCGGCTGGACCCTTCACCATCACGACATGAACGTCGACCATCTCTACTACGGCAAGCGCAAGGCCTCGGAAGAAGAAGAAGCGGAGATGAAGCGCGCCGACTACGAGATGTCGGCGGCGTTGGAAGAATGGAGCGGGACCGACGGCAACGTCTCGTTGCTTCTTGCCTCCGGCCATGCGCCGCGCGCCGCCGCTACCTTTGCCGGGCCTATGGATTTCGGCAAGGATTACGACGAGGTCTCGATAGAAGACTTTCGCGCGGCCGCCGATCTCGATCCGAATTACTTCACCAGGGAAGGTTTTGGCGCGCTGGTGGCGCAATACGGGGCCGATGTACCCGTCGAACTGTCGACTCCGGTCCGGAAAGTTCTGTGGGACGTGCCGGGCGTCGCCTGCGTCACCGATCGCGGGACGATCCGCGCCAGAGCGGTGATCGTCACCGCTTCGCCGGCGGTGCTGGCATTCGAGGAGATCGAATTCTCGCCCGCTTTGCCCGTCGCCGTCGTCGAGGCGTTCTTCGATCTGCCGATGGGCATGCTCACCAAGCTGCCGATCGAGATCAGGGGCGCTCGGCTCGGCCTTGCCCCGTTCGACGACCTCCTGATCGAACGGCCCGCACGTCACGACATCTATTTCCTGTGCTTTCCGTTCGACACCGATCTCATGGTCGGCTTCGTCGGCGGAGATTTTGCGTGGGAAATGTCGGCGGCGGGCGAGGCGGCGGGCGTCGATTTCGTCACCGACAGGCTCTGTGGGATATTCGGCAACGATGTCAGGAAGCATGTCGGCCGTGCCGCCATGACCAATTGGGGTGGCGAACGCTTCGTGCGCGGCGCCTATGCGGCGGCCCGTCCAGGCAGGGCGGCTGCGCGCGCCACGCTCATGGAGCCGATCGCTGAACGCATCTGGTTCGCCGGCGAGGCCCTGGCTGGATCGCTGATCCAGACCTGCGGCGGCGCAAGGCTTTCGGGCGAAGCGGTAGCCCGGCAGGTGGCCGCGCAACTCGGCGCGAAATAAGTCTGCAAATTGGAAGCGAGTACGGCCGCGAGGGTTTTGCGCTGGGACACACAATTTCGCTGGCGTCGTGTGGAGCTGAACTGCGAAAATCTGACCGTTCGTGGGTGAACTCCTCGCTCGGCGCTGATCCGTTGCTTCTGCAAGACAGTGTAACAAACCGTCAGGCCGCCGAATGGTTTGGGCCGGAACAGAACCGGTTTGGCTCCGTTTATGACCGACGGGACAACGAATCCACGGAGCATTACTATGAAACCCAATCTCCTGATTTCCGCTGCTGCCAGTGCATTGCTTGCAATGTCGGCATCGGCACTCGCCCAGACATCCGTCACCGCTACGACGGACCTCAACGTCCGCGCCGGCCCCGGTCCGCAGCATCCTGTCATCGGCGTTCTGGCCGCCGGACAGGCGACGACGCTGAATGGCTGCATCGAGGGCAGTAAATGGTGCTCCGTCGCCGAAGCCGGTGGCCAGGGCTGGGTCTATTCAGACTATCTGACAGGCAATTTCGGCGGCCAGCAGGTGGTGATTACAGAACGTCCTGCCGGTTCCGTCGAGGTGGTCACTGCCCCGTCCGGTGATGGCGGCGCGGAAGGCGCTGTTGTGGGCGGCACCACCGGTGCTGTTGCCGGAGCGATCATCGGCGGACCTGTGGGCGCAGCTGTCGGCGGCGTTGCCGGCGCGACCATCGGTGGCGCCACGGGCGCTGCCGCCGAGCCGCCGGCCGAGGTGCGCACCTTCATAACGTCCAACCGGGTCGAACCGGTCTTTCTCGAAGGCGAGGTCGTGGTCGGCGCCAGCCTGCCCGAAACCGTCGAACTTCGCGAAATCCCGAACTACGAGTACCGCTACGTCAACGTGAACAACCAGCCGGTGCTCGTCGAGCCAGGTACTCGCAGGATCGTTTACGTCATGCGGCAGTAGCAGCCGAAGACTTTCTTTCCGGAACGCCGGGCACATAGCCCGGCGTTCGTTCATCTAAATGCGATGTCTCGCTGGCGAGGTCGTTCCCGTCACTACCTTGACATTTGGCGCTGCATGATGTTCTTGCGCTGCAAATTCCGCGACGAGTACAGACTCCGAGCAGCCGACCGGGACCCTTAGAGGTATAAATCGATCCTGGAGGCCAACACCCGGCAGCGCGATGCGCCCCCGGGTGCTTTTTGGCTTTGGCTATAGCTTGGCTCTCATGCGCGGAGACATTACCTCTGGGCGGGGAAACCGCTCAGAGACACAAGGAAGAACAATGTTCGAATCGCTGCAAGAGCGACTTGGTTCAATTCTAAACGGCCTCACCGGCCGTGGCGCACTGTCGGAAGCCGATGTGTCGGCGGCGCTGCGCGAGGTACGTCGTGCGCTCATCGAAGCCGACGTGGCGCTCGATGTCGTACGTTCCTTCGTCGACAAGGTTCGCGCCAAGGCTGTGGGCGCTGCGGTCGTCAAATCGATCAAGCCTGGCCAGATGGTCGTCAAGATCGTCCATGACGAGCTGGTCGAGATGCTGGGCAGCGAAGGCCAGACGATCGATCTCAATGCGCCGGCGCCGGTGGTCGTGATGATGGTCGGCCTGCAGGGCTCGGGCAAGACCACGACATCCGCGAAGATCGCCAAGCGTCTTGTCGAGCGCCAGGGCAAGAAGGTGCTGATGGCGTCGCTCGACACGCGCCGCCCGGCCGCCCAGGAACAGCTTCGCCAGCTCGGCGAGCAGACGAAAGTGGCGACGCTGCCGATCGTCGCCGGCCAGTCGCCGGTCGATATCGCAAAGCGCGCCGTGCAGGCAGGCAGGCTCGGCGGCCATGATGTCGTCATTCTCGACACGGCCGGCCGCACCCATATCGACGAGCCGCTGATGGTCGAAATGGCCGATATCAAGCGGGTGTCGTCGCCGCACGAGATTCTGCTCGTCGCCGACAGCCTGACCGGCCAGGACGCCGTCAATCTTGCCAAGAGCTTTGACGAGCGGGTCGGAATAACGGGCCTGATCCTGACGCGCATGGACGGCGACGGGCGCGGCGGCGCCGCGCTCTCGATGCGCGCCGTGACCGGCAAGCCGGTCAAGCTCATTGGCACCGGCGAGAAGATGGATGCGCTGGAGGAATTTCATCCCAAGCGCATCGCCGACCGCATTCTGGGCATGGGCGACATCGTCTCGCTGGTCGAGAAGGCCGCCGAAACCATCGACGCGGAAAAGGCCGCGGCGATGGCCAAGAAGATGCAGTCGGGCAAGTTCGACCTGAACGATCTCGCCGACCAGCTCGGCCAGATGCAGAAGATGGGCGGCATGGGCGGCATCATGGGAATGATGCCCGGCATGGGCAAAATGAAGGACCAGATGGCCGCCGCCGGTCTCGACGACAGGATGTTCGGCCGGCAGATCGCAATCATCCGCTCGATGACCAAGGCTGAGCGCACCAACCCGGATATTCTCAAGCATTCGCGCAAGAAGCGCATCGCTGCGGGCTCCGGCACGGACGCAGCCGAAATCAACAAGCTCCTGAAGATGCATCGCCAGATGGCCGACATGATGAAGGCCATGGGCGGCAAGGGCAAGGGCGGCGGTATGATGCGCGGCATGATGGGCGGGCTGGCCTCAAAGATGGGGCTCGGCGGGCTTGCAGGCGGTATGGGCGGCATGGGAGGCATGCCGGATCTTTCCAAGATGGATCCGAAGCAGCTCGAAGCGCTGCAGAAGCAGGCGCAGGCGGCGGGCCTCGGCAAAGGCTTGCCGGGCGGGCTTCCAGGATTGGGGGGCGGCGGTCTGCCCGGGCTGCCTGGCGGCGCTAAACTGCCGGGCCTTGGCGGAGGCGGCCTGCCTGGTCTGGGGAAGAAGAAATGAGCGCGATGAACGACAGCCCTCAGGCGCAGCTCGGAGAGCTGCGCGCCTCGATCGACAATATCGACGCCGCACTTATCCATATGCTCGCCGAGCGCTTCCGCTGCACCAAGGCGGTCGGCGTCCTCAAAGCCACGCACGGCCTGCCGGCGGCCGATCCGGCGCGGGAGCAGGCCCAGATAGCAAGGCTGCGCCGGCTTGCCGACGATGCCCAGCTCGATCCCGATTTCGCGGAAAAGTTCCTGAACTTCATCATCCGCGAGGTCATCCGCCATCACGAAATGCTCGCGGCCAATGGCGGCGAGACCAGAAATTCAGCCGTGAAGATCGGCGAATAGAATACCCACCCTCAGATCAAGCGAACTGCACTTTTAGGAGAAGAAAATGTCACTGAAAATTCGCCTGGCCCGCGCGGGCTCCAAGAAGCGTCCCTACTACCACATCGTTATCGCCGACGTGCGCTCGCCGCGCGATGGCCGTTTCATCGAGACCGTCGGCGCCTGGAACCCGCTGCTGCCGCGTGAAGGCGGCGAGCGCGTCAAGCTCGACGCCGATCGCATCAAGCATTGGCTCGGCCACGGCGCGCTGCCGACCGATCGCGTCGCCCGCTTCCTCGACGAGGCCGGCCTGTCGAAGCGCGAAGCACGTCTGAACCCGAACAAGGCGCTGCCGGGCAAGAAGGCCCAGGAACGCATCGATGCGATCAAGAAGGCGCAGGAAGAGGCTGCCGCCGCCGCGGCCGCGCCGGCCCCCGCCGAGGAAGCCGCCGCCAGCTGATTTGGCGCAACACCGAATGAAAACGGCGGGCTCAAAGCCCGCCGTTTTTGTTGGCCGTCGCCGGACGCCCGGATCGGCTCGTTCGGCCGGTAGTCCCACAGTCAACGGAAGTTCGGCACGATCCACGGGTCGACCGTGACGCCGCTGCGCCGGTCCTTTACCGCGCCCGGCGCATCGTTGGCGCGGCGGGGCGCGACCTTGCGCGAAATCTCCGGCTTGATCGAATAGGTGACGGTGCTGTCCAGCGCTTTCCTGGTCGGCTGCGGCTCGCTGCGTGGTGATTCCGGATAATGCAGCGTAGCGGCGAAGTCATTGGCAAATGCGTTGCCGGACAGAGCCAGAATACCGGCCAGCGCGAGGGCAATCTTCTTCATTGTCGTTCTCCGTTGTCAGCGTACACGTACGTTGCAATGTACAGATACGAGCAGCGGCAGCGCGATTCAAGAGTGAATTCGTACACGTACGAAAATACTTTTCGATCCCAACGCGGATTTCAAATCAGGCGAACTCTGCCACCAGAGCTACACATGGCGGGGCGAGAGAAACACGATCGCCCGCTCCGGTGGATCAGCAGCGTGCTTCCGGCGGCATCAGTGGATCGACCGGGTGCGCCTTCAAGCCAGCCAATGCTACGTCCATTGACATCTCCAGGAATTTCTGGCGATCGCCGAAGGGATAGTGCGGAAACGTGATCAGCAGCGAGACCGTACCGTGCCCGAACGACCACAACAGCGTTGCGAAGGCGTGCACGTCGCCCTGGAATATGCCGGCGTCCATGCAGGCTTGGACACGCTTGAGTAGTAGCTGCAGTGCGGGATTGCGTTTCTCAGGCTCGGCAATGCTCTGGCCGGGATCATGGGTGTGATCGTCGGTCATGAAGACTGTGCGGTATTCGTTGGGATTTTCCAGCCCGAAAGCCGCGTATTCCGTCATCATCTTGCGGAGTGCGGCCAAGGGCTCCTTCGGCGCCTGCGCCTCCAGGCGGCGCGCCAGGGACTCGAAGGCATCGTCGGCAATGGCATGGAGAATGGCGTGCTTGTCGGCGAAATAGGAGTAAACCGACATCGGTGCGTAGCCGACCCGCTTGGCCAATTTGCGGATGGTCAGTCCTTCATAGCCTTCTTCCCGCACCAGCTCATGCGCGGCTGCCAAGAGTTCCGCGCGGACTTCCGCCTTCTGACGCTCGCGGCGATCTTGCGCGCTCAACGGCTTTGGGTCGTTCATGTACGATATCCACAGATCGCATGATCTCTATACAGTGTACGGCTACCCATCAAGCGACGGACCGTTTCCGATCCGGGTCGCCGAATCGGAAAAACAGGTCCAAATTCGGGAAATCAGGCCTTGACCAGCTTCAGCGCCCTGTCGAACACGCCGAGCACACGGGCCAGTTCATGGCCGCGCTTGAGGATGACGCCGCCCGCTGCCACGACGCTGAAGGTGCCTTGCTTGCGGGCCAGCTTAGGGTTTTTCACGATCTGGAAAAGGGCGGTTTCGCTGGCGCGGCGGAAAACCGAGAAGACGGCGCGGTCGTTGAGGTGGTCGATCGCATAGTCGCGCCACTCATTGGCAGCAACCATTCGTCCATAGAGCCGTAGCAACTGGTCAATTTCGCGCCGATCGAAGCTTACCGGAAGGTCGAGCCGCTCGCGTCTTGCCTCATGGAGCGGGATCAGTATGGCCGTGTCTTCCCTACCCTCCGCTCCATTACCGCGATCAGTCATGCAAACGGCCTTTCGTGACGGTTTTGCGAAGGAAAGGTCGCGCGTTCACCTTAAAAATGCAAGCCCGAACCGTTTGATTCGGGCCAAATTCAGGGCTGGATTTGTCCAGTCCCGAATTCGTACGAATGGAATCACAAATGTGTACAGGCTGAATTGATTGGTGATTCTTCGCCACATTACTGCCGTTTTTTATCCCAGCTACGGCCCCAATGTCCGACGAACTTAGCCTCGTTGCCTGAGACGGTTCGGTCCGGCACCGGCTCGTAACCCCAAGCCCCCCGCCCACGGGTCAGCGTCGGATCGAACCAACCTCGGCTTTCAATTTAAAGCCGAGTGCGACGATCCCAATATTGAAATTAAACCGGTGTTAGCTCCTGGCTGGCGCCGGTTTTTTATTCCGGCCCTCAACTCCCCGGATTGCGGATCATCGCGGCGCCCAGAATGGGACCCGGCAGGCCGTCCTTGCTGACCGACTGGAGCAGCACGGCGCAACCGGCCTTCTTCGACACTTCACTTGCCGGCAATTCGAAACGGGCCGCCTTGCCGTGCCACATGCCGGCGGTCTGAACATCCGACACGGCGTTCCAATAGGTCACCGTGCGCCCCGCATTTTCGCCGCGATCGATCACGACCGGCTGAGTAGGCTCGAAATAGACGACCACCAGGTGAGCGTTCTTCGCTTCACCCTTTGCTGCTTCGGCGTCGATCACGACGCTTTCGCCGGCGCGGGTGATGGTCAGTCCGACAGCAAGGCCATCGCCCGATCCTTTCAGCTCTTCGATTGCGTCCCATACCTTGGCGCGGCTCGAACCGTTGACATGGATGCGCCCGTTGATGACTGCCTGCGGCGTATAGACCGAGCGGATGCCGAACGACTTGCCATATCCATGCTGGCGAGCCGTGTTCTCAGGGCTGCCGAGCGTGTCGCGCCAGCCGAGATAGTCCCAATAGTCGACGTGGTAGGCGAGAGCCACAATGTCGTCCCGCGCGGCAAGTTCCGCCAAAAGCGCATCCGCCGGCGGGCATGAACTGCAGCCCTGGCTGGTGAAAAGCTCAACCACGCCGGCTGGCCGTGTCACTTCCCCCGCCGGCGCGACGCCGACCAACGCGGACAGCGCCAACGCCGCCGCCGCAAGCGTGGAAAAGAATCGGAATGTCATTGCCGTCCAACTTGTTATTGCCGGCGGAACCGGATTTCTTGTGATTGCCGAAAGAATAGGCAGACGGCAGCTTCAACGGGAAGTCACGTTGCGGTGAAACGATGCAGTGCGAACAGGAAAAATCATGCTCGAAGCGCTGATGAGCCAGATCGACCTCTATTGCGAACGGACCTCGCCCGCCCTGTGGGCGGAGCCGGTCAATGCACTGAGCAATCTGGCGTTCGCCGCCGCCGGCCTCTGGGGCGTTCGCGAGGTCCGCAGATGTGGCGCAGGCACTTTCGCAGAAGTCCTGGCGTGGTGGGTCGTGGCCATTGGCGCCGGTTCGGTGCTGTTTCACACATTCGCCAACGAGTTGACTAAATGGGCCGACATCCTGCCCATCGCAGGCTTCACGCTGGCCTACACGCTGATGAATCTGCGCGGCTTCATGGGGATGAGTTGGCAAAGGGCAGCGCCGATTTTCGTCGCCTTCTATGCCGCTGCCGGCCTGATCACCTTCCTCGTGCCCGGTTGGCTGCGGGAAGCCACCAACGGTTCGACAGGCTACCTGCCGCCCTTCCTGGCGCTCCTGTTCTTCGGGGCGCTGGTTCTTGCAAGCGGCAGCCGGGCAGGCTGGTACAATTTCGCCGCAGCCGGAGTATTCGTCGCCTCCGTCACCTTCCGGGCGATCGACCTCAAGATATGCGACGAGTTTCCGCTCGGCACGCACTTCCTGTGGCACACGCTGAACGGGCTGATGCTGGCAATCCTGCTTGCCGCCACGGCGCGCTACGGTGCGCCGCGCCCGCTGGCCCTCAAAGTAAGACCGCCGGAGAGATTGTCTCCGGCGGTCTGAATGCGCTCAAATGATAACTAGGCCGCGAGATCCCGCAGCACGTACTGGAGAATGCCGCCATTGCGGAAATAGTCCAGTTCGTCGATCGTATCTATGCGGCAGAGGATCGGCACGTTCTTGATCGTACCGTCAGCGAAACTGATCGTCGCCACCATCTTCTGGCGCGGGCGGATGGATTCGAGCCCTTCGATGGTGACGGTTTCGTCGCCCCTCAGGCCGAGTGAAGCCCAGCTGTCGCCCTCTTCGAACACGAAGGGGATGACACCCATGCC
This sequence comes from Allomesorhizobium camelthorni, assembly GCF_011045125.1. Classification (GTDB taxonomy): domain Bacteria; phylum Pseudomonadota; class Alphaproteobacteria; order Rhizobiales; family Rhizobiaceae; genus Allomesorhizobium; species Allomesorhizobium camelthorni. The sequence goes on along the minus strand of NZ_JAAKZF010000001.1, from coordinate 332,672 downwards.
TACCAGATTGGAGCGGTGGATGCGCTCGAAGGACTGAGCAATTACTGCGCGGACGCCGAGCAGGTTGGTGCCCTTGGCCGCCCAATCGCGCGACGAACCATTGCCGTATTCGATGCCGGCTAAGATGACCAACGGCACACCCTCCTGCTTGTAGAGCATCGCCGCGTCGTAGATCGGCATTTCTTCCTTGGACGGGTAGTGGATCGTGTAGCCGCCTTCGCGGCCGTTTTCGCCAAGCATGTGATTGCGGATGCGGATGTTGGCAAAGGTGCCGCGCATCATCACCTCATGATTGCCGCGGCGCGTGCCGTACTGGTTGAAGTCCGCCACGCCGACGCCGTGCTCCGTCAGGTATTTCCCGGCTGGCGACGCTGCCTTGATCGATCCCGCCGGCGAAATGTGGTCGGTGGTGATCTTGTCGCCGAACAGGCCGAGCACCCGCGCTCCCTTGATTTCGCCGATTTCGCCCGGACGCGTGCGCATGCCGACGAAATAGGGAGGGTTCTGCACATAGGTCGAGCCGTCATCCCAGGCATAGGTCTGGCCTGCCGGCGCCTGCACCTTCTGCCAGTTTTCGTCGCCCTTGAAGACATCGGCATATTTGCGCGCGAAGAGTTCGCGGGTGACGTGCTCGGCGATAAAGGCGTCGATCTCCTGCGAGGTCGGCCAGATGTCCTTCAGGAAAACCGGACGGCCATCGCGGTCCTCGCCGAGCGGTTCGGTAGTCAGGTCGAGGGTCACCGTTCCGGCGAGCGCGTAGGCGACCACCAATGGCGGCGAGGCGAGATAATTTGCCTGCACGTCGGGGGAGACACGGCCTTCGAAATTGCGGTTGCCGGAAAGTACGGCCGCGGCGATCAGGCCCTTGTCGTTGATGGTCTTGGAGATCGGCGCCGGCAGCGGGCCGGAATTGCCGATGCAGGTGGTGCAGCCGAAGCCGACCAGATTGAAGCCGATCTGATCAAGCTCCTTCTGCAGGCCGGACTTCTCCAGATATTCGGCGACCACCTGACTGCCCGGCGCGAGCGAGGTCTTGACCCAAGGCTTCTGCTTTAGGCCCAGCCGATTGGCGTTGCGGGCAAGCAATCCCGCGCCGATCAGCACGCTCGGGTTGGACGTGTTGGTGCAGGAAGTGATCGCGGCGATCGCCACGTCGCCATGTCCGAGATCGAAGCCTTCTTCGCCCTCGACAGGGTAACGCTTGGCCACGTCGACCGTCTTCTTGTACTCGGTCTCCATCGCTTTGGCGAAGCCGGCGGGAATGCCCTCCAGCGCGACCCTGCCCTCCGGGCGCTTCGGGCCAGCCATGGAGGGAACGACATCGCCGAGGTCGAGCTCGAGCAGGTCGGTGAAGACCGGGTCGGCCGAAGCGTTCTCGCGCCACATCCCTTGCGCTTTGCTGTATGCCTCGACGAGCTCGATGCGGCTTTCCGCGCGGCCGGACATGGTCAAATAGCGGATGGTCTCGGCGTCGACTGGGAAGAAGCCGCAGGTCGCGCCATATTCCGGCGCCATGTTGCCGATAGTGGCGCGGTCGGCGAGCGTCATGTTGGAGAGGCCCGAGCCGAAGAATTCGACGAACTTGCCGACGACGCCCTTCTTGCGCAGCATTTGCGTGACGGTGAGCACCAGATCGGTGGCGGTCACGCCTTCCTTGAGCTTGCCTGTGAGGCGGAAGCCGACGACTTCGGGCAGAAGCATGGAGACAGGCTGGCCGAGCATGGCTGCCTCGGCCTCGATGCCGCCGACGCCCCAGCCGAGCACGCCGAGGCCGTTGATCATGGTGGTATGCGAATCGGTGCCGACGCAGGTATCGGGATAGGCGGTGATCTCGCCCTCCTCGGTGTTGGTCCAGACGACCTGTCCGAGATATTCGAGATTGACCTGATGGCAGATGCCGGTGCCGGGCGGCACCACGCGGAAATTGCGGAAGGCCTGCTGACCCCATTTCAGGAATTTATAGCGCTCCTGGTTACGCTCGTATTCGAGCTCGACATTGCGGGCGAAAGCCAGCGGCGTGCCGAATTCATCGACAATGACGGAATGGTCAATCACAAGGTCGACCGGAACCAGCGGATTGATCTTCTGCGGATCCCCGCCGAGCGACACCATGGCGTCGCGCATCGCGGCAAGGTCGACCACGGCCGGAACGCCGGTGAAATCCTGCATCAGCACGCGAGCAGGGCGGTAGGCGATCTCGACACCGGCCGAGCCCCTATCAGTCAGCCAGCCGGCCACCGCCTGGATGCTCGCCTTGGTGACCGAGCGGCCGTCTTCGTTGCGCAGCAGATTCTCGAGCAGCACCTTCATCGAATAGGGCAGCTGCGCTATGCCGGTCAGGCCGTTCTTTTCAGCCTCGATCAGGCTGTAATAGGTGTATTCCGAACCGCCCGCCCGAAGCGTTCTGCGGCAATTGAAGCTGTCGAGAGATTTTGACACGTGCGATCCCATCTTGGTCTGTTCAGCCGAAACGGGAACGGAATCCTGTGGCATGCGAATCACGCGCAAAGGTGCGGGTACGGTCATTTCCGCTGTCCGTCCCCCGCGTCCTGCCGTTCAAGGCGGCGAGTTCGTTGGTTCGGCGCAAATTCGGTTTCCGGGCCGACCGCTGGCCCGGTTGTCCGGCGTATAGAGAATTTCCTAGAATAGTTCTAGACCGACGATAGGTAAAATTGCTGCGACGCACGCGCGGCGAACAATCGGAGACGGGGGCAGATGCGGTTGATCGCCGACAATCTGAGCGGCGAGCGCGGCGGCGAGCAGGTTTTCTCCGGCGTCGGGTTTGCGCTCGAAGGCGGCGAAAGCCTTGTCGTCACAGGCCCGAACGGCGCCGGAAAATCGACTCTGCTTCGCATTATGGCGGGTTTGCTGCCGCCTTCCTCCGGGGCGGTCAGGATTGAGGGGGGCGGCGAGATCTTTCCGACCGTCGCGGCGGCAAGCCACTATCTCGGCCATGAAAACGCGATGAAGACGGCGCTGACCGTGGCCGAGAATCTCGGCTTCTGGCGGGAATTTCTGGGAGAGCCGCATCTGGAATGCAGCGAGGCGCTGGAGATCGTCGGGCTCGGCGATATAGGGCACCTGCCTTTCGGCTACCTGTCGACAGGCCAGCGGCGTCGCGCATCCATCGCCCGGCTGCTCGTCAGCTACCGTCCCGTCTGGCTGCTCGATGAGCCGACCGCCGGGCTCGACCAAGCCTCCGAACACCAGTTCGCAGCCTTGATGAAGGCGCATCTCGATGATGGCGGGATCGTCGTGGCCGCAACGCATCAGCCGCTCGGGCTGGAGGGGGCGCAGACTTTAGCGATGGAACGGTCGTGATTCCTTCTGCACCGGCTCCCCTCCGGAGCATCCCATGCTAGCCCTTTACGTCCGGGACCTGAAGCTCGGCGTCCGAGCCGGCGGCGGGGCGCTGACCGGCGTCATCTTCTTCCTCGCGGTAATCGCCACGGTTCCATTCGGCGTCGGCCCGGATCTCAACCTCCTGGCCCGCATCGGTCCGGCGATTCTGTGGATCGGCGCGCTGCTCGCCAGCCTTCTCGGCCTCGATCGGCTGTTCCAGGCCGACCGCGACGACGGCTCGCTCGACCTCCTCGTGATGTCGGGCGATCGGCACATGGCCGCGCTGACGGTCTTTGTGAAATGCCTGGCGTACTGGACGGCGAGCGTCCTGCCGCTGGTCGTTGCCGCACCGCTTCTCGGCTTGTTCATGAACATGCCGCCGATGGGCATAGGTGCTGCCGCACTGACGCTTCTGGTCGGCACGCCGGCGATCACCTTCATCGGGGCGGCAGGCGCGGCCGTGGCGGTGGCGCTGCCGCGTGGCGGTTTGCTGATATCGGTGCTTGTGCTGCCGCTGACGATCCCGGTGCTGATATTCGGCGTCTTAGCCAGCTATGGCGCCGTGGCCGAGCCCGACCCGTTCCTGCCGCCCTTTCTCATCCTGTGCGCACTGACGCTGTTTCTGGCTGTGCTCGGGCCAGTCGCGGCGGCGCTGGCGCTGCGATGGGCAACCGACTGAGCGTCACAGGTCGCTCGACCGTAAATCCGCCGCATAGGCGTTTGATTGCAGAGCCGAGACCGTGCGGCTATGTAGACGGATCATGAAGATGCCAACGGCGACCAAACGCGGAACCTGTCCGGCGACGGAGTCCCGGCCATGACGGCGCATGCGCTCTATGTGACGGCCGCCTATGCCGTTTCGGCGCTGGCCATCGCCGGCCTTGTGGCGTGGATTTTTCTCGACCAGCGCGCCAGGCGGCGCGAACTGGCTGAACTCGAGGCAAGCGGCGCAAGACGCCGCTCCGACCGCGGCGGGAGTTCCGCATGACGACGGAAATTCAGCCTGATAAGCGCCCGGTCAGCAAACTGTTCGTTTTCCTGCCGCTGGCGATCTTCCTGGCGCTGGCCGGCATTTTCCTGGCGCAGCTTCTGTCGGGCCGCGACATTTCAACCGTGCCTTCGGCGCTGCTCGGCGAGCAGGCGCCCGAGACCAGCCTGCCTCCGCTGCCCGGTCTCAATCTGCCGGGGCTCAATTCGGCGGATTTTAAAGGCAAGGTCACGCTGGTCAATGTCTGGGGGTCCTGGTGCGCCCCGTGCCGGGAAGAGCATCCCGTGCTGATGGCGCTGGCCCAGGACAAGCGCTTCGAAATCGCCGGGCTGAATTACAAGGACCGGCCGGAAAACGCCCGCCGCTTTCTTGGCGACCTCGGCAATCCATTCACGGCGATAGGCATCGACGAGGCGGGCCGCACGGCGATCGACTGGGGCGTCTATGGCGTGCCGGAAACCTTCCTTGTCGGCCGCGACGGCAAGATCGTGTTCAAGCATGTAGGGCCGCTTACGGTGGATGCGGCTCAACGCATGCTTCTCCCGGAAATCGAGAAGGCGCTCGCCGCCTCGCAATAGCGGCGGCGGCGCACTAACGTTGCCGGCATGAACGACGTCCATCCTTCTCCTCCCGAACCGAACATCATCCGTCAGCATTTCGTTCACCAGGCGGCATCCTGCGGATCGCTCGGCTCTCCCTTCACCGCCCGCCTGTGCCGGGCGTTGGCGGAGTGCCTCGACGAGACGACACGGACCGGGCGAAAGGTTTTGCACTGGGCCGGCAATACCCGCGAGGACGCGCTGGCGCTTCGTTTTTGCGGCGCGCTGCATGCTCTGGTGCTGGCCGGCAGGGATGCCGGGCTTGCTGCGGTCTATCCGCCGCAGGAGGCAAGCGAGGCGGACCTCCGCGCCGCCTTGCAGAACGCAATCGCCCGGCACGATCTCGAATTGTTCGAATCGCTCGACAGCGCGCCGCAGACGAACGAGATCGCCCGTTCGGCGATGCTGCTGCCCGGTTTTCTAGAAATCACGGGGGAGACGGCGCTGCCGCTCGCGCTGCACGAGCTCGGATCGAGCGCCGGGCTTAACCTGTTGTTCGACAGGTTCCACTACCGGTACGGCGACGCGGAATGGGGCGATGCGGCTTCGCCGGTGCGCCTCGCGCCGGAAGTCCGGGGAAATGCTGTTCCCGTCCATAGCCAGCTTGAAATCGTGGAGCGCGCCGGTTCGGACATCGCTCCAGTCGATGTAGCGACCGCCGAGGACCGGCTGAGGCTGAGATCCTATATCTGGGCGGACCAGGCGATGCGGCTTCAACGGCTCGATGCGGCGCTGAGCCTCGCCGCCATCCAGCCGTTCAAGCTGATAAAGGCCGATGCCGCAGCCTTCGTGCGGCAAAGCCTGGCCTCACGGCAAGTCGGCGCGGCATACGTGCTGTTCCATTCGATCATGTGGCAGTATTTGCCCAAAGACACGAAGGCGTCGATCACAGCCGATTTGCGAAATGCCGGGGAAGCCGCAACTGCGGATGCGCCGATCGCCTGGCTCAGGATGGAGCCGCTGTCGACCACCGACAAATATGCGACGCTGAGCCTGACGCTGTGGCCTGGTGGCGAGACACGGCGTCTCGCCAGATGCGATTATCATGGCCGCTGGATTGAGTGGCTCGGGTAGAGCTGGCGCGTCAGCCGTAGACTTCCAGGTAGGCGTGCCGCAGCATTTCGCTGCGATTGCCGTTGATGTCGGCGAGGTCGCGGGACGACAGGCTTTCAATCTCCGCCACGAGGCGGACGTAACGGCTGCGCTTGGCGATGCGGTCTTTGGTACGGGCAACGATGCTTGAAAAGATCATGGTGAGGGCCCCACTAAACGGTCGCGTTCAGCGACGTTGGTTGTTCCTCCCGACGCTCCATAGATTGCTACAGTTAGTGTGCATTGCAACATGACGTGCTGCAATGCAGCATTGCGTTGGGTGCATGGCTGCATACTACGCTATGCGCCAAGCGCCGAGCTTTCTGAAAAAGATAGCGGGGGCTGTCACCACATCGTCTTTTGGTAGCCCTCATCGAGCCATTTGTCGGTAGCCTCGGCCGATTGAGCGAGCGCCAGCTGGTCGCGCAGGATTTCGCCGAGCGTGGGCAGGGTTGCGCGGTCGGGCCAGCTTTCCGGCTTCCACAGTTCGGAGCGCATGAAGGCCTTGGCGCAGTGCATATAAGCCGCTTTCACCGAAACGATCGTCACACTGATCGGCAGCTTGCCGTCCACGGCCAGCCTTTCGCGCAAGGCGGCATCGGCGGTGATGCGGGCGTGGCCGTTTATGCGCAGCGTCTCGTTCATGCCGGGAATGAGAAACAGCAGGCCGACCGCCGGGTTGACGACAATGTTCTCCAGCGTGTCGAGCCGGTTGTTGCCGGGACGGTCGGGGATGGCGATGTTGTTGTCGTCAAGAATGGCGACGAAGCCCGGCCGGTCGCCCTTCGGCGTCACGTCGGCATTACCGTTGCCGTCCGACGAGCCGATCAGCACGAACGGGCTTTTGGCGATGAAGCTCCGGCAATGCCCGTCGAGCCGCGGCAGTTCCTTGCGCACGGCGCCATCGCCAGGGCTTTTGTAGAGCGCACGCAGTTCCTCACGATTCTCGATGAACTGCATGCCTTCCCCTCCCCGCAAAAAGCTAGCGCTTGACCCGCTCGTCCAGCGAGTGGCGCATGATCAGCGGCATCTGGCTGAACGTGAAGACCAGCGTGATCGGCATGATGCCCCAGACCTTGAACGCCACCCAGGCGTCGGTCGAAAACGAGCGCCAGACGATCTCGTTGACAAGGGCCAGGAACAGGAAAAACAGTCCCCAGCGGAAGGTGAGCTTGCGCCAGCCTTCGGCGTCGAGCCTGAAGGCGCTGTCGAACACATAGCCGAGCAGCGACTTGCCGAACCAAAGCCCACCGAGCAGTGTCAGCCCGAACAGCGAATTGACGATGGTCGGCTTCATCTTGATGAAGATGTCGTCCTGAAGATAGAGCGTCAGCGCGCCGAACACGAACACCACCACGCCCGAAACCAGCGGCATGATCGGCAGCGTCCGGGTAAGCAGCCACGAGACGGCGAGCGCGACCGCGGTGGCGATCATGAACAGGCCGGTGGCCAGGAAGATCGGTCCGCCGAAATTGCCCAGTGCGGGATAGTTCTCGACCAGCCATTCGCCGCGCGCATTGGCGAAGAAGAAAACCATCAACGGCCCCAGCTCCAGCGCCAGCTTCAGCAGCGGATTGACCTCTTTCTTCTCCGGGTCGGACGGGTCGCGTTCGAGGATAGGTTCGTTCATGATGTCCTTCTCAAGCATGGTCGTTCCGAAAAGTCTGGACTTTTTGGGCCATGCCTTACGCTACCCCGGCGATCGCCTTGGCGAAATCGCCTGCGGAAAATGGTTCGAGGTCGTCGACCTGTTCGCCGACGCCGATGAAATAGACCGGCAGTTTGTGCTTTGCCGCGATTGCGACAAGTATGCCGCCGCGCGCCGTGCCGTCCAGCTTTGTCATCACCAGCCCGTTGACGCCGGCGACATTGCGGAAGATCTCGACCTGGTTGAGCGCATTCTGGCCGGTCGTGGCATCGACCGTCTGCAGCACTGTATGCGGCGCTTCCGCATCGTGCTTGCCGAGAACCCGGACGATCTTTTCGAGCTCGGCCATCAGCTCGGTCCTGTTCTGCAGCCGGCCGGCTGTGTCGATGATCAGCACGTCGGAGCCCGCCGCCTTGGCTTTTTCATAGGCATCCCAGGCGAGCCCTGCCGCATCCGCCCCGAGCTTCGAGGCGATCACCGGCGAGTTGGTGCGCTCGCCCCAGATTTTCAACTGCTCGATCGCCGCGGCCCGGAACGTGTCGCCGGCCGCCAGCATCACCGACAGGCCGCCCGCCGTCAGCTTTGCAGCCAGCTTGCCGATGGTCGTGGTCTTTCCCGTGCCGTTGACGCCGACGACCAGAATAACATGCGGCTTGTGCGACAGATCGAGTTCGAGCGGCATCGCCACAGGCCCCAGGACTTTCTCGACCTCCTGCGCCATGACCTGCCGCACATCGGCCTCGGTCGTCTGGCGGCCGTAGCGTCCGGAAGACAGCGTATCGGTGATGCGGATCGCCGTTTCCATGCCGAGATCGGCGCGTATCAGCACTTCCTCGAGATCGTCGACAATGTCCTCGGTCAGCCGGCCCTTGGTGAACACGCCGGAGATGTTGTCGCCGAGTTCCCTCGAAGAGCGCGACAGGCCGGATTTGAGACGCTGGAACCAGCTCAGCTTCGCCACGGGCTGGGCCGCCACGGGCTCGGTCTTCTGCTCGACCTTTTTCGTCACCACGACTTTGCCGGCGACGGGCTTCGGCGCGGCCTCCAGCTCGGGCGCGATCTCGGTCAGCACCTCCGTTTCGAGAGGCGACGGCTGGCGGATCGGCGGCAGGCTTTCGGCCGGGGGCAGTTCTGTGGGCTGCGAAGGGACCGGAATTTCGACAGGCGTGGGCTGCGCAGGCACTTCGGGCGGCGGAGTACCCGGGGTTTCCGGGGGTTGCACGGGGATTTCCGGCGGAACCGACGGCTGCGGCTCGTGCACCGGTTCGGCCGGCGGCGGAATCTCCACAGGCGCGGGCTCTGGCTCTACCGGCTGCGGCGCAGGCGGCTGCGGCGCAGGCGGAGGGACTGGCGTCGGGGCTGGTTCCGGCTCGGCGGGCGTCGGCTGCGGAGTAGGCTCCTCCGGCTTCGCCGGCGGAGTAGGTTCTTCCGGGGTCGGCGCAGGAGCAGGTCTTTCCGGCGTTGGCGGGGGAGCAGGCTCTTCCGGAGTCGGCCGGGGGGCAGGCTTTTCCGGAGGAGTCGGAACCGGTTCGTCAGGCAGGGCAGAAGATGCGCTCTCCTGTCCTTCCTTTAAGCTCTCGAGCGCTTTCCAGTCGATCGGCGGCAAGGGCGCGTCTTCGGCCGGTCGCTCCTCCACGACCTCCTTTTTGCCGAAGGAAAAAACTTTCTTGATGAAGCCGAATGCCATGCGTCGGTCCGTCTATGCGGCTTGCCGGGCCAGCGGCGAAGCGATCAGGCGCGCACCGTCATGGCCGGTGATGACCGCTTCGACGATCTCTCCCGGCGCGCCCCCTTCGATCGCGGCCAGCGTGAAGCCTTCCGTACGCCCAAGCCCGCCGCGCTCGATCAGGATCGACTGACGCAAGCCCGCCAGGCTGTCGATATGCCGGCGGTAGGCTGCTTCGCCGGCGGCGCGCAGGCGCGCGGCACGGCGCTTGATTGCTCCGCCATCCACCTGCGGCATGCGCGCGGCCGGCGTGCCCTCGCGTGGCGAAAACGGGAAAACATGAAGGTGCGTCAGCCCGCACTCCTCCACGATCTTCTCCGAATTCTCGAACATTCTTTCCGTCTCGGTCGGGAAGCCGGCGATGATGTCGGCCCCGAACACGATGTCCGGACGAAGCCTCCGCACATCCTCGCAGAAGCGGATCGAATCATCTCGAAGGTGCCGGCGCTTCATGCGCTTCAGGATCATGTCGTCGCCCGACTGCAGCGACAAATGCAGATGCGGCATCAGCCGGTTTTCGGTCGCGATGGCCTCAAGCAGATCGTCGTCAGCCTCGATCGAATCGATCGAGGACAGGCGTAGACGCTGGAGATCCGGCACCTGACGCAGGATCGTCTTGACCAGCCTGCCGAGCTTCGGCGCTCCCGGCAGGTCGGCGCCAAAACTGGTCATGTCGACGCCGGTCAGCACTACCTCGGCATAACCGTTGCCGACGAGGCGCTTCACCTGCTCGACCACCGCGCCCATCGGCACCGAGCGCGAATTGCCGCGGCCATAGGGAATGATGCAGAACGTGCAGCGATGGTCGCAGCCGTTCTGCACCTGCACGAAGGCGCGGGCCCGGCCCTCGATCGCATCGACCATGTGCCCCGCGGTCTCTGTCACCGACATGATGTCGTTGACGCGGGCCTTTTCGGTGTCGTTTACGCCGAAATCCGGCAGAGCGCGGTAATTGTGCGCCTTGAGCTTCTCTTCATTGCCGAGCACGAGGTCGACCTCGCCCATGGCGGTGAACGCCGTCGGGTCGGTCTGAGCGGCACAGCCGGTGACGATGATGCGGGCCTGCGGATTTTCGCGTCGCGCCTTGCGGATTGACTGCTTGGCCTGGCGCACCGCCTCGGCTGTCACGGCGCAGGTGTTGAAGATCACAGCGCCGTTCTTCAGTTCACCAAGGCCGGCGGCGTTCGCCTCGCGGCGCATCACCTCGGATTCGTAGGTGTTCAGCCGGCAGCCGAATGTGACCACTTCCACCGCCATCAGGCGACGTCCTGACGGTCGCGCGTCCACGCCCCGGTTTCCGGATCGAACGTGCCGGAAAACTCCCACTCGGCCGGCCCGGTCATGACGACATGGTCGTCGGTGCGCCATTCGATCGCAAGCGGCCCGCCGGGTACGGTAACCGTGACGTTCCTGCCTGTGCGGCCGATGCGCGCCGCGCTGACTGCGGCGGCGCAGGCCGCCGAGCCGCATGCCCTGGTCAGTCCGGCGCTGCGCTCCCAGGTGCGCAAGGTCAGCGCGTCAGGCGCGGTGACCTGAGCGATGGAAATGTTGGCGCGCTCTGGAAAGATAGGATGGTTTTCGAGCAGCGGTCCGAAACGATCGAGTTCATAGTCCCAGACATCCCGGTCCACCCAGAAGATGGCGTGCGGATTGCCCATCGAGACCACCGAGGGAGAGTGCAGGACCGGGGCGTCGATCGGGCCGATCTGCAGTTCGATCCTGCTGGTATCGCCGAATTCCTCGGCCAGCGGGATCTCCTGCCAATCGAAACGCGGCACGCCCATGTCGACAGAAATCATCCCGTCGGCATGTTCCTCCGCGTTCAATATGCCGGCGATCGTCTCGAAGGTGAAAAGCTTCTGCTCGCTCTCTGCCGCCAGCGCCTGCACCACGCAGCGCATGCCGTTGCCGCAGGCCTGCGCCATCGTGCCGTCCGAATTGATGATCTCGATGTAGTTGGCGGTACCCGGCGTCCGCGGGTCGTGGATCGCCATGATCTGGTCGAATTTCATCGCCGGGTCGGCGTTGAGCGCGATCGCCGCAGCCGGCGAGACGCGGTCCGCGCGACCGCGCATGTCGGCAACGATGATTTCGTTGCCGAGCCCGTTCATCTTGGCAAAGGGCGCCTCGCGTGCCATCGATCAAAGTCTCGTTCTGTTGGCGCCTATATGGCGGAACCAGCCGGAAATTACCAGTGCGCCAGGCGGCGCGGCGCAATTGCTCAGGCGATCGCTACTGGGACATTTTTGCAACATTTTTTACTGCAAACGGTATTTTAACCATAGGCGGTTGAAATTTGGCCACCATCTCCATCTTTGTGGTGGGACTAGGAAATGATCGGACAGCGCGCGCACAGCGTCCGGCGGAGGTTTGAATGGCATTTTCGAGAACCGGCCTTGTGGCCATATCGCTGATGGCTCTCGCGGTGGGCGGGTGCCAGAGTTCGCGCATGTCGTCGCTCGACACGCAGCCGCCGGCTCCGCTGGAGGCCGCTCCCGCCGGCACCGTGACCTCCGGAGCGCTACCGCCTCCGGCTGCTCCCGGTACGGCCACGTCGCAGTTTCCCGCTGCTCCCGGCGCGGGCGAGCAGGTTGCCGCGTTGCCGCCGGAAGCCGCCGCCAACGCGCCCGATCTCACCGCCGGCAGCGTCGCAGGCGTCTGGAACGCCTCTGTTTCGGGCCAAAGCTGCAAGGTCGCCACGCCGCAGACCAAGTTCGGCCAGGGCTTTCGCGCCGGACCGCTGCGCTGCCCGGCTCCGATCGATGGGGTGAAGTCATGGAATGTCGCCGGCAAGCAGCTGACGCTCTATGATGAAAGCGGCGGCACTCTTGCCCGCCTCTATGCTTCCGGACCGGAGAAGTTCGACGGCCAGACCGAAAGCGGCGTGCCGATCTCGCTCAGCCGCTAACCGACCTTCGCGGCATACGCCATGCACCTGCGCGACGGCATCCAGACGCATGCCACGGTCGCGCAGCGCTATACCCATGCCGTCGAAACCGGGGCGGTAGAGCGCGACCCGGCCCAGCAGAAGGTGGTCGCCGCGCTCGACCGGCTGACTGACGAGATCTGCTCCAAGCGGCTGGCCCAGAAATCAAGCGCGCTCGGCTGGCTGTTTGCAAAGAAGCGGGAAACCCAGGCGCCGGTAAAAGGCCTCTACATCCATGGCGGCGTCGGGCGCGGCAAGACCATGCTCATGGACATGTTCTTCGAGCTGTTGCCGGCGAAGCGCAAGCGGCGCGTCCATTTCAACGACTTCATGGCCGATGCGCATGACCGCATCCAGAAGCATCGCTTTGCGCGTAAGAATGGCGAGGCCAAGGAAGACGACCCCATCCCGCCCGTCGCGCGGCAGCTTGCCGAAGAGGCGTGGGTGCTGTGCTTCGACGAGTTTTCCGTCACCGACATCGCCGACGCCATGATCCTGTCGCGGCTGTTTTCGGCGCTGTTTTCACAAGGCGTCGTGCTCGTCGCTACCTCGAACGTGGCGCCCGACGATCTCTATCGCGATGGACTGAACCGCGGGCTGTTCGAACCCTTCATCGGCATGCTGAAGCGTCACGCCGACGTGCTCGCCCTCGATTCCCCGACCGACTACCGGCTGGAAAAGCTGAACCGAATGCCGGTCTACATCACGCCGCTCGGCCCGGAGGCGGATCGCCTGATGGACGAGGAATGGGAACTCGTGGCATACGGCCAACCGGCCGGCCCGACCGCGCTGACGGTCAAGGGCCGGCAAGTGGCCGTGCCGCTCGCGGCGGGCGACGCGGCGCGCTTCTCGTTTGCCGACCTCTGCGAAAATCCGCTCGGCGCGCGCGATTATCTGGAGATCGCTGGACGTTTTTCGATCATCTTCATCGATCATGTGCCGGTGCTTGCCGAGGGCAAACGCAACGAAGCGAAACGTCTTATTCTTCTCATAGACACGTTCTACGATCATCACGTTCGGCTGGTGGTCAGTGCGGCCGCCGCGCCGCAGGACCTTTACGCCGGCCGGCGCGGCACAGAAGCGTTCGAGTTCGACCGCACAGCCTCGCGGCTGATCGAGATGCAGAGCCGTGACTGGCTCGATGGCTGGGCGGCGCGGCAGGCGGAGAAAAACCCGTCGGCGAAGGCGGTCAGCTCGGCATAGACAGGAAACTTTGACGTTTACGTAAATCCACTTTGGTCTAACCGATTGAAATCTATAGTACAGAAATAATCGGTTGAAAAATACAGGCCGTGAGGCTATTCCCAGCATCGAAATTCCTGGCAGCATGTCCTCCTCGCTCTGGCCTAAAGTTCTCCTTCGGCGCCGCCGCGCGCCTGTCACAGACACAGGGAAAATCTCCGCAAATGGCACGCAATAAAATAGCGCTCATCGGTTCCGGCATGATCGGCGGCACCCTTGCCCATATGATCGGGTTGAAGGAACTCGGCGACGTCGTGATGTTCGACATCGCCGAAGGCATTCCGCAGGGCAAGGGCCTCGACATCGCCCAGTCCTCGCCGGTCGAGGGCTTCGATGCGCGGGTCACGGGCGTAAACGACTATTCCGGCATCGAGGGCGCCGATGTCTGCATCGTCACGGCCGGCGTGCCGCGCAAGCCGGGCATGAGCCGCGACGATCTTTTGGGCATCAACCTCAAGGTGATGGAGCAGGTCGGCGCGGGCATTAAAAAGTATGCGCCGAAAGCCTTCGTCATTTGCATCACCAACCCGCTCGACGCCATGGTCTGGGCGCTGCAGAAATTCTCCGGGCTGCCCAAGAGCCACGTCGTCGGCATGGCAGGCGTGCTGGACTCGGCGCGCTTCCGCTACTTCCTGGCCGAGGAGTTCAAGGTGTCGGTCGAGGACGTCACCGCCTTCGTGCTCGGCGGCCATGGCGACACGATGGTGCCGCTGACCCGCTACTCGACAGTGGCCGGCATTCCGCTGCCGGATCTGGTCAAGATGGGCTGGACCTCCAAGGAGAAGCTAGAAAAGATCGTGCAGCGCACCCGCGACGGCGGCGCGGAGATCGTCGGCCTGCTGAAGACCGGCTCGGCCTATTACGCTCCGGCTGCTTCCGGCATCCAGATGGCCGAGGCTTATCTGCGCGACAAGAAGCGCGTTCTGCCCTGTGCCGCCTATCTTTCCGGCCAGTACGGCGTGAAGGACATGTATGTCGGCGTGCCGACGGTTATCGGCGCCGGCGGCGTCGAACGCGTCATCGAAATCGACCTGAACGGCGCCGAGCAGAAGATGTTCGACAAGTCGGTGGAATCGGTCGCCGCACTTTGCGATGCCTGCATCGGCATCGCCCCCAACCTCGGCAAGAAGTGAGGCTTTGCGATGAACATCCATGAATACCAGGGCAAGCAGCTTCTGAAGAGCTTTGGCGCGCCGGTCGCCGAGGGCGTCGCTATCATGAATGCAGGCGAGGCCGAGGCGGCGGCGAAGAAGCTGCCCGGACCGCTCTATGTGGTGAAGAGCCAGATCCATGCCGGCGGCCGCGGCAAGGGCAAGTTCAAGGAGCTTTCGCCCGACGCAAAGGGCGGCGTCAGGCTGGCGAAGTCGGTCGAAGAGGTCGTCGCCAACGTCAAGGAGATGCTCGGCAACACGCTTGTCACCAAGCAGACGGGCCCGGCCGGCAAGCAGGTAAATCGCCTCTACATCGAGGACGGCGCCGACATCGACCGCGAGCTTTATCTGTCGATCCTGGTCGACCGCTCGGTCGGCCGCGTCGCTTTCGTCGTTTCGACCGAGGGCGGCATGGACATTGAGGCGGTCGCGCACGATACGCCGGAGAAGATAATCACCGTCGCCATCGACCCCGAAGCGGGGGTTACGCCGGCGGATGTTCGTAAGCTCAACGAGGCGCTGAAACTCGACGGCGATGCGGCAAAAGACGGTGAAACGCTGTTTCCGCTGCTCTACAAGGCATTTGTCGAAAAGGACATGAGCCTTCTGGAGGTCAACCCGCTGATCGTCATGAAGAGCGGCCGCCTGCGCGTTCTCGACGCAAAGGTATCGTTCGACAATAACGCGCTCTTCCGTCACCCCGACATCATGGAACTGCGGGACACGACCGAAGAGGACGAGAAGGAGATCGAGGCGTCGAAGCACGACCTCGCTTATGTCGCTCTCGACGGCAATATCGGCTGCATGGTCAATGGCGCCGGCCTGGCCATGGCGACCATGGACATCATCAAGCTCTATGGCGCTGAGCCCGCCAACTTCCTCGATGTCGGCGGCGGCGCGAGCAAAGAAAAGGTCACGGCTGCGTTCAAGATCATCACCGCCGACCCTGCCGTCGAAGGCATCCTGGTCAACATCTTCGGCGGCATCATGCGTTGCGACGTGATCGCCGAAGGCGTGATTGCGGCGGTAAAGGAAGTCGGGCTGAAGGTTCCGCTGGTCGTGCGGCTCGAGGGCACCAACGTGGAACTCGGCAAAAAGATCATCAATGAGAGCGGCCTGAACGTCATTTCCGCCGACGATCTCGACGATGCGGCCAAGAAGATCGTCGCGGCGGTGAAGGGGTAGCGAGGGATGGACTTAGTCCGTGCGTGGCTGCCGCTGTTCGTGATTTTGGCTGGATTCCTTGGACTGGGCATCTTGAGTTCACGCACCTACCGAAAGCAGGTCGATCGCGTTGAGAACATCAATGCTGAGATCCTGGTCAACAATCGCCAACTAGTCGCTGAGTTGCGCGAAATCAAAGAGATTCTGAAGGATCGGAAGTAATGTCCATTCTCATCGACAAGAACACCAAGGTCCTGGTGCAGGGTCTGACCGGCAAGACCGGAACTTTCCACACCGAGCAGGCGCTCGCCTATCACGGCACGAAAATGGTCGGCGGTATCCACCCGAAGAAGGGCGGCGAGACCTGGGGCTCCGTCGAAAGTGGTGCTCAATTGCCGATCTTCGCGTCGGTCGCGGAGGGCAAGGAAGAGACGGGCGCCAACGCGTCGGTTATTTACGTGCCGCCGGCGGGCGCCGCAGCGGCGATCATCGAGGCGATCGAGGCCGAGATCCCGCTGGTCGTCTGCATCACGGAAGGCATTCCGGTGATGGACATGGTCAAGGTCAAGGCGCGGCTCGACCGCTCGAATTCGCGGCTGATCGGCCCGAACTGCCCGGGCATCGTGACGCCCGACGAATGCAAGATCGGCATCATGCCCGGCAATATTTTTCGCAAGGGTTCGGTCGGCGTTGTGTCGCGCTCCGGCACGCTTACTTATGAGGCGGTGTTCCAGACGACCAATGAAGGGCTCGGGCAGTCCACGGCGGTCGGCATTGGCGGCGATCCGGTCAAGGGAACCGAGTTCATCGACATGCTGGAAATGTTCCTGGCCGACGACGAGACCAAGTCGATCATCATGATCGGCGAAATCGGCGGCTCGGCGGAAGAGGACGCGGCGCAATTCATCATCGACGAAGCCAAGCGCGGCCGCAGGAAGCCGATGGCAGGCTTCATCGCCGGTCGCACGGCGCCGGCGGGACGCACGATGGGCCATGCCGGCGCGGTGATTTCCGGTGGCAAGGGCGGCGCCGAGGACAAGATGGCGGCGATGGAAGCGGCAGGCATCCGCGTATCGCCGTCGCCGGCCCGGCTCGGCACTACGCTGGTCGAGGCGATCAAGAGTTAAGGGAGTAGGGGAATAGGGCAGTAGGGGAGTAGGGAAAAGCGCGGCACATATTGCCCTACTCCCTTACTGCCCTACTCCCTCAGCAAGGAGACGGAGCAAAAACTCCGAGACGCACATGGCACGACAAGATCAGGCCAACGACCAATTTTCCCTCACTTCGTTCCTCTATGGCGGCAATGCCGACTACATCGAGCAGCTGCACGCCGCTTATGAGGACGATCCGTCTTCGGTGGATGCCGAATGGCGTGATTTCTTCGGCGCGCTGAAGGATGACGCCGGCGATGTGAAAAAGAACGCCAAGGGCGCGTCCTGGGCGCGGCCGAGCTGGCCGCTGCAGGCCAATGGCGAGCTGGTTTCGGCGCTCGACGGCGATTGGGGCCTGGTCGAGAAACATCTCGAAAAGAAGGTCAAAGACAAGGCTGTCGCTGGCGGTGCGGTTCTTTCCGACGCCGACGTGCTGCAGGCGACGCGCGATTCCGTGCGCGCCATCATGATGATCCGCGCTTATCGCATGCGCGGCCATCTGCACGCCAATCTCGATCCGCTCGGCATTGCCAAGCCGATGGAGGATTACAACGAATTGTCGCCGGAGGCCTATGGCTTCACGGAAGCGGACTACGACCGCAAGATATTCATCGACCGCGTCCTGGGGCTCGAATACGCGACCATCCCCGAGATGCTCGACATATTGAAGCGGACCTACTGCTCCACGCTCGGCGTCGAGTTCATGCATATGTCCGACCCGGAAGAGAAGGCGTGGGTGCAGGAGCGCATCGAAGGTCCGGACAAGGGGATCGCCTTCACCCCTGCGGGCAAGAAGGCCATCCTGCAGAAGCTGGTCGAGTCGGAAGGTTTCGAGCAGTTCATCGATGTCAGATACAAAGGCACCAAGCGTTTCGGCCTGGACGGCGGCGAATCGCTGATCCCGGCGCTGGAGCAGATCGTAAAGCGCGGCGGCTCGCTCGGCATGCAGGACATCGTGCTCGGCATGGCGCATCGCGGTCGCCTCAACGTGCTCTCCCAGGTGATGGCCAAGCCGCACCGGGCGATCTTCCACGAATTCAAGGGCGGCTCCTACACGCCGGACGACGTGGAAGGCTCGGGCGACGTGAAATACCATCTCGGCGCATCGTCGGATCGCGAGTTCGACGGCAACAAGGTACACCTGTCGCTGACCGCCAACCCGTCGCATCTCGAAATCGTCGATCCGGTGGTGATGGGCAAGGCGCGCGCCAAGCAGGATCTGCTCTACGGCCGCGGCCGTGACGAGATCATCCCGCTGGAGGACCGGGCCAAGGTGCTGCCGCTGCTGCTGCACGGCGACGCCGCTTTCGCCGGCCAGGGCGTGATTGCGGAAATATTGGGCCTGTCGGGCCTGCGCGGCCATCGCGTCGCCGGCACGCTGCACTTCATCATCAACAACCAGATCGGCTTCACCACCAATCCGCGCTTCTCGCGCTCTTCGCCATATCCGTCGGACGTGGCCAAGATGATCGAGGCGCCGATCCTGCACGTCAATGGCGACGATCCGGAGGCGGTGGTCTACGCCGCCAAGATAGCGATCGAGTTCCGGATGAAGTTCCACAAGCCGGTCGTCATAGACATGTTCTGCTACCGTCGCTTCGGCCACAATGAGGGCGACGAGCCGGCATTCACGCAGCCAATCATGTATCGCGCCATCCGCTCGCACAAGACGACGGTGCAGATCTACGCCGAGAAGCTCATCGCCGAAGGACATCTGACTGCAGACGAGTTCGAAAAGATGAAGGCCGACTGGCGGGCCCATCTCGAAAGCGAATGGGAAGTCGGGCAGGCCTACAAGCCCAACAAAGCCGACTGGCTGGACGGCGCCTGGACGGGTCTCCGCACCGCGGACAATCAGGACGAGCAGCGGCGCGGCAAGACCGCCATGCCGCTCAAGACGCTGAAGGACATCGGCAAGAAGCTGACCGAGGTGCCGGAAGGCTTCGAGGCGCACAGGACCATCGGCCGCTTCCTCGATACGCGGCGCAAGATGATCGATTCCGGCGAAGGCATCGACTGGTCGACGGCGGAGGCGCTGGCCTTCGGCTCGATCCTGCTCGACGGCAATCCGGTCCGGCTTTCAGGCCAGGATTCGGAGCGCGGCACCTTCTCCCAGCGGCATTCGGTGCTTTATGACCAGAGGGACGAGAGCCGCTACATACCGTTGAACAATCTGAGTGCTGCGCAGGCGAAATACGAAGTCGTCAATTCGATGCTTTCGGAAGAGGCGGTGCTCGGCTTCGAATATGGCTATTCGCTGGCCGATCCCAAGGCGCTGACGCTCTGGGAGGCGCAGTTCGGCGACTTCGCCAATGGCGCGCAGGTGGTGTTCGACCAGTTCATCTCGTCGGGCGAACGCAAGTGGCTGCGCATGTCCGGTCTCGTCTGCCTGCTGCCGCACGGCTATGAAGGCCAGGGGCCGGAGCATTCGTCGGCGCGCCTGGAACGGTTCCTGCAGCTCTGCGCCGAAGACAACATGCAGGTCGCCAACGTCACAACGCCGGCAAACTACTTCCACATCCTGCGCCGGCAGCTGAAACGCGACTTCCGCAAGCCGCTCATCCTGATGACGCCGAAATCGCTGCTGCGCCACAAGCGGGCGGTATCGACGCTGGCCGAGATGTCGGGCGAAAGCGCCTTCCACCGGCTGTTGTGGGACGACGCGCAGCTTCTGCCCGACCAGCCGATCAAGCTGGTCAAGGATTCGAAGATCCGCCGCGTCGTGCTCTGCTCCGGCAAGGTTTATTACGACCTTTACGAGGAGCGCGAAAAGCGCGGCATCAACGACATCTACCTTTTGCGGGTCGAGCAGCTCTATCCCTTCCCGGCCAAGGCGCTGATCAACGAGCTGTCGCGCTTTCGCAACGCGGAAATGACCTGGTGCCAGGAAGAGCCCAAGAACATGGGTGCGTGGTCGTTCATCGATCCCTATCTGGAGTGGGTGCTTGCGCATATCGACGCCAAGCATCAGCGCGTGCGCTATACGGGGCGGCCGGCTGCGGCGTCGCCCGCGACGGGCCTGATGTCGAAACATCTGGCGCAGTTGCAGGCATTCCTCGACGACGCGCTCGGCGAGTAGCGAAGTAGTTTCGGACGACCATGGCAACCAAGACATTCAGAAACGGACAGGCATAAAATGGCTACCGAAATCCGCGTTCCCACGCTCGGCGAATCCGTCACCGAGGCGACCATCGGCAAATGGTTCAAGAAGGCAGGCGACGCGATCGCGGCCGACGAACCGCTGGTCGAGCTCGAAACCGACAAGGTGACGATCGAGGTGCCGGCGCCCGCCGCCGGCACGCTGGCCGAAATTGCGGCCAAGGACGGCGAGACGGTCGGGGTCGGCGCGTTGCTCGGCACGATTTCGGCAGGCGCGGGCGCAAAGCCTGCCGCGAAAGAGCCGGCGAAAGCGGAGCCTGCGAAAGAGGCGGCCAGGCCTGAGGCAGTCGCGCAGGCCGCGGGCAAGGCGGGCGCCGACTCGGCCCAGGAAGCGGTCGAGAAGGCGAGCGTGATCGCCGGCGATACGCCGATTACCGACCGGAAGATGCCGCCGGCGCCGGCAGCCGCCAAGCTGCTTGCCGAAAGCAATGTCGCCGTCGATCAGATCGAGGGTACCGGAAAGCGCGGCCAGGTTCTGAAGGGCGACGTGCTCGAAGCCCTGGCCAAGGGGATTTCGACCCCGCAGCCCGCGCCCGCGGCGCCGGCCGCTGCCCGCGCGCCATCTTCGGCCGGTGACGAAGCGCGCGAAGAACGCGTTCGCATGACCAAGCTACGCCAGACCATCGCCCGCCGGCTCAAGGAAGCGCAGTCCACCGCCGCCATGCTGACGACCTTCAACGAGGTCGACATGAAGGCGATCATGGACATGCGAACGAAATACAAGGATGTCTTTGAAAAGAAGCATGGGGTGAAGCTTGGCTTCATGGGTTTCTTCACCAGGGCCATCGTTCATGCTCTGAAAGAGATCCCCGCGGTCAATGCCGAGATCGACGGCGCCGACATCATCTACAAGAACTACGCCCATATCGGCGTGGCCGTCGGCACCGAAAAGGGCCTCGTCGTTCCGGTTGTGCGCAACGCCGACCAGATGAGCATCGCCGAAATCGAGAAGGAAATCGGCCGGCTTGGCGTCGCCGCGCGCGATGGCAAGCTCTCGGTCGCCGATATGCAGGGCGGCACCTTCACCATCTCGAACGGCGGCGTCTATGGCTCGCTGATGTCGACGCCGATCCTCAACGCACCGCAATCGGGCATTCTCGGCATGCACAAGATCCAGGAGCGGCCGGTCGTGGTCGGCGGCCAGATCGTCATTAGGCCGATGATGTATCTGGCGCTCAGCTACGATCACCGCATCGTCGACGGCAAGGAAGCGGTGACTTTCCTGGTGCGGGTCAAGGAGAGCCTTGAGGATCCGGAACGGCTGGTGCTGGACCTTTAGGCGCTGCTTTGCCAATTTTGTAGCCGCGAGTTTGTGATAGCGCCCTCTGGAAGCAATTCCGCTTCCGGAACATGTGACCGGGGGAGTTCCATGGAAGCCGCTGCTGCATCGACCGAAATTTCAGTTCTTGCGTTGATCAGGCTGATGCCTTGAAGGTGCCCCGCCTGTTCAATGAAAAGGTCATTAGCGCTAGAGGCGAAGCCTGGGTGGCGCGAACCATTGCCGCGCTCGGCATTTTGGCGTCGTCGGCCGCGCCGGCGCTGGCCGCCTGCCCGATGGAACTCAGCGTCTATGGCGAACGCGACGGCGTCGCCGAGATCAACTTCACGCCCACGCTTAACCGGGCGGTCGTCACCAACACATTTCGCATGCTTATCGAAGGTGACGTGGTGCTCGACGGTATCGTGATGTGGACGGAAGCCGTACCGCGGCCCAACGGCATGCTGATGTACAAATGCCCGCAAGGTGACGTGACCGGGGCTGAGCTTGCCATTTGCACGGTCTGGCAGGGTGTCATCTACACGTCCGACGACAAGGGCAATATCGAACTTCTCCCGGCCGAGGGTGCCGACGCGCCGGCAAAGCTGATCTTTCCCGATCTCGCCCGTTCGCTGCAGAGATCGGCTGCTTTTGATGCGGACGAACTTTCGAAGGTGCCGTGGGATGTTTTTGCATTGAAGGGTTGCCAGGAGTGAGGGGCTCCGCCGTGGCAAACCGCCACGCCGGATCATAATTTCAGTGAGCGGGCGAGGCCGCTCAAACCGTATAAGGATGGAAAATGGCTTACGATGTCGTGGTGATTGGAACCGGCCCGGGGGGCTATGTCTGCGCGATCAAGGCGGCGCAACTCGGCCTCAAGACCGCGGTGGTTGAAAAGCGCCCTACCCATGGCGGCACCTGTGTCAACGTCGGCTGCATTCCATCCAAGGCCCTGCTGCATGCGTCCGAGATGTTCGTGGAGGCCGGACATTCCTTCGCGGCGCTGGGCGTGGAAGTCGGCACGCCGAAGCTCAATTTGAAGAACATGCTGGCCCACAAGGACCAGACGGTCGAGCAGAACGTCAAGGGCCTCGATTTCCTGATGAAGAAGAACAAGATCGACGTGTTCCGGGGGACGGGCAAGGTGCTCGGCGCAGGCAAGGTCGCGATCGTCGGCGAGGACGGCAAGACCGAAGAGATCGAGACGAAGAACATCGTCATCGCCACGGGGTCCGACGCTGCCGGCATTCCGGGCGTCAAGGTCGGTTTCGACGAGAAGGTGATCGTTTCGTCGACCGGCGCCCTGGAGTTCGCAAAAGTGCCCGGCCATCTGGTGGTAGTTGGCGGCGGCGTCATCGGGCTCGAACTCGGCTCGGTCTGGGCGCGGCTCGGCGCCAAGGTGACCGTAGTGGAATATCTCGACACCATCCTCGGCGGCATGGACGGCGAAGTCGCAAAGCAGTTCCAGCGTATGCTGGCCAAGCAGGGTTTCGACATAAAGCTAAGCTCGAAAGTCACGGCCGTCGCGAAGACGAAGAAGGGCGCTTCGGTGACATTCGAGCCGGTTAAGGGCGGCGATGCGGAAACGATCGAGGCGGATGTCGTGCTGATCTCCACAGGACGCCGGCCCTATACGGATGGGCTCGGGCTGGCCGACGCAGGCGTCGAACTCGACGAGGGCGGCCGGGTCAAGACCGATGGGCATTTGAGGACCAATGTCGCCGGCATCTACGCGATCGGCGACGTCATCGCCGGTCCGATGCTCGCCCACAAGGCGGAGGAAGAGGGCGTGGCGGTGGCCGAGATCATCGCTGGGCAGGCCGGGCATGTGAATTACGATGCGATCCCGGGCGTCGTCTATACGACCCCCGAAATCGCGGCGGTCGGCAAGACCGAGGAAGAGCTGAAGAAGGCCGGGATCGAGTACAAAGCGGGAAAATTCCCGTTCAGCGCAAACGGCCGGGCACGGGCCAGTCTGCATACCGACGGTTTCGTGAAAGTCCTCGCCGACAAGGCGAGCGACCGGGTGCTCGGCGTTCACATAGTCGGCTTCGGCGCCGGCGAGATGATCCACGAAGCCGCCGTTCTGATGGAATTCGGGGGCTCGTCCGAGGATCTGGCCCGTACCTGCCACGCCCATCCGACCATGTCGGAAGCGGTCAAGGAGGCGGCGCTCGCCACCTTCTCCAAGCCGATCCATATGTGAGAGTCTTCCTTGCCCGACCCGGCGTGCACGCACCGCAAAACGGCCCGCTCGAAAGCGGGCCGTTTTTTTGTTCCAACTATTACTGCGCAGGCGCGGGGGCTGGAGCAGGCTCGGCAGGCGCCGGAGCCGGTTCAGCCGGAGCGGTCGCATCAGGAGCCGGCGTTGCCGGGGCACTTGCGTCAGGCGCAGGAGCGGTTGCGTCCGGAGCAGGCGTCGCAGGAGCAGTCGCATCAGGCGCCGGCGTTGCGGGTTCGGTTGTAACCGCGTCACCTGTCGGCGTCACGGCAGTATCGGTGCCCGGTGCGAAGACGAAATAGGCGATCACGGCGAGTACAAGCACCACGGCGGCAATCAGGACGCCGCTACCGGCGCCTCTGGACTGGACGACATTGCGGTTGTCGACGACGCGCGGATCTTGTGAATTGGCTGGATTGAGCCGCGGATCGGAGCTTAGCGGATCGGCTCCGACGGGCGTAGACGGGTTGTCCGGATCGTTCACGCGCGGATCCGGTATGCGTGATGGGTCGGCCATAGTCGGTACTCCGTCTGGTTAAGCTGACGGGACAACGCGCAATGGCCGATTCGGTTTCATTTCGATGGGAAACCGCCAAAAGACACCCGGAATCCGGGTGTCGGTTCATAGCGAAATGTAGGTAAGGCGGCCGGTATGCGCTACTCGGCCTCTTCCTCGGCGGCCGGCTGCTCCGGCACGACTACCGGTGCGGGCGTCGACATTGGTTGCTCTGACGCGGTCGTCGCGACGCTTGCAACGACCGTCTTGTCGACCTTGGCCGATCTTTGGAATTCGCAAGCGAAAGCCCCGGAAGTCGAGAGGCCGAGAACAGCGGCCAGCAGGAGCGATTTTGTCATGATCGTCATCCTTCGCAATCGATTGGACAGATGAAGACTACCAGAAGTGGCGCAGGGGACAAATCACGCTTTGCGTGAACGCGTGTCAGTGCACGGCGGAAACGGCATAGCCTTCCTTGCGCAGCAATTCGACCAACCCGTTGGGGCCGGGAAGATGCAGCGCGCCCACCGCGATGAAGGCATTGCCCTCGTCGAGAATCGGGGCGGCTTTCTCCGCCATGTTCCGGTTGCGCGCCGTGACCATGGTTTCCTCGAAAGCGGCGTAGCCTGCTTCATCCCCATCGCTGCCCGGCAGAACGGCCCGGAACAACGGCCAGTACATGCCGGTCTGGCCGCTCTGATAAAGCACGATCATGGTTTCGATCACGTCGTCGGTCTTGTCGCCAAGCTTCAGCGTGTCGATCAGGCCCTGCATGTGGAACTCGATCGGCAGCGACGCCATGGCTTCGAGCTGGTCGGCCACTGTTTCGAGACCCTCAAGCCTCTTGCCGGTCGCCTTCGCATCTTCCGCCAGCTTGACGTCGAGGACCGGCGCGCCGGCCGCCTTGCGCGCCAGTTCGCAGGCGGGAAGCGCCAGCATCGCCGACAGCATCCACGGCTTCATCTTGGCGACGGTGGTCGGCGGAATGCCGCGCTCGTCGAGCGCCTTCTCGACCGCTTCGGCGTCTTCCGGCGACATATGCGATGCGAGCGTCGTGCCGTCGGTGAACATGGTCAGTTCGGGCTTCTTCATCATGCCGGCGAGCATTTTTGCCGGGTCGAGGACTTCGGTCGTCTCGATCACCACGGTCTGCGCCGCGTCGAAAGCCCGTTCGGCGGCAGGCGTAAGGCTGGTGACGCGCGGGTCGGTCATGTGCATCGTGCCGAACAGGAACGATGGCTCCTGGCCCGCTTTCTCCAGTTTCCACAGCAGCGAATCGCCATTCGGCGTGGCCGCGGCCTCCTCCCTGATCCTGGCCAATAGCGCCGGGTCGTCCCGCTCGATGGCGGCAAGCATGTCGACGCCCTTGCAGGCTGGAATTTCGCCGCGAGCTTCGCCGGTCGCGAGTGCGAGCATGACCGCGAAAGAGATCAGGAACAGCACATTGGCCGCGGCAAGCAGCTTCAAGGCCGGCAGTGAGCTTCGGTCGGCAAGGGCGATCACGCGTTTCATCGGTGCATCGTTAGCCACAAATAGAGGCGAAACGGTTAACCGGCGCTCTAAAATTGTCCAATCGATGATATGGGCTATGCGCGGGGGTGGGCGGCTTCGTAGACCTCCAGCAGGCGCGCAGTGTCGACGCCGGTATAGACCTGCGTGGTCGACAGGCTGGCATGTCCCAGCAACTCCTGGATGGTGCGGAGATCGCCGCCCCTGCCGAGCAGATGCGTGGCGAAGGAGTGGCGCAGCGCATGCGGCGTCGCCGTGTCGGGCAGGTTTAGCGCGCCGCGCAATTTTTGCATTTCGCGCTGGACGATAGCCGGGTTCAGCGGGCGGCCGCGCGCACCGCGAAATAGCAGCGCCTTCGGATCGAAATCGTAGGGGCACAGCCTGCGATACTCCGCCACCGCCTGTAGGGCGATCGGCAGCACCGGAACCAGCCGGGTCTTCCCGCCCTTTCCGGTGATGCGAAGCACCGTGTCGCCTTCGCCCGAAAGTTCGCCGCCGCAAAGGCCGAGCGCCTCGGAGATGCGCAGGCCGGACCCGTAGAGCAGGGTCAGCACGGCCGCGTTGCGGGCGGCGATCCAGGGTTCTTCCGCCAATTGCTCGCCGCTCGATACGACGCGTCTTGCATCCGACGCCGTCAGCGGCTTGGGCAGCGATTTCGGCTGCCTCGGCGCGCGAAGAGCCGCCGCCCCCGCGGCGTTCACCAGGCCGCGGCGTTCGAGGAAGCGCAGGAATGAGCGGATGGCGGCGAGCCCGCGTCCGAGGGTGCGCGGGCCGACGCCGCCCGAGCGCCGTGATGCCATGAAGGCCCGCAGGTCGGTCGGCCGGAGGTCGCTGATGTCCGCTATGCCGGGCGGACCTGCGCAATGTCCCGTCAGGAACTGGAAGAACTGCCTTGTGTCGCGTTCATAGGCCTCGACCGTCAGCGCCGACAGTCGCCGCTCCCTGGCGAGCATCTTCAACCAGGCTTCGCGCGCCGCCTGGAGGTCTGGCTTGGCCGAGATGAGAAATTCCTGCATGGCGAGCTTCCGGCGATTCGACGCATGCTGATGCGGTAAGGTTAGCAAGCGGTGAAGAATGCTGCGATTGAAATGCAGTGGTGCGGCGAGTAGGGAATGAAAATGTCCAAGCTCAAGAAGCCCGTCCAGATGGCCGTCATCGGCGCGCCGCACGGCATCAAGGGCGAGTTGCGCGTCAAGGCGTTCACCGCCGACCCGCTGGCGCTGGGCGATTACGGACCGCTTTTTGCTAGGGATGGGCGATCCTTCGAGATCGTCGATATCAGGCCGGCAAACACCGTAGTCGTGGTGCGCTTCAAGGAGGTCAGGGACCGCAATGCGGCCGAGGCGCTGACCGGCACGGAGCTTTTCGTCGATCGCTCCGCCCTGCCCGACGAGGGCGACGACAGCGAATATTATCATGCGGACCTGGTCGGCCTGGCGGTGAGGGACGAGACGGGCGCGGAGATCGGCAAGGTAGCGGCGGTGCAGAATTTCGGTGGTGGCGACATTCTGGAGCTTACGCTAGGCGGGAGGAAGCAGGTTCTGATCCCATTCACGCAGGCAGCCGTGCCGGTCGTCGACATCGAAGGACGCTTCGTCGGCGTTGACACCATCGCCGCCGGGCTGGTCGAAAGCGAGGATGAAGAACCGGACGACGAAGATTTCGATCCGGGAAAGCAACCGCGCGGGCCTGGAAACGCGGGAGGCAACCGGTGAGTTTTCGCGCGACGGTGCTGACCCTCCACCCCGAAATGTTTCCCGGCCACCTCGGCCTGTCGCTTGCCGGCCGGGCGGTGGAAGCCGGAACCTGGTCGCTCGAAGCCGTGCAGATACGCGACTTCGCCACCGACCGGCACCGGACGGTGGACGACACGCCGGCCGGCGGCGGTGCGGGCATGGTGATGCGCGCCGACATTCTCGCCAGGGCGATCGACCACGTATCGCCCAAGGGCGATCCGCGCCCGCGCATCCTGATGAGCCCGCGCGGAAAGCCGCTGACGCAGGAGCGGGTGCGCGAACTCGCGGCCGGGCCGGGAGCGGTGATCCTGTGCGGACGATTCGAAGGTGTCGATCAGCGCATCATCGACGCGCGCGCGCTGGAGGAAATATCGATCGGCGACTTCATCCTGTCCGGCGGCGAACCGGCGGCGCTTGTATTGCTCGACGCGGTGGTGCGGCTGCTGCCGGGCGTCATGGGCAATGAGGTTTCCGGTGACGAGGAGAGCTTCGAGAACGGACTGCTCGAGCATCCGCACTATACGAGGCCGCAGGAGTTCGAGGGCCGGGCGATCCCCGAAGTGCTGACGTCCGGCAATCACGCGAAGATCGCGGCCTGGCGGCGCGAGCAGGCCGAGCGGCTGACCAGGGCGCGTCGCCCCGATCTGCTCGCGGCGAAGAATCAGCCTTTGGTGAAATAGCAGAAAGCCGGAACAGGCCGACCGCCCGCATTGCGTCCATGCGGCAAAAAAGACATGGGCGAGAGGTGACAAACGCGCAGGAAGCGTGTATGCGCGCAGCCCAACCGGCAACTTTCGACCGGGACCCGTCAACAAGGACGGTGAATTCGCCCCTGCCTCGCTTCCGTCTGGAGGAAGGGCATAGCCGAGCGGTCGATGGGACTGCAAGGCGAGCGCCGGGCGCTCTGGCTGTTGAGAACCAAGAAGAGGTAATGGCGATGGACATCATCCGTCAGCTCGAGGCCGAACAGGCCGCGAAAATCGAAGCGAAACGCACGCTTCCCGAATTCCAGCCAGGCGACACGGTGCGCGTACAGGTGCGCGTGACCGAAGGTACCCGCACCCGCGTGCAGGCATATGAAGGCGTGGTGATCGCGCGTTCAGGCGCCGGCTTCCAGGAAAGCTTCACCGTGCGCAAGATCTCCTATGGCGAAGGCGTGGAGCGCGTGTTCCCCGTGTATTCGCCGATGGTCGAAGGCGTCGAAATCGTCCGCCGCGGCAAGGTTCGCCGCGCCAAGCTCTATTATCTGCGTGATCGCCGCGGCAAGTCGGCCCGCATTTCGGAAAACACCGGCGTTCGCGCCCGCAAGCTCAACGATGCCGAGCGCGATGCGCTGAACGCCGAAAAGGCGCGCATCGAGGCCGAGAAGATCGCCGCCGCCGAGGCTCTGGCAGCCGAGAAGGCCGCCCAGGAGGCCGCTGAAAAGAAAGCCGCCGCCGAGGCAGCAGCCGCCGCGGAAGCCGAAAAGCCGGCCGAGACCGCCGCCGAATAAGTCTGGCGGAAATGCTTCAAAGGCGGCTTCGGCCGCCTTTTTTGTTGGGGGAGAGAGATGAACGAGTTTTTAGCCGCGAATTTGCGCAACTGGGACAATCGCGCCGAACTGCATTCGAGCGACACCACCGGCAGCTACCGTATAGCCAAAGTGCTGGCCGGCGGCTCCTCGCTGCACGCGCTGGAAGCCGGCGAGATCGGCGATCTTTCCGGCAAGGATATCGTCCATCTGCAATGCCATATCGGGCTCGACACGATCAGCCTGAAGCATCTCGGCGCGAAGAGCGTTACCGGGCTCGACTTTTCGCCGAAGGCGATCGATGCGGCGCGCGGGTTCGCCGCCAAAGCCGGCGCCGGTGTTCGCTTTGTCGAGGCGTCGGTGTTCGATGCCGCCGAGGCGCTCGGCCAGACCTACGATATGGTGTTCGTCACCTGGGGCGCGATCAACTGGCTCGACGACATCTTTGCCTGGGCCCGGGTCGTTGCGGCGCTGCTGCGGCCCAACGGCAAGCTCTATCTGCTGGAGGGGCATCCGGCGATGAACCAGTTCGAGGCGCGCGAAGGCAGGCTGGAATTGGAGTTCGGCTGGCGCACGCCTATGACAGAGCCTCTGGTCTTCGACCAGGCCCAGACCTATACGGGCGACGCGCGGGCGCTGACGAGCACGCGCTGCTATGAATGGATCCATCCGCTCTCCGACATTGTCAACGCGCTGATCGGCGCCGGACTGTCGATCGACTTTCTGCGCGAGCACGATATCGTCGTCTGGAAGGCGTTTCCCTTCGTGGTCGAGGCCGGAGAGGATCAGTTCGTGCTTCCCGAAGGAATGCCGAAAATCCCGATGTCGTTTTCGATCGGCGCGACGAAGAGGTAATCGGGCGTGATCACGCTGCCTTCCGATATCGTTATCAGGCCGCTGGTCGAAGCCGATGCCGGTCAGTATCGCGCGCTGAGGCTGGAGGCCCTGCGCGACAGCCAGGAATCCTTCGGCGCGAGCGTCGTGGAGGAGGAAGCACTGTCCGATGAGGAGATGGTGAGGCGCGCCGTGCCGGAGGCCCCGAGCGCGACGTTTGGCGCTTTCGTGGGCGAAAGGCTCGTCGGCATGGCGACCTACATCCAGAACACCCGGGAGAAGACGCGGCACAAGGGCACGATGGTGGCGGTCTATGTCGCGCCTGATTGGCGAGCGGCCAAGCTGGGGCGAAAGCTTGTCGAAAAAGTCATCTCCCATGCGCAAGCGCTGGGCGTGATGCTTCAATGCACCGTGACAGCCGAAAATGTCGCCGCGCGCCGGCTCTATCACTCGCTCGGTTTTCAGCCCTACGGTCTTGAGCGGGATGCGTTATGCGTGGACGGCCGCTTTCTCGACGAGGAATTGCTGGTGCTGGATCTGCGGCGCCCCGCAAAATAGCCGGCTGCATGGCTTGTTTGCCGCAGGGCGGCGGCTAAACTCCGCCAAACCAATTCTGTTTCCGCAAAGCTTGGGAGCAAAACATGACCTCCAAACTCTCTCTGGCCGGATTGCTGGCCTTGCTTCTGATGCCGGCCTTGGCTTTCGCCCAGGCATTGCCCGATCTCGGCGGGAAGAATGTTGTTGTTGTCACCGAGAATGCCTATCCGCCGCTGCAGTTCGTCGATCCCAAGACCGGAGAGCAGATCGGCTGGGAATATGATGCGATGAACGAGATCGCCAAGCGGCTGAACTTCAAGGTCGAATACCAGAACACCTCGTGGGACGCGATGATCCAGGCGGTCTCCGACGGCCAGTACCAGATCGGCATGACCGGCATCACCATCAAGGACGAGCGCAAGGAGAAGGTCGACTTCTCCGATCCGTATATGCGTTCGGAAATGCGCATGCTGGTGCGCGCCGACGAGGACCGCTTCACCGACCCAAAAAGCTTCGCGGCGATGACCGACGGCCTGATCGCCACGCAGGCAGGCACGACGCCGTTCTATGTCGCAGTCTACGAGGTGCTGGACGGCAACGAGCAGAACCCGCGCATCAAGCTGTTCGAGACCTTCGGCGCGTCCGTGCAGGCGCTGAAATCGGGCGACGTCGATCTGGTGCTGACCGACGGTGTTGCGGCCAACGGCTATGTCGAGGCGTCGGAACGCAAGCTCAAGGTGATCAGTGGGCCGCTCGGCACCGAGGATTTCGGCTTCATCTTCGCCAAAGGTTCCGACCTAGTCGCGCCGGTCAATGCAGCGATCGCGGCGATGAAGGAAGACGGCACAATCGACGCGCTCAACAAGAAGTGGTTCCTCGACTACAAGATGGGGCAGTGAGCCCGGTCCTTTGAGGATACATGGCTGCCGGGATTTGCTGCTTCGCAACGGGCGAGAACGGCCGCACACGCCGATGCCGCGCAGTCCTGACTGATGCCCCCTTCCGCCAAGCCTGAGAAGGAATTCCCCTGGTGGCTGGCTGCCGCCGGGGCGCTTGCCGTCGCGGCGGCGCTGTTCGTCGCGGCCAGCGATCTCTATTCGCAAGTGTTTTCCATCGTCGCCAAGGGCATCGGTGTAACGGTGTTCGTCACGCTGGTCGGCTATACGCTCGCTTCCGCGCTTGGCCTCGCGATAGCGCTTCTCGGCCTGTCCGGTTCGGTCTGGCTGCGCCAGACCGCGCGCTTCTACGTCGAGATTATCCGCGGCATTCCGATCCTGGTGCTGTTGTTCTGGATCGCCTTCGTCGGCGCGCCGGGCTTCGTTGTCCTCTGGAACTGGCTTTCCTATCCGCTGCAGGCTGCCGGAATAACCGAGCCGATGCAGGTGCGCGACGTTTCGCTGATGTGGCGCGCGATCATCGCGCTCACCATCGCCTATTCATCCTTCATCGCCGAAATTTTCCGCGCCGGCATCCAGGCCGTCGATGCAGGCCAGATCGAGGCGGCCAAGGCGCTCGGCCTGTCGCGCTACCGGCGCTTCCGCCATATCATCTGGCCGCAGGCTTTCCGCACCATCCTGCCGCCCTACGGCAATGATTTCATCGCCATGGTCAAGGATAGTTCGCTGGTCTCGGTGCTTGGCGTCGCCGACATTACCCAGATGGGAAAAGTCTACGCATCCGGTTCTTTCCGCTTCTTCGAGACCTACTCCATAGTCGCCTATATCTATCTCGTGCTGACGGTGGGCCTTTCGCTCGGGCTGCGAGGGCTGGAGCAGCGCCTGCGAAGGGGACGCACCGCATGACCGCCGATCACGACAAATCGGCGCTTGAACAGGTCTATGCGGCGCGGAATGCGGACGAACTGGCGCAGGCCTATGCGGCCTGGTCGAACGCCTATGACCGAGAGACCGCTGCCTCCGGTTACTGCCTGCCCTTCATGATCGCAAGCTGGGTTGCGCGCTACGTCCCTCGGGACGCCGGCGCGCTGCTCGATGCCGGTTGCGGCACCGGCCTGTCCGGCCCCTATCTGCGGGCGCTGGGCTACACGAATATCGATGGGCTCGATTTTTCCGAAGAGATGCTGGCCCTTGCCGCCGCGCGCGGCGCGTATAGAGAACTTCGGCGCGCGACGCTCGGTGAGACGCTGCCATGGCGGGACAACCATTTCGCCGCGTTCTTCTCGACCGGCGTCTTCACCGAAGGTCACGCCCCGGCGTCGAGCCTCGACGAACTGGTGCGGATAACCCGGCCCGGCGGCCATGCGATCTTCACTGTTCGCGACACTGTTTTGCAGAGCGGAAAATTCCGCGAGCAATTCTCGGCATTGGAAAAGGCGGGTCGCTGGCGGCCGGTCGAGGAGAGCCCGCCTTTCCGCGCCTTCGCGGTGGCCGAGCTGGAAGTGCTGGTGCAGGCGTTCGTATTCGAGATCCTGTAGCCAGGCTGCGGGAACCGCCTTCCAGCCGGCACGTTACTGCCATGTCGCTTGAGGGCTTCATGGAGCAGCTTCTGCAAGAATTCGGCCACCGGACATTTACGCCGTTTCCGGTGATCGCGGCACGGCTGCTGCTGGCGACGGCGTTCGGCGCGGTCATCGGCTTCGAGCGCGAATGGCGACGCAGGCCGGCAGGGTTGAGAACACATATTCTGGTTTGCGTCGCGGCGGCAACGTTCGCCATCCTGACCATTGAAATCGTCCACGCGCCGGTGTTCGTCGGCAACGCCGTCCGGCTCGATCCGATCCGCGCGGTCGAGGCGGTAACCGCGGGAGTGGCCTTTCTCGCCGCCGGAACGATCCTGTTCGCGCGCGGCGAGGTGCACGGGCTGACGACGGGCGCCGGAATGTGGCTGGCGGGGGCCATCGGTCTCGCCGCGGGGCTTGGCCTCTGGCAGATCGCCGTCTTCGGCACGGTGCTGGCCTTGATCGTCCTGGGCCTGCTGCAAACGCTCGAGGCCAGGTTCGACCTGAACAAAGGTCCGGATTTCAGCAACCCGGCGAGGGGCGACAAGGATGCCCAGCGGCCGGTCGAACCCAAGCCGGACGATCCTTCGCATGTGCAGCCATCCGATCGCTAGCCCGTGCGCGCCGCGTGATTGATCGCAGTGTTTCACCGTCGGCTGAGGCAATTGCCCAATTCCCAAAACATTGATAAGAGCGCGGCATGGAAGAGCTGTTCGGAAATCCGGCCTACAAGGGTTTCGTGCTGCAGGACAAGAAGCGCCTGCCGGCGCGGTTCTTTGCGCGGATTTCCGGCGCACTGACCAGCCGACTTATCTGAGCCTGTCACTCGGGCCGGCGGCTTACGGCTTCGGCTGAAGTCCTTTTCTCTTCCCCATCGACGGATTTACGCAAATGAGCGCACCGCGCACCCTCTACGACAAGATATTCGACGACCATGTCGTCGACCGCCAGAACGACGGTACCTGCCTGCTCTATATCGACCGCCACCTGGTCCACGAAGTGACCAGCCCGCAGGCTTTCGAAGGCCTGCGGTTGACCGGCCGTACCGTTCGGCATCCGGAAAAGACCCTCGCCGTCGTCGATCACAATGTGCCGACCTCGCCCGACCGCAAGCTCGGGATCAAGAACGAGGAAAGCCGCATCCAGGTAGAAGCACTGGCGAAGAATGCCGCCGATTTCGGCGTCGAGTATTATTCCGAGACCGATCGCCGCCAAGGCATCGTTCACATCATCGGTCCGGAGCAGGGTTTCACGCTGCCGGGAATGACGATCGTCTGCGGCGACAGCCACACCTCGACGC
This sequence comes from Allomesorhizobium camelthorni, assembly GCF_011045125.1. GTDB lineage: Bacteria > Pseudomonadota > Alphaproteobacteria > Rhizobiales > Rhizobiaceae > Allomesorhizobium > Allomesorhizobium camelthorni. The sequence goes on along the minus strand of NZ_JAAKZF010000001.1, from coordinate 298,625 downwards.
ACGGCGCCTTCGGCGCGCTGGCGCACGGCATCGGCACGTCGGAAGTCGAGCATGTGCTGGCCACCCAGACGCTGATCCAGCGCAAGGCCAAGAACATGCTGGTGCGGGTCGACGGCAAGCTGCCTGCCGGCGTCACCGCCAAGGACATCATCCTCGCCATCATCGGCGAGATCGGCACGGCCGGCGGCACCGGCTATGTCATCGAATATGCCGGCGAGGCGATCCGGGCGCTGTCGATGGAAGGGCGCATGACGATCTGCAACATGTCGATCGAAGGCGGCGCCCGCGCCGGACTGATTGCTCCGGATGAAACCACCTACGCTTATGTCAAGGACAAGCCGCGCGCGCCCAAGGGCAAGGCGTGGGACATGGCGCTCGAATACTGGAAGACGCTGAAATCCGACGAGGGCGCGCATTTCGATAAGGTCGTGGTGCTCGACGCAGCAAACCTGCCGCCCATCGTGTCATGGGGCTCGTCGCCGGAGGATGTCGTCTCGGTCCAAGGCGTCGTGCCCGATCCGGCGGAAATCGCCGACGAGAACAAGCGGACGTCGAAGCAGCGCGCGCTTGACTATATGGGGCTGACGGCCGGAACGAAGATCACCGATATCGAACTCGACCGGGTCTTCATCGGCTCCTGCACCAACGGACGCATCGAGGATCTGCGCGAGGTCGCCAAGGTCGTCGAAGGCAAGACGGTCAATCCGCGCGTCAACGCCATGATCGTGCCGGGATCGGGACTGGTCAAGGAACAGGCCGAGGCCGAGGGGCTGGACAAGATCTTCATCGCCGCCGGTTTCGATTGGCGCGAACCGGGCTGCTCGATGTGCTTGGCGATGAACGACGACCGCCTCAAGCCGCACGAACGTTGCGCTTCTACTTCGAACCGCAATTTCGAGGGACGCCAGGGCTTCAAGGGCCGCACGCACCTCGTCTCGCCGGCCATGGCGGCGGCGGCGGCTATCGCCGGTCACTTCGTCGATATCCGCGACTGGAAATAGCGGCGCTATGACAGTCGCCCGATCTGCCATAGTGAAAATCCGTGCGGCAGGTCGGGCTTAACCGCTTGTTTGCGCCTTGCCGGTAGACATTCCGTCGGGGAAGACGGGCAGGGAAGCGGTTTGGACACTCGCCTATTCATAGCGCTGCTGAATCCTGGGATTGCCCTTGTTCTCGCATCGGCGTTCCTTACGCTGTGGCTTCACCAGCGGCACAGGCTCTATCTGGCGGTGATGGTGCTGGCCTATTCCGCCTCCGCGGTCGGTTTTCTGCTGCAGTATTTTACTCTGCCCGTCGGGCAGGAACTGACCAAGCTGCTCTCGATCCTGTTTTTTACGCTTGCCGCTATCTGCCTCGCCGGCGCCGTCGTGGCCCGCTATGGCAGGCAGGTGCCGTATGTCGCGCTCGGCATCCTGGGCCTCGGCGGCATGATCGCCTTTTGCTGGTTCCTTTTCGTCCAGCCCGAGCTTACATGGCGGATTTACGCGATCAATTTTGCCTTCGGCGGCATCAGCCTCGTCGTGGCGGCGGAACTGCGCACGGTTCGAGGAAACGGCCCCACGGAAGCGATTCTGTTCGTGCTGTCGCTGCTTTCCGCGCTGAATTTCTTCGTTCGCACTCTCATCGCTCTCAAAATGAGCGGGCCCTTCGTATCGTATGAAGGACTTCACGATTCGATCTACTGGACCACTGCACTCCTGTCGCACGCGCTCCTGTCGCTTCTGATCGCGCTCAGCCTGTTCACCGCGGCTGCGCTCGACGTTCTCAAGGCGCTCAAGGCGGAATCGCATACCGACCCGCTGTCGGGCCTGCTCAACCGGCGCGGCTTCGAGGAGCGGGCAACCGCGATGCTGAGCCGGTCGCATGAAAGCGGCTTGCCGGCCGCGCTGGTGATCGCCGATCTCGACCATTTCAAGGCTGTAAATGACACTTTGGGCCATGCCGTCGGTGACCAGGTCATTGCGGCGTTCGCATCGCAGTTGCGTTTGGCGGCTGGAAAGAGCGGGATTGTCGGCCGGCTTGGCGGCGAGGAATTCGCGGTGCTGCTTCCGGCAAGCGATCTTGCGGCAGCGCGGATGTTCGCCGAAGGCGTCAGGACCTCATTTCCGCAGGAAGGTTCACGCGGGCTGCCAGCGAGGGCAAGGGTCACCGCAAGCTTTGGCGTCGCGGCGGGCGAGGGAGCCCTCCCGGCGCTTCTGCGCCAAGCCGACGAGGCGCTTTACCAGGCCAAGAGGAACGGCCGTGACAGCGTGCGGATTTCCTATCGACGCCCGCAACAGGAGCCGGTCGCGCCTGCCGGCATTCGCTTCGCCTGAGCGGCCAAAAGATCAGTCGCCGGGCGAGAAGCGCCGCACCAGTTCGTGGAACTCGTCGCGCAGACCCGGTATGTCCTCCGCAACGATGAGAGCCAGCTCGTTCTCCTCGAACAGCTTGAACCATTCGTCCCATTCGACCAGTTCAAGCCCGCCGGCATTGACCGGGCGTTCGGCCTGGTCCTGGTCCTCGTAAGCATTCTGTCCGAATACGATCCGCAGCATCGGCTGTGTACCGCCCGCCGGAGAGACATCCACGATGGCCGGCGCGCCGGCGCGGGCGGCCGCCCAGTCGCGGATCGCTTCGTGGTCGGTCAACATGATCGTCTTGGCCATAATAATCTCTCCGTGTCGCTCATCCGAAACGAAGACTCCGGGCCGGCGGTTCCAAGCCGCTCCGGCAAGCTGTGCGTCAAATGGTCCGCGCATTCCGCAGTCGGACTGACGCAGCGGAATCTGCGCCGTCGTTAACGTCTTTTTGGCTCGATCGTGGTTGAGTCCGAACCGATCGGAGCAGGCAGTCGAAATGAGCGGGGCAGGTTTTATTCTGGCGATAAACATGATGGTGGCCGCCCTCCTGGCGGCCGCGTTTCTCATGGTCGCGGTCTACGACAAGAAGAACGACGCGGCGCGCTGGATGGCGTTCGGCTTTGCGCTCGCAATGTCGAATTTCGGTATCGAATTCGCTATCGCCTCGCTCGGAACATCCCGGCCCGCCGTGGTCGCGTCCTTTGCGGCCTTCCTCGCAGCCATGGCTGTATTCAACGCCGGCGTCGCCCGGAAATACGAGGTTGCCGTGCCGTGGCGGCTGATGGGCGTAGTTTTCATTGTCTCGATCGCGACCTGCTATCTGATCCAGGACATGCCGCGGAATTCATTCAGCCGGATGCTGCTCTACCAATTGCCCTATTTCCTGATGCAGGCGGTCGGCGTCGGCATCGTCTGGTCGGCCAAGTCGAGGCGTCCGCTCGACAATCTGTTCATGGCGGTGCAGTCGGCGAGCGCCCTGCAGTTTCTGAGCAAGGCATTTCTGTTCCAGATATTCGGCGGCACCGGCGCGACCGCCCAGGACTATCTGAAGACCAACTACGCATTGTTCTCCCAATCGATGGGAACTGTGTTCGCGATGGCCATCGCCCTGCTGATGCTGGTCATACTGGTGCGCGACATCTTCGCCGACGTCACCGCGAAATCGGAAACCGATGCGCTGTCAGGGCTGCTGAACCGGGGCGGCTTCGAGCGCCACGCCGAGGCGGCGCTGCGCGATGCCGCGCGCATGGGCCTGCCGGTGACGATGGTGATTTCGGACCTCGACCACTTCAAGGCTGTCAACGACACGTTCGGGCACGCGGCCGGCGACCGCGTCATTGAAGCGTTTGCGGGCTTTCTACGACGCGCCACAAGCGGCCATCAGATCGCTGGACGCATCGGCGGCGAGGAATTCGCCATCGCTCTGCCCGGAACCAACCTTTCCGGCGCAAGGCTCTTTGCCGAGGGGGCTCGCAGCGCCTTTGCCGGCCTGCCGATCGAGGGCCTGCCGCACGACAGGCGCTTCACCGCGAGCTTCGGCGTTGCCGAACTGCGCAGTGGAGAGGGAATTTCAGACCTCATGCGAAGGGCGGACGAGGCGCTCTACGACGCCAAGAATGGCGGCCGCGACTGCGTCCGGGTGTTTGAGGCGCAAGAGCGCGGGCTATCCAACGTCGCAGGCTGAGAAACCCCGAGGGCTATTTGCTCGCTACGGAGGAAACCTTTGTGACGAGCTTGTATTCGGCAAGCTCGTCCGGCGAGAGGTAATAGAGCGCCCGCGGCGGCGTATCGAGCGCATGCAGCCAGAGAGCCGGATCTATGCCCATTTCGCTGAGATGCCGCGAGATGCGGGCCGTCGTAGCCTGCGCATCGGCCATAGCCTGCTCGGGCGCGGTTTCGCTCAGCGTGGCGGCGTAGAACTGATGCACGCCGATTGCCGCCTTTTCCCCGGCGCTGCGCGTCTTGCCGCCGGCGAAGAACAGCGGACATGACGACGCGCAGAGCGCGCCGTCTGCGACCACCGTTGCGATGCCGAGTTCGCGCACTGTCTCGGCCATGGCCATGGCGTCGTCGAGCGCGCCGCCGGGCGAATTCAGCGAGACGGTCTTCACGTATTCGCCGCGTTGCTCGATCTCGGCCGCGAAGCGCGCTGCTGAGCCAGGCTCGATGCTGCCTTCAGCGGTCATCACGCCGCCCGCCCCGAGGGTGAACGCCATCGGCTGGCGCAACCTGGCCTCGTCGGCGGTGACAAATTCGCGGGGATCGGCGGATGGCGTTGGAGCATTGGTTTGCACGGCCGGGGGCAGGACAGGCTCGGGCGCTGTCAGCGCAGCTTCGGGAGAGCTCCAGCCATTGGTTTCGGCCAGGTCGCGCAAATCCAACGCGAGGACGCCGACCGCGCCGATGAGCAGGCCGCGGAATGCCCAGCGGACGACCTCGCCATCGTCGAAGCGCGCGAAGTAGCGCATCACGAGGTTGCGCCGCGGCGTTTCGGAATTCGCCGCTGGAGTGGCGCCCGGTATCATGGGTCGATCCGCTTGCGTTCGGACAGGGTGAGCGGCGTCACGTTTTCCGCGGCGGGCCTTTGCTCCGGCGATGCCGGATGCGGTTCGGCTATAGGCTCCTCGGCGATCGCTGCGTGGCGGCGGGCAAGCATCGTTTCGTGCAGGTCTAGCGAGCGCAGCATGTCGCCGGCGGTGATGCGGTCGGCCTCTTCCATCCGGTCCTCGCCGCGACGCATGGCGCCATGAACCACGACCATGATGCCGACCAAAACGGCGGGCAGCAGGTCGATCGAGATGGCGCCGGCCCAACTCGGGATGAAATCGGAGGCGTAGCGCAGCACGGCTTCGGCCGAGGTCAGGGGAACATAGCGGCGCTCGGCCACTTTTGGCTGGGCGAGGATTTCAGCGGCCGCATCCGAGAGCGCTTTCGACTGAGCTTCCACGGAGCCGCGAATGGTCGCCATGACCGCATCCTGGCGGCCGGCAAGATCGGCTGAGCTTCCATCCGCCACCGGCGCGATGAAGCCGACCGAAAGGTCGGCGGCGGCGCGGCTGACCGAGGGCGCGATCGAGGTTTGTTCCAGCGAAGCGATCACGCCTGAGAGCGCCACGGCTTCGGCTGCGAACCTGTCGGAGCGCTCGGCGATCGCGCCGGGCGCCGAAACAAGACCGCGCATGGCGGCGAGATGCTTCTGGCCTTGCTGGAATCCGGTCTGGATGGTCTCGCGCGAACCCTCAATGGTCGCTTCCAGCTCCTTCATCTGCGCCGACATCTGGCTCAGCAACTGCACGACGCTGCCCGAACCCGACGTGCCGGTAAGTGCTCCGGAATTCTGTTCGTCCTGCGCCAGCCGCGCAAAACGCTCGGAAGCGCGCTGGATGTCGGGGAGCAGCGACAGTGCGCCGAGCGCGTTGCCATGCGCCTGGTCGAGATCGGCGGTGTAGTCCTCAAGCGTGATGGCGAGGTGCTGTTCCACGGCCGCCGAGCCGGCAAGCGCCGCCGCGTTCAGCCAGGACGACATTGCGACGATCATCAGCGAACCGACCGCCATGATGCCGACCAACGCCAGCCGCGAGGCGGCGTCGCGCATTTCCGGCAGGAAGCGGATCAGGTAGGTCCAGAAGCCGTACATGGCGACCGAAACGGAAACCGAGTAGATGACCGCCGCGAAGAACACCACGGTCGCCGAACCGTCGAGCAGGCTGCGGACGCCGAGATAGGTATAGACGCCGCTGCCGAGCGCCAGCGTGGCCAGCACGAAGCGCGTCATGGTCTCAAGGGAGGCTATGTGATCCTTCAGCCGGCGTGACTGAAGTGCGGCCTGGCTCATCTTGGTTCACCAATCGTTAACGCCTGCCATCATTGGCGGGGAGAAAGATGACCAAATCAGGGCTGGCGCCGGGCCAGCCCTTGCGCTCACTGGCAGGGGCCGCCCTGGAACGGGATCTCGCCCTGGTCGAAGCCGTACATGTAGCTCCTGCCCTTGATCAGCCATGGCGGGCGATAGCACTCCCCGACATCGGCGACCCGGTCGTCTTCATCGAGGTAGACGATTTCAGGCTCGCCGGCGCTCGTGAACTCGGAAAGCTCCTTAGCCAGATGGCCTTCGCCGACGATGATGCGCTTGTAGCCGGCAGGGCTATGAATGATCAGATTGCCGAAGCTGTCGGCATAGACGTGGTCGTGAAGACCGCCGGCCAATACGGGGGTCGAGGCAAGCCCTGCAAATGTCAGCGCCAGGAACAGGCTTCTCAACGATGCGGAACGCATAAGCGTCTCCATTGCTTGAGGTGATTTGCCTCCATCGCCTCAAGTTAACGCTTTCTTAACCTTTGTTAAGAGCTTGCTCATTCCCGGCCGGGCCAATTAAGGAATATGGTTAACGGCCGCGTAGCCAGGCCGCCATGGCTGCCGAGGGTGATTGATCTTCGTGCGGCAAAGCGGGTAGCTTGCACGCCATGGTAGAAGAACGAATTCGCCGCGGCCGGTTGTCAGGCGCGCTCCTGGCCGCAGCCTGTGCATTGGCTGTCGCGTCGTGCCAGTCCGGTGGGGCGAAGACGGAAGCGACGGCCGCGCCGGCCGAAAGCACAACTGAAACTCAGCCGCGCATGGCCAGCTACACCTGCGCCGGCGGCGCACTGGTCACCGTGGAAAATTTCGGTTCCTCCGTTCGGGTGGTCGGTCCGGAAGGGGAAAGCCTCGACCTCCCGGCGTCTCCCGCGACCCAGCGCAACCGCTACGGCGAAGCCTCGGATGCGATCGTGCTCGAAGGCCGCGAGGCCCTGTTCATGCGCCGCGGCCATGAGCCGCTCACCTGCGTGCGCTGATTCGTGGGGCAGCCTGGCGAAAAACTCCATCAACGCGACGATACGAAGCGCGTGACGCACCGCAGCATAAGGCTTCGCAAGCTTCAATCGATTAGGACTAAAGGTGTTTGCCGAAACGGCTTTTCCGGCTTTGACGCGGTGCAAAAAGCGCTTTAGAAGCCGGGTTGAAAAGTCGCATTCCGATGCCCTCATGCCGCATTCGGTTGCGATCCCGCAGATGCCGAAAGGGGAGCCATGAGCCACTCACCAGCCACCCGGCCGCATGCGCGTCCTTTGTCGCCGCATCTTACGGTCTATCGCTGGCCGGCGACCATGCTGATGTCGATCCTTCACCGGATCACCGGCGGCGCGCTCTATTTCGGTACGCTGCTTGTCGCCTGGTGGCTGATCGCGGCGGCGACGTCGGAGAACGCCTTCAACCTTGCCAACCAGGTTCTCGGTTCATGGGTCGGGCTGATAGTGCTGGTCGGCTATACCTGGGCGATGATGCTGCACATGCTCGGCGGGGTTCGGCACCTGATTTGGGACACCGGCACCGGCCTGGAAAAAGACACTTCGACCCAGCTCGCCTGGGCGACGCTCGCCGGCTCCATCGTGCTGACGGTGCTGATCTGGGCCGGCTATCTCTGGCTCGGTGCATAGGAGCCAGCGATGTCCGATATGCGAACTCCCCTGAACAAGGTGCGCGGCCTCGGCTCGGCCAAGGACGGAACCGGCCATTTCTGGCGCATCCGGCTCACCTCGATCGCGCTCATACCGCTTTCGCTGTTTCTTCTCGGCTGGATCCTCTCGGTCGGCGGCGCCAGCTACGGCGAAGTGCGGGCAGCGCTTGCCCAGCCGCTGATTGCGCTTGCAGCGTCGCTGTTCATCCTGATCAGCCTCGACCACATGCGCCTCGGCATGCAGATCATTATCGAAGACTACATTCACGGCGAGGGCGCGAAGGTCACGCTGCTCATGCTCAACATCTTCTTTGCCGTGGCGGTGGGCGCGGCAAGCGTGTTCTCCATTCTCAAAATTGCATTCGGGGGCTGACCTGTGGCCAAGGAACGACCAGGCAACGGCGCGGCGTCAGCCGGCAAAGCTTACACTTTCGTCGACCACAAATTCGACGTTGTGGTGGTCGGCGCCGGCGGCGCCGGACTGCGCGCCACACTCGGCATGGCCGAGCAGGGGCTGAAGACCGCCTGCATCACCAAGGTTTTCCCGACGCGCTCGCACACGGTTGCCGCACAGGGCGGCATCGCCGCCTCGCTGTCCAATATGGGTCCGGACAGCTGGCAGTGGCACATGTACGACACCGTCAAGGGCTCAGACTGGCTCGGCGACGTGGACGCTATGGAGTACATGGTGCGCCAGGCGCCCGCCGCGGTCTATGAGCTCGAGCATTACGGCGTACCCTTCTCACGCACCGAAGAGGGGAAGATCTACCAGCGCCCGTTCGGCGGCCACATGATGAATTACGGCGATGGCCCGCCCGTTCAGCGCACCTGCGCCGCGGCCGACCGCACTGGCCACGCCATTTTGCACACGCTCTACGGCCAGTCGCTGAAGCACAATGCGCAGTTCTTCATCGAGTATTTCGCGCTCGACCTGATCATGTCCGACGACGGCGTCTGCACCGGCGTCGTCGCCTGGAACCTCGACGATGGCACCATCCACCGTTTCGCCGCCAAGATGGTGGTGCTGGCGACCGGCGGCTACGGCCGCGCCTATTTCTCGGCGACATCGGCCCACACCTGCACCGGCGATGGCGGCGGCATGATCGTGCGCGCTGGGCTGCCGCTGCAGGACATGGAATTCGTGCAGTTCCACCCGACCGGCATTTACGGCTCGGGCTGCCTGATCACTGAGGGCGCCCGCGGCGAAGGCGGCTATCTCGTCAATTCCGAGGGCGAGCGCTTCATGGAGCGCTACGCCCCGTCGGCCAAGGATCTCGCCTCGCGCGACGTGGTTTCGCGCTGCATGACCTTGGAAATCCGCGAAGGCCGCGGCGTCGGCAAGAACAAGGACCACATCTTCCTGCACCTCGACCACCTCGATCCGGCGGTCCTGCACGAGCGGCTGCCCGGCATTTCGGAATCGGCGAAGATTTTCGCCGGCGTCGACGTGACGCGCGAGCCGATCCCGGTGCTGCCGACCGTCCATTACAACATGGGCGGCATCCCGACCAATTATTGGGGCGAGGTGCTGCGGCCGACACCGGAAAATCCCGACGCCGTCGCGCCGGGGCTGATGGCGGTCGGCGAAGCGGGCTGCGCCTCGGTGCACGGCGCAAACCGGCTCGGCTCCAATTCGCTGATCGATCTCGTCGTGTTCGGCCGGGCGGCGGCGATCCGCGCTGGCCAGGTGGTCGACCGCACCGCGCCAATTCCGGCGATCAACGAGAAATCGGTCGACAAGATCATGTCGCGCTTCGACCGGATTCGCCATGCAAACGGGGGAACGCCCACCGCGTTCCTGCGCGAAAAGATGCAAAAGACCATGCAGGAAGACGCCGCCGTCTTCCGCACGCAGGAAACGCTCGAGCAGGGCTGCCGGCGCATATCTGCCATCTGGGCCGAACTGCCCGACCTCAAGGTCTTCGACCGCTCGATGATCTGGAATTCCGATCTGGTCGAGACGCTGGAGCTGGAGAACCTGATGGCCAATGCGCTCCCGACCGTCTACGGCGCCGAGGCCCGCAAGGAGAGCCGCGGGGCGCATGCGCGCGAGGATTTCTCCAGCCGCGACGACCTGAACTGGCGCAAGCATACGCTTTCCTGGGTCGACGAAGCCGGAAAAGTCACGCTCGGCTATCGTCCGGTACACACCGAAACGCTGCTCGCCGAAGACGAGGGCGGCATCAGCCTCGCCAAGATCGCGCCCAAGGCGCGGGTGTACTGAGGCCTCGCCATGGTGCCGGAAATCCTCGTCATCAATCTGGACAGAAGCCAGGACCGGCTTGAATTCATCGCATCGCAGATGCAGCGGCTCGGGCTGGTATTCACGCGGCTGAGGGCGACCGACGCCACGATGATAGGCGACGATGAATTCGACCGCCTCGGCGGCACCTATATGCGCCCGCTTTCGCGCACCGAGCTCGCCTGCCTGCACAGCCACAGCCGCGCCTGGCGGCACTGCGTCGACAACAACCGGCCGGTGCTGGTGCTGGAGGATGACGTCGTGCTCTCCGAAAAACTGCCGTCATGGCTGGCGGAACTGGACGACATCGACCTGCTCGACATCCTCAATCTCGAGACGCGTGGAGCGGAAAAGTGGGTTTCCCGGCGTCCGTTCTCCTCGGCGCCGAAAAGCGGGATCCGGCATTATCGGCTCTTCGTCGATCGCGGCGGATCGGGCGGATATCTGGTGCGTCCGGCAGCAGCGCATCGGCTCCTCCAGAGGGCGAAGCATTACGCCGCGCCGTCCGACGCATTCCTCAATTTCGCCGGCATCCCGCGTCTTCAGGCCGAGCCGGGGCTCGCCACGCCGCTTTATGCTTCGGCAGGCGCGCAGGACGGGTTTCGCGGCGCGTTCAAAACGACGATATCGCAGCCTAGCAAGCAGTCACGGCTCGATGCATTCGTGCGGCGGCCGCAATTCAAGCTGCGGCGGCTGGCGGGGCATTTCGCCATGACGGCGCGTAAACTCGGGACGTTGCCCCGCGGCGTCAAACGTCCCATCGCGGTCTGCCCGACCATTCTCGATCATGCAGCCAAGCGGAGCGCCTGAGCCATGGTAGAACTCACTTTGCCCAAGAACTCGAAGATCCGCATGGGCAAGACCTGGCCCAAGCCGGAAGGCGCCACCAATCTGCGCGAATACCGGATCTACCGCTGGTCCCCGGACGACGGCGAGAACCCGTGCCTCGACACCTATTTCGTCGATCTCGACGATTGCGGGCCGATGGTGCTGGATGCGCTTTTGTGGATCAAGAACAAGGTCGACCCGACGCTGACGCTCCGGCGCTCCTGCCGCGAAGGCATTTGCGGCTCTTGCGCCATGAACATAGACGGCGGCAATACGCTCGCCTGCACCAAGGGCATGGACGACATTTCGGGCGCGGTGAAGGTCTATCCGCTGCCGCACATGCCGGTGGTGAAAGATCTGGTCCCGGACTTGACTGTCCCCTACGCGCAGCTCACCTCGATCGACCCGTTCCTGAAGACGGTTTCGCCCGAGCCGGCCAAGGAATGGCCGCAGAGCTACGAGGACCGGCAGAAGCTCGACGGGCTCTACGAGTGCATATTGTGTTTCTGTTGCCAGACCTCGTGCCCAAGCTACTGGTGGAACGGCGAGCGCTATCTCGGCCCGGCGGTGCTGCTGCAGGCCTATCGCTGGCTGATCGATAGCAGGGACGAGGCGGCGGGCGAACGGCTCGACAATCTCGAGGACCCGTTCAGGCTCTATCGCTGCCATACGATCATGAACTGCACGCAGGCCTGTCCGAAAGGCCTCAACCCGGCCAAGGCGATCGCCGAAATCAAGAAGATGATGGTGGAGCGGCGCGTCTAGCGATCGATTTTTTTTTGCGCGCCTGCGGCGACGCGGCGCCCGAAATCAAGAAGATGATCGTCGAGCGGCGCGTCTGAGGACCGTCAAAGTTTCTGCAATATGCCATGCAGATTGAACGCCTCGCCGAGATAGTAGGGTCCGAAGCACCAGACGGCCGACCATAGCGCCGCGCCGAGGACGTTTGCGGCGACAAAGCTGCGCCAGGGCATCGCCACCGAGCCTGCTACCAAGCCGTTGAGCTGACGCAGCAGCACCACGAAGCGTGCGCCGACGACAATGATGGCGCCCCTTTTGCGGAACAGTTCTTCCAAATCGGACAGGCGTTCGGGCGTGAGCCTGATCACCCAGCCATAGCGCTGCAGCAGGGGGCGCCCGCCGATCCTGCCGATCGCATAGCCGGTGCAGTCGCCGAGGACCGCGGCTGCCCAGACCGCCATAAACATCTGGACGATCGAAAAATCCTCCCCGCTGGCGGCCATTACCGAGGACGCGATCAGCGCGCTCTCGCCGGGCAGCGGCGCTCCGAGCGATTCCAGGTAAATGATGACGAACAGGGCCGCGACGCCGTACTGGGAGACGTAGGGTTCGACAAACGAAGCAGCCTCGCGAAGAAATTCCATTGCCCCCTCGCCGTCTTCTAGACCTGGAGCGGGTCAGTGGTCGGCTCCCGGTCGGCGAAGACTTCGGGCTGCGCGACGGCAAAGGCTTCGAGTTCCATCATGACGGAATCGATGTGAGCGGCCATCGCCGCCCGCGCCGCTTCGGGCTCGGCTTTGCGCAGCGCCTCGACGATGGCGCAATGCTCCGCGAAGGTCAAAGCGTGGCGGCGCGGCGTGCCGAGCAACCGCCGCACCCTGTCGAGCGCCAGGCGCGCACGCTCGACGGTCGCGCGCATCCGGGGAAAGCCCACGGCGCTGATCAGAAGGTCGTGGAATTCGAGATCGAGGCGGTGGAAGCCAGGCCGGTCGCCGGCTTCCATCGCCGACTTCTGGAAACGCAGGTTCTTGTCCACCTCTGCCAGCAGCGCGGCATCGTTGCGGGTAGCCAGCAGCGCAAGCGCCTCGCCTTCGAGGGCGCGGCGCAGGAACATGTTTTCGCGAGCGTCGGCGAGCCGAATCAGCGAAACGGTGGAGCCGCTCTGCGGCCTTATGTCGACCAGGCCCTCGGCCTTCAGCCGGGTGAATGCTTCAGCCACCGGAAATCGCGAGACACCGAACCGGGCGGTCAGCACCGCCTTGTCGAGTGTTGCGCCCGGCGGAATCTCCAGCGTGACGATTGCTTCCCTCAGCGCCTCGACGACGCGTTCGGTCGCGCTGCCGTCGATGCGCCGCGTGCTATTGGCGGGGCCGCCTGCCTCGATTTTCGAACCGATGTTCATGACGGTCGCGTGTTTCTCCTTGCGAAATGTACTGACATGTTAGTATGCTTGGCGTGCTGATCGCGTCAACTCGGGATTTGCGCTTTCTCAATTACCGGAACGGGATCATGAATTCACAGCAGGCAATCGCCAGGACGCTGAGGCTGAGCAGCGAAGACAATGTCATCGTGGCAGCCGAAAAGATCGAGAAGGAGCTTCCGATCGCGGCCGGCTTGATGACGAGGCAGCGCATTCCCTTCGGCCACAAGATAGCTGCGCGCGTGATCGCCAAGGGCGAGCCGATCGTAAAATTCGGCCAGATCATAGGCTTCGCCAGTTGCCCGATCGCGGCCGGAGACTGGATTCACGAACACAATGTCGAGATGCATGATTTCGAGCGCGACTATCAGTACGCCATGGGCGCGCGTCCGGAAAACGTGCTGCCGGTCGAGGAGCAGGCGACTTTCGAGGGTTTTCGCCGCGCCAACGGCCGGGTCGGAACCCGAAATTATATCGGCATCCTGACCAGCGTGAACTGTTCGGCGTCGGTTGCGCGCTTCATGGCCGAGGCAGCGACGCGGTCCGGCCTCCTCGAAGAGTTCGGCAATGTCGACGGCGTGGTCTCCTTCACCCATGGTACCGGCTGCGGTATGGCCGGCAGCGGCGAGGGATTCGAAATCCTCAAGCGCACCCAATGGGGCTATTCGGCAAACCCCAACCTCGGCGCTGTCCTGCTGGTCGGGCTCGGCTGCGAAGTGTTCCAGATCGGCCGCATGAAGCAGCTCTACGGCATCGAGGAAAGCGAAACCTTCCGCACTATGACCATCCAGGACACGGGCGGAACGCGCAAATCGATCGAGCAGGGGCTTGAGCGCATCAAGGAGATGCTTCCTGTCGTCAACCGGGCGAAGCGCCAGACGGCGCCCGCATCCGAGATCACGCTGGCGCTGCAGTGCGGCGGTTCCGACGGCTATTCCGGCATCACCGCCAACCCGGCGCTTGGTGTCGCGGCCGACATACTGGTGAAGAACGGCGGCACCGCGATCCTCTCGGAGACGCCGGAAATCTATGGTGCCGAGCACCTTCTGACCCGCCGGGCAAAGAACCGGGAAGTCGGCGAAAAGCTCATCGAGCGCATCCATTGGTGGGAAGCCTATACGGAGCGCAACGGCGGCGAGATGAACAACAACCCCTCGCCCGGCAACAAGGCCGGCGGGCTGACCACGATCCTGGAGAAGTCGCTCGGCGCGGCAGCCAAAGGCGGCTCGACCACGCTCAACGCGGTCTACGAATATGCCGAGCCGGTGACCGAGAAGGGTTTTGTCTTCATGGACACGCCCGGCTACGATCCGGTGTCGGCGACCGGCCAGGTCGCGGGCGGCGCCAACATGCTCTGCTTCACCACGGGCCGCGGCTCGGCCTATGGCTGCAAGCCGGTGCCATCGATCAAGCTGGCGACCAACACGCCGATGTATGAGCGCATGGTCGAGGACATGGACATCAATTGCGGCGATATCCTCGGCGGCGTCACGGTCGAGGACAAGGGCCGGGAGATTTTCGACGAGATTCTCGCCGTCGCTTCCGGCAAGCGCAGCAAATCCGAACAACTCGGCTATGGCGACAATGAGTTCGTGCCCTGGCAGGTCGGCGCGGTGATGTAGCGCCAGCTGCTAAGCCCAGCCCTCCGGGATGGATTGCAGCAGCGTTTCGCGCGCGGACTGCAGATGGCGACGGCAGGCCTTCTCGACTTCGGCCAGGTCGCCGGATTTCAGCGCGGCGATGTAGTTCAGGTGCTCGGTGGCGGCGATCGCGTTGCGCTGCGCCTCGTTCGTCTTGTTCCACTGATAGTGATAGTGGAAGATCATCGCGATCACGTCGTAGAAATCGACGATGAACCGGTTGTGCGATGCCTTGTGGATGAGCCGGTGGAAGCGCTCGTCCATCTCGGAAAATTCGGCGTAGCGGGTCGCCACCGCGTCGAGAAAATCGCGATGCTCGCGCTCCATAGCGTCGAGATCGGCCCAGACCGGATTGCCGTGCTCGATCGCGGTGAAGGCGGCCGCCGAACGTAGCTCGAACATTTCGCGGATTTCGGTGAGTTCGAGCGCGAAAGCCCGCGTAAAACCCTTCAGCACCCAATGGCTGTTCGGGCGCTTCTCGATCAGGCCGAAGCGGCTGAAGCGGATCAGGAACTCCCTGACGCTGGTGGTGCCGACGCCTATCTCGCGCGCCAATTCTAGCTCGTTGATCTGCATGCCGGCCTTGGCGCCGCCGGCCAGCAGCTTGCGCATGAAGCTGCGCTCGATGATTTCCGACAGTGAATCCGTCTCTTCGTCGGGGAAAAAATCGCCGGGCGTGGGATCGCGCAGCACGATTTTGCTGCGCTTGTCCCATTCGAGCAGGCCGCGCTCCTGCATTCTGGCCAGAATGGTACGGACGGTGGTGCGGCTGACGCCGAGCGTCGTTCCCAGTTCGGGCTCGGAAGCCAGGCTGCCGCCGGCCTCGATCAGGCGCAGGCAGCGATTGTAGGCGTCCTTGTAGACGGTATTCTGCTTAGACATTCCAAGCCCTGGTCCAGCGCCGCCCAAGTCGGCTGACGATCATTCGGGCCGTCAAAACCGGTTGACGCTCAAATGTCTTTTGACGATAAAAAGACATTTCCGGCGATTGTCCAGTGACAGATCGCTGTCGGACCCCACGCCCGGCGCGCAAGGATGACGAATGAATAAGAGGCGCATCGGGCAGACCAGGCTTGAAACGACCGAGATCGGCTTTGGCGGGGCGTCGCTCGGCGGCCTCTACCGCTCCTGCCCGCGCGAGACGGCGATGCAGACGCTGCAAAGCGCCTGGGACGCCGGCATCCGCTATTTTGACACGGCGCCGTTCTACGGCTTCGGCCTGTCGGAGCGGCGCTTCGGCGACTTTCTGCGCGACAAACCCCGCGATGATTACGTGCTCTCGACGAAAGTCGGGCGGCTGCTGCGGCCGGTGCCAGAGGCCGAGATCCCGGACCACAGCTATGTCGATCCGCTGCCCTTCGCCGTCGATTACGATTACAGCTATGACGGCATCATGCGGTCGGTGGACTTCAGCTATGCCAGGCTCGGCCTGAACAGGATCGACATACTGTTCGTCCACGATATCGGCGTCTACACGCATGGCGTGGAGAAAACGAAACTCCACTTCCGCCAACTGATGGATTCGGGACTGAAGGCGCTCGACGAGCTGAAATCGTCGGGCGTGATCGCCGCCTATGGGCTGGGCGTCAACGAAGTGCAGATCTGCCTCGACGTGATGCGGCAGGCTCCGCTCGACTGCATCCTTCTCGCCGGACGATACTCGCTGCTCGACCGTTCGGCGGAACCCGAACTGCTGGCGCTTTGCGAGAAGCAGAAGACGTCGCTGGTGATAGGCGGGGCGTTCAACTCCGGAATATTGGCGACCGGGCCGGTGGCGGGTGCGAATTTCGACTACGGCCCGGCCTCTCCAGACATTCTGGCGCGCGTCGCCGGCATGCAGCGGGTCGCGGAAGCCAGGGGCATCCCGCTGGCCGCCGCCGCGCTGGCGTTTCCACTGCGCAATCCGGTCGTTGCGACCATGCTCCTCGGCACCGCCTCGCCGGCAACCCTCAAGCGCAATCTCGATCTATTGGCGATAGCGGTTCCGGAGGCCGCCTTTGCGGAGTTCGAGCCTTACACAATCCGCTGAAAACCGGTCGACCTAACGATCACGCAGGATTGTTGCGGCTTGACTTTGAGACGTTGCAGGGATGCGCTACCTCTTCCAGCGAAGAGGAGACCCCCGCAGATGTTTTCCAGATCGCTCAGCGCCGCCTTGCTCGCCCTTGCCGCCGGCCTGTCCATGCCGGCGCTTGCCGTCTCGGCTGAAACGCAGACCGCCATCTTCGCCGGCGGCTGCTTCTGGTGCGTCGAGAGCGATTTCGACTACGTGCCGGGCGTGATCTCGACGACTTCGGGTTATTCGGGTGGAACGCTGCAAAATCCCACCTACCAGAATCACGAAGGCCACCGCGAAGTGGTGAAGATCGAGTTCGATCCGGCCAGGACGGACTTCGGAAAGCTCGTGGACGTGTTTTTCCGTTCGGTCGATCCGACCGACGATGGCGGCCAGTTCTGCGATCGCGGCCACGCCTACACCACCGCCATCTATGTGGCCGACAAGGCGCAGAAAGCCGCGGCCGATAAATCCAAGGCGGAAGCCGAAGCCGCGCTCGGCCGGCCCATCGTGACGCCGATCGAGGCGGCCGGCGCCTTCTGGCAGGCCGAAGGCTATCACCTCGATTATTACAAGAAGAACCCGCTCCGCTACAAATACTACCGCAACGCCTGCGGCCGCGATGCGCGCCTCGAAGAGCTTTGGGGCCAGGCCGCGCATCAGGGTATTGCGAGCCACTGACGCGCAAGGACGGAAAGAGAACGGGCGCTCGAATGGAGCGCCCGTGTTCATTTGTATCGATGGCTCAGCCGAGGCGGGCGTCCAACGAGATCTTGATAGCGCCGAGCGCCTTGGAAACTGGGCATTCCGCCTTGGCTTTTTCCGCCAGTTCCTTGAATTTCGCCTCGTCGATGCCGGGCACGGCGCCGACCAGCGTCAGCGCGCTGCCGGTGATGCCGGTACCGGGAATCAATGTCACCACCGCCTTGGCGTCGAGCTTTTCGGCGGGGGTGCCGTTTTCGGCGAGGAAGTGCGAAAGCTGCATGGCGTAGCAGCCGGCATGAGCGGCGGCGATCAGTTCTTCCGGATTGGTGCCCGACTTGCCGCTCTCGTCCTCGAACCGGCCCTTGAACGAATAGGGCAGCTTTGCGATCGCGCCGCTCTGGCTGTCCAGTGTGCCGGAACCATCTTTCAGAGCGCCTTTCCAGACGGCTGTTGCGTGTCGATCCATCGAATTCTCCTTGGGCTGAGTTGGGGCGGCGCCGCGGCCACGAGAGCAAATATAGCGTTTGGCTTCACGCAAGCTACAAGCGCGCTGCAATTTTCTAGGAAAGATGTGCAGGCGCCTGAGCCCGCTCGACCCCGATAGCACAGATGGCAAAGCCCGCCGCTCCAGCCTCCCGGAGCGGCGGGCTCGACTCTTAACGATTCGTCTATCCGCCCCTAGTAGTAGAAGCGCTCTTCGGTAATCTTGCCGCCTTTGACCGTATACAGGCCGACCTCATCCATCATGACACGCTCACCGGTCGCTTTGGGCGTAATGTCGTACTTGAAACGGAGGGCGAATTGATCGCCGTTGACGAAGGGGCCGTCGATCGAACCGCCGTGAACTTCGTGGTTGGCACGCCACCAATCGCCCTTCTGCTTCACGGCCTCTTTGCCGTGGCAGACAGCCATTGGCCCCTCCATGGCTTCATAGCTGACGATGTCGTCGGCATTGTACTTCGCAGCGGCGGCTTCGTCGTTGCCCTGCTTGAGAAGCTCGGTGAATTCCTTGGCAAGCTCTGCGGTGGTCATCGGCGTTTCTCCTCTGTTGAGACAAACTCCAACTACAGAACCCCATTCTAGTTCGCCACCGCCCCTGCGGTAAGTACCTGACAGCCCAGTGTCAGGATACATTTCGCTCCGGCCGCTCGCAGTCAGATGGGTTCGCCCCGGAGCAGCCTAGGCATGGCGCCCGACAGGCCGGAGGCCTGGCGGATGAAGAACCCCTTGATCACCGGCATGCGGTCGACCAGCCCGAGACCAATGTCGCGGATGGTCCGCAGCGGTGCGAAGTCGTTGGAGAACAGCCGGTTCAAGACGTCGGTGGTGATGCCCATCTGCACCGTATCGAAACGCCGCCAGCGCTCATAGCGCTGCAAGACGTCGAGCGCGCCGATGTCCTGCCCCAGACGGTCGGCCTCGACGACGGTTTCTGCGAGCGCCGCCGCATCCTTGAAGCCGAGGTTGAGCCCCTGCCCGGCGATCGGATGGATGCCGTGCGCGGCGTCCCCGCAGAGCGCGAAACGCGGCTTCACGAAGGCTCGCGCCAGGGTCAGGCCGAGCGGCCAGGCGCGGGGCTTGTCCTCGACGCGGATTTCGCCGAGCTTGAGGCCGAAACGCTGCTCCAACTCGATCTCGAAGACCAATTCGTCGCCATTGACGAGCTTTTCGGCGTCCTCCGTCCGCTCGGTCCATACGATCGACGAGCGGTTGCCCATCAAGGGCAGGATGGCGAAGGGGCCGGCCGGCAGGAAATGTTCCTCGGCGCGGCCATTGTGCGGCCGTTCATGCGCCACCGTGCAAACAATGCCGGACTGCCCGTACTCCCATTTCACCGTCTTGATGCCGGCCATGTCGCGCAGCCGCGAATTGACGCCATCGGCTGCGACCAGCAGCCGTGCCTCGAGCGTGATGCCGTCCGCAAGGTGCACCAGCACATTGGCGATGCCGGTCTCGAAGGCGCGGACGGCCACGCCCTCGATGACGTCGATGCCGAGTTCGGCGACCCGCCGGCGAAGCGCGCCGTTGAGCGTCTTGTTCGTGACCATGTGCGCGAAAGGCTCGCCCGATGCCGCCTCGCCGCCGAAGGTCAGGAACACCGGGCGTACCGGGTCGCTGGTGCGCGAATCGGTCACGACCATGTCGTTGATGGGCTGGGCCTGCAGCTCTATCTCGTCCCAGCATCCGAGCCGGGAGAGCATTCGGCAGGCGGCGGCGGCAATCGCCGAGGCTCGGCCGTCCTTTTCCCAGACGCCTTCGGGCGCGGCGTCGACCACCGCGATCGCCAGATTCGGTCTCGCCTGCTTCATGGAGACCGCCGCGGCCAACCCGACATAGCCCGCTCCGGCCACCAGTACGTCGAGGGGAGGCCGCACTTCTGCCGGTCTTTTGTATGGCATCCTCACATTCCTCCGTGTTCCGGGCCGGCTTGACTTGCTCCGCCGTTCCTGTTCGAACCCGGGCAGTTCCACGCGGTTCCAAAAGGCCTGAAATGTCGGCGGCCATGCAAGAGCTTCTGTCCATTCTCGACCTCGAGAAGCTCGAACACAACCTCTATCGTGGTCGCAGTCCCAAGCTCGACTGGCAAAGGGTGTTCGGCGGCCAGACCATCGCGCAGGCGCTGGTTGCGGCCCAGCGGACGGTCAATCCCGACCGCCACGTCCATTCGCTGCACGGCTATTTCATGCGTCCCGGCGACACCAAGGTGCCCATCATCTACGAGGTGGACCGCATCCGCGATGGCGGCAGCTTCACCACGCGCAGGGTAGTGGCCATCCAGCACGGCCACGCTATCTTCTCGCTCGAGGCGTCGTTCCAGGGCGAAGAGCACGGCCTGGAGCACCAGGTCCCGATGCCGCTCGACGTGCCGGCGCCCGACGCCCTGATGACGCAGCAGGAACTCATCGGCAAATACGGCGACGCCGTGCCGGAGGGCATCAAGCGCTACTGGGAGCGCGATCGGCCCATCGACATGAAACCGGTCATGCTCAAGCACTATACCAGCCGCGAGAAGCTCGCCCCGGAACAGAATATCTGGATCCGCACCGCCGGGCCGGTGCCGGCGGACAGGGCTACGCAGGCCGCGGTGCTCGCCTATCTCTCCGACATGACCCTGCTAGACACCTCCACCTTCGCGCATGGGCGGGCGGTGTTCGACCCGGACATCCAGGCTGCGAGCCTCGACCATGCGATGTGGTTCCATCGTCCGCACCGGCTCGACGACTGGATTCTCTACACCCAGGACAGCCCTTCGTCGCAGGGTTCGCGCGGCTTTACCCGCGGCGCGCTTTATGGGCGAGACGGCACGCTGATCGCCTCCGTCGCCCAGGAGGGACTGATAAGATTGAGGCATCAGCCCGCCGAATAGGCAATTTTTAAAAATTGCCTATTCTTTGAGCAGCCGATTTGACGCGTCTGCTTACCGCGCAGTCCCTCAATCCCCCTTATCCTTTGATTTCCAAACGGTTAACGCGGTCCCGCGCCAACTGGCACGGAGCTTGAATTGCGCTCAATACTCATCGGCTGCCTCTGGCGGCTCGGCGATGTCGCGCAATTGCGGGGATCCGCATCAGCAAAGGGTGAAACCTTATGAAAATCGTGATGGCAATCATCAAGCCGTTCAAGCTCGACGAGGTGCGCGAAGCGCTCACCGCCGTCGGGATTCAGGGCCTGACTGTCACCGAAGTCAAAGGCTACGGGCGTCAGAAGGGGCATACTGAAATCTATCGCGGGGCCGAATACGCAGTCAGCTTCCTGCCGAAGATCAAGATCGAAGTCGCGGTCGCAACCGATCTTGTCGACAAGGCCGTCGAAGCGATCACCGCCGCGGCCAAGACCGGGCAGATCGGCGACGGAAAAATCTTCGTCTTCTCGATCGATCATGCCGTGCGCATCCGCACCGGCGAAACAGACACCGACGCGCTTTGAGCCGCCAGCAGTCAGGGAGACACCAATGAAAATTTCAGAGAATCTTGCGCCGCTGGCGCGCACTGCCGCGCTCGGCGCACTAGCGCTGACGGCATTCGGCACACTTGCCGCCTTCGCCCAGGAAACAGCGCCTGCCGCGGCCGATGCGGCCGCAGCCGCCGCGCCCGTGCCCGACAAGGGCGACACGGCCTGGATGATGCTATCGACCATCCTCGTCCTGTTCATGATCCTTCCGGGCCTCGCTCTGTTCTACGGCGGCCTGGTCCGCGCCAAGAACATGCTTTCCGTGCTCATGCAGTGCACGATGATCGTGGCCGTCGTCATGATCGTCTGGGTTCTCTATGGCTATTCCTTCGCCTTCGGCGGCGGCACCAGCCCCTACTGGGGCGGCCTTGGCAAGGTGTTCCTGGCTGGCGTGACGCCCGACAGCACCGCCGCTACCTTCTCGGAAGGCGTCGTCATCCCCGAATTCGTGTTCATCTGTTTCCAGATGACGTTTGCTTGCATTACGCCGGCGCTTATCATCGGCGCCTTCGCCGAGCGCATCAAATTCTCGGCGGTTCTGCTCTTCGTCGTGCTCTGGGTGACGTTCGTCTACTTCCCGATCGCCCATATGGTGTGGGATGCGAGCGGACTTCTGTTCGGCTGGGGCGCGCTCGATTTCGCCGGCGGCACGGTCGTGCACATCAATGCCGGCATAGCGGCCCTGATCGGCTCGATCATGGTCGGCAAGCGCAGCGGCTACGGACGCGACAACATGGCGCCGCATTCGATGACGCTTACCATGGTCGGAGCCTCGATCCTGTGGGTCGGCTGGTTCGGCTTCAACGCCGGCTCCAACCTCGAAGCCACTGGCGGCGCGGCGCTTGCAATGATCAACACCTTCACCGCCACTGCCGGCGCAATCATAGCCTGGGTGGGCATCGAATCGCTGGCCCGCGGCAAGGCCTCCATGCTCGGCGCGGCGTCCGGCATGATCGCCGGCCTGGTCGCGGTCACGCCCGCCGCCGGCCTGATTGGCCCGGTTGGCGCGATCGTGCTCGGCGCCATAGCCAGCGCGTTCTGCTACTACTTCGTCACGGTGGTGAAGATCAAAGCCGGCTATGACGACTCGCTCGACGTGTTCGGCATCCACGGCATCGGCGGCATCGTCGGCGCGATCGGAACCGGCGTCTTTGCGTCGGCCTCGCTCGGCGGCATCGGCTATGCCGAAGGCGTGACCATGGGCGGACAGGTCTGGACCCAGATCCTGGCCGTGCTGGTCACCATCGTCTGGTGCGGCGTGGTCTCGGCGATCCTCTACAAGCTCGTCGACGCGATCGTCGGCCTGCGCCCGACCGTCGAAGCCGAATCGCAGGGCCTCGACCTCACCTCGCATGGCGAGGTCGCCTACCACAGCTGATCGCTATCGGGCCTAGTCCCGGTAGCAGCAGAAATCCCGTCGGGTGGCAAAAGTCTCCCGCACCTGAACCCGGCTCCGGCCGGGTTCTTTTTGTCTCCCGGTGCACTCGAAATGTGCCATGCCCCGCAGCTCCAAGGCCACGAGGAGCGATCGTCAACACGAGGTTGACGCTGGACGCCGATTGTCGAAATATCCCCGGCGAGGGCGGGCATATTCGAGGAGCAGCATCATGAGATCTCGCAAGCTTGCTATCGTCGCCTCCACCCTTCTGGCGATGTCCCTCGCCGCTTGCGCAACGAGCGAACAGGAACAGCGCGCCGGAACCGGCGCGTTGGTTGGCGCCGGTGTCGGCGCTCTCGCCGGCCAGGCCATCGGCGGCAATACCAAGTCCACCGTCGTGGGCGCCGGCGCCGGCGCACTTCTGGGAGCGGCCGTCGGTACAGCGACCACTCCACGTCCGCAGTATTGCCAATACCGGCGTTCGGACGGCTCGATCTACACCGCGCGTTGCTAGACGCCTGACCTGCCGGGCGGATCGGACGCAGCATGTTCGGCCGCCAAGCCGCCCTTTCAGTAAGAAGAACCATCAAGCCGCCATCAGCGGCTTGATGAAAATGCGCCGTTTTTCGTGGCGGAAGCGCGGGCGCGCCGCAGAGGCATGCGCCCCAGGGACAAAATGCATGGTTAATGCGGCCTTAACCTTCCCACCGATAGGCTGGAAGCCGAATCTGCCCGAGGTTTGTTATCGGGCGACATTTATTGCGGACGGGGAACGGGAATGCGTTCAGCCACACAATTCGCGCTGACCGATACGGGGCACGGCTTTCAGGCATTCGCGCGCCGGCAGGTCGGCCGTGCGGTCGGCCTGGCGCTTTTCGCCTTCGTCGTCTTCGGCCTTGCCAGCCTCGGGACGTGGAATGTCGCCGATCCGAGTTTCAGCCATGCCACCGCAAATCCGGTGACCAATGCGATGGGCTATCCCGGCGCCGTCTTTTCCGACCTGGCCATGCAGTTCTACGGCCTGTCTTCGGTCGCCGCGCTGGTCCCGGCGGTGATCTGGGGGTTCTTTTTCGCCACGGCGCGCGGCGTCGACAGGATGCCGCGGCGGGCGCTGGCCTGGTTCGGCGCTTCGCTGCTGTTGGCCGCGATCGCCGGCTGCGTGGTGGCGCCGCCGACCTGGCCGCTGCCCTCCGGATTGGGCGGCGTGTTCGGCGACATGGTGCTGAAGCTGCCGTCGCTCGCGACTGGCGGCTATCCGACGGGCTGGGTCGCCAGCCTGCTGGTGATGGGCTTTGCCGGCCCCGCCGTCTGGCTCTCGGCATACGGTTCGGGGCTGCTGTCGCGCCGGAACGGCTTCGCGCCGATGGACCAGGCCCCGCTCCGCGAAGAGCGCGAGCTGGACAATCTGGCTCTCGGCAACGACGACGACGATGACGACGAAGGCATCCTCGCCCTCGGCGCCATCACCCATTGGTGGCTTTCGATCCGGGCGTACTTTCGCCGCCGGGCAGCAAATCGCCGCAGACGCGATGACGGATTCGACGATGAAATTCGCCCGCAGAGTGGCTGGCGGCGCGCTGCCGAGCGCGTCGAGTTTGCCGAGATGGCCGAAGCCAGGGTCAGCGCCAAGGGCCGTGCGCGGGTCGAGCCTGAATTCTTCGCCGCCATGGTGTCCGACGGGCGCGCGCCTTCCATCGACCCGGATGGTGACGAGGTCGCGGATTTCTCGCTCGATATGGACGAAGGGCACACCGGCAGCCCGCAGGTGCAGAATTTCCGCTCGCCTTCGCCGGTTCGGGTGGAAGGTCCCGCTCCGCGTCCGGCGCCGGGCGCGCGGGTGCAGCGCGAGGCGCAGGCTTCGCTGATCGGTTCCTCCAAATTCGAGATGCCGACGCTGCATTTCCTGAGCGAGCCGAAGAACGTGGTGCGCGACGCTTCGCTGTCGAAAGACGCGCTGGAGCAGAATGCAAGGCTGCTTGAAGGCGTGCTGGAGGATTTCGGCGTCAAGGGCGAGATCATCCATGTCCGCCCGGGTCCGGTGGTGACGCTCTACGAACTGGAGCCGGCGCCGGGCATCAAATCGTCGCGCGTCATCGGCCTTGCCGACGACATCGCTCGTTCCATGAGCGCGATCGCCGCTCGCGTCGCCGTCGTGCCTGGGCGCAACGCCATCGGCATCGAACTGCCCAACGCCAAGCGCGAAACGGTTTATCTGCGCGAAATCCTGGCCAGCCGCGATTTCGAGACGACCAAGGCCAAGCTCGCGCTGGCGCTCGGCAAGACGATCAATGGCGAGGCGGTGATCGTCGATATCGCCAAGATGCCGCACGTGCTCGTCGCCGGCACCACCGGCTCGGGCAAATCGGTGGCGATCAACACGATGATCCTGTCGCTGCTCTACCGCATGACGCCGCAGGAATGCCGGCTGATCATGATCGATCCGAAGATGCTGGAATTGTCCGTCTATGACGGCGTCCCGCACCTGCTGACGCCCGTCGTAACCGACCCGAAGAAAGCGGTTGTGGCGCTGAAATGGACGGTGCGGGAAATGGAGGACCGCTACCGCAAGATGTCCAAGGTCGGCGTGCGCAACATTGACGGCTTCAACCAGCGCGTGGCCATGGCCGAGAAGAAGGGCGAACGCATCTCGCGCACGGTCCAGACCGGCTTCGACAAGCAGACCGGCGAGGCGATCTACGAAACGGAAAATCTCGATCTCGAGCCGATGCCCTTCATCGTCGTCATCATCGACGAGATGGCCGACCTGATGATGGTCGCCGGCAAGGACATCGAAGGCGCGGTGCAACGGCTCGCACAGATGGCGCGCGCGGCCGGTATCCATGTCATCATGGCGACGCAGCGCCCCTCCGTCGACGTCATCACCGGCACGATCAAGGCCAATTTCCCGACCCGCATCTCGTTCCAGGTCACCTCCAAGATCGACAGCCGCACCATCCTGGGCGAGCAGGGCGCCGAGCAACTGCTCGGCATGGGCGACATGCTCTACATGGCCGGCGGCGGGCGCATCCAGCGCGTGCACGGGCCTTTCGTTTCGGACGACGAGGTCGAGAAGGTGGTCGCCCACCTCAAGCTGCAGGGCGTGCCCGAATATCTGGACGCGATCACCGAGGACGACGACGAGGACGACGAGGACGGCGGTTCGCGCTCGGGCGGCGGTGGTTCCGGCGGCGGCAATTTCGAGGATTCCGATGATCCTTACGATCAGGCGGTCTCGGTGGTGCTGCGCGACGGCAAGGCCTCTACGAGCTATATCCAGCGCCGGCTCGGCATCGGCTATAACCGCGCCGCCTCGATCATTGAGAAGATGGAGAGGGAAGGCATCGTCGGCCCGGCCAACCACGCCGGAAAGCGTGAAATCCTGGTGCCGACCGAGGAGGACAAGTTCTAGCAGCTCTTGCCGCCGCCAAACTTAAGCCCAACTAACTCAATATCGACAGGCGCAAGTTTTGATGAACGCGAAAGTGACCACCGTCATGACAAACGAGACCCCGAATCCGACCCGCGGCTCCGCCACGCGACGTGCATTTCTTGGCCTGGCCCTCATAGCCGCGGGCGGCTTCGCCCTCCAGTCGGCGGCCCTTGTCGCCCCAGCCCATGCCGCGGCCTCCGAAGCGGCGCAGAAGATCGCCGACCACTTTGCCAGTGTCCGCACCATGACCGGCGAATTCGTGCAGTTCGGGCCGCGCGGCGAACAGACCGGCGGCAAGTTCTACATCGAACGTCCCGGCAAGATCCGCTTCAATTATGACGGTTCATCCGGCTTCAAGGTGATCTCCGACGGCCAGTCCGTCGTGCTCGACAACAAGAAGATGAACACGATGGACCTCTATCCGCTGTCGAAGACGCCGCTGAAGCTGCTGCTTGACGAGCGCATCGACCTGTCCGGCAACAAGGTCCGGAGCGTGAAGGAGGAGGACGACCTGACGACGATCCAGCTCGCCGACAAATCGGTTTTCGGCAATTCGCGCATCACCATGATGTTCGATCCGAAATCCTACGATTTGCGCCAGTGGACCATTACCGACGCCCAGGGCAAGGACACGACGGTGATGATCTTCAACGTGCGGCAGGGCGTGAAGATCGATCAGAATCTGTTCAAGATCGACTACAAACGCAATATCGACCTGAACAAGAACAAGAATTCCAGCCGCTAGCAAGTTGCTGGCCTGCGTCCGCGAGAGTCCCGGGCGGCTTTAGCTGTGGAAAGGCGCGGCAGCGCCCGCTTGCCCGGGCCGCCTGCTTGTAATCCGAGCGCCGCGCTGCCAGTTTCCGGACCTTGTTTCTCGTCCGGATATCCTCATGACATTCACCATCGCCACCTGGAACATCAATTCCGTACGGCTGCGCATGCCGATCGTGGAGCGGCTTCTGCTCGAGCGCGCGCCCGATATTCTGTGTCTCCAGGAAACGAAATGTCCCGACGATCTGTTTCCTTTCGCCGCTTTTCGCAAGCTCGGCTATGAGCACATCTCGATCAGCGGCCAGAAGGGCTATCATGGTGTGGCGACAATCGCGCGCCGGCCGATCGAAACAATTGAGAAGCGCGATTTCTGCCTGAAGGGCGACTGCCGGCATCTTTCGGTGCGTATTGGAGCGGGCGGAAAATCGCTGCTGGTGCACAATTTCTACGTTCCGGCCGGAGGCGACGAACCCGATCCGGAGATCAACTGGAAGTTCCGCCACAAGCTTGATTTCGTATCCGAAATGAATGCGATCCGCGCCGAATATAATGAGCTTTCGGGGTCGATTCTGGTTGGTGATTTGAACATCGCGCCTCTGGAACACGATGTCTGGTCGCACAAGCAGCTTCTCAATGTCGTCAGCCATACGCCTGTGGAGACTGAGAGCTTCGAAGCCATGCGCAAGGCCGGCGACTGGGTAGACCTGACGCGGCTCAATGTGCCGCTCGACCAGAAGCTCTATACCTGGTGGAGCTATCGCGCCCAGGATTGGGAGCTCTCCGACCGCGGACGCCGCCTCGACCATGTCTGGTCGTCGTCGAACCTGACGGAAAGTCTCTCTAGTGTCGAGATCCTGCGCGAGGCGCGCGGATGGGACCGGCCATCCGACCATGTGCCGGTTATCGCGCGTTTCGATCTCGATTGAGAGACTTTAGTTCTCGAAACGCGCTGCGACGGCTTCGATACGGCGGACGAGCGCCTGCAGATCGTCGACGATGCGCTGGCGCAGCGTGATTGCGAGCTCGGGGTACTCTTCCAGGATGCGGTGGAACATCTTCCGGTTCAGCCGCAGGATTTCGGCATCAGTCGCAGCCGCAGCGCTTGTGAGCCGTCTGGTGTCGGCGATCAGGGCCAGTTCGCCCAGCATTGCCCCGGCTTCGGCCGTGCCGACGGGAATGCGCTGGTCGCCCTGTTCGCGAAACAGGCTTATCGTCCCCTTGATCACGACATAGGCGGAATCGGCCTCGTCGTCTTCGCGATAGAGCTTCCTGTCAGCCGCAAGATGCATGGTTTCGGCGCCGAAGGCGAGCAGACGCAGCTGTTCCTGGCTGAAGCCCTCAAAAAGCCTCACGCCGGACAGGATGCGAATTTCGTCATCCAGCGCCATTGTGTCCCCGATTCACGGCGCTGATCCCTCCCTCCTTCGGCAGCCCCCACCGCCGAAGAACCGGTTACGGAACCAGCTTGTATCCGCCGCTTTCTGTCACAAGAATTTCTGCATTGGAAGGATCGCGCTCGATCTTCTGGCGAAGCCGGTAAACGTGCGTTTCCAGAGTGTGCGTGGTGACGCCGGAATTGTAGCCCCAGACTTCCTCGAGAAGGATGTCGCGGGTCACCACCTTCTGGTCGGCGCGATAGAGATATTTGATGATCGAAGCTTCCTTTTCAGTAAGCCTCACCTTTGCCCCACGCTGGTCGATCAGCAGCTTCTGGCTGGGCTTGAACGTATAGGGACCGACCGAAAAGGTAGCGTCCTCGCTCTGCTCGTGCTGGCGCAACTGGGCGCGGATGCGGGCGAGCAGGACGGCGAAGCGAAACGGCTTCGTCACGTAATCATTGGCGCCCGCCTCGAGACCAAGAATGGTGTCGGAATCGGTGTCGTGGGCAGTCAGCATGATGATGGGGGCCTTGTAACCGCCCTTGCGCAGAAGTTTGACGGCTTCGCGACCGTCCATGTCCGGCAGGCCCACATCCATTACCAGGAGATCGATGAGCCCTGCGCGGGCCACCGCAACGCCCTTGGCCGCGGTGGCTTCCTGCAGGACGTCGAATTCCTCGTAGAGAGACAGTTGTTCGACAAGTGTGGCGCGCAGGTCTTCATCGTCGTCAACGATCAGGATAGTTCGGGATGTCATGTATCAATCCGTTGTTTCTAAAAGAAATTCTGTTGACCGTTCATCGTTTATGCGGAACGTGGCCGTCGGAACAGCCAATCACGGTGATTTGCTTCGCAATGCGATCATACTCTAAAAAACGTGAACGCAATGGGGCCGGGGCAAAATTGCGGGGCGGCCTTTTGGCGCTGACCGTGCGGGCGAAGCCGGGCGACCGCTGCAAAGGGCTCCTGAATGCCGGCGGCACGGTGTTTCCGTGCGCTATCGGCCGCGGCGGCATATCCTCGCGCAAGCACGAAGGCGATGGCGCGACCCCGCTGGCGCGCATGCGCATTCTTTCCGGCTACTTCCGCCGCGACCGGTTTGCGCCCGGGAATTCTCGGCTGGCCATGACCCCGATCGATGCGTCGCTCGGCTGGTGCGAGGTTCCGGACGACCGCAACTACAACCGCCCGGTGAAGCTGCCTTATGCCGCCAGCCACGAACACATGCTGCGCGAAGACAGGCTCTACGATGTCTGCATCGTGCTCGACTGGAACATCGCACCGCGCCGGCGCGGACGCGGCAGCGCCATCTTCTTCCATCTCGCAAGGCCGGGATTCACACCGACGCAAGGCTGCGTCGCGGTTACGGCCAAGGTGATGGCCCGGCTGTTGCCCGCTCTTTCGAACCGGACGGTGCTGACCGTTACGCGATAGTGCGCCCTGGCGAAGGCCCTAACGATCCGAGACGATCTTGACCTTGTCGCCGGCAGACACCGTCGCCCCCGGCGACAACGCGTTGAGCAGCCGGAACAGTTCCAGCTTCTTGTCGACCCCGGCCATCTGGGCGGAAAGCGAGCCGACCGTGTCGCCGGGCCTGACAGTGACGACGCGGATGCGCAGCGGCTTGAGCGCTGCCTTTTCGCTGGCGCTCAGCGCCTTGAAGCTGCCGCTCACCGCCCGCGCGACCGGGTCGAGCGAGGTGTTGGCCAAGGGCGCGGCCGTAAGCAGCCGATAGACCTGGCCGCCGGCGCGGATGACCGTGATATCGAACTGCCAGCCTTCGGCGCGGGCGCTGGCTACCGCCGCCTGGTTGCCGTTGATGGTCACGGCGCGCACGCTGGCCTCGTCCAGGCCGGCGACCCAGCCGCTGCGGACGTAGTCGGTGAGCGATACGTTGGCGTCGATCGAGACTCCGTCGAAGCGGATCGCCATGTCGCTCGGGCCGGTGGCGGTGACCGCCGCGGCCGAATTGTCAATGACGAAACCGGCCGGCACCGAGAACGAGACGCCGAGCCCTGGATGCATGAATGTGTTACCGCGCACATAGCCTTCTTCCGGCGTATCACCGAACAGCAGCCCGTCAATGCCGGCCAGGAAGGAATCGCGGTCGGTCACGCCGGTACCCTGCGTGCCGAACTGGCGGGCATGCCGCTGGGCGAGTTCGATGCGCTGCGGCGCATTCGGATGGCTGGCGAGGAAGTCGAGGTTCGGATCGCTGGCGCCGCTGACGCTGCGCATCTCGCTGTAGGCAGCCATCGACTGCAGGAAACGGCCCGCAGCGAACGGATCGAAGCCGGCCTGCCCGCTGGCCCTGATGCCGATGGCGTCGGCTTCCAGCTCCTGGTTGCGCGAGAACTGCGCCAGGCGAAGCTTGCCGCGGATCAGCGCCACCTTGGCGTTCGGGTTTTCGCCGAGAACATCGGTGACCACCTTGGTCGCCAGCACCTCCTCTGCCTCCTTCTGCTGGCGCTGCAGCCCGTGATTTGCGGTGACATGGCCCATCTCGTGCGCGATGACGGCGGCAAGCTCGGCCGAATCATTGGCCAGCGCCAGCAGCCCGCGCGTCACATAGAGATAACCGCCCGGCAGCGCGAAGGCGTTGACGTTCGGCGAGTTGAGGATAGTGATGCGGTAAGCCTGGGTCGGGTTGCCGGAAACCGTGGTCAGATTGCCAACCACCTTGGCCACCATGCGCTCCAGCTTGGGATCGGAATATTCGCCGCCATAGGTGGCGAGAATGCGCGGGTGCTGGGATCGCGCGAGTTCGGCCAGCCTGTCGTTGCGCGAGACATTGTCGACCGTGACAGGATTGTTGGAGGGCTGGAAGGCGGATTCCTTGATGTCGGGCGTCATCGACTGGCAGCCCGCGACCAGCGCGGCCAACGCCACCGCCATGCCGAAGCGCGCAGTGATGCGCGCCGGCTTAGGCGAGATCGCTTCCGTGGTCTGGCAAGTCGGCAGAACGTGTTCCTTTCTCGCGGCAATCCGGAGCATGATGACTGATCAACGTTACACGGAACCGAACAAGAACCGCATATGCAAATCACGCAGGAAAGTTCAAGCGCGGTTTGCCTGCAAATTATGTCGTCTTCCGGGCGATTTCGGGTGGGAGAGCCACCTTCTGTTCCGTACCGATATAACGCCTGAACGCCGCAGGTCCATCCGGCTCGAAGAAAAACTCCGTCTCGCCGCTGGCAGCGACGGTTCCATTGTCGAGGAAAATCATGCGTTGCGCCACGCGGCGCGCGTCCTCCGGCCGGTGGGTGACGAGAACCACGGTCATTTTGCGTTCTTCATGCACGCCCTGGACAAGATCGAGCATGTCGTCGCGCAGCGCCGGGCCGAGCGCCGCGAACGGCTCGTCCAGCAGCAGGACGGGGCGGTCGCGCACCAGGACGCGGGCTAGCGCCACGCGCTGGCGCTCGCCGCCGGAAAGCTCGCGCGGCAGGCGCTTCTCCTTGCCGGCAAGCCCGGTTCGGTCGAGCGCGCCGGCAACCGCTTCGCGATCCTCCGCCGCCAGCCTGAGCGCCGGCGAGCGGCCGAGCCCGACATTCTGCTCGACGCTCAAATGGGCAAACAGATTGTTTTCCTGGAATACCATCGACACCGGCCGTGCGGCGGGTTCAAGACGAGTGACATCCATTCCGCTGATCAGGATGCGGCCAGCCTGCGGCGTCTCGAAGCCGGCAATCAGATTGAGCAGCGTCGATTTCCCGGAACCACTGGGGCCCATCACCGCAGTGATGGCGGACGCTTCGATCGCGGCGTCGAAATTCATCGCCGCCTCGCCATAGCTGAAGGCGACATGGTCGAGCCGGATTGCAGCGCCTGTGGTCATCGCGGGAGAAAATCCTTTCCGAGCCGGTCGGCGAGCATCATCAGCGCCAGGCAGAGCAGGCCGAGCAGCAGGGCAAGCCCGGCGGCGTCGTCGGTGCGGTAGCTGCCCATGCGCGCCAGAAGCAGGTAGGGCAGGGTTTGCACAGCATCGCTGCCGAACAGCGCTATCACGCCGAGATCGCCGAGCGACAGGGCCATGGCGAAGGCGAGCGCGGTCATCAGCGGCCGCCGCAGCACCGGCCATTCCACCAGCCGGAGCCGGTTCCAGCCGCTTATGCCGAGTTGCGCGCACAGGCGCTCATGGCGTTCGCTCGCCGCATCGTGGGCCGGACGGATGGCGCGGATGGCGAAGGGCATCGCCATCACGGCATTGACGGTCACGACCATGACGGGCGCCACGGCGAAGACATCGCCGAAATGACGCAAGAGCACGAACCATCCGGCGCCGATGACGATCGGCGGCACGACGAGGACGAAACCTGCGCCCGTGTCGACCACGCTTTCCAGCAGTGTCTGGTGTTGCTTTCCGCGCCGGAGCGCCAGCGCCCGCCGCGCCATGACCAGCGACAGCGCCAGCGCCGCCGACAGAAGCGCCGCAAGCGAGGCGAGCACGATGCTGGTTCCCGTCGCCTGCCGCACGGCGGTTTCGCCGGCGAGACGGAGAAGCTCGGCGTCGAGCCCGGCAATGACCGTCGCCAGCATCGGGCCGGCGACGAACAGCAGCGCGAGTGCGAGGAGCACGGAATTGAACGCTGTCTCCTGCTTGCTCGCGGAGACGAAGCGGCGCGGCGCGACCGACAGATTGGCGTCTCCGGCAAGATTGGCGCCGAGCCGCATCAGCGCGGCAACCACCGCCATGGTCAGCGCGATCTGCAGCACTGTAAGCGCGACGGCGCGCGCGGGATCGAAGTCGAAGCGCAGCGACTGGTAGATCGCCACTTCGAGCGTGGTGGCGCGCGGCCCGCCGCCCAGCGTCAGGACGATGGTGAAAGAGGTGATGCAGAGCATGAAGACCAGCCCTGCGATGCCCGGAAGGCTGGCGCGCATCGCCGGCCATTCGATCAGACGAAAGGCGGATCTTGCGCCCATGCCGAGCTGGCTGGCGAGCCGCCACTGGTCGGCGGGCACGATGTCGAGCGCTTCGAGAAAAAACCGCGTCGCCAGCGGCAGGTTGAAGAAGACATGCGCGACGAGGATGCCCGACAGGCCGTAAATGCCCGGCCAGCTCTGGCCAGAGATGCTACCGAAGAGGTCTGCGAAATAGCCGGCTCGGCCGTAGAGCGCCAGCACGCCGAGCGCGGCGACGATGGCCGGCAGCGCCAGCGGCACTGCAAAGAGGCGGAGGATCAGGGCGCGGCCCGGGAAGTTTGGATGGCGCGATAAAGCGCGGGCGACGAAGATCGCCGGAATGACGGACAGCGCGGTCGACAGCAATGCCTGCCAGAGCGTGAAGCGCACGACGCGGAACAGGTAGGGATCGAACGCGGCGAGCGCGCCGGAAGTGTCCTGCACGCCCTCGACAACCAGTCCAGCAAACGCGCCGCCGATCAGGGTTGTGATCGCCGCCAGTGCAAGGATGCCGGCGGCGATGCGGGGGTTGGTCGAACGGGAGGTGCCCATCCTGCTCTAGGCGTTCTGGGGGTATCGTGTGGCACAGCACGAAATAGCGTAGTGCTCTACGTTGCCCCCCTCTGTCCTGCCGGACATCTCCCCCACAAGGGGGGAGATTACGCCTTCATCAGGCCCGGTGCCAATTCTGCTATCTCGAAGATTGGCGGTGTCGCGACTGAAGACCAATCTCCCCCCTTGTGGGGGAGATGTCCGGCAGGACAGAGGGGGGCAACGTAAGGTCATTACGGTTCAGTTAAGCTGCTATTCGCTCATCACCGCCAGCCACTCGTCGACCCAGGCCTTGCGGTTCTCGGCGACCTCCTCGGGGCTGAAGGCAAGCGTCTTTGCCGGCTGCACCAGATCGGCGAAGGCCGGGTTGAGCGGCTTCTCGGTCCGGCCCGCGGGGAACATCCAGTTGGTTTCGGGGATGACATCCTGGAACCCGGGCCCGGTCATGAACGCCATGAACTTCTGCGCCAGCGGGTTCTTCGCGCCGGTGGTGGTGATGCCGGCCACCTCGACCTGGAGATAGTGGCCCTCCTCGAAAGCTGCCGCCTTGTACTTTTGCGTGTTCTCCGCAATGACGTGGTAGGCGGGCGAGGTGGTGTAGGACAGCACCATCGGTGCTTCGCCCTTGGTGAACAGGCCGTAGGATTCGCTCCAGCCCGGCGTGACCGTCAGCACGCGCTTCCGAAGTTTCGCCCACGCCTCGGGCGCGTCGTCGCCATAGACCGCCTTGACCCAGAGCAGCAGGCCGAGGCCGGGCGTTGAGGTGCGCGGATCCTGGAGGACGATCTTCTGTTCCGGATCTCCCTCGACGAGGTCCTTCAGGCTCTTCGGTGGGTTCTCAAGCTTCTCCGTATCGTAGACAACGGCGAAATAGCCGTAGTCGAACGGCACGAAGACGTCGTCGGTCCAGCCGCCGGGCACGTTCACGTTGCCGAGTTCGATGCCGGACGGCGCAAACAGGCCGGTCGCCTCGGCTTCGGCGGTCAGGTTCGTGTCGAGGCCGAGCACGATGTCGGCTTTGGTTGAAGCGCCTTCCAGCCTGACGCGGTTGAGCAGCGCCACGCCGTCTGCGACCGCGACGAATTCGAGGTCGCAGGCGCATTCCGCCTCGAAGGTCTTTTCGACCTGCGGCCCCGGACCCCACTCGGCGGTGAAGCTCTCATAGGTGTAGATGGTGAGCTTTTCCTGCGCGAAGGCCGGAACGGCAGCGGCGGAAATCGCGAGTCCTGAGACAAGGGATAACAAAATGCGCATCGGCGCCTCCTTCATACGTGTTGAAAGGGAATTGAAGCGCCGGGCGTCCGAAGCATCTAATCCCTCCGCCGGTGCAAACCGGATCAGGTTCAGCGGGTTGGCGATCTGCCTCTCAGCCGGCATGCGAAACGTCGCATCCGGCACCCCGTTAGAGCATTTCCAGACATAGGGCCGCCGGACGGGCAGAGCAAGCGCTTGTTTGCGGAGCGGCGCGCAATCGCCGCCTTCCGTTTCGGGGGCGGCGCGTGATAAGGGCCACCGCCATGAGCAGATTTGCAATCCTCCTCGGCGGCGGCCTCGTCCACACGCCGCGTCTCGACGCGCAGGTCGCTGGCGCGCGGGTGATAGCGGCCGATTCCGGGATCCGGCATGCTTCCGCGCTCGACGTTGCGCCGGAACTCTGGGTCGGCGACTTCGATTCGGTTCCGCCCGTGCTGCCGGCGCACTACGCCGACATTCCACGCAAGACCTTCCCGCACGAGAAGGACAAGACCGACGGCGAACTGGCCATCGCCGAAGCTCTCGGCCTCGGCGCAACCTCGCTGGTGCTGTGCGGCGCGTTCGGCGGGCAGCGCGCTGATCACGAATTCCTGCACCTAGCGCTGGCGGTCCGGCTTGCGGAAGCCGGCATGGATGTGTCGCTGACCAGCGGCGCGCAGGAAGGATTTCCGCTGCTGCCGGGCGCGGCCGAGTTCGACTACGAAGACGGCACGCTGTTTTCCATTCTCGGTTTCTCCGAACTCGCCGGACTGTCTGTCGAGGGCGCAAAATGGCCGCTCGACCGTGTCGAAGTGGCGTTCGGCTCGTCACTGACGATCTCCAATGAGACGCGCGGGCGCTTGCGCATTTCGCTGGAACGCGGCCGCGCCGTCCTCCTCGCCCATCCCTACCCGTTTCCGGAACACTGAACGACATGGCGCCACCGCTTCTCAATCTCGACGGCGTCAGGCTGACTTTTGGCGGCACGCCACTGCTCGACGGCGCGTCGCTTTCGGCCTCTGCAGGCGAGCGCATCGCGCTGGTCGGCCGCAACGGCTCGGGCAAGTCGACGCTGCTCAAGATCGCCGCCGGCATGGTCGAGCCGCAGGATGGCGAGGTGTTCCGCCAGCCGTCGGCCACGATCCGCTATCTGCCGCAGATGCCCGACATGGAAGGCTTCGCCAGCGTCCGCGCCTATGTCGAGGCTGGACTCGGGCCGGCCGACGATCCCTACCGCGCCACCTATCTGATGGAGCATCTCGGCCTGACCGGCGAGGAAAATCCGAACGATCTTTCCGGCGGCGAGGCGCGGCGTGCGGCGCTCGCCCGCGTCATGGCGCCTGAACCCGACATTCTGCTGCTCGACGAGCCGACCAACCATCTCGACCTGCAGGTCATCGAATGGCTGGAAGAGGAGCTGGTCCGCTCGTCGTCGGCGCTGATCGTGATTTCGCATGACCGCCGCTTCTTGGAGCGCGTCTCGCGGACCACCGTCTGGCTCGACCGCGGCCAGAGCCGCCGGCTGGAAAAGGGTTTCGCGCATTTCGAGGAATGGCGCGACACGATCCTCGAAGAGGAGGAGCGCGAGCAGCACAAGCTCGGCCGCCAGATCGTTCGTGAGGAGCATTGGCTACGCTATGGCGTGACAGCCCGGCGTAAGCGCAACATGCGCCGGCTCGGCGAACTCCAGTCTATGCGGCAGCGCTTTCGCGGCCATCGCGGCGCGGAGGGCGTCGCTACGATGGCCGCCAGCGACGCGGCCGAATCCGGGAAGCTGGTCATCGAAGCGAAGAATATCGAGAAGAGCTTCGGCGACCTGACTGTCGTGAAGGGTTTTTCGACGCGCATTCAGCGCGGCGACCGGATCGGCCTGGTCGGGCCGAACGGGGCGGGGAAGACGACACTGCTGAAGATGCTGACCGGCGAATTGAAGCCCGATGCCGGCACCGTACGCCTCGGCACGAATCTCGAAACCGCCACCCTCGACCAGAAGCGCGAGGCGGTCGACCCGCAGGAGACGCTGGCGCACTTCCTCACCGACGGGCGCGGCGAGACCCTGGTTATCAATGGCGAGGAGCGCCACGTCGTCTCCTACATGAAGGACTTTCTGTTCAAGGCCGAGCAGGCGCGCACGCCGGTGCGCGAGCTTTCGGGCGGCGAGCGGGCGCGGCTGATCCTGGCGCGGGTGCTGGCCCGTCCGGCCAACCTCCTGGTTCTGGACGAACCTACCAACGACCTCGACATGGAGACGCTGGAGCTTCTCCAGGAACTCGTCGCGGGCTTCGCGGGCACGGTCATCCTGGTCAGCCATGACCGCGATTTCCTCGACCGCACTGTGACCAGCATCATCGCACCGGATGGCGACGGTCGCTGGATCGAATATGCGGGCGGCTATTCGGACATGCTGGCGCAGCGGGGCGGCACAAAGCTCGATGACCGGCGCGCCGTGGCCAAGGCTCCGGCGGAAGCATCCCGCGCCAACGCCGCACCGGCGAAGGGGCCGGCAAAAAAGCTGTCGTTCAAGCAGAAATTCGCGCTGGAGAATTTGCCGAAAAGAATGGCGGCCGTGTCGGCATCGATCTCGGCGCTGGAAAACAACATAGCCGATCCTGCCTTCTACGAGCGCGACTCGAAGGGCTTCCAGAAAACCATCGCTGCGCTCGATAAGGAGCGCGCCACGCTCGCCGCTATGGAGGAGGAGTGGCTGGAGTTGGAGATGCTGAGGGAGGAACTGGAAGGCTGAGGGACGTTGCGATCGCCGATTGATGCGCATAGATTATGCGCATCAATCGGGGAGACATGTGATGACACGCGAAGCCCGTTCCGTGCAGCGAAAATCAACCAATCTCTCGCTCGACGCGCGGCTGGTGGCGGAAGCAAAGAACCTCGACATCAATATCTCACGCGTCGCCGAAAAGAGCATTGCGGATGCAGTGGCCGAGGAGAAGGCGCGGCTATGGAAGATCGAGAACCGCGAGGTGATCGAAGCCTGGAACGAGTATGTCGAGCGTAACGGACTGCCGCTGGCGAAGTACCGTCAATTCTGATGGCCCGCTACGACTTGTTTTCCAGCGTCGGCGCCGAAGGCTATCTGCTCAACGTGCAGACGGATCTTCTGGATCATCTGAAAACTCGTGTCGTCATTCCGCTGCTGCCCGCAGGAACGACGCCGCCTCCAGTAAAGCGGCTCAATCCGATCTTTGAGATTGGTGGCCAGAAATATGTGCTGGCTACGCAGCTTCTGTCCGCGGTGCCGGTCCAGGAATTGACGAGGCGTGAAGACAGCTTGTCGAGGTATCACGACCAGATCGTCGGCGCGCTCGACATGCTGTTCCAGGGTTTCTGAAACGCACCGCTCAAGCGGCGCGCTTGATCAGCCGGCGCTGGCGGCCTGCCAGGCCTTCATCGCCTCATCGAATACTTTCGCGCCGGGTATGCCCTTCTCCATGGTGAAGAGCGCGCGGCGGCCGGATTTGTATATGACCGGCACATCGATCCAGCTCTGGCGGCGCAAAAGCGTAAGATTGGCGTCGATCTCGGGCTTGGAGTCGTTGAGCGCCACCAGGAAGAAGCCGTCGGCGATCTTGGCCGGAATGCCGATCAGCGGGCTGCCCGCCTCCTGCTCGGAACCCTTCATCGAAACACGCAGCACATTGTCGATGCCGCCGCCCTCGAAGCCTTCCGGTGTCAGGAAGATCACCTCGATGATGTGGCTTGCCGGCAGCGTCTGGTCGGCGTTGCGGCGGATGGTCATGCGCAATTGCACGTCCTTGCCGGGGATTGTGGCCTCGGCGCGGATCGCCGGCTCGGGCGGCAGGTCGCCGCCGGGCGATTCCTGCACCAGCGACCAGACGATGGAGCCCGGTTCGGCCGAGCCCTCGGCAACATTGGTGCGCTCCTCATAGAAGATCGCCCTCTGGCCGACGGCTACCGACGGCTGAGAGGCCGAAGGAGCGGGTTCGGCCGGCGTTTCGCCTTCAGCGGCCCCCAGCGGCGGGGTTGAAGGCGCCGCCGGCTCCGTAGCCTCGTTCTGGTCAGCCGGCGCGGCCGGCTCGGGCGTTGCAGGCGCGCTCGGCGGCTGCGTCGCCGCAGCGACGGAAGTGCCTTCGCCGATAGCGGCCTCGCCGCCGGCCGGACCGGGATCGACTTCGCCGCCATCGCTGGTCAGCCGCTGCGTGAACTTGCTTTCGGCGGGAGCGGCGGCGGGCGGCGCCTCAGTCGGAGGCGCTGCGGCCATTTCCGTTTCTGGCTCGGCTTCAGGTTCGACGAGCCGCCTGGTCTCAACCGGCGCTCCGGCCATCGGGCCGGACCGCTCCAATCCCAGAATGTCGCTGAAAGCGTCCTTGTTCAGCCAGACGCCATAGCCGCCGCCAGCGAGGACGGCGAGCGCTATGCCCGCCGCGACGAGGCCGCCATAACTGCGCCGGCGCTCATAGGGGCGGTCCGGAGCGATGACTTCCGGTTCGCGATCGCTGTCGTCTTCGTGGAAAGCGTCGTCGCGCTCCATCTCCGGACCCAGTTGCGGGCTGCCCGCCAATGGCGGAGCTTCTTCCGCATGCGGAGGCTCGGGTTCGGACACTGACTCCGGTGCGGGAACAGGTCCAGGCATGGGTACCGGCGCGGGCGCGGGTACCGGCTGCGGAGGGGCAGCCCTTGGCGCAGGAGGCGGCTCCTGCCGGAGCGGCCGCGGCTCGGGATTCTTCAACGACGCGAAAACATTCTCGAGTTCGGCCAGCGGGTCGTTGGACGCATGTTGGGCGGCATATTCCCGCTCGATGCTGGCGATCGCATCCTCAAGCGCGCGCTTCTGGCGGTCGATCACGCCTTCCGGCGGCGGCGGGTTCATCGCGGCGAGTTTCGCGGCGATGGTCGAGCGCGCCTTGTCGTACACCTTCTCGCGCATTTGCGGAGTGGCGTCGTTCAACCCGTCCAGCGTCTTTCTCAGAACCGCTACGAAATCTGCCATGCTTGTCGACCTGTGAATTCCTTCTTCCGGATCGCGCCTTCAAGGCGGCCGCGAGCCCCGGAAAGGGCCAAAATCTAGTCTTGAAACGGGTCGGTCACAAGTATCGTGTCGTCCCGTTCCGGACTTGTGGAGAGCAGCGCCACCGGCGCGCCGATCAGTTCCTCGATGTGCCGGACATACTTCACCGCCTGTGCCGGCAGGTCGTTCCAGCTACGTGCGCCTTTGGTCGTGCCTTTCCAGC
The DNA here is from genome assembly GCF_011045125.1 of Allomesorhizobium camelthorni. Classification (GTDB taxonomy): domain Bacteria; phylum Pseudomonadota; class Alphaproteobacteria; order Rhizobiales; family Rhizobiaceae; genus Allomesorhizobium; species Allomesorhizobium camelthorni. Next base: position 258,351 of record NZ_JAAKZF010000001.1, on the reverse strand, counting down.
CTTCCAGCGTCTCATAGACAGGTTCGACGCGCGCCTGGGCGCCCTGGCTCGCCGGCAGATAATCGATAAGCGCGCCGTCGAGGCGGTAGCCGGTGCAGACCTTGATCTCGTCGAGGCCGTCCAGCACATCGAGCTTGGTCAGCGCGATGCCGTTGATGCCGTTGACCGCCACCGCCTGCCGCACCAGAACCGCGTCGAACCAGCCGCAGCGTCGCTTGCGGCCGGTGACGGTGCCGAATTCATGACCACGGGTGCCGAGGAACTCGCCGACCTCATTGTCCTGCTCGGTCGGAAACGGCCCCTCGCCGACCCGCGTGGTGTAGGCCTTGGTGATGCCGAGCACATAGCCGATCGAGTCGGGCCCGATGCCCGCCCCGGGCGAGGCCTGACCGGCGACGGTATTGGACGAGGTGACGAACGGATAGGTGCCGTGGTCGATGTCGAGCAGTGTGCCCTGGGCTCCCTCGAACAGTATGCGCGCGCCGGCGCGGCGCTTGTCGTCGAGGATCTTCCAGACCCGGTCCATGTAGGGCAGGATGTCGTCGGCGACCGAAGTCAGTTCCTGCATGATCGCCTCATGCGAGACCTCCGGATGACCGAGCCCGCGCCGCAGCGCATTGTGATGCGTCAAGAGCCGATCGACCTTGAGGGGAAGAGTGTCCAAATCCGCCAGATCCATAACCCGCACGGCGCGGCGGCCGACCTTGTCTTCGTAGGCCGGCCCGATGCCTCTGCGGGTTGTCCCTATTTTCGTGCCCGAATTCGAGGCCGCGTCTTCGCGAAACCCGTCAAGCTCCCGGTGCAAGGACAGGATAAGCGCGGTATTTTCGGCAATTTTCAGGCATTCGGGCGTAACGGTGACGCCTTGAGCCTTCAGCTTCGCCGATTCGGCCACGAATGCGTGCGGGTCGAAGACGACGCCATTGCCGATGATGGAGAGCTTGCCCTGGCGCACGATGCCCGACGGGAGCAGCGACAGCTTGTAGACCTTGCCGTCGACGACCAGCGTGTGCCCGGCATTGTGGCCGCCCTGAAAGCGCACCACCACATCGGCGCGCTCCGACAGCCAGTCTACGATCTTGCCCTTGCCTTCGTCGCCCCACTGCGAGCCGACGACCACCACATTGGCCATGATTATTCCCTTCAGACGCCGCCAGAGCGGCTGCTAGTGCAACGAAACGACAGGCCTCTATAACGTCACGAAACGCTGAGCGCGACCATTCTTTGGCGCGCCAAGTGCTCGCAGGCACAAGATTTTCCGCGTCTGGCGTCCTTTACTTGACGTGTGGCGCGGCCTAGGTCGGCAGGCCTTATCCTTCGGACCCCCCCCGTGACCAAAAACGCTTACCTGCTGCTCGGCCTCACCACCCTGTTCTGGGGCGGCAATGCCGTTGCCGGCAAGCTGGCCGTGGGCCATGTGTCGCCGATGCTGCTCACGACGCTGCGTTGGGGGCTCGCAATGGCGATCCTGCTCGCAATAGGCTGGCCGCGGCTCAGGGCCGACTGGAGCAAGGTGCGCCGGCGTCTGCTCTATCTAACGGCGCTCGGCGCGCTCGGCTTCACCGCGTTCAACATGGCGCTCTATACAGCGCTTATCTACACAAGCGCCATCAACGCCTCGATCGAGCAGGCCGGCATTCCGATGCTGATCTTCGCGGGCAATTTCCTTCTGTTCCGCATGCGGGTGACATGGGCGCAGATCGTCGGCTTCGTCCTTTCGTTGGCCGGTGTGGCCGTGGCCGCAAGTCATGGCGATCCGGTCGCGCTGCTGCATCTCGACGTCAATTTCGGCGACCTGCTGATGCTGATCGCAGCACTCGTCTATGCCGCCTACACGGTGGCGCTGCGCTTCAGGCCGATGATCCACTGGCAGAGCTTGATGATCATGCTCACCGGCACCGCCTTCGTCACCTGCATTCCCTTCGCGCTGGCGGAATTCTGGACCGCAAACGCGATCGTGCCGGATGCGCAAGGATGGGCGATCGTCATCTATACGGTTCTGTTCCCGTCGATCCTGGCGCAAATATTCTACATTCGCGGCGTTGAATTGATCGGCGCCAACCGCGCCGGCCTGTTCATCAACCTGGTGCCGATCTTCGGCACGCTGCTGTCGATCCTGCTCCTCGGCGAGGATTTTTACGCCTATCACGGCCTGGCCCTGATCATGGTGGTCGGCGGCATATGGCTCGCGGAGCATAGCGGACGGAAGATGGCGGGGTGAAGATTCTTGAACGCTTGCCGAATTCTGCTATCATGCTATCAATAGGAGGTTTCCATGGGTCAACTGTTGGTCAGGAAGCTGGACGACGACGTGAAGCGTAAACTGCAGGAGCGCGCCAAGCGGCATGGCGTCAGCATGGAGCAGGAAGCGCGCTCGATTTTACGAGCGGAATTGTTGAGAGGCGATAAGGACGAGTACGGGTTGGGTTCAAAGATCGCGGCGCTCTTTCGCAACGTTCCGGACAATGAGGAACCGTTCGAGCGCAAGCTGAATGAGCCTCTCCGTCCGGTCAACTTCGACGAATGATCGTTCTTGATACGAACGTTATCTCCGCCCTTATGCGACCGGAGACGAATGCGCCGATCGTTGATTGGGTGGACGCTAAACGAGCGTCCGATCTGTGGACGACAGCAGTCTCGCTCATGGAGATCCGCACAGGGTTGCTTCTCATGCCCCTCGGGAAACGACAGGAAATGCTGACGGACGGTTTTGACCGTTTGCTAGGCGACCTCCTCAAGGGACGATTGTTGCCCTTCGACGCTTCATCGGCCGAGCACGCCTCGAATGTTGCACTGAAACAGCAACGCCGCGGCAAGAATGTCGGTATCGGAGATATCCAGATCGCCGGCATAGCGCTGGCCAATGGCGCTACTTTGGCCACACGCAACATGAAGGATTTCCACGGCCTCGACATTCCGCTTGTCGATCCGTGGGCCGTATCGTCCGACTAGCTAATCGCTAATGCCGATGCCCTCTCACACGCTCCCCACATCGAACTGCAGCCGCTTGGCCGAATCGATCGACTTGTTGGCCCGCAGTTCCGCCAGCGCCTTTTCGGGGAACGGCGCATCGAGATAGAGCAGCGCGATGGCGTCGCCGCCCGGCCGGTTGCGGCCGAGCTGGAAGTTGGCGATGTTGACGTTGTTGTTGCCACAAATGGTTCCGAGCAGCCCGATGATGCCGGGGGCGTCGGGGTTGGTCGTATAGAGCATGTGCTGGCCGACTTCGGCGTCTAGATTGATGCCCTTGATCTGAATGAAACGCGGCTTGTGATCGGAAAAGCAGGTTCCGGCGATCGAGCGCGTCTGCTTTTCGGTCGTCACCGTGAGCTTGATGTAGCCGTCGAAGACGCCCGATTTGTCGCGCTTGACCTCGGCGACGATGATGCCGCGTTCCTTCACCATGATCGGCGCCGACACCATGTTCACGTCGGAAACCTGCGGCCGGATCAGTCCGGCGAGCGCAGCACTGACAAGGGCGCGCGTGTTCATCGTGGCGGTGGCGCCGTCGAACAGGATCTCCACCTCCTTGATCGGGTCTTCAGTCACCTGGCCGACAAATGCGCCCAGCACCTCGGCGAGCTTGACGAAGGGTTTCAGCCGCGGCGCTTCCTCGGCGGTGATCGAGGGCATGTTGATGGCGTTGGAGACCGCGCCCTTGACCAGATAGTCCGACATCTGCTCGGCGATCTGCAGCGCCACGTTTTCCTGCGCTTCCGTCGTGGAGGCGCCGAGGTGCGGCGTGGTGACGACATTTTCCATGCCGAACAGCGGGTGTTCCGTCGCCGGCTCGGTCTCGAACACGTCGATGCCGGCCCCGGCCACCTTGCCGCTCTTCAGCGCCGCGATCAGATCCGCCTCGACGATAAGCCCGCCACGGGCGCAGTTGATGATGCGGACCCCGTTCTTCATCCTGGAGATCGTGTCGGCATTGATGATGTTCCGCGTCTTGTCGGTCAGCGGCGTGTGCAGCGTGATGAAGTCGGCGCGGGCGAACAGCGTGTCGAGATCGACCTTCTCAACGCCGAGTTCCGAGGCGCGGTCTTCGGAAAGAAACGGGTCGAAGGCGATGACGTGCATCTTCAGCCCGACGCCGCGCGTGGCGACGATCGAGCCGATATTGCCGCAGCCGATAATGCCGAGCGTCTTGCCGGTGATCTCGACGCCCATGAAGCGGTTCTTTTCCCATTTGCCGGCATGGGTGGAGGCGTTTGCCTCCGGGATCTGGCGCGCCAGCGCGAATATCATCGCGATGGCGTGCTCGGCTGTGGTGATCGAATTGCCGAAGGGCGTGTTCATCACGATGATGCCCTTGCGGCTGGCGGCCGGTATGTCGACATTGTCGACGCCGATGCCGGCACGGCCGATCACCTTCAGCCTCGGTGCGGCCGCGATCAGCTTTTCCGTCACCTTGGTGGCGGAGCGGATGGCGAGGCCGTCATACTGGCCGATGATCTCGAGCAGCTTCTCCTTGTCCTTGCCGATGTCGGGCAGATAGTCGACCTCGACGCCGCGATCCTTGAATATCTGGACGGCGGTGGTGGAGAGTTTGTCGGAAACGAGAACGCGGGGCATGGGAGTGTCCTTTGCGATTGGCGTTCCCTCCCCCTTGCGGGGAGGGTGTCGGCGTAGCCGACGGGTGGGGGTGGAAAGAATGCTGGGAGGGGAAGGTTGAAGCTCGGTGCCATGCGTCTCCTGCAAGACCGCACCTTCGTCACCACCCCACCCGACCCTTCGGGCCAACCTCCCCGCAAGGGGAGGAAAGAACCGGTCAGGCAGCCGCCTTCAGCGTGGCCTTCTGCATGGCGATGGCCCAGTCGATCCAGGGCATCAGCGCCTCGACATCGGAAGTCTCGACGGTCGCCCCGCACCAGATGCGCAGGCCCGGCGGCGCATCGCGGTAGCTCGCAATGTCGTAGGCGACCTTCTCCGCTTCGAGCAATCCGGTCAGGCCTTTCACGATGGCCTGCTGGCCGGAATCGTCGAGGACGGCGACTGCCGGATCGACGAAGCGCAGGCAAACCGAGGTGTTGGAACGTGTGTCCGGGGCGGAAGCGAGAAAATCGACGGCCGGATTACCGGTAACCCAGTCCGCGATGACGGCCGCATTGGCGTCCGCGCGAGCGATCAGGGCATCGAGCCCGCCGATCGATTTGGCCCATTGGAGCGCGTCGAGATAGTCCTCGACCGCCAGCATGGAAGGCGTGTTGATCGTCTCGCCCTTGAAGATGCCCTCGATCAGCTTGCCGCCCGAGGTCAGGCGGAAGATTTTCGGCAGCGGCCATGCTGGCTTGTAGGTTTCCAGGCGTTCGACGGCGCGTGGGCTCAGGATCAGCATGCCATGCGCGCCTTCGCCGCCCAGCACCTTCTGCCAGGAGAAGGTGGCGACATCGAGCTTGGCAAAGTCGAGACGCTGCGCAAAGGCCGCCGAGGTGGCGTCGCAGATGGTCAGGCCCTTGCGGCCGGCGGGGATGAAGTCGCCGTTCGGCACGCGTGCGCCGGAGGTGGTGCCGTTCCAGGTAAAGACGACGTCGCGGTCGAAATCGACGGCAGCGAGATCGGGCAATTCGCCATAGGGCGCTTCGAACAGGCGCACGTCCGGCAGTTTGAGCTGCTTCACCACATCGGTGACCCAGCCGGCACCGAAGCTTTCCCAGGCCAGCATATCGACGCCGCGCTCGCCGAGCAGCGACCACAGCGCCATCTCGACGGCGCCGGTGTCGGAAGCCGGCACGATGCCGATCCGGTAGTCGGCCGGAACCTGGAGCACTTCGCGGGTCAGCGCGATCGCGTTCTCAAGCTTTGTCTTGCCGATTTTTGCGCGATGGGAGCGGCCGAGCGCGGCATTGCCGAGCGCCCGGAGCGACCAGCCGGGGTGTTTGGCGCAGGGACCTGAGGAGAAATTGGGATTTGCCGGACGCAAGTCCGGCTTCGAAAGCGTCGTCATCGTGGTTCTATCCTTCCAGATAGTGGCCCCTCGTTGGGGAGGGGTGGCCCACGGACGGCGATATTGCCTGAGGCTCCTGGCGTCAAGAGAAATGTTTTTGTCGCATTCAGGCCGTGAACGAAAAACGGCAGGCCGAAGCCCGCCGCGTTGGTCACCGAAATTGTGCCGCGTCTACCAGAGTTCATAGCGCAAGCCGACCTTGACCTCGTGGGTCGAAAAGCCGTCATCGGTGCCCTGGATGCCGGAAGCGCCGGCTGCGTCCGAGAAGTCGTCCCAGCCGAACATGTCGCCGCCGTCGATGTGGCGGTACTTGTAGCCGAGATCGAGCTTCAGATTCTTGGTGAGGTCATATGCCGCGCCCGCCATGAAGGCGTAGGTGAAGCGCCAATCCTTCTCGCCACCGTGGTCTGCGCTCGAGATCGCGCCGCCGGGCGCCGGGCAGGGGCTCACGCCGTCCACGCAATAATTGGTGCTGTCGAGACCGCCCCAGGAGAGATAGCTGTAGCCGACGCCTGCGCCGACATAGGGCGTCACGCGGACATAGGTGCCGAGATCGATATAGCCGTTGGCCATCAAGCTCACGACCGACACGGAAGAAGAATCCTCCGAACGGCAGCCTGTCCCGGCCAGGATCGGATCGCCAGTGCAGGGGCCGTCGGACGATGTCGTGCCGTCGAAATCGGCGCGAAAGCCGTCGACCGTCAGGTCGCCGCGAATCCAGTCATTGTAGCGGTAGCCGAAGCCGCCGCCCCAGGTGAAGTCCTCGTCCAGTTCATGAGTGTCGAAGGAGGCGCTGCCATAAGTCGCGGTGATCGGATCGAAGGTCCGGTAGTCGACCCGCCCCATGTCGGTGGAAAGCACGTATCCCACATCGCCGCGCAGGTACCACCCCGAGCCCACTTCGACCGGGACGAACTCGGCTGCCTCCTCCACGAAAATCGGCGGATCGTAATCGGCCGCATGCGCCGGCGCGAGCGGCATGAGCGCCCCGGCGGCCAGCAAAAGAAGAATACGCGATTTCTGGGTCATAGCCACACTCCCGAAATGGCGAGGCCCAAAAAGCCAGCCCGCCCCGTCAGAAGCATTGTTAACCATAGTGGTTAAGTGCCGGTTAAGGTTAACGGCTATTTTGAGGCTGCGCGCCGCGACCGCCTGAAACCAACAAAAAAGGCTCCCGGAGGAGCCTCTTCCGTGGTTTCTGCGCGGCGCCTAGTTGAGCGCGTAGCGCACGCCGAGCTTGAAGTCGTGCGAGTAGATGTCGTTGAATTGGAACCCGTCATTGTCGATATCGAAGGCCGGATCGTCATTGTGGAAGGTTCCGGTCTTTGCATCGCCGAGCGAGACGAAGCTGTAGCCGAGATCGAGGGTCAGCCTTTCGGTCGCCTCGATGCCCAGGCCCGCATGCAGCGCCCAGGCGAAGTTCCATTCCGACTCGTCGTCGGCATAGCCGCCGCCGCCGGTAATTATGTTGGTGTCGCGGAAATGCGATATCGTGTTGCGCGATGCGCCGATGCCTGCGCCGAGATATGGCGTGACGCTGTAGAAGGTGCCGAGATCGGCATAGGCGTTGGCCATGATCAGCCATTCCGATTTCTTGGCGCGGAAATCGTTGGTGGTCAGGCCGGTGACAGTGGAATCCACCCAGTCGAGGGCTTCGAAGTCGGACTTGCCGCGATACTCGACAGTCAGGTCGCCGCGCAGGTAGTCGTTGAACTCGTAGCCGATGCCGGCGCCGAAGAGCGGCGCAGAGGCGAAGCCGCCTTCGTCGTACCAGCCGAAGTCGGAGATGGTCGGGTTATCGTAAAGGCTGGAATCCAGCCCATCGAAGTCCTGGTTGCTCATGCCGATATGGCCGCGAATGTACCAGCCGCCATAGACCGGCGTGGGCACCTCGATGATCGGCGGCTCGTAGAGGTCGGCCGCCATTGCTGGCGTCGCCGCTCCGGCCACGATGATGGCCGCAAGAATCTTCTTTGCGAAATTGTGCATTTCCATACCCCTGCGCATCCTCGCGACGCAAAGTTGCGCGCGACCCAAGATTGAATTCTTCTTGGATAATGAAACGCAAAGGTTAAGGCGTGCTTAACTCTGTTGCTTAACCACGATTGCAAAATTGACTGACCGTGGAAACAAACACGGAAGCATTCTCCGTTGATCGGACCGTCAGAAGATTACGTCAGATCCGCCCCATCAGAAGCAGGATCAGAAGCACCACCAGAATAAGTCCGACGATGCCGGAAGGACCATAGCCCCAGGCGCGCGAATACGGCCAGGCGGGCACGGCGCCGATCAGGATAAGAATGAGAATGATGATCAAAATGGTCGTCAGTGTCATGGCATGTTCCCTCGGAGCGGGTGCTGCAATGAGACAACAATGCACAATTGGCCCCGCCGGTTCCCGGCGGGGCTCATAAACTGCTACCGTGGCTTGCGCCTACTCTGCGGCTTTCGGGAAAGCGACCTCGCCCGGAACGGCGACCGGCTCGACGGCTGCCGGCGCTGCGGCCTTGCCGCCGCGGCGGAACAGCCGGGCGATCCAGCCGCGTTTGCCCTTCTTCCTTTGGGTCTCGCGGGTGAAGACCATCAGCATCGACGGCGTCACGATCAGCGTCAGCACCGTCGCGAAGGACAGGCCGAACACGATCGCCGAAGACAGGGCGATCCACCACTGGGTCGAAGGCGCATTGATCGTCATCTCGTGATGGAAGATTTCCAGCCCGAGACCGAAGGCGATGGGCAGCACGCCGAGGATAGCCGACACCGCCGTGAGCACGACGGGCCGCGCGCGCTCGCGACAGGTCTGCAGCACGGCGTCATATTTGCTCCAGCCTTCCTCGCGCAAGCGGTCGTACGTATCGATCAGAACAATGTTGTTGTTCACGACGACGCCCGCCAGCGCGATGAAGCCGATCCCCGACATCACGATGACGAAGGTCTGGCCGGTAAGCAGCATGCCGAGCAATGCGCCGACGACGGCCATGACCACGCAGGTCAGCACCAGCACGACGCTGGTGAACTTGTTGAACTGCGCCAGAAGCACGATGAAGATCAGGAAGATCGCCGCGCCGAAGGCATTGATCAGGAAGGCGCTGGCCTCCGCGCTGTCTTCGTTCGAGCCGGCGAGCTTCCACTCGATCCCGGGCTTGGCCATCGCGCCGACGACATTGCTGACCTCCGCCTGCACGGCGGCGTCCTGAAAGCCCGTCGCCACGTTGGCCTGGATGGTGATGGTCCGCTTGCCGTCGATGCGGTTCAGTATGCCGCTCGTCAGCTCCGGCTTGCGGGTGACGAAATTGGAGATAGGCACCGAGCCCGTTGCGGTTTCGATGCGTAGCTGGTCGAGCGCTGCGAGCGTGCGGCGGTCTTCCGGCAGGCGCAGCCGGATGTCGACCGCGTCGTCGGCGCCCGCCGGCCGATAGTCGGTGAGTTTAAGCCCGGTGGTGACGAGCTGCACCACGGTGCCGACCGCCATGGGCGATACGCCGTATTGGGCCGCCTTTGAGCGGTCGACCTCAAGCGCCCAGTCGATGCCGGGCGGCGGCAGGCCGTCCGACAGCTCGATTACGCCGGGAACCTTCGCCACGGCCGCGGCGACTTCCCCGGCATATTCGTTGAGGCCTTCCGGATTGACCGCGGAAAGCTGTACCTGGATCGGTTTGCCGGTGGGCGGGCCCGCGTCGGGCGTGCGCACCTCGACGTCGACGCCGGGAATGCCGGCCATGGCGACACGGAGATCGTCCAGAATATGATGCGCGGACTTGCGCTCGCGGAAGTCGATGAATTCGTAGTTGATGACCGCGATCACGTCTTCGGGAACGTCCGCTCCGCCGCCGCGCGTCTTGCCGACGCGGGTGTAGACCGATTTCAGGCCGGGCCAGCCGAGGATGCGGCCTTCCACGATGCGGGTGGCCACATCCATCTCCTCGAGCGACAAATTGCCTCGGGCATGGACGTAGAGCAGGCCGTAGTCCGGCTCGACGTTCGGGAAGAATTCGACGCCGTTGCCATACTGGGTGTAGGCGTAGAGCCCTCCGCCCAGCAGCGCGACCGTCAGGACGAGCACGGTGATCGGATAGGCCACGGCCTTTTTGACGAGCGCCATATAGAGCCCGTCGCGGCGGTCTTCCTCGGTGTGCAGCGGCGCCTTGCCGATGATCGCGCCGATTGCCGGGGCGAAGATCAGCGCATAGGCCATCGAGGCGGCGAGCGTCACGATCAGCGTGATCGGCAGATACTTCATGAAATCGCCGACGATGCCCGGCCAGAACAGCAGCGGCGAGAAGGCCGCGATGCGCGTGAGCGTGGCGGCGATGACCGGGCCCGCCATGCGCTTGGCGGCCAGTTCGAAAGCCTGTTCCTTCGGCATGCCTTCCGACATGCGGCGCTCGGCGAACTCCGTGACGATGATGGCATCGTCGACCAGCATGCCGACCGCCAGGATCAGCGAGAACAGCACGACCATGTTGATCGTGTAGCCCATCATCGCAAGCAGCAGGATGCCCATCAGGAAGGATGATGGGATCGCCAGGCCGATCAGCATAGAGGCGCGGCCGGACAACGCGTAGAGAATGACGATGAACACCAGGATGACGGCGATCATCACATGGTTCTGCAGATCCGACAGGAGCTGCTTGACGAATACCGATTTGTCCTGGGTGTAGGTGACCTGCAGGTCCGGCAAGGTCTGCTTGTTCTCGGCGACGTACTGGTCGGCGACGCGCTGGGCGCCCTCGATCGTCTCGACCACATTGGCGCCGATGCGCTTCTTGACCTCGATGACGATGGCGTTCCTGCCGTCGAGACGGGCTATCGTTTCCGCGTCCTCGAATGTTGAGCGCACCGTCGCCAGGTCGCGCACACGCACAACCGCGTTCGGGCCGGCGACGACGGGCAGGTTGGCTACATCCAGCGGCGTCTCGATCAGGGCCGGCACCTTGATGGCGTACTTGCCTTCGGAACCTTCGATGGCGCCGGCGGCGACCAGGCTGTTGGACTGGCCGATGCCCTGGATCAGCTGGTCGAGCTGCAGCCCGTAGGACGAGAGCTTCATCGGATCGATGATGGCTTCGACCATTTCGTCTCGGGAGCCCTGGATCACGCCCTCCAGAACCCCGGGCACTTCCTCGATGCGGTCGCGCAGGGCCTTTGCCGCGGCCGTCAGCACGCGCTCCGGTATGTCGCCGGACAGCGTGACGAACACGACCGGAAACTCGGACAGATTGACCTCGTTGACCGTCGGCTCCTCGACGCCGACAGGAAGGTCGCGCTTGGCGTCCTGCACCTTGTTGCGGGTGTCGATCAGTGCGTCGCCGAGATCCGTCGACGGATCGAATTCGACAAGCACATAGCCGCCACCCTGATAGGCGGCGGATTTCATCTCCTTGAGGCCCTTGAGGCTCTTCAGCTGCTGCTCCACCGGGCGCAGCAGCAGGCGCTCGGAATCTTCCGGCGAGATGCCCTGATACACCAGGCTGACATACATGATCGGGACGGCGACGTCCGGTTCCGCCTCCTTGGGCACCGACTGATAGGCAACCGCTCCCGCGATCACCATGAACAGCAGCACCGAAAGCGTCAGACGCGTATTGCGTATCGCTAGCTTGACGATATCCATCGGCTTACAGGGTCCCGCTTTCGGCTTCGGCGGCAAGGTTCCTGATCGTCTCCTGGTCGGCTTCGACGGCCTTTACCGCGTCGCCCTCGGTGACGAGATCCTGCCCGGCGACGATGACGCGGGCATCGGCCGGAATCCCGCCAAGCACCAGACCGTTCGGCGTGTCGTCGACGAGATCGATCGGGAAGAACACGACCTTGTTGTCCTTGTCGACGGCGCGAATGCCCAGATCGCCGTCTGCGGAGAGCGTGACGACCGAACGTGGCAGCGCCACGGCGTCGGCGGCCTCGGCGAGCAGCTTGATCTCGGCTGTCATGCCGGCCGGCAGCTCCTTGTTCTCGTTGGGAATGGCCACTTCAATGCGGAACGTGCGGGTGGCGGATGAAGCATCGCGGCTGATGTAGCGCAGCGTGCCCTTCACGGTCGTGCCGTCGACCAGCCGTATCTCCGCCGTGTCGCCGAGCTTCAGATAGCGCAGATCGCGTTCGCTCACCTCGCCGATGGCGAGCAACGGGTCGAGATTGATCAGCGTCGCCACCTCGGCGCCCGCCAGGATGGTGCTGCCGCGCTGGACGGGAACCCGGTCGACGACGCCGTTGTAGGGTGCATGTATCTCGTACTGGGCAAGTTCGGCCTTGGCGCTCTCCAGTTGCGACTTGGCCGTAGCCAGCGCGGCGCGGGCCTGGTCGGCCTGGAGCTTGGGCGCGTTGCCGCCCCCCACCAGCCGCTCGGCGGCTTCAGCCTCGGCCTGCCGCTGCGTGACCACGCTTTCGGCCATCCGGACCGCTGCTTCCTTGTCCTGAGCGTCCAGACGAATCACCAGGTCGCCGCGCTCGACGCGCTGGCCCTGCTTCACCGGCAGGCTCTCTATGACACCCATGACGCGGGTGGCTAGCGTGACGCGCTTCTCCGCATCGGTCCTGCCTGAAACGCGGATCGCGCGCGCATGCTGCACGCGCGGCGGCGTCACAACCGCAACCGTGCGCAGCGGAGCAGCCGGCTGTTCGGCGGCTTCCGTCTTTTTCTCGTCTTCATTGGCGGCGCTGCCCACCGAGGAAAATTCCCCCGTCGCGGTCCAGGCGGCAAAACCCGCTAGCACAACCAACGCGGCAAGCTTGTGGAACCTGAATCTCGACATTATCGTTTTCCGTTGTCGGGCTGGCCAGACCGCGTCCGCAAGGGCGCCACCGATATGGTATCGCGCCGGGCCATGTTCAATCGCTCCGCGAAGCGACGCTCCGCAGGCGCGCGATACCTACATCAAAGTCGCGCCGCGAAACAGTCAGAAAAATTCATGGCGCTATCACAGGTAGCATTTTCCTGACATTTTCCAGGCCCTCCGCCCGGTCTCCCGACGCGCTGATGTGCCGAAAATTGCAACCAGTGGGAATGGCAGCAGGAGTCAGCATGATTCGATGACCTCATGCGAATGCGACCTCCTTCGACAGCGGAAGCGTGCGGATGCGCTTGCCGGTAAGGGTAAATACTGCATTGGCGAGTGCGGGCGCGGCCGGCGGCGTACCGATTTCGCCGACGCCGCCCATCCGTTCCGCATTCTCCAGTATGGCGACCTCGAACGCGGGGCATTGGGAAATCCGCATCGCGTCGAAATCATGGAAATTCGACTGCTCGACCATGCCCTCGGCAATGGTGATTTCTTGACCCAGGGCGGCGGAGAGGCCGAAAACCGCGCCAGAAACCAGCTGCGCCTCTATGATGCCCGGATCGAGCGCCGTGCCGACATCGGCGGCGATCCAGACCTTCTCTATGCGGATGCCGGCCGGCGTGTCGGCCACCTGCACGACCTCCGCGACCCAGCCGCCGAAGGAGAGCGTGAACGCGAAGCCTTTCGCTCTGCCTGAGGGCAGCGGCTCACCCCATTTGGCCATCGCCGCCACTTTCTCGACCACCTTCACGGCTGTCGGCCAGTCGGCCATCAGCTTCCGGCGAAGCTCGACCGGGTCGGTTTTGCCGGCGGTCGCGATCTCGTCCATGAAACTCTCATGGAAGAAGCCGTTGTAGGAATTGCCGACCGATCGCCAGAAGCCGACCGGAATGCCGATGTCGGCTGCAATGCCGGTCACGCGATAGTTCGAGATAGCGTATGGCTGGTTGTGCGAGCCATCGGTTATGGTCCGGTCCGGGCCTAGCGGCGAGATCGAAGGGAACATGCGCCGCAGCGCGCTGCCGATCACCGAGGGCGAAGCGATGCGCATGTCGAGCGCTTCCGGCAGCCCGTCGTCGCCGAGCCGGGCCTGGAACCTGCCTGCCGCAGCCGGCCGGTACGTGTCGTGGCGGATGTCTTCCTCGCGTGTCCAGGTGACCTTCACCGGCCGGCCGGCCGCTTCCTTCGCCAGCAGCGCGGCGTAGATGGAAAAGTCCATCTCGCCGCGCCGGCCGAAGCCGCCGCCGAGATGCGTGGTGTGGACATTGACTTTGTCGCGTTCGATGCCGGCCGCTTCCGAGCAGAGATAGCGCGTTATCGTCGGCATCTGGTTGGGCGACCAGATTTCGAGCACGCCGTCCTTGAACCGGGCGGTGGCGTTCATCGGCTCCATGCACGCATGGGCGAGATAGGGAACCTCGTAGGCCGCTTCGACCAGCCTTTCGCGCGGCGCATCGGCGAAGGCCGTGTCGACATCGCCGTCGTCGCGCAGCGCCGAGCCGTCGCCCGAGGCCAGCGCATCCTGCAACGTCTTTGAGATCGCGGCGCTGTCGGCCGGATACTCGGCCGCCTCCCATTCGACCTCAATGGCGTCGGCCGCCTGGAACGCCGCCCAGGTGTTTTCGGCGACCACGCCGAAGCCGTGACCGTAGCTCGTCTCCAGCGCCACGATCTTCACCACGCCCGGCATCTTTTCCGCCTTCGACAGGTCGGCCTCGACCGGCTTCGTCCAGAAGCGGGGGCTCATCTTCACCGTGCCGAAGAGCATGTCGGGCAGCACCACGTCGATGCCGAAGATCGGCGCGCCGGTCACCTTGGCCAGCATGTCGACGCGCGGCTGCGGCTTGCCGAGTAGCTTCCAGTCGGCCTTGTCCTTGAGCCGCACAGTCGCGGGCGGATCGATAGCGGCCGCAGCGGCGGCCACCTCGCCATAAGCGACCTCTCGGCCCGATGCCTTGTGCTCGATCGCGCCATTGGCGGTGCTGAGCTCCGAGGCGGCGACGCCGAGCTTCCTTGCCGCCGCCTCGACCAGCACGTAGCGCGCCGCCGCGCCCGCCTGCCGCATCTTCTCGAAGCCGTCGCGGATCGAGGACGAGCCGCCGGTGCCCTGGAAACCGAGCGCCTTGGAGACGCCGCCGAGCGCCCCCCGCACGGTCTCCGCCATCAGGCTCTGGTCGTAGAACGGGAAAGGACCGCCCTCTTCCAGCAGGGCCGCGTTATAGTAGGCGAAGGATGCCGGGCCGTGCTCGACCTTGACCATATCGAGCGGGACATCCAGTTCCTCGGCGACCAGCGCCGCGAGCGTCGTGGAGATTCCCTGGCCCATCTCGGCGCGCGGCGCGATCACCGTGATCGTGTTGTCGGGAGCGATCTTCACATAGGGATTGAAGGTCGCTTCGCCCTCGGCAAGCCCGCCTTCGAGCGGGTTCGCATAGGGGCGGGAGATGTACCAGTAGCCGACCGCAACGCCGCCGGCGACAGCCGCCGCGCCGATGAGGAACGTCCGCCGTGCGATTTTTGCCACGCTGGCCATGGTCATATCCCCGCCGTCTTGAGGGCGGCCGCCTTCTTAATCGCCGCGCGTATGCGCGGATATGTGCCGCAGCGGCAGAGATTGCCGTTCATCGCCTCGTCTATGTCCTGGTCGGTCGGGTCGGGATTGGCTTCGAGCAGCGCCGCAGCGCTCATGATCTGGCCGGCCTGGCAGTAGCCGCATTGCGCCACCTGCTCGTCCAGCCACGCCTGCTGCACCGCGTGCAGCTTGCCGCTGGCCGCGAGTCCCTCGATGGTGGTGACCTCGCCGTCGACCTGGCCCACCGGCAGCGAGCAGGAGCGCACCGCCTCGCCGCCTATATGCACCGTGCAGGCGCCGCACGCGGCGATGCCGCAGCCGAATTTCGGCCCGGTCTTGCCAGCGAGATCGCGCAGCGCCCACAGCAGCGGCATTTCAGGATCGGCTTCGAACTCTATTGATTTTCCGTCGACGATGAGGCGCATGGGGATACCCTTGGTTTTCGTCCACTGCCGGGGGCGCCGAGACGCCGATCTCTGACAACTTGACAAATTCTGTTATTTTGTCAATAGACAATTAACGAAGTGAAGAATATGACGATAGACGCCCAACCCGCCGACCCCAAGCGAGCCCGCATTCTCGAGGCCGCGACGAGGCTCGTCCTCGCCTACGGCTTTTCACGCACGACGATGGGCGACATCGCCAGCGCGGCGGAAATGTCGCGGCCGGCGCTCTACCTCCTGTTCAAGAACAAGACCGATATCTACCGGGCCATCGCCGAGCAGCTTCTGGAAGGTTCGGTCGCGCAGGCAGGCGTCATCCTGCGGCGCGAGGGGCCTTTCGCCGAGCGGATGATGACGATGATCGAGGAGTGCCTGATCGCGATGATGCGGCACATCGCGGCGTCCCCGCACGGCGCCGAAATTCTCGACATGAAGAGCAGGCTTGCGGGCGATCTCCATGCCACCTGGCGCAGCCGGCTCGGCGCTCTCGTGGAAGCCGCGGTCGCGGACGAAGCCCGGCGCAACGGCGTCGACCTCCAGGCGCGGGGCCTGTCGGCTCCGCTGCTCTCGGCTCTGCTGCTCGACGGACTTGAAGGCATGAAGATGCGCATTCCCGATCCCGAGGAGCAGCATGTCGCCGCCCGCGGGCTGGTCAGGGTGGTCGAGATCGCAATTCGGGCCTAACGCATTCGCTAAGCCCTGCGCCGTGCCGCTGCGGGCTTCTTGTGCGTCGCCATGAATTCCTGCACCCGCTTGCCGAGACCCTTGCTGCGCATAGGACGGTACTCCTCGTCGAGATCGCCGGAAAGGTCGAGCGTCGGCCGTTCGCCCACGGCATCGTAGTTCTCCTCGAGCCAGTCGCTGGCGGCGGTGCGGCCGAGATCGCGCAGATATTCGAGGAACGCCCATTCGGCATTGACCTTCGAAGAGGCCGACAGATCCTTGAACGCCTCGTCCGCGTCGATGCGATGCATGCGGATGTCGCGGAACTCGCCATGCGGCAGCCGTCCGGCCGCGATCAGGTCCTTGATGAAGGCAATGGCGCGGAATTCCCTCAGCAGCCCGGCATTGAAGGTGATCTCGTCGATGCGGTTCTGTATTTCGTTGGCGGATTTCGGCGTCCCCTCGCGGATCACCGGGTTGATCTGCACCAGAAGCACATCCTCGGTCTCCGTCGCCTTGAAGAACGGATAGATCGCCGGATTTCCGCCGTAGCCGCCGTCCCAATAGGGTTTTCCGTCGATCTCGACCGCCTGGAAAAGCTGTGGCAGGCAGGCCGAGGCCATGATCACGTCGATGTCGATCTCGTCCGGGTTGAAGACGCGAAGCTGGCCGGTTTCGACATTCGTCGCCGAGATGAACAGCTTCATCGCCTTGCAGGCGCGGACATTGTCGAAGTCGATCTCGTCGCGGACCGCATCGCGCAGCGGATTGAGGTTGAGCGGGTTGGCGACATAGGGCGAAAGCATGCGCGACACCGCATCGTACCAGATATAGCCCGGCGTGTTCTCCACCGACCAGTTGCCCCAGGCGACATCCCAGGGCGTGCGCTGCACCGGGCTGAAGCGGCCCTTTTGCGCCACGGCGCGCCAGAAATCGTAAAGCTTCTGCCGCGCGCCATCGGCGCCGCCGCGCACCCAGCCGTCGGCGAGCGCCACCGCGTTCATCGCGCCGGCGCTGGTGCCGGATATGGCGGCGAATTCCAGCCGCCCGTCCTCGATCAGCCGGTCGAGCACGCCCCAGGAAAACGCGCCGTGCGAGCCGCCGCCCTGCAACGCGATGTTGATCGGTTTTTTATCCGAGGCATGGCCGTTGGTGGTCATGAATGCATCCTTCTGCGTTGCGGAAGTGGTTGCAGCGGTGGCGAAAGCGCCCTTCTCCCCGTGAACGGGGAGAAGATGCCGGCAGGCAGATGAGGGGCGGCGCAAACTTTCGGCAGTTGACGCTGCCCCTCATCCGGCCTCCCGAGTTTATCGGAGGGGCGGGCCACCTTCTCCCCGTGGAAGGGGAGAAGGGAATGCCCCATCTCACTCCGCCGTCCAGCCGCCATCGACCGAGATGTGCGTGCCGTTGATCTGGGCGGCGGCCGGCGAGCACAGGAACGAAACCGCGGCCGCGATCTCCTCGACGGTCACGAATTCCTTGGTCGGCTGCCGGTCAAGCATGACCTCGCGGATGACCGTCTCGCGGTCCATGCCGTGCGCCTTCATCTGGTCCGGAATCTGCGCCTCGACCAGCGGCGTCAGCACATAGCCGGGGCAGATCGCATTGCAGGTTATCTTGTCGCGCGCCAGCTCCAGGGCGACCGTCTTGGTCAGGCCCATAATGCCGTGCTTGGCCGATACATAGGCCGATTTGAACGGCGAGGCGATCAGCCCGTGCGCCGAGGCGATGTTGACGATGCGCCCGCCGCCGGCCTTTTTCATCAGGGGCACAGCGGCTGCGATGGTGTGGAAGGCCGAAGTGAGGTTGATCGCGATGATCGCATCCCATTTCTCGACCGGGAATTCTTCCACCGGCGCGACATGCTGGATGCCGGCGTTGTTGACGAGGATGTCGACCGAGCCGAATTTCTCCGCCGCCCGCTCCACCAGCGCCCGGCATTCGAAGGCATTCGACATGTCGGCCTTGATGTAGACGGCCTCGCCCGGATGCTCCTTGGCGATCGCCTCGGCGATCGCGTGGTCCTGCGGCGTATCCGAAAAGGAGTTGACGACGACGTTGCAGCCTTCGGCTGCAAGCGCATGGGCTATTGCCAGGCCGATGCCCGAGGTCGAGCCGGTGACGATGGCAGTCCTTCTGACGGTCATGATGCTTCTCCGTGATATTGCGCCGCAATATACATATTGCATTGCAGCAGAATTGCGAAGCGGAGGCCGGTCAGCTTCCGCGTCGCAGCAGCATGGCCACCACGAAGAGTGCGCCGATCGAGCTGGTGACGATGCCTATCGGCAATTCCTGCGGCGGCAGCATGGTCCTGGCCAGAACGTCGCTGGCCAGGATCAGCGCCGCGCCGAACACGGCGGAGGCGACCGCCAGCCGGACGTGGAGCGGACCGGCGGCGCGCCTTGCCAGATGCGGGATCATCAGGCCGACGAAGCCGATGACGCCGGCAACCGACACCAGGACCGCCGTCGAGAATGCCGAGGCGATGAAGACGAGGGCGCGAAACCGCGCCACGTCGACGCCAAGGCTTTCGGCTGTGCTTTCGCCGGCCAGCAGCGCGTCGAGCTTGCGGTTGTTGTAGAGGGCGAAGGCCAGGATGGTTAGGCTGCCGGCTGCCGCAAGAAAGATGTTGTCCCAGCGGGCGAGCCCGAGGCCGCCCATCGTCCAGAACAGGACCGAGTGCGCGGCGCGCTGGTCGCCCGCGAAAACCATGTAGTTGGTAAGGGCGATGAAAAGGAAAGATACGGCGAGGCCGGCGAGGATCAGCCGCTCCGGCCCCTGGCCGCGAACGCGGCTGACGAGCAGGAGAACGACGCCCGCGGCAAGTATTCCGCCCGTGAAGGCGGCCGCCGGCAAGGTCCAGACTCCGAACCGGTCACCGAAAATGGTGATGACCGAGACAGCGCCGGCGGCCGCCCCGGAGGACAAGCCGAACAGGAAAGGGTCAGCGAGGTCGTTGCGGGTCACGGTTTGCAGCAGAGCCCCGACGATGCCGAGGCCGGAGCCGACGGATATTGCGAGCAGCGTCCGCGGCAAGCGGAGGTCGACGACGATCCTGCCGACCGGGCCGGAGACGTCTCCCCCCTCGAAACCGAGTGCGCCGGCCAGCGCGGCGATCACCTCCGAAACCGGGATGACGGTCGAGCCATAGGCGATCGAAAGCAGCGCCAGCGCGGCGATGGCAGCCGCCCCGGCCGCCATGCTCAGGTGGTATCTGGCGCTCATCGCCCGACTCAAAACGCTTCCGGGTGCATTGCCTTGGCGATCTTGCGGATGCCCTCGATATTGGCCGGTCCGGGTGTCAGTTCGGCGTAGCGCAGCGCGACGAACCGCTCGTTCCTGACCGCATCGGTCTCCTTCATCGCCGGGTGCGCCTTCAGGAAATCGAGCAGCTTCCGGTATCCGGCGTCATCCTGGTAATCCAGCAGGATGAGGAACTCGGGATTGCGCGTCGCCACCGTCTCCCAATCGGTCGTGCCCCAGCTGGTTTCCAGATCCGCCATGATGTTCCTGCCGCCGGCCGCCTCGATCATCGCCGTCGGAATCGCGAATTTGCCGGCCGTGAACGGCTTGTCTTCGCCCGAATCGTAGAGGAATACCCGGGTTTCACCCGCGGGCGCCTTGTCCTTGATCGTTTCCAGCTCGTTTTTCCATTTGGCGATCAGCGCTTCGGCCTCGTGCTCCTTGCCGAAGATCTTTCCCAGCTTCTCCATGTCGCCGAAAAGAAGGTCGAGCGAGGCGGCGGGCCGGTCCTTCTGGAGATGGACGCAGCTTTCTGTCAGCACCAGCGTCTTGATGCCGTAGGGGGCGAGCGTGTCCGGGGTCACGTCGCCACCCGGCTTCATGCCGTAATACCAGCCGGCGAAGAAGAAATCCGGCTGAACCGCCACGAGGTTCTCGATGGTCGGATATTTTGGCGCCAGTTCCGGAATGGAGCCCTGCTGCGCGGCAAATTCCGGGCCGACCTTGTACCAGCCGGTAATCCCGGTCAGGCCGACGATCGAGGGCTGCAGGCCCAGTGCGAACGCCATTTCAGTCATGTTGAGGTCCTGGATGACGGCGCGCTTGGGCGCGCTTTCGAAGGTCAGAGGTGTTCCGCAATTGTCGACGGTCACCGGGAATGCCCATGCCGGGGCGGCGAAAAGCGCAAATGCGAGCGAAATGGAATAACGCCTCATGTCGGGTTCCTTTGTGCGGTTATGGGAAAGGATGGATTTTTGGCACGTCGAACACCGTCAGTTCGCGATCCTCGGCCGGGTGGCGCAAACGGAAGACGTCGATCGAGAAAACCTGCCGGACGACGGATTGCGTCAGCGTCTCGCGGGGCGTGCCGTGCGCGTGAAGCCTGGCCTCGTTCATGACAGCGACCCTGGTGGCGAAGGAGGCGACCAGGGGCAGATCGTGCAGCACCGCGACGACCGTGATCGACAGGCGGGATACGAGATCGAGCAGTTCGGCGCGCGCCCTGGGATCGAGGTGGTTGGTCGGCTCGTCGAGGAAGAGGATCTTCGGCTCCTGCGCGATGGCGCGGGCCAGTTGCGCACGCTGCCTCTCTCCACCGGAAAGCGAGCCGATAGGGCGATCCTTGAAATGGTCGATCGAGATGCGGTCGAGCGCATTGCGCACGATCTCGGCTTCGTTGCGTCTATTTCGGCTGGGGGAATGCGGGATACGTCCGAGCGACACGTAGTCGACGACCGACAAACGCGGATCGGGCTGGTCGATCTGGCCGACGATCGCGATGCTGCGCGCCCGTTCGACACTGGAAAGGTCGCTCAGACGGCGGTCGCCGAGAAGCACCTCGCCGCTGGCCGGGCGGAGCGCGCCTGCAAGCATGCGCAAAAGCGTGGTCTTGCCCGCGCCGTTCGGTCCGGTGATTGCCAGCCTCTCGCCGGCGGCTATTCGCAGATCGACATTGTCGACGAGCAGTCGCCCGGACTGCGATCGAAAGCTGAGCGCGCGTGCGGTTAACAAAGGCGCGGTCATGGCCGCTGCCCGATTCCGGAGGCGGACTGCCGGAAAACCGCAACGAAATCGCACTGCTTGGCTGAATTGTTCTTCTGCAACCGCTCATTTCCTTCCGATAGATCACGGAAGGAAGCTGATCGTGCCGACCGAAGACCGCTGCACGTCATTTCCTCCCGGCACACCCCGTCCGGTTCGAGTACTCACGCGATGGCAGGTCTCCTGGCTCGCGGGTCTCCGCATTGCTCTGCCTTCCCGATCGTCTGATCAGTGGCGTTGTCGAGCGTTGCTCACCGCTTACAGTTGCGGGGGCAGCCACGGCATTGGCTCGAACGAAAGAGCCGCACCGTGTTCCCTTTTCACCCCTTGCGCTCGCGCGTTCGGGGAACCATCGCCGGCAACGCTACCGGGTGTCGCGAACAGGCACAAGACGGCTGCGCGACTTGAGCCGTCGTTTTCCAGGGCCTGCGCTCGCATCGCTGCGAGCAACTTCTCAGCGGACTCGGCAACGGAAGCCGCCTGCTCCAAGAACTCGGCGCGTTGGGCGGAAAAAAACTTAGCTACTTGACGAAGTTTTCGCTTGCGTCACCGGCAGATGGGCGATAGTTAGCGACATGGCTAAGCATGATCCTGATCTCTCGCTGCTCTTCCACGCGCTCGCCGACCCGACCCGCCGGTCGATCCTGACCCGGCTCGCCGAAACACCTGCGCGGGTAACGGATCTGGCCGGCCCCACGGGACTGCGGCTGCCCACGGTGATGCGGCACCTTTCCGTGCTGGAGGAGGCAGGGTTGATCACCACGTCCAAGGACGGGCGGATACGCACCTGCGCCATCGTACCCGAGGCTCTGGATCCGGTGCGGACATGGCTCGATGAACAGCGGGCCATCTGGGAGGCTCGGCTCGACCGGTTCGATGCATTTGTGATGAATATGATGAAGGACAGCGAAGAATGACACAGAACCTCGCTACAACCAGTGCGACCCGTGCGGTGCCTGATAATAGGAAGGGCCGCTTTGCGACGCTCACCTTCGAACGGGACATTGCCGCCCCATCGGCGGTGCTGTGGGAGGCATGGACGGCCCCGGCCGCGCGGGCGATCTGGGCTGCGCCATCGCCCTCGGTCACCGTGGAGTTCTTGGAGGCCGACACCAGGGTGGGTGGACGCGAGGTCTCGCTCTGCAAGGTAGAGGGCCATCCGGACATCCGCTGCGAGTGCGGCTGGCTGGCGTTGCAGCCGGCGCTGTGCAGCGTGAACTACGAGGTGATCTCATCCGAAGGCGTGACGCAATCGGTCGCGCTGGTGACGGCGGATATCTCGGGAACGCACGAGCGCAGCCGGCTGGTCGTGACGGTGCAGCTTTCATCGCTGGCGCAGGACATGGAGGCGGGCTACCGGGAAGGCTTCGGCGCCGGGCTGGATAACCTCGCAGGCGCGGCTGAACGGACCATGGTGCTGCAGCGGGTGATTCAGGCGCCGCGATCCATCGTGTGGGGCGCGTGGATGAACTCTGAAACGCTGCCGCAATGGTGGGGGCCGGAAGGCTTCTCCTGTCGAACGAAGAGGATCGACTTGCGAGCGGGCGGCGAATGGGTATTCGACATGATCGCGCCTGACGGCACGGTCTTCCCGAACCACCATCTCTATAACGAGGTCCGGCCCGAGGAGAGGATCGGCTATACGCTGCATTGGGGCGAAAACGGGCCGAAACATGCCGACGCCTGGGCCTCGTTCGAGGATCAGGACGGGGCAACGAAGGTAACGCTGGGCATGGTATTCAGCACGGCTGCCGAGTTCCAGGAGGCGAAGGGCTTCGGTGCCGTGGAACTGGGACTGCAAACCCTGGGCAAACTGGAACGCTTCGTCGCATCCCGCTGAAATGCTGCGACTTCCCGTCGGTTCGAATTAGGGCTCGTGGACGAGGTCCTCATCCATGTCGCGCCAGTCTTCATCGGCGACGGCATCCGCCTCTTCAGTCAGAAGGGCCCGGAGCCGGTCAGGCTGGAGAAGAAGACCGAGGTCTCGGAAGCGGGGCAAATCACCAACATGCGCTTCCGCTTAGCGGGATAGGGCCGAGAATTCACAAAGGGATACACGACGAGGAGGGTTCTATGAGAAAACTGATCATATGGGACATGGTGACCGTCGACGGCATCTTCGAAGGTCCGGACAGGGACATCAGCTGGTTCGTCTTCGAAGAAGAACTCGAGAACTACATTCGAGAGACCCAGGAAAAGGCCGACACGCTGATCTTCGGCCGCGTGACCTACGAGCTCATGGCAGCCTATTGGCCGTCCGAGCAAGGCTGGATCGCGGACTTCATGAACAAGATCGAGAAGGTGGTCTTCTCGCGCACGCTGAAAAGCGCCGACTGGAACAACACGAAGCTCTTCAACGGCAATGTCGCGGAAGAAGTCTCCAAGCTGAAGACCAGGGACGGCGGAGACATCTTCGTGTTCGGCAGCGCCGACCTCACGGCGACCCTGATGGAGCACGGCCTGATCGACGAGTATCACCTCGGGATCAACCCCGTCATTCTCGGGAGAGGCACGCCGTTCTTCAAGGGCGGCCCGAACCGGATACCCCTGAAGCATCTGGAGACGAGGACGCTCAAGTCAGGTGTTGTCATCCTCCATTACGCGCCGGAGAGCAGACAATGACGATCGATCCGCTCTTTCCCGTCAACTTGGGACATTTGTGCCCCGGCGCTCCGGGCGATATACCGGCTATTGTCCAACGCGCCAGTCGGGAACAAGCACATGAAAGCCGTGGTCTTCGAGCAGTTCGGCACGCCGCCCGCCATCCGGAACGTCCCCGATCCCACGCCGACGCCGGACGGCGTGGTGGTAAAGGTCGAGGCGACCGGGCTTTGCCGCAGCGACTGGCATGGCTGGATGGGGCACGACCCCGACATCACGCTGCCGCATGTCCCCGGCCACGAGCTTGCCGGCACGGTCCAGGCGGTCGGCGCGCACGTAAAAAACTGGAAGATCGGCGACCGCGTCACCGTGCCGTTCGTGGCCGGCTGCGGCCATTGCTTCGAGTGCAATTCGGGCAACCACCAGGTTTGCGAGCGTCAGTTTCAGCCCGGCTTCAGCGCCTGGGGCTCTTTCGCCGAATATGTCGCGCTCGACTTCGCCGACACCAACCTCGTCCGCCTGCCGGAGGAGCTCGATTTCGCCACGGCGGCCGCGCTCGGCTGCCGCTTCGTTACCTCTTTCCGCGCCATAGTCGACCAGGGCCGGACCAAACCCGGCGAATGGGTCGCGGTGCATGGCTGCGGCGGCGTGGGCCTGTCCGCCATCATGATCGCCACCGCGATGGGCGCCAATGTCGTCGCAATCGACCTGACCGACGAGAAGCTCGATTTCGCCAGGCAAATGGGCGCGGTAGCCACTGTCAACGCCGCGAAAACCGAAAATGTCGTCCGCGCGGTCAAGCAGATCACAAAGGGCGGCGCGCATGTCTCCATCGACGCGCTCGGCCACCCCGTGACCTGCTACAACTCGATCTCCAATCTGCGCCGGCGCGGTCGCCACGTTCAGGTCGGACTGATGCTGGGCGACCACGCCAGGGCGCAGGTGCCGATGAGCAAGTTGATCGCGTTCGAACTGGAAATCCTCGGCAGCCACGGTATGCAGGCGTTCCGCTACGGCGCGATGATGGACATGATCGCGACCGGCAAGCTTTCGCCGCAAAAACTTGTCGGCCACAAGATCAGCCTCGCCGAAGTGCCGGAAGCGCTGATGGCCATGGACAGGTTCGAAGGCCTCGGCATCAGCGTCGTCACAAGTTTTTGAACCGCCTACGCCACCGCGCAATTACTTGACTCAGTCAACTGTTTGCGTGACATTGATCGGAGCAGCGGAGGCTCCGATGACCGAAGTTTCGATCCCGACCAAAGAGCAGCCATCCAAAGAGCAGATCGCGGATGTGCGGGCGTTTACCCGGTTCTACACGCGTCAGATCGGCCTGCTGGAGGAGCGGCTGCACAAAAGCGCCTTTTCGCTGACCGAAGCGCGGGTGCTCTACGAACTCGCCCACCGCAACGGCCTGACGGCAACCGATCTCGGCCGCGACCTGGGGCTGGACGCCGGCTATCTCAGCCGCCTGCTGAAGAAATTCGAAAGCCGCGGGTTTGTGACCAGGGCGCCGGCGCCGACGGATGCGCGGCAGTCCGTGCTGTCGATAACGGACGCCGGCCGCAAGGCATTCGAGCCCCTTGACCGGGCGTCGCGGGAAGAAGTTGCGGGCCTGCTCGGCCGGCTTTCCGCCGAACATCGCGAGGCCGTTGTTGCGGCCATGCAAAGGGTGCAGCGTCTGCTCGGTCAAAATCGGGAACCGTCAACGCCTTACATCCTGCGGCCGCTACAGGTCGGCGATATCGGCTGGATCATCCACCGTCAGGGTGTCCTCTACGCCCGGGAATATGGCTGGAACGAAAGCTATGAGGCGCTGGCGGCCGAAATTCTCGCCGGCTTCGTCAAGTCGTTCGACCCGGAATACGAGAACGCCTGGATCGCGGAGCGTGAGGGCGAAGTGGTCGGATCGGTCTTTCTCATGCGCAAATCCGCCGAGGTGGCGAAATTGCGCCTGCTCTATGTCGAGCCTTCGGCGCGGGGTCTTGGCATCGGTCGCCGGCTGGTCGACGAGTGCATCGGATTCGCGCGCGCCAAAGGCTACAAGACCCTGACGCTCTGGACCAACGATGTGCTCGTCTCGGCGCGCCGCATCTATCAGGCGGCAGGCTTCCAATTGACCGGGGAAGAGCGCCACCATTCCTTCGGCAAGGACCTTGTCGGCCAGACCTGGGACCTCGCGCTCTGACCTGCAAAGCTACTTCGCCATTGACATAATGAGCGCCGTCCTCCACCTCATGGCGGAATTTTTCGCTTAAGAGGCCGGCCAAATGACCGGGTATTTTTCCGCCCCCTTTGCCCGCCGCAAATCGGTCGGCGTCGATGTCGGCGGCGTGATCGTCGGCGGCGGTGCGCCGGTCGTCGTCCAGTCGATGACCAATACCGATACAGCCGATGTCGACCAGACGGTTCGCCAGGTCGCGGCGCTGCACCGCGCCGGCTCCGAGATCGTGCGCATCACCGTCGACCGCGACGAGGCCGCCGCCGCGGTGCCGGGCATTCGCGAGCGGCTCGATCGGCTCGGCGTCAACGTGCCGCTGGTCGGCGATTTCCACTATATCGGGCACCGCCTGCTTGCCGATCACCCCGAATGCGCCGAGGCGCTGGCCAAGTACCGCATCAACCCGGGCAATGTCGGCTTCAAGGAAAAGAAGGACAAGCAGTTCGGCGCCATCGTCGAAATGGCGATCCGCTACAACAAGCCGGTGCGCATCGGCGTCAATTGGGGTTCGCTCGACGCCGACCTTCTGACCCGGCTGATGGACGAGAACCATAAGGAGGGCTCGCCGCTGACCGCGCAGGAGGTGACGCGAGAGGCGATCGTGCAGTCGGCGCTGCTTTCCGCACACGCGGCCGAGGAGATCGGGCTTTCTCGCGACAAGATCATCCTGTCGGCCAAGGTCAGCCAGGTGCAGGATCTGATCGCAGTCTACACCGAACTGGCGAAGCGCTCCGACCATGCGCTGCATCTCGGCCTTACCGAGGCCGGCATGGGCTCCAAGGGCATCGTCGCCTCTTCGGCGGCCATGGGCATATTGCTGCAGCAGGGCATCGGCGACACGATCCGCGTCTCGCTGACGCCCGAACCGAACGGCGACCGCACCCGCGAGGTGCAGGTGGCGCAGGAACTTCTGCAGACCATGGGCTTTCGCCAGTTCGTGCCGACAGTGGCGGCCTGCCCCGGCTGCGGCCGCACCACCTCGACCGTGTTCCAGGAACTGGCGCAGAACATCCAGGCGGATCTGCGCAAGAACATGCCTCTTTGGCGCGAGAAATATCCGGGCGTCGAGGAGTTGAAGGTCGCGGTGATGGGCTGCATCGTCAACGGGCCGGGAGAATCCAAACACGCCGACATCGGCATCTCCTTGCCCGGCACGGGCGAGATGCCGACCGCCCCGGTGTTCATCGATGGCAAGAAGGCCGCCACGCTGCGCGGCCCCGATATCGCCGAAGAATTCGAAAAGATGGTCGCTGACTATATCGAGCAGCGCTTCGGCCGCGGCGGCAAGGCCGCGGCGGAATAGAAGATGCGGGTCGCCCGGCGAAAGCTGTGCCTGGCCTACACGGCAGTTCTTGCGGCCGGCGCTCCGGCTGGGGCCGAGCCGTCATCGGCGCTCGGCCCACCGCCTGTTACGATCGACCGGGTCTGCGACCTGATCGAAACCCATGCCGAGCGTAACAACCTTCCCAAGGATTTTTTTGCGCGGCTGATCTGGAAGGAGAGCAGGTTCGACCCCAACGCGGTCAGCCCGGCCGGCGCCGAAGGCATCGCGCAGTTCATGCCGGGCACGGCTGCGCTGCGCGGGCTCGACGACAGCTTCGACATCGAGAAGGCGATACCGGCCTCCGCACGATACCTCGGCGAGTTGAAATCGGGCTTCGGAAATCTCGGGCTCGCGGCGGCCGCCTACAATGCCGGCGAGAACCGCGTCTCGCGCTGGCTAAACTCCGGAGGATTCCTGCCGATCGAGACCGAAGACTACGTTTTCGACATCATGGGCGACTTTGTGTACAAATTTTCCGAGACCGGCTACGTCGGAAACGTTCAACCCATTGATCCGAAAAAATCTTTTCGCGATGCATGCAGGCGTCTGCCGGTGATTCAATCCACAGTCACCGCCATGGCGACGGTCAACATCAAGCCCTGGGGCGTCCAGGTGGCGGGAAATTTCCGCCGCGCAGCCGCGATAAAGCAGTGGCAGCGCCTGAAAGGGCGGTTTTCCGCGCTGCTCGCCGACTACGAGCCGGTCGTTAGCCGCGTGCGCACGCCGATCGGCCGCCGCGGCATCTATGCCGTGAGGATCGGCGTCGACAACCGCGCCAATGCCGACATCATCTGCCAGCAACTGCGCGGCGCCGGCGGATCATGTATCGTGGTGAGGAACCGGTAGAGCCGGCGGCCTCTTCGCAAGCCATTGAAACTAAGCCGTTTTCGCCAGCGCGGTCTCGCTGAGCCACGAGCCGATCTTGGCGCCGAGGCGGTCGGGCGAGACCGGCTTCGGGATGTAGTCGTCCATGCCGGCTTCCAGGCACTTCTCGCGGTCGCCCTTCAGCGCATGCGCGGTGACGCCGATGATCGGGATGTGCGCGCCGGTGGATTTCTCGAACTCCCGGATGGCGCAAGCGGCCTCGTAGCCGTTCATTTCCGGCATCGAGACGTCCATAAGGATCAGCTTCGGCTGCAGCGAACGGTGCATCTCGACGGCGGTGCGGCCATTGGCGGCGATGCGGTAGGAGAGGCCGAGGCCGGAGAGGATCTGCCCGAACACCATCTGGTTCACCTCATTGTCCTCGGCGACCAGAATGTCGAGCGGCGCATTGCCCGATAGGGCGGCATCGCGTTCGGAACTGGCGGCCGGCCCGCCACGCAGCGCTGTGAAGGCCGACGCGACGGCGTTCTGCAACTGCTGTACGGGCTCGCGGACGAAATGCGCCTTGCCGACATTGGTGCGGGCGCGCTGGATCACCGCAATCACCGTGCCGAGAAGCATGGCCGAGCGGGCGGGCTTGGTGAGATGCGCGGCGATACCGTATTCGACGACCAGCCGGCCGAAATCGATATGGTCGACCGAGGTCAAGAGCACCACGGGAATGCTGGAAAGCCGAACGTCGGAGCTTATCGCCTTGGCGACGTCCGCGCCGCTCATGCCGGGCATCTGGTAGTCGAGGATGATGCAGTCGATCGCCGCTCCGAGCTGACTGGCGCGGTCGAGGAAGGCGAGGCCCACGGCGCCGCTTTCAGCAGCCGCGCAGTCGAAACCCCAGCTTCTCAACTGCTCGAGCAGAATCTCTCGGTTGACCGGATTGTCGTCGATAACCAGAACGCGCGCGCCGGTGACGTCGACCGGAACGATCTCGTTCTTCGTGCCTGCCGCATGCGCCGGCAGCGGCACGGCGAACCAGAACACCGAGCCGCGGCCGACCTCGCTCTCGATGCCGATCGTGCCGCCCATCAGGTCGACCAGCCGCGCGGCGATCGCCAGCCCGAGCCCGGTGCCTTCATGGCGGCGGGTCGACGAACCGTCGACCTGCGCGAATTTCTCGAACACGGTCTGGAGCTTGTCGGCCGGTATGCCGATGCCGGTATCCTCGACGCGAACCTTGAGCTGGACCGTCTCGTCGACCACCTCGCCGGAGACGTCGATCAGGACGTGGCCTTTTTCGGTGAACTTCACCGCATTGCCGACCATGTTGGTGACGATCTGGCGGAAGCGGCCGACGTCACCCACAAGGTCGCTGGGCAGGCGCGGATCGACACGGACGATCAGTTCGAGGTTCTTCTCGGCGACGCGGGCCGACATCAGCGTGGCCACATCCTCGACCGCCTCGGCCAGCCGGAACGGTGCCGGATCGAGCGTCAGTTGGCCGGCGTTGATCTTCGAGAAATCGAGAATGTCGTTGATGATGGTGATCAGCGCATTGCCGGATTTGACGATGACCTCGGTGAATGTCTTCTGGCGCGGCGTGAGTTCGGTCTTGGCCAACAGTTCGGCCATGCCGAGCACGCCGTTCATCGGCGTACGGATCTCGTGGCTCATATTGGCCAGGAATTCGGATTTGGCGCGGTCGGCCGCCTCGGCCTTGAACAGCGATTCCGAGGATTGGGCGAAAGCTCGGCGGATAGCCTTTTCCATCGGACGGAATATCCAGATGGCGACGCTCGCGAGCACAGCCAGCAATGCGGTGCTCGCCCAAAGCAGCAGCCTGTTGCCGCGCGCCTCGACCAGCTCGTGTTCGGCGTCCAGCGCTGTCCCTGCCCGGATCAGCGACGGCTGGGCAAAAAACTTGTTCTGGTTGTCGATTTCGCGATTGGCGGCCTCATTCGGGGCCTGGGCCGTGGCCAGCACATCCAGATTGCGAACCATATCGCGGGCCGACCAGAACAGGTCGCCATTAACGGAGGCGGAATCGAGTTCGTCCGCGGTCTTCTTGGACAAGCGCGACCTGACGTTTGAAACGGCCGCGGTGAGCGTCTCGATGCTGGAATTGAGGCGCTCAGCATGGCCGCGAGCGGCCGATTTGAGCGCGTCGCGCGTCTCGGCGCGCCATGCCGTGGTGGTCGTCTCGGCGAAGTTGGTGGCGTTGCGCAGATCGCGTGCGAGCGAGACCATCTGCTCGTTGATCTCGTCTATATCGTGCCGGAAGGCGTTGACGCCGTTCAGCGCATACATGATCGCGCCGGAGGTCAGCGCGAAGGCAAGCAGCCCGGAAAGATACCGGATCCGGATCGACCGGATAAACGATGAATAGTCAGGCAACGCACTCTCCGGACACATACGCAAAATTTTACAGATCCGGATTACGCCTCATTACCATTAAAGAAACGTTCAAGCGCAAGGCTTTGGGCTACTATTTCCCGTGCAGCCGAAAGTAATGGCGCGATGGAAAGGCCGGTCAGTTGCGCCGGTCGGCTATGAAGCTTGCGGCCGACTTCAGAACCGCGGCACGCTCGCCATAGGGTTCCAGTATCGCATGGGCCTGTTCGATCAGGCCGGAAAGCTGGCTGCGTGCCCATTCCACACCGTGTAGCGCCGCCAGCGTCGCCTTGCCCGCCGCCTGGTCCTTGCCCGTCGCCTTGCCCATGGTCTCGGCATTGGCGGTGAGGTCGAGGAGATCGTCGGCAAGCTGGAAGGCCAGTCCGATGGCCGAGCCGAATTCGGCCAGGCGTTCGCGATCGGGCGCCGGCGCGCCGCCGACGATCGCGCCGGCCTCGCAGGCAAAGCGGATCAATGCGCCGGTCTTCATCGCCTGCAGCGTGATGATGCCGGTCTCGTCCGGCGGCGTGCGCTCCGCCTGCAGGTCGAGCGCCTGTCCTCCGACCATGCCGCCGGCGCCTGCGGCGCGCGCAAGGCCAAGGACAAGGTCGAGCCGCGTCTGCGCCGAAAGCGGTTCGGCCGCTGTGTCATCGGCCAGTATGTCGAAGGCCAGCGTCAGCAGGCCGTCGCCCGCGAGGATGGCGGTCGCCTCGTCGAAGGCCCTGTGGACGGTCGGCTGGCCGCGGCGCAGATCGTCATCGTCCATCGCCGGGAGATCGTCATGGATCAGCGAGTAGCAATGCACGCATTCCAGCGCCGCGGCGGCCCGCAGCGCGGCATCGCTGTCGGATTCGGGATCGAAGAGGGCAGCGCTTTCCAGCATCAGGAAAGGACGCAGCCGCTTGCCGCCATTGAGCACGCCGTGCCGCATCGCCGCCATCAGGCCGGCCGGCCGCGCGATCTCGCCGCTGCGGGCGCGGTCGTCGAGCAGCCGCCGCAACAGCGCCTCGACCGCTTCGGCGCGCGCTTCGAGAATGGCCTCGAACGGCAAATCGGCTGAAATCGTCATGATTCGACCGTTTACGGCAATCGTGCACCCGGTCAAGCGTCCGCAATCGCGCCTGTTGCCGGCTCGGACATTGCGCGGGAGGCCAAGCACCATTATGCCGGGTGCAAGAGAGAGGCAGAGGCAGGCGGCTTGGACGAACCGATAGTCGATCCCGAGACCGAGAGGCTGGCGATGGCGCCGAAGCGGAGACGAAGATCGCGCGCCACGACAGGCCTGTGGGTTCGCCGCGCCGTGACGGGCGCGATCGTGCTCGCGCTTCTGCCGGTGGTCCTGACATTCGTTTATCTCCTGCCCTTCGTGCATCCGGTCTCGACGCTGATGCTCAAGGATCTGGCGACGTTTTCGGGCTACGACCGGCGCTGGGTACCGCTTGAAGACATCACGCCCGTGCTCGCCCATTCCGTCATCATGTCGGAGGACGGACAGTTTTGCGGGCATCACGGCATCGACCTCGGCGAATTGAAGGTGGTGCTCGACGATGCGCTGGCCGGCGAGGCCACGCGCGGCGCTTCCACGATCCCGATGCAGACGGTGAAGAACCTCTATCTGTGGAACGGCCGCTCGGTAGTGCGAAAGGCGCTCGAACTGCCGCTGGCGGTCTATTTCGACATCGTGATGCCCAAGTGGCGGATCATGGAAATCTACCTGAACATCGCGGAATGGGCGCCGAACGTCTACGGTATAGAGGCCGCCGCGCAGCACCATTTCGGCGTTTCGGCCAGCGAGCTGACGCCGCGCCAGGCAGCCCTGCTGGCGGTGACGCTGCCCAATCCGGCCGCCCGCGACCCGGCCAGGCCAGGCCCCGGCCTGAAGCGGCTCGCCAGCACGATCCAGCGGCGGGCGGCGAAGTCCGGCGGCTATGTGCGTTGCCTCGAATAGGCCTTACCCGGGAGCGCCGCTGACGGATCGGCGGGCATAGCGCCGCATCATCCAAAAAATTTCGCGGCGGGCTGGTCAATCGCGGCTTTGCCGTGTATAGGCTCGCCGACTTTCTCAGATTCCGGTCCGGATCGCACGGCTCTTCAACGAGAGCATGCCGGGCCTTTACCGATAGATGGAGCAATTCCATGGCTGTGCCAAAACGAAAAACTTCGCCGTCCAAGCGCGGCATGCGCCGTTCGGCCGATGCGCTGAAGGCCCCGACCTATGTCGAGGACAAGAATTCCGGCGAGATGCGCCGCCCGCATCACATCGACTTGAAGACCGGCATGTATCGCGGCCGCCAGGTGCTGACGCCGAAGGAAAGCTGAGCGCTACTGCGTTTAACGCCTAATGAACGAGGACCGGCCAAGCGCCGGTCCTTTTCATTTGCGGCGGCGCCGATTGCTTGACGCGGCAAAATCCCGTCTTCAATAGGCCGTCATCCAGTGTCGTGCGCATGATCTGATCCGAAAAGTCTGCAACTTTTCGGGATCGTGCGAGATGGGAGATTCCAATGCTTTCGAGCATTCCGCTGCTGATCGTGCCGTTCATCCTCTACAATATGGGCCTCGCCGGCTTCTTCGGTGATGGTCCGGAAGGCGATCCCTGGGCGACGGAGATATTCTCGTTCACCATGATGTCCGGCGGCGTGTTCTCGATGACGCTCGGGATTTCGCTGATCGTGGCCGCGCTCCTGCTGCTGTTCGTCGAGATCGTGAAATCGACGCGCACGTCGAACGCCTCGGTGGTCGACCATCTGCTTTCCACCTTCGTCTTCGTGGCTTTCCTGGTCGAGTTTCTGCTGGTCAAAGGCGCGGCCCATCCGGTGTTCTTCACATTGATGGTGATCACCCTGGTCGACGTGCTGGCGGGATTCTCGGTGTCTCTGCGCGCCTCCGGGCGCGACGTTCATCTGGGGTAGCGGCCGGCGGGATCGCCCTCCCCACGAAGGGAAAGCGCCGGCGCACTTTCTCATTGCCACACCCGCTCTCGCGTCTGGCCTCTGAAAGAGCCCTTCGACCCTTCGACACGCTCAGGATGAGGTCGAAGGAGTAGTCGGGAAGCGGGGCGCGAGGCCGAGCCTTCCTAAAGTAAAGTAACGTGGCGCGGTCCTCGCACCCCGCCGGCGCTTTGTCGTTTCCGTCCGTTCCGCTGTGCGGTTTGCCGGGACTGAAGCCAGTTGCCTCATCGGCAGTCGGCTTCACGGTGGCGGCGGCCGAAGCTGCTTACGGCCACCTAATCCCGGGCCGCCCTATGTGCTCGTCCAGCACTCCGGGACCGTAGTGCCCCGGCGGGAACCCTTGGACGGAACCTGCCCAGGCCTGCCGCTACGTTGGCGGCAGGACGGAGGCGCCGGTTACTCCCCACAGATCACCGTCGCGACCGGTGTTCCCGCGGGAGAAACTGCCGATAACTATGCGGGAAGCGCTAGGGGTGTGAACAAAAGTTTCTCCCATAATTTCACATGTCATTGATCTCTCAAGATAAATTTCTTCGCGCTGGCCAGAATGGAGGTGGATTTATCCACGCAGCCCAGCGGACTCCCTGCCGCGTGGCAAAGAAAATCGTCGCATTTGTCGGGAGGCCGCCTTGTCGTTCGTCCTTGAAACGAGAAGCGGCTGCGTCCGGGCTTTCCGCGCGTGCCCGTTTCGGCTGAACCCCGATCTCAAGGAAGGATCACCGCGATGAAGGTCACTCAACATCTCTGGTTCGAGAAGGACATGGAGGCGGCCATCGGCTTCTACACCTCCCTCATTCCCGGCTCGTCGGTCCAGTGGGTCTCGGCGGTGCCCGCTGACAACCCGAGCGGACCCGCGGGCAGCGTCAAGATCGCGGCCTTCACGCTCGGCGACCAGCGCTACATGGCGATCGAGGCGGGCCCGCTCGATCCGTTCAACCACAGCTTCTCGGTCATGGTCGAATGCGACAACCAGGCCGAGATCGACCGCCTGTGGGACGCGCTGAAGGAGGGCGGCTCGACAGAGCAATGCGGTTGGCTAAAGGACCGCTGGGGCCTTTCCTGGCAGATCATTCCCAAGCGGCTCGGCGAACTCATGAGCGATCCCGATCGTGGCAAGGCGAAACGGGTCTCCGAAGCGATGCACAAGATGGTGAAGTTCGACATCGCCGGCCTGGAAGCCGCGGCGAAAGGTTGAGCCGCCCATCGGCATGGCGATTCGCGTTCCGCGAACCGGCGGCCTGCCCGGCCCTCCGCTAGGGCTCCGGGCGTTCGTCATTCGAAAAGCCAAATCGTTGGCTTTTCGTCCGCTGCGCGGACCATTCCTCACCCCATGGAATCGATCTTGCGCTGCATGGCAGCGATCTGATCCTTCAGCTCCTGAAGATCGTCGGATTTCGGAGAAGTTTCCTTCTTCTCAGGCTCCGGCGGAGTTGAGGAGCCGGCCGGCGGGAAGGGCGTGAACAGGCGCATCGCGTTCTGGAACATTTCCATGTTGCGCCGCGTCTGCTCCTCCAGCGCTTTCAGCGGCGCCGGCATCTTCATCATGTCGATCGGCCCTTTGCCGAGCGCCGATTTCATCTGCTCGCGAAAGCGCTCCTGCTCCTTGGCGAACGCCGTCATGGACTGTTCGAGGAAGCTCGGCACGATCATCTGCATCTGGTCGCCGTAGAAGGCGATGAGCTGGCGCAGGAACGGGATCGGCAGCATGTTCTGGCCGTCCTTGTTCTCCAGTTCGAAGATGATCTGCGTCAGCACCGGATGGGTGATGTCGTCGCCGGTCTTGGCATCCTGGACGGTGAAATCCTCGCCCCTCTTGACCATCTCGGCCAGATCTTCCAGCGTCACATAGGTGCTGGTGCCCGTATTGTAGAGCCGTCGGTTGGCGTATTTTTTTATAACAACCGGATCGTCTTTTGCGGGCATCCACATTCCTCCCAGGAAGACCGGACCTTGCGTAAGCAGCCGGTAACGATTGCGCCGAAAACAGGATATGCGCAAAAGCGTCACAAATCCAAGCGCTTTGTGCAGTGCAAAAGTTCATGCTGCAGTCATGCTGCGGCGAACGGCGCAGCATGCGGCCTCTCCGCCGCCTGACGCAAGGCTGCCGGCCGGCAATTCGATTTGACTCAGCTTGTGGAAAGGGCAAGAAAAAGCCTGAACCCTGCTTCCCGTATCAGCCCGGAGACGAAAATGTCCGCTTCCAACGCAATCGTAGTCGCCAGCGCCGCCCGCACGCCCGTCGGTTCGTTCAACGGCGCGTTCGCCAACACCACAGCGCACGAACTCGGCGCCGTCGTCATCAAGGAAGCGCTGGCGCGCGCCGGCGTCGATGGGCAGGAGGTCGACGAGGTCATCCTCGGCCAGGTGCTGACGGCCGGCGAAGGCCAGAACCCGGCCCGGCAGGCCGCCATCGGCGCCGGCCTGCCCAAGGAGACCACCGCCTGGGGCTTGAACCAGGTGTGCGGATCGGGCCTGCGCGCCATCGCGCTCGGCATGCAGCAGATCGCCACCGGCGACGCCAGGATCATCGTGGCCGGCGGCCAGGAATCGATGTCGATGTCGCCGCACTGCCAGCATATGCGCGCCGGCGTGAAGATGGGCGATTTCAAGCTGATCGACACGATGATCAAGGACGGGCTGTGGGACGCCTTCCACGGCTACCATATGGGCATCACCGCCGAGAACGTGGCGCGCCAGTGGCAGTTGAGCCGCGAGACCCAGGACGAGTTCGCGCTTGCCTCGCAGAACAAGGCGGAAGCCGCGCAGAAGGCCGGAAAGTTCAAGGACGAGATCGTTGCGGTGACGG
Source organism: Allomesorhizobium camelthorni (assembly GCF_011045125.1). GTDB lineage: Bacteria > Pseudomonadota > Alphaproteobacteria > Rhizobiales > Rhizobiaceae > Allomesorhizobium > Allomesorhizobium camelthorni. The sequence continues at coordinate 221,827 of NZ_JAAKZF010000001.1, read as the reverse complement.
TCAAGGGCCGCAAGGGCGACACGGTCGTCGACCAAGACGAATATATCCGTCATGGCGCGACGATCGAGGCCATGCAGAAGCTGCGCCCCGCTTTCGACAAGGAAGGTACGGTGACGGCGGCTAACGCGTCGGGGCTGAACGACGGTGCGGCGGCGGCCGTGCTGATGACGGAGGCCGAGGCTTCGCGGCGCGGGATTACGCCGCTGGTGCGCATCGTTTCCTGGGCGACCGCAGGCGTCGATCCGCAGATCATGGGCACCGGGCCGATTCCCGCCTCGCGCCGCGCGCTGGAAAAGGCTGGCTGGTCGGTCGGCGACCTCGACCTCGTAGAGGCCAACGAGGCGTTCGCCGCGCAGGCCTGTGCCGTCAACAAGGATATGGGCTGGGATCCGGAGATCGTGAACGTCAATGGCGGCGCCATCGCCATCGGCCATCCGATCGGGGCATCCGGCGCGCGCATCTTCAACACACTGGCCTTCGAGATGAAGCGCCGCGGCGCGAAGAAGGGCTTGGCGACGCTGTGCATCGGCGGCGGCATGGGCGTGGCGATGTGTTTTGAAGCGATGAATTAGGGGAGTAGGGGAGTAGGGCAGTAGGGCAGTAGGGTTATGACTGGCCCCTATTGCCTTACTCCCCTATTCCCTTGACTCCCCTGTTTAACAGGAGGAGGACCATCAATGACCAGAACCGCACTCGTCACGGGCGGATCGCGCGGCATAGGCGCGGCGATCTCGATCGCGTTGAAAAAGGCCGGCTACAACGTCGCCGCGAACTATGCCGGCAATGATGAGGCCGCCAGGAAATTCACCGACGAGACCGGGATCAAGACCTACAAATGGTCGGTGGCCGACTACGAATCCTGCGCCGCCGGCATCAAGGCGGTCGAGGACGATCTCGGGCCGGTGGAGGTTCTGGTCAACAATGCCGGCATCACCCGCGACGCGCCGTTTCACAAGATGACGCCGCAGCAGTGGCGCGAAGTCCTGGACACCAATCTTTCGGGCGTGTTCAACATGACGCACCCGCTGTGGAATGGCATGCGCGAACGCAAATTCGGCCGCGTCATCACCATCTCGTCGATCAATGGCCAGAAAGGCCAGTTCGCGCAGGCGAACTACTCGGCGGCGAAGGCGGGCGATCTCGGCTTCACCAAAGCGCTGGCGCAGGAAGGCGCCCGGGCGGGCATAACCGTAAACGCGATCTGCCCCGGCTACATCGCCACCGACATGGTGATGGCGGTGCCGGAAAAGGTTCGCGAATCTATCATCGCGCAGATCCCGGTCGGGCGGCTCGGCGAGGCGGATGAAATTGCGCGCTGTGTCGTGTTCCTTGCGTCGGACGACGCCGGCTTCATAACCGGCTCGACGATCACCGCCAATGGCGGGCAATATTTCACCTGATCGGCAACTTTAATGCGAAATGAAAACGGCGCCCGAGGGCGCCGTTTTCCTGTAATCCTGCCGGTTCAGGCTGGCGTTTGGGCGGCCGCATCGGGCCGCTTCTCGAACAGGGCCTTGTCGGCAAAGCCGGCGAGCGCTGCGCCGACGAGCGGCGCGACCCAGAACAGCCAGAGCTGCTGGATCGCCCAGCCGCCGACCAGCAAGGCCGGGCCGGTCGAGCGGGCCGGGTTCACCGAAGTGTTGGTGACCGGTATCGAGATCAGATGGATCAGCGTCAGCGTCAGGCCGATGGCGATCGGCGCGAAGCCGGCCGGCACGTCGCCGGAAGTGACGCGAAGAATGATCATCAGGAACATGAAGGTCAGCACGATCTCGGCCAGGAGCGCCGCAGCCATTGAGTAGCCGCCGGGCGAATGCTCGCCATAGCCGTTGGCAGCGAAGCCGCCCGCCAGCGAGAAATCCGCCTTGCCGCTGGCGATCAGGTAGAGGACCACCGCGCCGACGACCGCGCCGACGATCTGGGCGGCGACATAGGGCACGAGATCCTTTGCCGGGAAGCGGCCGGCGACGAGCAGGCCCACCGAGACGGCCGGATTGAAGTGGCCCCCGGAAATGCCGCCGACGGCGTAGATCATAGTCAGAACCGTCAGACCGAAAGCCAGCGAAACACCAAGCAGCCCGATGCCGACATCGGGGAACGCGGCGGCGAGAACGGCGCTGCCGCAACCGCCGAACACAAGCCAGAAAGTGCCGAGGAATTCGGCGAAGAGGCGTTTAAACATGGCGAATGCCCTCCAGGTACCCAAGGACCTGATGAGGCCACCAATTCGCGAAAATTACAATCGGAGCGCGAAAAAATTTCGGTGCGGAAAGTCCCGCCTGCTCCTCACGGCTTGCTGCCCGCCGACAGAACGGGCGCCGGGCCGGGAACGCCGATCGATACCCATGCGGCCGCATGTTCGGAGGACTGGCGCTTGATGAATTTGTAGCCCTTCGCAGCATCCCAGGGCCGAACCGCCGGATGAAGATTGTCGAGCACGAAATCTCCTTCCGTGGTTCGCAGCGTCAGGATGGCGTGGCCTTCGCCGTTTTGTCTCTTCACTACCGTCAAAAGTACGTTCGAAGGCGAAAGGCCCTGTTCCTCGATCAGAATGCGGCGCTTGAGCAGCGCAAAATCCTCGCAATCGCCGGCGCTCTTGGGAAAGGTCCACAGCTCTTCCTTGCCGAAGAGTTCCCGGTCCGTCTTCGGAGCGATCTCGGAGTTGATGCGCTCGTTGACCTGCCTGATGGCCGCCCACGCCGCTTCGCTAAGCGCCTCGGGACCGGACGGCTCCGCGATCCTGGCGCATTCGTCGCGCCATTTCTTGCAGAATTCAAAATGGCCGATCGGCGAACTGGTCGGGCCGCCGATGTCCATCGGGCGTGCAACGGCATCCGGCGCAAATGCCGTCAGAACCAAAATCGCAGCCACTATCCGGAACAGGATCGGATCCCCCTTGGATTATTTTGCTGAGCCAAGGGAAGCAAGGGGCGTGCCAACGTCGACGGCGCAGCCAGAATAATTCGTTAATGAATTCTCTACACGGCCAACGACGCGTGGCGCTGCCGTCTTTTTGACCGTATTTGCACCAACGCGTGCCTAAAATTTAGGCGCTCCAAGAAAGGAACACGCCGCGGCGGCGGAAGGCGATTGCCTTGCCTATCCGTAGCGGCTCAGGCCCAGAGCGCTCATGTCGATCTCCGGCTTCTTTCTCGAGATCAGGTCGGCGAGCACGCGGCCCGAACCGCAGGCCATCGTCCAGCCGAGCGTGCCGTGGCCGGTGTTGAGGTAAAGGTTCTTCGGCCCTGCCTGTCCGATAATGGGCGGGCCGTCCGGCGTCATCGGCCGGAGCCCGCACCAGAATTTCGCGTCCTTGAGCGCGCCGCCATTCGGAAACAGTTCGCCGACCGAATGTTCCAGCGTGTCGCGCCGCGCGTCATGGAGCCGGAGGTCGTAGCCTGAAATCTCGGCGGTGCCGCCTGCACGGATGCGGTCGCCGAGCCGGGTGATCGCGACCTTGTAGCTCTCGTCCATGACAGTCGAGACCGGAGCGCCGGCAGGATCGGTGATCGGCACGGTGATCGAATAGCCCTTCACAGGATAGACCGGAACGGAAAGGCCGAGCGGCTTGAGGATCAACGGCGAATAGCTGCCAAGCGCTACGACATAGGCCTCGGCGGTCAGCAAACCGGCGCTGGTCGCCACGCCGGTCACGGCTTTACCGGAGACCAAAATCTTGTCGATGGCCGTTCCGAAACGGAACTTTACGCCTCGCCCGGCGCACAGTGCAGCCAGCCGTTCGGTGAACATCTGGCAGTCGCCGGTCTCGTCGCCGGGCAAACGGAGGCCGCCCTCGATCTTGTTGCGAACCTTGGCGAGTGCTGGCTCGGCCGCGATGCAGCCTGCCGGGTCCAGGACTTCGAACGGTACGCCGAACTGTTTCAGCACCTCGATGTCGCCGCCGGTGCCGTCGACTTGCGCCTGGGTGCGGAACAACTGCAGCGTGCCGCGGCTGCGCTCGTCATAGGCGATGCCGGTCTCCTGGCGCAGAGCGCGCAGGCTGTCGCGGCTGTATTCGGCGATCGGCACCATGCGCGCCTTGTTGATGGCGTAGCGCGCGGAGGTGCAGTTGCGCAGCATCTTCAAGAGCCACGACCACATGGCCGGGTCAAATTTCGGCCGCACGACCAGCGGGCCGTGCCGCATCAGGAGCCATTTGATCGCCTTCAGCGGAATGCCCGGGCCGGCCCAGGGCGAGGAATAGCCCGGCGAAACCTCGCCGGCATTGGCGAAGCTCGTCTCGAGCGCCGGCCCGCTCTGGCGGTCGACGACCTCGACCTCGTGCCCTGCCTGCGCGAGATAATAAGCGGTGGTGACGCCGATCACCCCGCTGCCCAGAACCAGAACCTTCACTCGTCCAAACCCCTTTTCAAACTGCCTTGGCTACGGCAAAGCCGCTCACCCGCCTTCGTAGATGCGGTGAAAGCGACTGCCGAGGCCGGTCAGTATTTCGTAGCCGATCGTGCCGGCCTGCGCGGCGACCTCGTCCACCGTCTGATGCGCGCCGATCAATTCGACCGTATCGCCCGTGCCTAGGGTGCCAGGCGGCAGCGCCGATATGTCGAGAACGATGCTGTCCATCGATACACGGCCGGCGAAGGGCAAAGGCACGCCGTCATGAAAGGCGCGCGACGCCGCATGCCTTGGCCAGCCATCGGCATAGCCGAGCGAGATCGTGGCGACGCTCAAGCCGCCGGCGGCGCGATAGGAATGGCCGTAGCCGACGCCGGCGCCCGCCTCCAGCGTCCGCGTCTGGATCACCTTGGCAGCAAGGCTGACGACCTGCCGCATCGGGTTCGGCTTGCCGGGTGTCGGATTGACGCCGTAGAGCGCCGCGCCCGGCCGGGCGAGGTCGAAATGAAAACCGCCGCCGAGAAATATGCCGGAGGAATTGGCAAGCGATGCCGGCGCCGACGGCAGCTTCGCGCGCAACGCTTCGAAGTTGCGGAGCTGCAGGGCATTGGCCGGGCTGTCGGGTTCGTCGGCGCAGGCGAGATGGCTCATCACAAGCTTCAGATCTATCCCGTCCAGCGACGCCGGATCTGCGGTGATCGCATCGACTTCAGACGGCGCAAGACCGAGCCGCGACATGCCGCTGTCGATCTGGAGAGCGGCGGGCAACGGTTTGGCGAGACGGCGGGCGGCGGCGCGCCAGGCTTGCAGTTGCTCGGTGCTGTTGAGGACAGGGATCAGCCCGGCCGCTGCGCATTGCGTTTCAGCGCCGGGAGGGACGCCGTTTAGTACGTAGATTGCGACGTCCCGCCCGATCGAGCGCTCGAGTTCGATGCCCTCCGCGACATGGGCGACGAAGAACGTATCGCAGCCATCCTCCACCAAGGCTTTCGCAACCCGCGTAGCCCCCAGCCCATAGCCGTTCGCCTTGACCACGGCAGCGCATCGGCCGCGCGTCAGCCGGCTCCGGAGGATGCGGTAATTTTCCCGGATCGCACCGAGATCAATGGAGAGGATCGCGCCGGCCTGGTTCACGTCCTGCGGTCCGAATGAGTCTTGCACGTGGAGCGCCCGCTTCCTGCAGTTTTCGCAGCACCAATAATGCCCTCGCAGATTCAACGCAATATCTCGCGACAGAATTGCCTAGCAATGCAAAATTTCCCTGTTTGGAGCTAGTATTGCGACAGGATTCGCCTCAAGCAATGATTTAAGGCAGGTTTCCTTGCACGGAACCTCGTCAATCCACCAGATGCCGGAAGGCCCCGACCACCTCTTCGTAGACTTTGCGCTTGAACGGCACGATAAGGCCGGTCAGTTCGTCCATTCTCTTCCAGTCCCAATGGTCGAATTCGGGCGAATGGCCGCCGGGCGGCGGGTTGATGCGGATCTCCCTCTCGTCGCCATGGAAGCGGAAGGCGAACCATTTTTGCGTCTGGCCGCGGTATCTTCCCTTCCAGACGATGCCGACAAGTTCGGACGGAAGATCGTAGTTGATCCAGTCCGGCGTCTCGGCAAGCAGCTTCAGGCTTTCCATGCCGGTTTCCTCGAAGAGTTCGCGGCGTGCCGCCTCCAACGGCTCCTCGCCGGGATCGATGCCGCCCTGCGGCATCTGCCAGAGCTGATGCGAAGTCGCCATTTCGCCGTCTGGTTCGGCAAGGCGATGCCCGACCCAGACCCGGCCTTCGGCATTCAGCACCATCGCCCCGACGCAGGGCCGATAGGGCAGATCCTCGGCCCTGACATTTCGCTTCTTCGGCATGGTCTAACCTCGTTCGGGGTCTGTCGTCAGCGCTGAAACGGGAACGATCTCGATGCCGCGCTTCTTCGCTTCCTGCGCCCAGGAAGCGACAGCGTCGACGGTAATTTCGAAGGCCGAGCCGGTGCCGATGGCGTAGCCCTTGGCGCGCGCCGTGCGTTCGAGTTCATCGAGCTTTTTCAGGATCTCGCCGCGATTGCGGACCGTGTCGATGGCCGTGTCGCCGATCGCGAAGGGGACGCGGTTCTTCAGGGCGAGTTCGGGCGCCACGCTACGCGCGGTCGAGCCGTCGTCGAGATAGAGGAGGCCGCGTTTGCCGAGTTCGGCCAAGAACGGACCCATGGCCGTGGCGTCCGCGGAAAAGCGCGCGCCCATATAGTTCATCACGCCGGTATAGTTGGTGGTGCGCGACAGCGCCCAGTGCAGGTGCTCCAGGTTTTCCTCAGACGTGGCGTCCACCGTCAGCGTGTTGCGGCCCGGATTGACATTGGGGAAGTCGAACGGCTCGAGCGGCACCTGCATGATGATCTCGTGACCGGTGCGGCGCGCCTCCTGCATCCAGCGGCCGATGCTGTTGCCCTGCGGCGCGAAGGCGAGCGTGATCTCGCCGGGAAGCTTGGCTATCGCTTCCTGCGTGCCGGTCTGGGACAGGCCGAGGCCGCCTATCACGATCGCAACGCGCGCACCGCGCGCGCCCGACCAGGGACGGGCGTAAACGTCGACGGGACGCCTGCCGTCACCGGCGCGCACCGGGAGCGGGCCGGTTTCGCTCTGCTCGATCAGCGCCTTGTCGGGAAGATGGGCGACCCGCAAATTCTGGCCGAACTCCGACGGGTCGCGGATGATCACAACGCCCTTGCCGGAGCCGTCGGGCGGATTGACGTTGATGATGGAGGGACCGTCGGGAACCGCAGCCGGTTCGACCGGCGCGGCGGATATGTCGGGCGCGATGGCTTGCGCCTCAGCCTGCGGGGTGGAAACCACGATCGCCGCCGGGTTGCGGAACGGCCTTTCGCGCAGCGCGATAGCGCCGGAAAAGGCCACGACGCAGAGCGCGGCCGTAACCGCGGCGACCTGCCCGGCGCGAAAACGCGGCCACGCCCGGCGCGCCGGCCGAACCGCCTGCCCGAGCGGGCGTTCAATGTCCTTGTCTGCTGGTGCCACGCCAAATCCCCTGCCGGCGGAACAGTCCCTGAATCAAACTGCCGGAACCTTGCGGGTCCCGGCAGCAACGCAATACGCAGTACGCGGTCGATCGTGTAGGCCGGATTATAACTCGCTCTGGCGAGTCATATAGAGTGATTTTCGAGAACCGGAGCGGAGCGGACATTCAAGTCCGTGAGCACCGGAAGCGCAGACAATCGCTCTAGATGACCGTCAGAGTAGAGTTAAAAACGGCCTACTGGTTCATCACGGCCTTTTCCGGATTGGGCGGAAATGCCGGATCCGTCTTCTGGCCGCGCAGCAGTTCGAGCGCATACTGGAGCTGGATGTCGTCCTTGGCTTCCGGCGGCACATAGGCTGCCGAACCCGAACCCTCGTCACTCTCCTCGACGCCCTTGATGTGGCCCTTCAGATCCGACTCGCCACGGGAGACGTCTCGGCCCTGCAGTTCCTCCGGCAGCGGCTGCTCGACCTTGATGTCGGGCGAGATACCCTTGCCTTGGATCGATTTGCCGGCCGGCGTGTAGTAGAGCGCGGTCGTCAGGCGCAGCGCGCCGTTCTCGGCGAGCGGGATGATCGTCTGGACCGAACCCTTGCCGAACGAGGTCGTGCCCACCACCGTCGCGCGGCGGTGATCCTGCAGCGCGCCGGCGACGATTTCCGAGGCGCTGGCCGAGCCACCATTGACGAGCACGATCAGCGGCTTGCCGTCGATCATGTCGCCAGGGCGCGAATCGAAGCGGGTGATGTCCTTCGGATCGCGCCCGCGGGTCGAAACGATCTCGCCGCGATCGAGGAAGCTGTCGGAGACGCTGACAGCCTGGTCGAGCAGACCGCCCGGGTTCAGGCGCAGGTCGAGCACGTAGCCCTTGAGCTTGTCGTCCGGAACCTGGCTCTTGATCGAATTGATCGCGGCTTCCAGATCGTCGAAGGTCTTCTCGGTGAACGAGGTGATCTTCATGTAGCCGACATCGTTCTCGACGCGGAACTTCACCGCCTTCACCTTGATGATGTCGCGCACGATAGTGATTTCGAGCGGCTTGTCGGCGCCTTCGCGCAGGATGGTGAGCGTGATCGGCGTGTTGACCAGGCCGCGCATCTTTTCGACGGCGTCGTTCAGCGTCAGGCCGCGCACTTCCTCGCCATCGATCTCGGCGATGAAATCGCCGGCGCGTACGCCAGCCTTGGCGGCCGGGGTGTCGTCGATCGGCGTGATCACCTTGACCAGCTCGTTTTCCATGGTGACCTCGATGCCGAGGCCACCGAACTCACCCTTGGTCTGAACCCGCATGTCCTTTGCGGCTTCCGGATTGAGATAGGAGGAATGCGGATCGAGCGAGGTCAGCATGCCGTTGATGGCGTTTTCCACCAGCGACTTCTCCTCGGGCGGGGTCACATACTGCGCCCGCACACGCTCGAAAATGTCGCCGAATATCGCCAGCTGGCGATATGTGTCGGAGCCCGCCGCATTGGCTGTCGACCCGGGCGCGCCATAGACGAGGCTCATGGCGGATGCGCCCATCAGCGCACCGGCAAACAGAAGCGACAATTTACGTACCATTTCCTGTCCTTCCAGAAAGACGCTCCGCCCACCACGGGGCCGGATCGACGGGTTTTCCATCTTTGCGGAACTCAATATAGAGTTCCGGCGCGGTATTTGCACTCGCAGCCGAGGCGTTAGCTACCCTGGCTTCCCCCATCGCTCCGATTGGTTCGCCGGCTAGGACGGACTGACCAAGAGTGACGTTGATTCTGCTCATGCCCGCCAGAACCACATGATAGCCGTCTCCGGCATCCAGGATCAAGAGTTGTCCATACGAACGGAACGGCCCCGCATAAAGAACGCTCCCATCGGCAGGCGCGGTGACGATGGCTCCCGATTGTGTCGCAACCATGTCGCCGAGCATCACGCCGCCGTTACCGTCCTTGGCGCCGAAGCGGCGCTTCATGCGGCCCGCAACAGGCATCGCCACCTGCCCGCGCAGCGACGCGAAGGGGGCGGCCGAGAGCAGCCGGTTGGCGTCGGGCAGGGCCGCGATTTCCGCCTCGCGCTCGGCCTTTTCCTGCTCGGCCTTCCGCCGCGCCTCTTCGGCCAGGCGGCTTTCCTCGGCCTGCTTTTCCAGCGCCGCGATCAGGTCTTTAAGGCTCGATGCCTTGGCTGCGAGTTGTTCGGACTTGCGCTGCTCCTCGGCGAGCGCGGTTTCGGCCTCGCTCTGAAGCTTCTGCTTCTCTTGGAGAAGGAGGTTCAGCCGCTGCTTTTCGGCGACTTGCTCGCCTACCGACGCCACGAGACGGCCGCGCTCGGCCTCGATCGAGGCTGAAAGCCTCATCATCTCCTTCATGTCGGCCAGCAGGATGTCTGTCTCGGCGCGCAGTTCAGGCACGACGGCGCCGAGCAGGATGGCGCTGCGCACTGACGACAGCGCGTCCTCCGGCTTGACCAGGATTGCCGGCGGCGGATTCAGGCCCATTCGCTGCAGCGCGCCAAGCACTTCGGCGAGCACGCCGCGCCGGGCGCTCAGCGAGCGCCTTATGCCGTCCTCCTGATCCTTCAACGCTTCGAGCCTGCCGGTGATGTCGTCTATGTCCTGGCTGAGCTTCTGCTCGGTCTTGGCCGACTGGATCAGGCTGGCGGTGATCGAGGCGTGATCCTTCTTGACGTCCGCGATCTCGGCCGCAAGTTCTTCCAGCCGCTCGGCCGAAAGCTCGGATTCGCGCAGCACGCGCTCATATTCGGCGCGCCGCAGATCGGGCGCTGCCGCTTCGGGAACGCGGTCCTGGCCATGGGCGAAACCTGCGCCAAGCAGCAGCATCGCGGCGGCAAATATGCCGCGGCGCAGTAGCTCCGCTTTCGGTCCCGTCACAATCGTCATAATTCGCGCCACATGCCGCCCGGATTCTATCGGCTCGTTCGTTAACGGACCATCAACCATAACGACAGGGGCAAGACACGCTTTCGGCGAAACGCCCACCATCAGGCCCTGTGATAGGGATGGCCCGACAGTATGGTGGCGGCGCGGTAGAGCTGCTCGGCCAGCATGATGCGGACGAGCTGATGCGGCCATGTCATCGCGCCGAACGATAGAACCAAGGCGGCCTGTTCGCGTAAAGACGCCTCGTGACCATCCGCCCCGCCGATGGCAATGACTAGGCCACGCCGGCCATCGTCGCGCATCGAACCGATCTTCCGGGCGAATTCTTCCGATGACAGGTTTTTGCCGCGCTCATCGAGCAGGATGAGGGAAATGCCGGCGCCAAGCTGCGCCGACAGTTTTTGCGCTTCTTCGCGGCGGCGCTCGCCGGCGGTCTGGGCGCGGCTTTCCGCGATTTCCGTCACGCCGGTAAATTCCAGGCCCAAGGCCGGGCCGCTCTTGGAAAAGCGATCGAAATAGCGCTCGGCCAATTCCTTGTCGGGGCCGGACTTCATCCGGCCCACGGCATGTACGGCTATGCGCATCCTGTCCCGGCCGTGAACGGTTCAGTGAACCGTTTCTTCCTCGAGATCCGGCGCCTGCCACATCTTTTCGAGATTGTAGAAGTCGCGGACTTCGGGGCGGAAGACATGGACGATGATATCGCCTGAATCGATCAGAACCCAGTCGGCGCCCGCCAGGCCCTCGACGCGCGCGGTGCCGAGGCCGGCATCCTTGAGCGCCGTGAGCAGTTGGTCGGCAACCGCCGCGACATGACGGTGGGAACGGCCTGAAGCGACGACCATATAGTCGCCGAGGCTCGATTTCCGCTGAATGTCGATGGAGACGATATTTTCGGCCTTGGAGTCTTCCAGACTGGCAAGGACGGTGTCGAGGGCGCGGGACACGGCTGCGTTTCCGCTCATCCCGGCCGGCGAAGGCATGACGACTGCCTTCTTCCGTAGTGCTGTTCTCAGTGTCTTTCCTTTCGAAACAGGAACAACCAACATCCGCATTATTGCGAATACTCGATAGATAGGCAGAGTCGGGTAACGGTTTCAAGACATGGTCCGGTTTCGGCCGATTACCGGCCGTCAGACTCTTCGTCCGTCGAGAAGGCGAGTTCCACCGGCAACGGCGCCTGCGCGGTCATCGGCGAATATCCCGTCACGGTGGCGACAGCGACGGCCTTCGTTGTGAGCACGCGCCAGGCGACGAAAAGGCAGAAGGCGGCGCCGATGGCGATTGCCACATACATGAAGGACTGCGTGCCGTAGAGCGCGGTCAGAATAGTTCCCAGTCCGGGCACAAGGAACCCTGACAGCGACCAGGCAAACAGCATCGTCGAAGACAGCGTGACGAGGTCGTCCTTCGACGCCCGGTCGTTGGCGTGCGCGCTCGACAGGGAATAGATGGATTCGCTCGAACCGCTCCACACGACATAGATGGCGATCATGACGGCCAGCGCGCTGCCGTCCATCCGGCTCGCGACGATGCCGGCCAGGACGACGAGCAGCGAAGCCGCGATCAGCACATAGCGGCGATCGGTGCGGTCGGAGGCCCAGCCCAGCGGGATCTGGAACAGCAGCGTGCCAAGGGGCATGGCGAACATCAGCGTCGCCACCTCCTGCTGCGAATAACCCTTCGCGGTGGCGTGGATCGGCGCGAAGCCGGCAACCATCATCGACAGCCCGCCGACGGCCAGCATGCCGGCCATGCCGACCGGCGAAATCCGCCATGCCCGCCCGAGCGCGACGGAAGCGGATTCCGGCGGAGGCGGCGGCCGCAGCCTTGTCAGCCCGACCGGCAGGATTGACAGTGCGGTGAAGGCGATGCCGACCAGCGGCGCTTCCGAAATCGTAATGTCGACGAAGCTCAACATGAACGAGCCGACGCCCAGCCCGACAATGTAGCTGACATAGAAGATCGCCATCACCCGGCCGCGGATCGAGTTGGCGACGACATCGTTCAGCCAGCTCTGCGCCACGATGAACACGCCACTGATGGCGAAGCCGTAAAGCGCGCGCGCAACGATCCAGAGAACCGGATAGACGCCGGCGCCGACCAGGGCGTTGGAGAGAACGATCAGCGCGGAAAACACCATGAAGGCGCGAGCGTGGCCGACACGGCGCACGATCCGCCCTGTCAGCAGGCAGCCGGCCATGCCGCCGGCCGACAGACCGGTCAGGATGCTCCCGGCCCAGGTCGGCGGAAATCCTTCCGAGCCGAGCCGCACCGGTATGTAGGCGAACATCAGTCCGTTGCCGACCGCCACCAGCGCCAGCGCGACGATGACGCTGGCGACCGCGATTGCCGGTGTCGGCGCATCGCCGGCCTCGTTCTGCTCGATTGGTTTCGGGTGCGCGGCGTTCATGTCGCGGCGAGCTTGCCTGCGGCACGGGATTCAGGAAGCGGCAAAAGCGACATCGACAGGCGGGCGGCGTGCTGGACCGCCGGATTGGCGCGTGTGGATCATGCCGGCGGGGCTTTGCCCTTCGACCCGTTGCGGATGGCGGTCGATGACAGCGAGGAGCGCGGTCCGTGGATGAAGGTCCAGGCAGGCGCTTTCATCCGCGCCAGTCGAGGCGCGTCCGCCTCGTCGATACGGGCATAGTCGAAGGTCTTGGCCACCACCGAGGACAGGAAGGACAAGGTCGCGCCCGGCCGGTCAATGACGGCGATCGGAAAGGTCAGCGCGATCTGCCGCCAGCGCTGCCAATGGTGGAAATCGCGCAGATTGTCCGCGCCCATGATCCAGACGAAATCGACGCCGGGATTGCGCGCCTTGATCAGCGCCAACGTGTCGGCCGTGTAGCGGACATTGTGGCGCGCCTCAAAGGCGGTGACCTTGATGCGCGGATCCCGGGCAACCGCTTCGGAAAGCTTCAGGCGCTCGGAGAGCGGCGCAAGCTCGCTGGAGGCCTTCAGCGGATTGCCGGGCGTGACGATCCACCAGAGCTGGTCGAGCTTGAGGCGCCTGAGCGCGATCTCGGCGACCAGCGCATGGCCGCGATGCGAAGGATTGAACGAGCCGCCGAACAGCCCGACCGCCATGCCCTTTTCGACATGGGGCATGCGGAGGTGGTGATGGAGGATGTCGGTTGGAGACACTCCTCAGCCCCTTGCCGCGCAATAAGATGGCCAATCGCGTAGGACTGCTTTGTCGTGCCCTACGTTGCCTCCCTCTGTCCTGCCGGACATCTCCCCCACAAGGGGGGAGATCAGCAGCTTCGCCCGATCCGCCACTCCTGCAACCCTGGTGATTGGCGAAGACGGCTCGGCCGGCCAATCTCCCCCCTCGTAGGGGAGATGTCCGGCAGGACAGAGGGGGGCAACGTAGGGCACCAAAGCGCTATTCAACAGCAAGGACGTTCAACCGTCTGCCGCTACAAGCGCTCACGCCCGCACCTGCCCCGAACCGCGCACGCGGTACTTGAACGAGGTCACCTGCTCGACGCCGACCGGGCCGCGCGCGTGCATCTTGCCGGTGGCGATGCCGATCTCCGCACCCATGCCGAATTCGCCGCCATCGGCGAATTGGGTCGAGGCGTTGTGCAGCAGGATCGCCGAGTCGATCTCATTGAAGAACCGTTCGACGGTTGCCGCGTCCTCGGCGACGATCGCCTCGGTGTGGTGCGAGGAATAGGTTTCAATATGCTCGATCGCGCTGGAAACGCCGTCGACTAGCTTCACTGCGATGATGGCGTCGAGATATTCGGTGAACCAGTCTGCCTCAACGGCTTTTTGCGCATCGGAGAATACGGCCAGAACCTCCTCATCGGCATGGATCTCACAGCCGGCATTTCTCAGTGCCTGCAGCACCGGCACGAGATGCGTCGAAGCGGCTGCCCGATCGACAAGCAGCGTCTCCGCCGCGCCGCAAATGCCGGTGCGCCGCATCTTGGCGTTGACGGCGATCGCGACCGCCATGTCTAGCTTGGCCGATTTGTCGATGTAGAGATGGCAGATGCCTTCGAGATGCGCGAAGACCGGCACGCGGGCTTCGTTCTGCACGCGCTCGACCAGGCTCCTGCCGCCGCGCGGGATGATGACGTCGAGATTGCCGGAAAGCCCCTTCAGCATTTCGCCGACGGCGGCGCGGTCGGTGGTCGGCACCAATTGGATCGCGTCGGCCGGCAGCTTCGCCGCTTTCAACCCCTCCACCAGGCAGGCGTGGATCGCGGCCGAAGAATTCAGCGAATCCGAGCCGCCGCGCAGGATCACCGGATTGCCGGCTTTCAGGCAGAGCGCTCCGGCGTCAGCCGTCACATTGGGCCGGCTTTCGTAGATCACACCGATGACGCCCAGCGGCGTGCGCACGCGCTCTATATGCAGCCCGTTCGGGCGGTCCCATTCGGCGATGACCTCGCCGACCGGGTCGCGGAGTTCGGCGATAGCTCTGATCCCGTCGGCCATGTCGCGGATGCGGGCCGGCGTCAGTTTCAGCCGGTCCATGAACGACGCGCCGAGGCGGGCCTCCTCGCCATTCTTCAGATCGATGGCGTTGGCGGCCAGAATCTTGTCCTCGCCGCGCAGAATGGCATCTGCCATGGCGATCAGCGCCGCGTGCTTGCGTTCGGCGCTGGCGATCGCCAATGGCCGCGCCGCAGCCCGCGCCCGGCGGCCGATATCGGCCATCAGGGTGGCGGTGTCCTCGCGGGGTTTCTCATGCGTCGTCAGCATGGCTCATCCTTCAGCCCGGGCTTCTTCCATCGGTTCGCGCATGCTCACCACCAGATCGTCGCGGTGGATCATCGCCGAGCGCGCCTCGTAGCCCAGCACGGCCTCGATCTCGGCCGTCTTCAACCCCGCAATCCTTACGGCATCGGCGGCATCGTAGGCAACAAGGCCGCGCGCCATCTCGCGGCCCTCGGGCGTGAGGATCGCCACCGTGTCGCCGCGCGAAAAATTGCCGCTGACCAGTTTCACGCCGGCCGGCAGCAGCGACTTGCCCGAAAGCAGTGCGCCGACCGCGCCGGCGTCAACCGTCAGTCTTCCCGCCGGTTCGAGCTGTCCGGCGATCCAGCTCTTGTAGCCCTTGACCGGATTGGCACTCGGCTTGAACCATGTCGCCCGCTCGCCGCGCTCGATCGCCATCAGCGGCGAGAGCCTTGTCCCCGAGGTGATGATCATCGCGGTTCCCGCCGCCGTCGCGATTTTGCCGGCATCGAGTTTCGTGCGCATGCCGCCGCGCGACAGCTCGGAGGCCGCGGCTCCCGCCATCGCCTCGATCTCGGGCGTAATGCGCTCGACGACCGGAATGAACTTGGCCGCCGCGTCGTGCGCCGGCGGCGCGGTGTAGAGGCCGTCTATATCGGACAGCAGCACCAGCAGGTCGGCGCCCATCATGGTCGCCACCCGCGCCGCCAGCCGGTCATTGTCGCCGTAGCGGATTTCAGACGTCGCCACCGTGTCGTTCTCGTTGATGACCGGCACCGCCTTCATCTTGAGCAGCGTCGAGATCGTCGCGCGTGCGTTCAGATAGCGGCGGCGCTCTTCGGTGTCGCCGAGTGTGACCAGCACCTGCCCGGATCTCAGGCCGCAGCGCGCCAGCGCCTCCGACCACGCGCCGGCGAGTTCGATCTGCCCGACGGCCGCCGCCGCCTGGCTTTCCTCCAGCTTCAGCGCCCGTTTGCCGAGGCCGAGCACGGTGCGCCCGAGCGCGATAGCCCCGGACGAGACGACCAGCACGTCCGCCCCGCCGGCCGCAAGCGTCGAGACATCTTCGGCCAGCGAGGCCAGCCATTCGCGCTTCAGCCCGGCAGCGCGGTCGACGAGCAGCGCCGAGCCGATCTTGACGGTGATGCGCCGGTATTTTTTCAGGGACTGCATGGCCGACCTACTTCTGCCAGCGCGTATCGGCTTCGGCGGGAGCTTCCGCTTCGCGGGCGCCCTGGACCTCGGCCATCAACGCGCGCAGCACCGGCTCCACGCCTTCGCCTGTCACCGCCGACATGACGAACGGCGTCTGCCCGCAAGCGCGTTTCAGCGCGGCAAGCTTCTTCTTGCGCGCATCCACGTCCAGCGTGTCGGCCTGGCTCAGCGCCACGATCTCCGCTTTGTCGGCCAACCCGCCGCCATAGGCTTCGAGTTCCGCACGCACCGTCTTGTAGGCCTTTGCCAAGCTTTCCTCCTGCGCCGACACCAGGTGCAGCAGCACCCGCGTGCGCTCGACATGGCCGAGGAAGCGGTCGCCGATCCCGACGCCCTCATGCGCGCCCTCGATCAGGCCGGGAATGTCGGCGATGACGAATTCGCGGGCATCGACACGGGCGACGCCGAGATTGGGGTGCAGCGTCGTGAAGGGGTAGTCGGCGATCTTCGGCTTGGCCGCGGTGACCGCCGCCAGAAAGGTCGACTTGCCGGCATTGGGCAGGCCAACGACGCCGGCATCGGCGATCAGCTTCAGCCTCAGCCAGATCGTCATCTCCTCGCCCGGCAGGCCGGGATTGGCCCGGCGCGGCGCCTGGTTGGTCGAGGTCTTGAAATGCTGGTTGCCGAAGCCGCCATTGCCGCCGGCGGCAATGCGATAGCGCTGGCCGACCTCGGTCAGGTCGCAGATCAGCGTCTCGTTGTCCTCTTCATAGACCTGCGTGCCGGCCGGCACCTTCAGCACCACGTCGGCGCCCTTCGCGCCGGTGCGATTTCGGCCCATGCCGTGCACGCCGGTCTTGGCGCGGAAATGCTGCTGGTAGCGATAGTCGATCAGCGTGTTCAGCCCGTCCACCGCCTCGATCCAGACATCGCCGCCGCGGCCGCCGTCGCCGCCATCCGGCCCGCCGAACTCGATGAATTTCTCGCGCCGGAACGAGACGCTGCCCGAGCCGCCGTCGCCGGAGCGTATGTAAACCTTGGCCTGGTCGAGAAATTTCATCGGATTGACAGCTTGCGCCTGTTTCTGGTCTTGGAACGGACTGCTCTAACGCAAGCGGCATCCAAGCGCGAGAGCCGAATTGCAGGAGCTTAGAGCGCCGTGCGTCCGCTTGGACGCGCAAAGGATGCTCTAAAATTCAGAATTGCGGGGGAACATGCCATGAAATGCGTGAGCTACAACATCCAGTACGGTGTCGGGCTCGACGGCCGCTACGATATCGGACGCATAACCGACGCCGTGCGCGGCGCCGATGTGATCGCGCTGCAGGAGGTGTCGCGCAACAATCCAAAGAACCAGGGCCACGACATGGTGGAGGAGATCCGTGCCGCCCTTCCCGGTTATTTTTCGGTCTACGGCCCCAATTTCGAGGCCGACGTCGGCTCGCATGTGAAGGACGAGCGAGCGGTGAACGTCATGTTCCAGTTCGGCAACATGGTGCTGTCCAGGTCGCCGATCCGCCTGTCGCGCAATCTGCTGCTGCCGCGTACTCGCACCTATGGCCATACGAACTACCAGCGCGGCGCAATCGAAGCGCTGATCGACACGCCGCTCGGACCGGTCCGCTTCTATTCCACCCATCTCGACCATCGCAGCCCTGAAGAACGGCTGGCGCAAATCCGCTTCCTGCGCGAGCGGATGCTGAACTACCCGCTGGAAGGCGGCGCGCTGAGCGGGCTCTCGGAAATGGGATTTCCCGAGCCGCCGCATGCCGAAGCCTTCATCGTCATGGGCGATTTCAACATGCTTGCGGGCTCGCCCGAATACATCGAACTGACCGGCCGGGCCGATCATGAATTCGGCATGCCGCTTCTCGCCACCCATCCCGCCGACGCGGCCGCGCGGGTCTCGGAGGGCGAGCCGGTGACGACCTGGGTCGACCCGAAGCGCCCGCAGGACAAGAGCCGCTGGAAGCGCATCGACTACGCCTTCGTCAGTGCCGGCCTGATGGCAGGCGTGCGCCGCAGTTGGGTGGACGCTGCTGCGACCGGCTCCGATCATCTGCCGCTTTGGATCGAACTGGAGTGAACGGCCGGCGCAATCACGCCGGCCGTAACGCCGCTCATCGGCCCCAGGTCCGCAGGCTGACCCAGGTCTTGCGGTCGAGCCGGTAGCGTTCGACCGGCACCTGGCCGGCGACGATCGAGTTCAGCATGCCCTGGCCGGAATACTGAAAGCCGCATTTGTGGATGACGCGGCGCGACGCCGGGTTGATGACCCGGCACGAGACGTGCAGCACGTTGATTGCCGTGGCGCGGAAGGCGAGATCGACCAGCGCGTGCGCGGCTTCCGTCGCATAGCCACGTTTCCAATAGGGTTCGCCGATCCAGTAGCCGAGTTCAAGGCCGCGCTCGGTGCTGTTCAGGCCGGCGCAGCCGATGAACGCGCCGCTGTCGGCGAGCGTCACCGCATAGACGGCGCCCGCCGCCTGCTTCTCGGCCGACCTGGCGATGAAGGCGCGCGCCTCCGCCTCGCCATAAGGGTGCGGCATGCGCCCCAGCATTTCGGCGATGCGGCGGTTGTCGGCCAGCACGGCGAGTTCGGCCGCGTCGTCGGCATGCGGCGGGCGCAGCACCAGCCGCTCGGTGACCAGGACAGGGCAGTCTATCGACAGACTTTCGCCTTCGAAGTCTTCACTTTCGGCAACCATTTCAGTCCTCCAGAAAAAACATAGAAAAAGGGGAGATGGCGGCCCATCTCCCCTGATCCTTTTTCTGGACTGTCCAGACACCGGTCCCCGAGATGGGTCGCCGGTGTTCTAGTCGCGGAACCGGCTACTCCGCTGCCTTCGTCATCGGGTTCACCGATACGTACGTGCGGCCATTGGCTTTCTTTCGGAACGCGACTGCGCCGGCTTCGAGCGCAAAAAGGGTGTGGTCCGTGCCAATGCCGACATTCGTGCCGGGATGCCACTTGGTGCCGCGTTGACGAATAATAATGTTGCCCGGAACGACGGCTTCGCCGCCGAACTTCTTCACGCCGAGGCGCTTGGATTCCGAATCGCGACCGTTGCGCGACGAACCGCCAGCTTTCTTATGGGCCATTGCTGTTCTCCTTCAGTCCCGAGCTTATTCGTTTTCCGCCGAAGCTGCAGCCTTTTTCGGCGCAGCCTTCTTGGCGGGCTTTTCGGCGGCTTCCGCTTCCGGAGCCACTTCCTTCTTGGCGGCGGCCTTCTTGGCCGGCTTGGCGCCACCGGTCAGGATCTCAGCGATCCGGATGGTGGTTTCATGCTGGCGATGGCCGTGCTTGCGGCGCGAATTCTGGCGGCGGCGCTTCTTGAAGGCGATGACGGTCTTGGCGCGGCCTTGCTCGACCACTTCCGCCGTGACAACAGCACCTTCGACGAACGGCGCGCCGAACGTCGCATTTTCGCCTTCGCCGAAAGCCAGGACTTCGCCGAATTCGATGATGTCGCCGGCATTGCCGGCAAGTTTCTCGACCTTGATAAGGTCGTTGGCGGCGACGCGATACTGCTTGCCGCCCGTTTTGATGACTGCGAACATTTTTTGCCTTTCGCTGTTCGGTCCGGCTTTTCGAGCGCGCAAAGGCGATCTGGCCGTCTTTTTGTCAGTCTGCGGGGTTCAAAGTACAACCGGCGCGGAGAGGCCCCCACGCCGGAATGTGGATGTCCGTAACCGAAGCCTCCGGCGAAGTCAAGGCGAGCGGCAAATTTGCAACCGATTGGGCCTTGTATCGGCAGGCTCCAGCCGTTATCTAGTGCGCCGCGCCGGCAACGGCCGACCATCACCCGGAGAGGTGGCAGAGTGGTCGAATGCACCGCACTCGAAATGCGGCATGGGTGCAAGCCCATCGGGGGTTCGAATCCCTCCCTCTCCGCCAGATTTGCCGTAAATATCTGGTAATTATAGACAAAATTCCAAGCGAAAATCTCGGAACTCCGATGTGGTACAAAACTCTGGCCATCGGAGACGATTTTGTCGCGAGCCAAGATGCAGAGGCTGCTCCGCCGGGGAGACATGTTCTACTTCCGGGCAGCCGTGCCGACGCAGTGGCGTCGTGCAATTAACTGCACTGAAATCAAGCTGACGCTAAGAACGACCGATCGGGCTATGGCGGCGGTTCGCTGCCGTCACATGAGCAATGCCTTCGATCTGTTCTTCGGGAGGTCCGCCCTTTTGTCGAAACCGTCCGTCCAGCAACTCGATGCGGCAGTCAGAGCATATTTTCAGGAGCAGTTGAACAGGGCGCTGCTGATCTCGCACGATCTGCCGGACGACCCCGCTCTTGATCTGGATGCGGAGATCGACGGGCTGCGCGAGGACATTGCCCGACTGACCGGGGACCTGAAGAGCAAGACCTTCGATCCCCTTACTTTGGCGAAGGCCGACGAGATCGTGCAGGTGCAAACACCCGACGAAAAAGTAGCGTCTCTCGACCTCGTTGAATATGTGCGAACGGGCGTAACGCGGGCGAGGATCGAGCGAGCGAAGTACCTAGTGAAGGCGCTATCCGGTGACTATTCGGACAATAGCCCCTCCGATCCCTTGTTCGCCGGGATGAAGCCCGAGAGCTTGGACGACACCTCGGTCGTCGCCTCCGGTCTCCTAACGCTGGACGAGGCACGCCAACGGTTTATCCAGATGAAGAAGTCGGGAAAGGAGTGGGTCAGGAAGACCGAACTCGATTACCGGCGCGTTCTCAATCTCGCCGTCTCCGTTATCGGCAGCAGCAAGCCCGTATCATTTATCGGGACGGATGACGTGAAGTCAGTGCGCGACACGCTCGCCAACCTGCCGAGTAACATTACCAAGGTCAAAGGTAATGCGGAGAAATCGCTCTCCGCGCTGATCGCGGAAAACCCCTCCGCCAGGGGCATGTCGCCCCGGACCCAGAACAAGTATTTCAGCATGTTTCGGAGCTTCCTCCAGTGGCTGCTGGACGAGGAGGAGATGCCGAAGATGCCGGGACCAAGCATCAAGGTTCTCGGTTCGGGCAAGAGCAAGGCGCAGGGGGATCGCTATCCGTACTCCAAGGAGCAGCTTCAGCGCATATTTTCGTCGCCCCTGTATAGGGGATGCTCGTCCCGGCTCCGCCGTGCCACGCCCGGCTCAGAAATCTACCGTGACGGTTATTTCTGGATCCCGCTGGTGGCGCTCTATTCCGGGCTGCGTCTGGGCGAGATCGTGCAGCTTGGAACGGGGGACGTGAAGCAGGACGGAGAGGTCATGTATTTCGACGTGTCGCTGGCGGAAGGTGATGGCAAGCACTTGAAGACGGGCTCCAGCGAGCGACGGGTTCCGGTCCATGCGAAGCTGATCGAACTCGGTCTGCTCGACCATGTGGCGAAGGCAAGGAAGCAGAAGAAGGCGCGGGTGTTCCACGACATAAAGCCGGGTGAGGACGGATACTTCTCGCACAACATGTCGAAATGGTGGGGTCGTTACACGCGCAGCATCAAGGTCCGTACCGCCAAGACCACGTTCCATTCCTTCCGCCACAACTTCACCGACGCGCTTCGCGAAGCCGAGGTTCCAGACAGCATAGCCAAGTCACTTGTGGGGCACGCCGACCGCTCGGTACACGCGGGTTACGGCAAGGGAGCCAGCATTCAGAAGCTGTCGGAACACCTGAACAGGGTCGAATATCCGATAAAATTGTGAACCGTGGACGGAGGACAAATCGCATGTCTCCCGACCATCCTGCGACGGGTTTCGGGACATGACGATTTCCGCTGGAAACCCTTCTGTACTGGGAGGTTCCACAGCAGACAGGAGTGGTATTTAGGTACCTTATTAACCATTCTGTCGTTCAGTGCCCAAGTATGGCACTTCTCTCTTTTCCAAGGTGTCCCTCCCGCTATCGCTTATAGCGGGGCCTTTGTTCCTGACCGCTCCCCAGAAGGAGATGGACATGGACACCAACGATTTCCTCCGCAATGCCTACCCGGAGCTGGCGACGATCATGTCGGACCGGGAGGGGACAATTCCCGAACCTCAGCCACTCGACGTTTCGGAGTGGTTGGCGATGAGCTTGTTGCAGAAGTCACTGCGGCGGGGTGAGACGAACCACGCTCTCCGAGCTGCTGCGACCCTCTTGCGAGATACACCGGATCGCCTATGGAAGCGGCTCGCCGTGGCGGTGTTCGAAGATGTTGGGCTCGGTTCGTTAGACCTGATCACACCAGTCCTGGTGGGCACGTCCGCCAAGGGCATCCGAAAGACATTCGGGGGCGATTGGCTAATCGCATCGGTTCTGGTCGAGCGCATTGCCGCGGCTCGGAAATGCCGAGCCGCCGACGACCTCTTGATGACTGTCATCAGCCATCCTCGATACGAGAGTGACCGGCTCAGCCTGACCTATCGAACCCAACGCGAGCTAATGGAGATCGTCGCGGGCGACGGCGACATCATCACCCGAGGGATCGCATTGATGTACACAGTGGGTACGGATCGCTGTCCAGTTCCGACCATGAGGACGAGGAAAGGCAACCTCCCCTACGTACTGGAGACGATGCTTCAGACGGGGTTCCCCCATTGCGTGCTCGAATTAGCGCAACGGGGTTCAGTGCGGATGCGCGAGCCGCTGCCCTTTTTTGTCGCTCTCTTGTCGTCGGCTGTCCCGCCACGCTCGACCGGCTACCAACCGACCGAAAAGGATGATGAAATCGCGCCATCCACTATGATCGGCAATGTGCCCGCTTGGAGCGTAGATTTCTACACCCGTCCCGGCAGGGCTGCTCTCAAGGCATTCTTGAAAAGGGATACGCCAACCGGACGGTGGATTGGAAAGCATATCGCCCCACGTGACAGGGTCGAGTTGGTGGGTGGGTTGGTGTTCCGGGCGGAAGGAGGTTTGCTTCGCCGCCGTCTGCAATGGCCGATGGGCAACTACCTACGCCGAACGATGGAGGACGAGGCGAACGGCTTCGGAGTGGACGACGCTACTGAGGTAATCGACCTGCTCCGCAATGACCTCCCAGTCCTGAATGAGGAGCGGGCCAATGTTCTCTGACCACCCCACCCAGATGCAAATCGCAGCTGAGACCGGAAGAAGCGACCATTCAAATTTTACTCAATTTGCAATCAATTGCACAAACTCGCCCCTGCCGATCAGTCGCCATGGCGACCTCCATCAAATCGGCGCACCAAGGCTGTCAGACGGGGTCTCTGCCCTGATCTCCGGTTCCCTCTCCGAAGCGACCAAACACGCCTACAGATCGGACATGATCCAATACGAGAGTTGGGGCGGGACTATCCCGTCGTCCCCCGAGAGGGTTGCTGAATACCTCGCCGCGATGGCGTCGAGCCACAAAGCCGCGACGATCAGTCGGCGTTTGGCATCCCTATCCAAAGCTCATCGCGCCATCGGTGGCGATGATCCGTGCAAGTCCGAAATCGTGAAGGCCACACTTCGCGGTATCAGGCGCATGATCGGAACCGCCCAGCGCGAAGCCAAGCCTGTCCTCCGCGAAGACCTTTTCCAGATTTTAGAGCGAATGGGAAACCGACCAAAAGACGTTCGCGACAAGGCGCTGCTGCTGATCGGCTTCGCGGGAGCATTCCGGCGATCCGAGTTGGTGGGGCTAGACGTGGCCGACATCGAACATGTGGGTCAGGGGATTGTCGTTCACCTCCGAAGGTCGAAGACGGATCAGACTGGCGCGGGCCGCAAGATCGGCATCCCTTTCGGTCGGTCGCGGTGGTGTCCGGTGAAGCACCTAGTCGACTGGCTCGCACTCGCCGGGATCGAAGAAGGGCCGATCTTCCGCCCCATAAATCGCCATGGTCATGCGGTCGGCCAGCGCCTCTCAGGGGAGGCCACGTGCATCGTCGTGAAGCAACGAGCCGAAGCAGCAGGCTTCGCTCCATACGCCTACTCCGGCCACAGTCTTCGGGCCGGGCTGGCCACCAGCGCGGTAATCGCGGGCGTCAGCACGCTCTCCATCCGCCGCACCACCGGCCACGCCTCCGACGCCATGCTCGCCCGCTATGTCAGGGTGGGCGACATGTTCACCGACAATGCAGCAGGGGCCGTGCTGTAGCAGCGCCAGCTAGTGGATCGTCGCCCCGCCGTCCCGGATCAGCCAGAAACTGAGGAAGCGGTCGAACAGCGGCGTCTTGCGGTAGCGCCGATCTTCTATGCGGAGCCGTTTGTCCTCGACGTTGTGCTCCTCGATCATGCCGAGCCACAGCAGCGGACGTACAAGGTGCGAGAACAGGTAAAAACTGGCGTCCTGTACGGGGCTGAACCGGTAGCTGGTGATGAGATCAAGCGGCAGGCACCAGCCAGCGAGTTCGGTTAGCGGCACCCAACCATCGAGCCGGTTCTGGATCACGCCAAGGAAATGCACGACATCGGCCTCTTCGTATTCGATGGGAAACCGCTCGTGGCCCGCGTGATCGAAAGCGATGAAGAATGTATCGAACAGTTCGGCCTGCAATGCACCGTAGTCGCCAAGCATCGCCTTCCCAGCCTGTGACAGCAGCGCCTTACTTTTGTAGTGGCGGATCAGCCGCGAACCGACCAGAAGTTCGTGCATGATGGCGAGCGGCGGGAAATCTGGCTCGTTTAGCACCCTGTTGAGGCGATAGAGTTCCTCTGCCTCGAAGCCCGGCCAGCCGAACTCCTCTGCCGCCCAGGTGACGAATTTGCGGTAGGACGCCTCGGACTTGGTAAGCGTGATGCCGTCATTGTCGCAAATGTACGTCAGCACCTTCATCGTGTTGATGCACATCGGGCTTCCCGACAGGTCGGAAACGCCGAGGCTCTCGTTTAGCATGAGGACGGGTGCTATCCTTGACGGGCGGATCATTGAAATATATGCCCGCTGTCGCAATGGGCGGTGCTGGTGTGGGGATCGCGCCTCAAGGTCAGCGGAACTCGCTTAGTGTTCTCGCCTCTTCCGGTAGTAAATAGCACCTGTCGAATTTGCTTCATCTGGACAATGCTTCTGCAACCCATCGCTCTTATACTGTTTTGGAATATGATGGGGGAGCGTATGACGCGAGTGCACATTCCGAGTAGCGGCCCGACCGCCTGGCAGGCGTTTCTCGCAAAGCCAGACCTCCATTGGCAAACCGGATATTCAGCGAAAACCCTCGCGCATTGCTGGGAAGGAGCAGACGGTCTCCCACCTGAGATTGCCCGTATGTTTGACGCCCCTGCGGAGCTTCTGCTCGCGCTGCCAGAATATAAGGTTCCCCTGCCGGGCGGAACCACGCAGAGCCAGAATGACGTGTTCGCCCTCGTCCGCCACGCGGACCAGACGTGCGCGGCAATGATCGAAGGCAAGGTCAACGAGCCTTTTGACAAGACCGTGGCTGAATGGCTGGGCACGCCGTCAGAAGGCAAGCAGATGCGGCTGAGCCACATATGCCAACTTCTTGGACTGGACCCAGAGCAGCCGCCGCTGCACCTCTGCTACCAGCTTCTGCACAGAACGGCCTCCGCACTGATCGAGGCACGCCGGTTTAAAACCGACGAAGCTGCGATGATCATCCACTCCTTCTCGCCCAAGCGATTGCGGTTCGACGATTTTGCCGCGCTGCTCAATGTCTTCGGGCTTTCGGCAGAACCGGACACCGCCGTCTCAACGACGCTCCCGAGTGGGCAGCGGTTGAGGCTGGGCTGGGCGTCAGGCGACCCCCGGTTTCTGGCGATGTGATGGGTACACGCGGTCCAACCACCTTGAAGGCGGCTCGAGAGCGAACTAGAGAACGTGGCCTGCTTTGCAGGCTGGTCAAGATGGCTTGCGACTACCGAAATGGATAAAACTCCAAAACGCCTTCACCCGGTCCTAACCCGGAACTGGTACAGTCCGTCACGACGGAGGGCAGGATGATGAGCACGACCGAGCCAACGCTGAAAGAGATCTACTCCGACTGGGCACACAATACCTGGAGCGGGATGAAGTGCGGATTGCGAAGCTTCATGCGGACGCGACCAGGGATCGTCGTCGCCATCGTGGCAGCGCTCATTATTCCGGCGGTTGGGATGGCTGCATACCTCGGAGGGAACGCTGTCGCCGATTACCAGAAGCGGCAGAAGGACCAGAGAGCCTTTGAGGCGCGACAGCAGCAGCAGACGCTCAACTTTGCACTGTGGTCGCAGGATATGGAACGACAGCAGGAGCGAGTTGACGAGACCTGCGGTCATATCTACGACACAGCTGACACGGGATACCCCATGGCGGGTGGCCGCGACTACGCCGTCTGCAAGAGCGAGATTATCGGGAAGTTCCCGGTCCCGGTGCGCGACATCGGGATCACACCACGCATTGGGGTCTCCAGATGGTAACCCGAAACCCGGAAAAATGCTTGGCTTGAGGACAGGTCAGCGCGGTTTCCGGCGGCTCTGTGGGCTGTGCGCCGCCAACCCTTCGCCGAGAAAGCACCACGGAAGTTTGTCCGTAAGACGCCCGGCCATGGATGGTCTAAGATAACCTCTAACCTCCGATAACACCCACTTATCACGACCTACAAAACGGCTATTTTCGTGCGCCGCCACCGGCAGCAGGCAAGCAATTACTCATTGCGAGGGCGGGCCTTCGAGCTGGTGCAATCAATTGCACTAGTAACGTCAGCATCCGGGAAATCTGATCGGGGCTGTGACGAGAGACTTGTATTTGAAAAATCGTTCGGTAGTTTTGACAGTTCCGGTCGTCATCGGGGGGGATGGATGGAGCAGACCGATCGGCAGAGCGCCGGTGGGCAAGGTGAAACTCCGGTGCATCTTGTTCTCGGAACAGTGCTTCATGGTGCAAGCCCGTTCAAATTGGGCAACGTGAACGACACCTTTCGCGGTCAAGTCCTGTGCGCCGATGGCGAGGCCCGACAGGCAATCATCAAAGATTTGAGCGCGCGCCAGCTCGCAAACGAGGTCATGGCAGCTGCAATAGGCCTGGCGTCGAAATTGCCCATACCTATGCCAATAATCGCGCGAGTGGAGCCGGGAATATTGGCGGTTTCGCGTTGCCCACTGGCTGATGGCAGTGGACATTTGGTCTTTGCATCTGCCGACACACATGCTGAAAATGTTCAGCAGATTTATTGTGGCGATCCAGGCAAGGTACCCCTGATCCGAGAGAAATTGGCGGCATGGAACGATGCGGCCGGAATGTATGGCTTTGACACGTGGATCGCCAACACTGACCGGCACGAGGGAAATCTGCTCTTCTCAGGCCGCAGTGAGATTTGGCTCATCGACCACGGGCACAGTTTTACTGGTCCCGGATGGGAGCCAGCGCATTTCCAACCTGACGCCCAGTATAACAACCGCTTGTCACACTGGCTTACCCCGACGATTTCCGATGATCGAAGGCGGGAAATCGCCGGCCCTGCGGGTGCTCTGCCTGCGCGTCTTAATGGGGTAGAACTTGCTCGATTGGGCGAACTGAACTACGTCGCTCACATTCTGGCGCGAGGAGATTTTGAAGCCCTCGTGGCCTTCCTGAATGCCCGCGTGCAACACGTTCCGCGATTGGCGTCGGAAGCTCTCGGGTTGCTGGTATGAGTGTGATCTTCACCAATGATGGCTTTCCTAGCCGTGCTGATCATCTGAGAGCATTGTGGACGCCAGTACTATTTTCACCTCGCCTCAGTTCACCTGAGAACCTGGTTATCGGAGTGGCCAGCGCGACGGAAACCGATTTTTATCTCGCTGAAGCAAATGCATGGCGGCGGCTCCATTGTTTGTTCGGCGATGGCGCAGAGACAGCTTTACTTGCTGCCCGCGTCGCGCTTGACGTACTGAAATCGGATTTGTCTGAACGAGGGCAAACTGCATTGCACGAGCCTCGACAGACATTCTCGGGGATCACCATGGGCGAGTTGAGGGAAGGTGAAGGCAGCAGTTTGAAGCAGATCGCGACGACATGGCTCGCTTCGCTTTCGTCGCTTTATGATGCCGGCCTGGCGGAAAGGATCGAACGCTCCGAAGAGGTACTGCCGGTATCGGCTGAGGCCAAAGCTAAAGCGGACCGTTTGCCGGTTCTCGTGTTGGAATATGTCGAACAACATAGGCCACGACTATCGAGCTTCTTCCATGCCGAAATTCGTGAAAAACGTGAACGAAAACGGAAGCCCCGTGCGCAAGACATTTACATTGGCTTTGCCGGCTCATCCCTCGTAGCCAATTTCGCTACGCTGCCTGCAAAGCGGTCCAACACGATAATCGACCATATCAAACGTTTGATGTGGGATCTGGAACAGGATCGCGACGCTGCTGGTGCGCTAGATCGCCAGCGAAAGTATGAGATGATTGTTAAACATCAGGATAAGTACGATCCGCACATTACCGAAAAGCAGTTTGGTGATGTGCTGGAGGTGGTTGACGAGTTGGGAGAGCAGGGAAGAAAGCGAGACATCGCTGTCATTCCACGGGTGACTGTGCCTGAAATAGGCAACCATGTGCTGGAACTCGAACAGGCGGCCTAACAGCTCGATACGTCGTCGTTGGGAGATCGTGTCTGAGATGCGCGATCCTTCGTTAAGGCATCCTTTCGTTTAGTCGAATTGCTTTCTCGAAAAGCCGAGAGCTTGAGTATTGTCTGATACAACATCCTCGACATCCTTCGAGAAGCCCTCTGGGGTCTCGGCTTGGACTTCAAGCACGATACGGAAGGTGGTGCCCTCGGCCCGGTCGAGTTCGGCAATAACGCTTTCGAAGACTTGAGAAACCTTCATCGCACCACGAATGGTGTCCAGTTCAACCACGCCGGAAAAACGCCTTGGTCGCACGTCTTGTCGCGCCGAGCCGGCCTGGCCCTGGGTGCCAGAACCGCTCGTCGTGGTGGAACTGGCTGCTCCACCTTCGCTGGTTTGATCCCGCCGCTTTGCTGCTTCCGCAATCTCCCGGAGAACCATCACCATTTCTTGGCCAAAACGCACGGGCACGTTCCTGGCGAACTGCAGTTCCCGATAGTTGTCATCAGCCTTGCCTGCGGCCAGCGCGAATTTCGCACTTTCAGCATCCATATCGGCCACGGCATCGGAAATCGCACTCGCCAGAACGACCTCGTCCCTCAGTCGCTCCATATGCAGGAACTCGAAATACCAATCGCGCACCTGATCGACCGGGAGGTCAGGCTTCCCTTGAGGCCAAAGCTCCAGCATTCGCTCGGTGAAGCTCCGGCGACCGAGCGTTGTTGAGATGACTGCCGCCTCGGACGCCTTATCCCACGCCGCCTCCGCCGGGGTGCGCTGACCCGAAAGCCGCATCGCAAAATGCTCCAGCACCACAACGCTCTGATCCGTCACCGAAAGCGTCGGCACAAGCAGATGCGACCACGCTTTGCGAACGGTATCTTTCGCCGCCCTTTCCGCCTGCGTAAAACGGCTTTGCGCATCGGATTTTTGGCTGTCGGTCAGATCGAGGCTGCGGTCGTCGACGATGCCCTTCCATGCCATCATCCGCTTAACCGTGCGACGAGCATCCTCAAGTCCGCGATCGTCGGCAGCAAGAAAGATGAGGGCATTGCGATATTTGCGTTGGCCTCCAGCACGGCGGTCCACCCCGTCCAACGCTTCGATTTCCGCGACTGATCCACCCCCGGCCTGGTAAAGATGATTGGGGTCAAGGATCACCAACCCGGAAGTTGGGCGGTCCTCCGCTTCCGAGGCTCTATCCGGTGCGGTATGGACCCGACCCCAACTGCTTTTGGCTCGTTCGTCTATCTTAAGGAACTTGATGATCTCAGCATCGGCGGCATCATTGTCCACGTCGAGCTGTCGGTTATCAGCCAGTTTGTTTAGCGTCGCGCGGGGGCCGTACCAATAGCGGCCTTCCGTCTCATAGAGGTGCGCTGACCTCTCTGCTATTTCGCGAAGCGCATCACCGAATATGGATATCTGCTCACCCGGCTTGACGCAGGCGAGCCTAAGTTCTGGACCAGTGATGCCGCCGCGCGCATCTCCTGCAGGAGCTGTGCTAACAAACACAGCACGCGCTGCGCGCCTGGCAACCTGATCATTCCGGTAGCGCTGCCTTCGGCTTTCCATCTCAGCCGGCAGCGAAGTGTCCCCATCGACTTCGCCTTCGATAATCGATCCCCATACAGGGCCAGGGAGCGGTTCGAGTAGCGCGCCACGAACTGCCGGATCATCCACGCGCAACGAACTCGGCAGGATCAGTGGCTCGTCGCTACGCTCGCGATAGCTGGCAAAGATCGTACGCGCCAAAAGCGCGAGCACGCCGCGCGTGCGCTGGAATTTTTCTAGAGCACCCCATTCGTTCGACAGCTTGTCGAAGAGCATCGGATGGATGGGATAAGCTTCCATCATCTTGTCGGCGTAGTCGCGCTCGCCAGTGCCTAACGGAAAGTCCGATTTGTGATCGCGATAGAGCTTTACAAAGCGCTCCACCGTGCGCTTACGCTGCTTCTCGCCCTCCGTATCCAACTCCTGAAACAAGCGACGCCTAACTACAGAATAGGTCTCTGAACCCTGAGCCGGCTGCCAAGCCGATTGTGTTCGCCCGAACAGTTTTTCCAGCGTGCGGAGCGTTTCCAGTCCTTTCTCGGTCCCGCCGGCCTCAAGATCGCTTTCCGGCAGCGAACCGACGATAAGAGCATTTGGGATTTGTGCCGCGGCTTCGGTCAGTGATTGCAGGAAAGAGAGGTGCGCGTTGTAGCGTTCGCCGGTTAGCTGACGAACAAACACGACCAACTCATCGAGCAGGATCAGCGACGGCTGCCCCGTCAGCGTTAGCACTTTCTGAAAGACTTCCGCACCGGGGCTGGTACCTGCCTCCTCGGATGGTTTCACAAGCGCCAGACCTTCACGCCCTGCCAGCCGCCAGGCCAGATAACCCCATAGGGTCCTAACAGCTTGGCCATCTGCGGTCGCTAGCGGTATGTCCGGCCCTTTGTCACTGCCGCTGAAGACCGCAAGGTTCACTTCTCCAAGATTGGAGGAACCGATCTCGGTAGCGATCGACGACAAGTTGTCAGCACGGCTCAGGTCCTGAAGCCGAGCCATGTGCAGCAGCGACAGAAGTGTGTGGGTCTTGCCACCACCGAAATTAGTTTGCAGTCCGATCGTTGAAGGGCCACCGCCACCTCTGAGACGTTTGGCGGCGTTTTCGAGCGTCATCCGCAAGCCGGCGGTTAAGTAGGTGGCGTTGAAGAACTCGATCGGATCGGCGTAGGTTTCCTCGCCCTCGGCGCGGTCGGCGGCGGCGAGATTGGCCGCGAATTTGTCCTTATCGAGCCTGCCTGTCAGAACATCTTCGCGCGGGGGTGACACCACACGCCAAGGCTTCAACCCTTCCACCTCGCCTCCGCCGAAGAAATCCTCCTGCGTTGGTTCCTGGGCCTTTGTGCGGTTGGGTGTCAGCGTAAGCGTGGGACGATGTGGCGTCGCTGGTTCGGCTAGTGGGCCTGCCGGCTGAGCTTGTCCTGTTGCTATGGTTGGGCTGGCCATCGCCGTAAGCAAGCCCTTCAGCAAAGCTGAAGCCCGGTCAGCTTCGTCTTTCGCACCGACAGCATTGAGCAAATCCGACCCACCCGAAAGCGCGCGGAGCGCCAATTGGTCGTCGATCGCGCCTGAAGAATGCGCGAATTTGTTGCGGCCGGCCAATGCGGCGGAGGCCGCGTCGCGCACTTCCATTTTGAGGACGTTCTGAAAGACCTCGCGCCAATTGTTGTTGATGGCGTATAGCAGCGCGTAAGCATCTAAGTCGGCCATGGGCGAAAGGGATTGCGGCATACGCGCCGTGCGCCGCCAGTTTGCACCAAGCTGGGCCGTTAGATGCTTCTGCACAAAGGGTAGGCAACCACGCTCAATAAGCGCCAAAAGTTGGGCGATACGATCGCGATTGTTCATATCTGTTCCTTACGGAGTGCCGGGAAATCAAATTGAGCTTGAACGGGTGCCGAGCCGATGCCGGCCTCCTCGGCGCGGTCAGCAGCCCGTTCGATTTCTGGCCACGCTGTCTGAAGTTGGTTCCAGACCAGAGCCTCGTCATTGTCGCCCTTATTCGTGGCGATCTCGAAAAGGCGCTCGGCCACAAGCAAAACGTCTGGCCCAGAGCGCCGGCTCTCGGCGAGGATGCGGCCTGCGTCATCCACCCCCCCCTCTTCGGCGTGGAACACGCTGGCCATATGCTGCGCCATCTCCCAAACGGTGAAACTGCCATCGCGGGACGGGCTCCATTGCGGGTCGGCCTCCTGCATTTCGCCGCGTGTCAGGAGCTTCGCATCGCCGCCACGCGAACGGAACAAACCGGAACTGTTCATGCGGCCCTCTGTGAGGTTGAAGCTCATTAATTGACTTATCGCGGTTCCTGCCCCTTTCTCGACGAGCTTGTAGCCCCTCATTTCATACCATTCGAGCACGAAACGGGTCTCCGGATCGAGTGCTTCGGTACCTTCGCTCAGCGCTTCGTCGATCTCGCGGTTAACAAGCGCCAACGCTCTTGCGACGCTCATCCTGCTGTCATCTATCTCACGTACCCACGCATACTTTGAAAAGATGCCGATGCCTGGACCGATTGCCGCCTGTCGCCGATCGGGCAGCGGGACGCCTGCCTTCTGGTGTTCTTCGATAGCTTTTTTCATCGCCGGCTTCAGCTCGCGGAGGAAGTCACGAACGCCGATGGTCTTTGCGTCCTCGGGCCGGGAACGACAGACGAGGACAACTGAGGATGCGAGGGCGTTAGTCCCCGAAGCAATCTGGCGTGTAGCCATTTCGGTCTGCAGCGGCCACGTTGCATCTACCTGCAAACCAGCATTAACGACTGCTTGCAGGAACGCGGCCCAGCCCGGTGAAATTTCACCGACTGCCCGTGTCTCAGATTGTTTGAATGCGTAATAAATGACGACAGGGGCGTCGAGCGAAGAAGCACGCATTGCTTCTAGAGACTGCGACATTCCGGTCATGAAGTGACGCTCGGCGCGCTCGTCGCTTCCATGGCGATAGGCAGTAGCTACTAATTCATCGTCCTTCGGTGTTACTAAGCGTCTGAACAGGTCAGGAAATATCTGCCTGAGGCTCTTCCGTAACCATACGTAGAAGTAATCCGAGAGGTCGGCGTAAGCTACATTGTCATAGTAAGGAGGATCGGTGCATATGAGCGAATTCTTACGGTAGTCATTGTTTTGGGCCACTTTTTGTTGGACACTACCGGCAGCTAAAACGGGCATCTGCAGAAAGCCGACGCCGCTCGAAATAACCTGCTCTAGATCGCCTCCAGCTCCAGCGAATGGGTTAATCTCAGCGAAGTCCCAAATCATGGGAAGGGCTTGGCGTCCAAATCCTGGCGCTGTTTTTCCCTCGCCTGACCGCCACCGACTTTGGGTCGAAACGAACATTGTCATTTTGGACGTTGAAAGTCCCAAATATGTAGCCACAGCCTCCGAGTATGCTGTCGCTCCAGTTCCACCATCGGCGAGTGATCGATCGGGATCCTGGTGATTGGAAAAAGCGGCAGAGTATCGAGCAGCTTCGAGCACCTTGACCCGTGCATCAGCCACCAGATCGGAAAAGGTCGTCAAAGCTTTTAACTGGCGTGACGTGAACAGCTTGTCGAACGTAGTTAGCCCATAAGGAAAGCAAGTTCCCCCGGTGAGACGTTCAGGGACTGCCTGTTCCAATTCCGGTGCAGTTGGCCGGTCGATCTCAGCCGCGAGCTCATGAGTATCATTAGGTGCTTCATAGAAGCGTGATCGCACCCCATCCGAAACAATCGCCATAAGTCGGACAGCGAGGCGGCCAGCCATACCCTCTGATTTGATGTATCCGCCGGAGATCGTGGCTCCACTCAGAAGGCAGGTGAAATTCGATCCTCGTCCCGCCCCTTTGGTTCCGTTCGCGGCGGTTGCCAGCTCCTCTTTGGTCACCCCGACAGACTTCACCGTAAAGCGCCAACCATCCTTAGTGGTGGCGTCTTTCACCGGAACGACGATAGCCTCCTTCCCCGCTTTTGAAGACAACGTGAATGAAGATACGAGAGGCACATGTGCGCCCTTCTGCGCGGGGTCCGGAGAGGCGACCGTGCGTGCCCACAACCACGCGATAACAGTCGACTTCGAACCATCTGGTAACGTCGTCTGGGGATAAAGTTCGCCAATCTTCTTTTCTGCTTCGCTGCGCATCCATTGCCCGTAGCGGCGCACATCTTCGGCAAGACCTTGCGCGCCTCTCCAGTCGCGCCCCGCAAGGTCGCGTTCTTTCTTCACTTCCGGATGTACAGGTGGCAATCCGGCGAACTTCGGCGGGAACTCGGTGAGTGCCTTAGTGATTAACACCGCGACCGGATTGAGGTCGGATGCATAGGCACGAAGGCCGAGACGTTGCGCCTCCAGCGGGATCGCTCCACCGCCGCAAAACGGATCGTAGACCGACGGTCCCCTCTCTTTAAGATAGTCCAGCACCGCCTGAGGGTGAGTTGGCGCTTCATCGCCAAGTTCCCTTGCCACCGAACGGGCGATCTCATAACGCGCTACCTCGATAGCGGTCTCGAACCGTTTCTGGTCCTTAGCATCGGACGATGGCCACTCGACCATGTCCTCAATAACTTTGTGAAGCCGGCGGCGTTCCTTGGCCTGCTCCTCCTCGGTAGGGAACTTGTCTTCCCAGGCGGATGGATCATCAACCAATTGCCCAAAAAGCACCGCCCTACAGGCTGCCAAAGGCCGAGGGGCCCACCATTTGTGCAAGCCGGATGGGTGGCCACGCCAGAGCGGTTTTTCTCGGATAGAGGCGAGGTTAATCTTCTCTAGCGGCAGAGAATGTTCGATCAGTTTCAGCCGTGCCCGGCCAGTCATCAGCGCCCGAACTCCGCAACTTTCGGAGAGTTGGCTGAAAGCGCCAAAATGTCTTTGACCGCATAATGCCGGCAGATGTCTCTGAATTCACCTTCGTCCCATAGGTGGCGCGAAGGATCGCACAGATATTGCGGTTGACCGGAAAACCCGGCGTCGATTGGCACATAAACAAGATGGTAACGGTCCCCGGCGTTGCGGGCCTTGAGCATTTCGTTTTTCGTCACAATGATTTCCCGTCCGCCAATGACGCGACCCTTAACTTCAAGAAATATTAATTCCCCCTCAGCTGTGACACTCTCAATGTCCCAACCGCGATTGTGCATGGAGACGTCGGCAGGATTACGCCCGGCCGCCCGTTCGGCCTCCATAACAGCATTCATCGCGAGAAGCTCGGTTTCTTCCGTCTCCTCTGCAAATCCGTCGTGGAAAACTGTTTCGCCCTTGAGGCTCGCTAGAAGGCCGGCTGGAATGACGAGCGCTCCGCCGCGAATGATCGGCGAAGCGGCGGAAATATCGTGCTCCTTCTTCAACTCCAACAGCCGGATTTCCAGTCGATCGGCCAGTCGTGACGCTCGCTCCTCGGCTTGGGCAAACGCCAATCGTTCATCCTTTCCCGTCTTGATGTTGAGCCGATGTTGATCGGCGCGTCGGTTCCAATAGGCAATTTCCTTCTTGAGACGGACGCGGACTGCCTCCTCGACTTTCCGAATATAGGCGAGGCGGCGCGTACGGACCTCTTCCAGATGTCCGGTAACGAGATGCTGGCTTACATATGTTCGCGCTCGCGCCAATAGGTCTTGCTTCAGCCAGTTCGCCTCCAGTGCGTCTTTGCACAGATCATGCTCCTCGGAGGTCAGTGGGCGAAGATCGAGATAAGG
The DNA here is from genome assembly GCF_011045125.1 of Allomesorhizobium camelthorni. Lineage (GTDB taxonomy): Bacteria > Pseudomonadota > Alphaproteobacteria > Rhizobiales > Rhizobiaceae > Allomesorhizobium > Allomesorhizobium camelthorni. The sequence continues at coordinate 186,069 of NZ_JAAKZF010000001.1, read as the reverse complement.
AGCGGGCCCCTCGTCTCGCGCGCTGCCATCTTCGCCGAGACTGACGAATTGCAACCTCTTCGAAATAACGCGAGGCTGGCCGTCGGGCGCGGTCACTGCGTCCTTGATCTCGTGTTCGGCCATGACAAGCAAGCGCGGCCCGCCGTCCTGAGCGGTTTCAGAAATAAGCACTGCGCCCTGCTTCAGTGCCGCTCCGTAGTATTCAATGGTGAGGTCCACTACCGCCTGGAGCAGCGGATGGCCAGGTGCTATCAGGGCGGCATTCGCCTGGCCATGGGCCCCACTCATATGTGTCTTGTCAAAACAGACGCGGCCATATCGCTCCAACACCGGATCGCCGTGCCCTGTCAGATGATCGCGGCCGCGGATCAGCGCCGGCACGCGAAGGATTTCCCAGCGACCTTCCTCGCGCACAACCATTTCGCCGCCTAGCCGCCTGAAGGCTTCCGCAAAGAACATGCGGACGTAGAACGGCTGTAAGCGGCGAGCGTGCGCCCGCTCCATTTCGAACTTCAGCTCCTGGACGCGTTCGGGATTAAGCGTTTCCTGCGAAAGCTGCGCGCGTTCGGTCAAAGAATTGAGATGCGACTGATCAACCACCCCGTCGATGCTCCGGAACAGGCGTGCCCGAATATCTTCGCGGTCGCCGTAGCGCACCGCCTCCATCAGCAAATCTTTCAGGCTTTTGTCTTCGAAGGCTTCACCGAGCACATCGTAGACCTTGCCTCCAAGGGCCTTGCGAGCCTCCTCAAGCTTTTCCAGCAGGCGCTGATAGACCGCGCCTTCGCGCGTTTCCCCGGCCACCAAATTCCACAGGTGGCATACCTCAGTCTGGCCGATCCTGTGGATGCGCCCAAAGCGCTGTTCAAGCCGGTTCGGGTTCCATGGTAGGTCATAGTTGACCATGAGATGCGAGCCGCGTTGAAGGTTGACGCCTTCGCCTGCTGCGTCGTTGGCGATCAGTACACGAACCTTGGGATCATCGTTGAAGCCGGCGACTGCGGCACGGCGCTGCTGGCGCGGTACGCCGCCATGAATAACTTTGACGGCCTCAGGGGAGCCAAGGCGAGTGACGATCTTCTCTCGCAAATAGTCGAGCGTATCGCGTGGCTCAGTGAAGAGCAGTATCTTCTTCTGGCGGCCGGTGGCGGGATCATAAATAGGCGGCTGGTCGAGGATCGCCGCGAGTTGGGTCCACTTCGTATCCTCTCCTGAGCGAGTTAATGCGAACGCCTTCTCTTCAAGAACCTTGAGACTTTCGATTTCTATCTTCAATTCCTCCAGCGTGCGAGCACTGGAGGCCGTGTCGATTGCCTCGTTTTCGAGCGCTTCCACCTCCTCTTCGGGCATTTCCTCTAAATCGTCGTCACCCGGAACATCTAGAATGGACAACGGGGAGAACGTCGAAGGCATCCCGCCCCTCAGCTTGAGTTGCTCTTCCTCCAGCCGCTTTTGCAGCCTTTCTCGGCGGCGCTTTAGGGAATGCCAAATCGCGCGTGGCGACGAGGCCAGACGGCGTTGAAGCGATTGCAGCGCAAAGCCGACATTGTTCCGTTTTTTTTCATCCGAATTGGCGAACCGTTCGGCGCGGTTCATCTCTTCGCGCACATAGTCGGTGACCGAGGCATAGAGATCGGCTTCGGTAGCGGACAGCGGATAGCTGACCGTATAAGCGCGTCTCTCTGGAAAGAGCGGTCGACCGTCGAACCAGTAAAGTTCTTCTTTGATCAGGCGGCGCATGAGGTCGGAAGCGTTGGACGTGCGCACGCCTTCCCGGTACGCTCCCTCGAAGCGATCATTGTCAAGGAGCGTCAGGAAAAGCTGGAAATCGTCATCCTTGCCATTGTGGGGAGTAGCCGTCATCAACAGGAAATGACGCGAGTTGCGGCCAAGCATCCGGCCGAGTTGAAAGCGCTTGGTGTATTTGACTTCGCCCCCCGTATAACTCGCCGACATGCGATGCGCCTCGTCGCAAATCACGAGGTCGAAGTCCCGTGAGGCTTCGATCAGTGCTTGCACATCCTCAGACCGCGATGCCATGTCAAGCCGAACGATCAGCCTGTCCTCGTCATTAAACGGATTGCCGCTGTAGCTTGTACGGAACATCTCGCGGCCAACAATCTTGAAGTCGAGATCGAACTTCTCCTTAAGCTCGTCCTGCCATTGCTCGACTAGCGATCCGGGCGCAACGATCATGCAGCGCTTTAGGTCGCCACGGATCATCAGCTCCTTGATAAACAAGCCGGCCATGATGGTCTTACCCGCGCCGGGATCGTCAGCCAAAAGAAAACGGAGCGGTTGACGCTCCAGCATCTCTCCATAGACGGCAGTGATCTGGTGGGGCAGTGCTTCGATATTGGCGCTGGTCAGCGCCAGATAGGGATCGAACAAATGGGCCAGAGTGATCCGATGCGCTTCAGCAGCGAGACGAAAATTCTCGGCGTTCCCATCGAAGGAGAATGGCGAGGTCGCAGTCGCCGCTAGGAGCCGGTCTTGGTCGTCGCGAACGAGGATGCGTTGATCGAGGCCCTTGCCGGTGCGGTAGGTGACTTCAAGCTGGTGATCGCTCAGCCAATCGACCGAAATTACTTCGGCTGTACCGGCTGGCGAAAGACCATCAATGTGAACACCGCGCTTAAGCTCTTCCAGTCGAACCACAATGCCTACGTCCCCCTCATTTGCTATCTGCGGCGCAAAGCCGCTTCGCTATACAATCACGGGTTTTGCGTACGCGATCAACCCGGTTGGTCAATTAGCAAACTTTTGCTTAATTTCGTGCCTGTGGGCCTTGAGCCGGAAGGCATGCTGGACCTTCATGTGGCGATCAACATGATCTTGCCGGACGGCTGGCTATATGCTGTGACGCATGGCCGGGTGACGCGCTTGGATGTGGCGTTGATCTGCCCGGAGTGCGCATGGACGGTTTCCAGTTCTTGCCCAAACAGAGCAGTACCACGGGCGTGTGTCCTACTGGTCGCAGCCCCGAGAATACGAGGAAGACCAGTTCAGAGAAGCATGGTCCCGGATCGGGCACGGCGGTTTGTAGCGATTTGACGGTCAGTTCTCGGACGAAACCAGAACCGGCGTGACGCAAGGCGGCAGTGGCGCTGGGATGGAGAACCATTTCGTCCCCAGCACCACCATATGGGGCCCTAGGCCGCCAAATCGCGCCCAGAAACCAAATTCAGAAGCGGCTCAACTCCCGCTGCTGGTCGCGGTTCTTGTGCAATTAATGTCACACCTCCAGAACTGGATGCGTCTGCGGTCTCATTCCTCAAGCCGCCGCAGGCGGGCCAGCACTTTTCCCGCAATGTAGTCGTAGTCATCTTCTGACAGCGTGACGTTAGCCGCCCGTTTTATTGCGCGTCGCGTAGGTTGTTGCCCCGGCGATCTGAACCCGAACGATGCTTCGAGGCGGAAGACGATTTCGCCGTTGAGCGACCTGTTGCTGTCTCGTGCTGCGGCTTCGATCTGCTCCTTCAGGAGGTGCGGGAGGCGTATCTTCATTTGAGCGTCTGCGATCATGGTCTTCTTATGGACCGCTACGGTGTTGACGACAAGACGGTATGGCTGTAAACCGTAATGGTCCTATATTAAACCACAAATGTCCCATGAACGACCGCACCGCATTCAGCATCCGCATTCCCGACGACCTGAAGGAATGGCTTCAGGACCGTGCCAAGGAAGATGATCGCAGCGTCAATTCGTACATCGTCCAGCTCTTGAGGGCTGCCAAGGCTATGCAGGACACCCGCAAAGCAGCCTAAACAAATGTTCAATTGTAGAGAGTAGTGACGATGGCCAACGACAGTCTAATAGCAATCAGCGTGACACTGCATTTCTCGGATGGTGGCAAGTTCTGCGATGCAATTTCTGAGACGCCGGTCGGAACCCACAGGATTTCGGTCAGCTTCGATGAAGGTTTGGAAATGGCGGCAATAGGCCGCAATGCTGCCGGGGGTCTCTTGGACTGGCTGGAAAAGCGCGTCCACGAATATGAAGGACAGAGCGTTGAGCGGTTTCCGCTCAGCAAGGCGCGCCGATACGCTATCGAGCAGTCCGACCGATGAACGACGGCCCAATGCGGGATGCCCGTCAAAATCACTTATAAGGTCAAGCCTTCTAACAAGGCCGAAACCCTCCCGAAATCCCCCTTTATCGACAAGATTAGCATCGTCCTAAAGCCCCACAAGGATCAGGATGCGCATGACATCTATATGGCTCTCTTTCAGAACCTCGATGACCCCATGCTATGGGCCAACGGTCCAAAGGGCAAAGGTTTCCAGATCGGCAAGCGGGTTCTCCTGCCCTCGATAGTCGATTTCAAGAGGCTACCGCTCTTTCAGGCGACATATGACAAGGCGCATAAGAAGGTCGAACGCATCCGGCTGGAGTTCGTCCCTGTCGATCTCGGGACGCTGGGGATAGTCGAACTTCACGCCGCTATGATAACCATCATGCCGGGCGGCTGGGAGTATGTGGCAAAGCACGGTCATGTCACTCGGATCGACGTAACCGTGGACCTACCGAGTGTGCGCATGGACGGTTTCCAGTTTCTCCCCCAGCATAGCAGCACCACGATGCGGTGGACGATCAACGGCATCCTCCAGAACCTTGCTTATGGCAAGCCGAAGGGGAACCAAACCTTGATCTACAGCCGCAAGAAGAAGCGGCTGAGCAAAGGCCAAGGCTGGAGCGGGCCGTCAGTTGTGCGCATCGAACGGCGGCTGGTGAACCTCGGGGGGATGAAGGTCTACCAGCTGCCAACTCTGCCGAACCCTTTTGCCGACATGCAGTTCACGACGAACATGCCCGTCGCGCCGTCAGAAGTCGAGGAAGGGCTGTGGACGATGTTTTGCGATAGCGTGCAGGTGCGAGGGCTCAAGGACGCGCTCCTGCTCCTGAAGAAGGATCGCCGGACTAAGTTCCGCAAGCACCTCGCTGCGCATCCCGTGCCATGGTGGCAGCCGCACGAGATTTGGAAGGATTGGAAGCCTATGTTGGCTTCACTCAAGATCGCTTCAACCAAATGGCCGGGATAAGCGGTTTCCGCTAAACTGGCCTGCTGGGGCCGTTTCGTCGTAGGGCAACCCCGATCAGATCACCGATCCATTGCAGGTCGGTCTCTGACAGACCAGCCAATGTAAGCGTAACCTCATTCAGCTTCGCTCGCTTCAACGCGCCTGATGGGATTTCAGTGCTGAACAGCTCTGCAGGATCAACCTGAAGTGCGGTTGCGATCCGCTCGATCATCGGAAAACGAGCGCCCGTCGCTCCGACCTCGATCTTCGAGATTGTATCGACGCTGACCCCTGCCCGCTCCGCCAACTGTTCTTGGGTATAGCCAGCCCGCCTGCGGTGTGCCGTCACCAGTCGTCCAAACCGTTTTCGCAGATCGTCCATGCTGCTCCCTCAGCGATAGCTGTAGGGAGCGACTGCAATGCGATTTAGTGCCGCTTAATCAGAATTGGACATAAAACCTGAAGCTAATTGCAACTAATTGCAATTAGGCTCCCAGATATAGAGTTTCACGGAAGTTGAGACGCATTCCATGAGCACAGGATCAGCCCTCCCAAAGACCGCCGCCAGCGCGGAACCAGCATCAGCGAAGCCTTCGCTGTTGTGGACTATCTGCGCTGTCATCGGAGTGTTCGCGCTCATTGGGCAATTCACCGGCAACGACAAGAAGGCAGCCCCCTCCGCTTCCGTTTCCGTTCTGGATCAGGCAGCCGCCGTATTCCAAGGCAGCTACACACGCGAGCAAATCAAGCGAGCACTGGACGAAGTGATGGCGCTGCACGGTGTGCCACGCATCGAAAGCGAATACGACAGGTGGACCAACGTGCTCGTCGCGATGCGTCAGGATGGCGGCGGCACAGAGATGGAAATCCTCCGCTGCATAAAGGCGATGGGAACTACGGCACCGTTCCCGACGAGCGCCGGTCTTTGTGCCACTGGCAGGAAGGTGAGCGTCCGTTGAACGAGGCGGGCCAACGCCTGTAGCAGACGGATTGACGGCCAGTTCTCGGACGCCCACGGGAATGCTCAAGTGTAAGGCCGCTATGGCGCTGCTTCTGACGGAATTTTTGTCCCTGCGCGAATTGCGCCTCCTTCGCGGTAAAGAGCCTGCCAAACCGCGCCCAGATCGCGCCAAGCGGCAATAGAAGCTCAGGGCATTCCCACATCCTCAGTCTGGTGAAGCGCCACAAAATGGCCTGGCTGATTGCGCTGCCAAAAGTGGATCGGGGGACGCACTTTTTGACACCATGGTACATTTCAGTGGTACAAAATCCGGGCGATCCTTTCGGAGTGTTGAGGTTAAGTGCTTGGTATTCTTCGGGTTGGGAAACGTGGGTTCTTCTCCCTCCCTCTCCGCCAGATTCAGCCTGACCTTTGAAAACAGCGCGGCGCCGACGCCCTTGAGGTCGCCGGTCGGTGGGACTAATTTGGTCCATGCGCTATGTCATGGCACTTCTGTTTTCATTGGTTGCGCAGGTGGCCTTGGCGCAGGATTGCGTAGTGCTGATCCACGGACTGTCGCGCACGGACATTTCTTTCCTCCTGTTGGAAGAGACGCTGAGTGCGGTCGACTTCAAGGTCGTCAACGAAACCTATCCCTCGACCGACGCCCCGATCGACAAATTGCTGGCGAATGTCGACACCTCGGTCGCGATGTGCGGTGAGGTCGGCAAGGTCCACTTCGTCACCCATTCGCTGGGCGGCATCGTGCTCCGGGCGTGGCTCCCGCAAAGCCGGCCCGACAATCTTGGCCGCGTCGTCATGCTCGGGCCGCCCAACCGGGGCTCGGAAGTGGTGGACGCTCTCGGCGATCTCAGTATCTTCGAATTCTTCAACGGCCCCGCCGGCCTGCAACTCGGCACCGGTCCCGACAGCGTCCCCAACACGCTCGGCCCTGCCGATTTCGAGCTGGGCATCATCGCCGGAGACCGCTCGGTCAATCCGATCCTGTCGACCATGTTCAACGGTCCGAACGACGGCAAGGTTTCGGTGGAGAGCACCAAGCTTGATGGCATGGCGGACCACATCGTCCTGCCGACGACCCATACATTCATGATGAACAACCCGCTGGTGATCGCGCAGGTGTTGAACTTCCTGCGCGACGGGCGCTTCGATCACGATCTGACGCTTCGCGAATTGTTCCTGCGCGCCGTCAGAGACTGAGCATGCAAAGGCCGGAGCAATCGGTTTCCGGCGCGATTTCGTTCCTTGGAGACATTTCCGTAAAGGGCCTGCCGGCCGACATATAAGACGGGTTCGAGGGGAGACCATGGTTCGCTTTATCATCATCCTTGGCCTGGCCGTCATCGGCATCACCGTCGCGCTGGCGTTCTACCACCCTCCGATGCGGCTGATGCCGGCCCCGGAAGCATTCCTCGACGGGGAAGTGAACGCCTTCTCCGCCAATCCGGCCCTGACCCAGGACCCCAGGATCCCGCTTTTCTATGCGACCAACCGCCTGCCGATAGGCCCGCGCAGCAACCGGCTCTACGCGGTGGTGCCGGGGCGCGACATGCATATGGGCGTGGCGACGATCAGGATCGGCGAAGAGGGCACGACCTGGGACCGGATCTACGCCTGGTCCACCGGCGCGAGCGAAGACCGCCGTCCCTTTCTCAACCTCGAGAACCTGAACGAACAGGCGGAATTCGAGACCGGAGAGCCGCTGACGGAGGAGGCGCAGGCCTGGTTCGCCGACATCAATGCCGTGCTGAAGCGCAGCCGCGACAAGGACATCATCGTCTATATTCACGGCGCCAACACCACTGTCGAGCGGGCCGCCGGACAGGCTGCGCAGCTGCATCATTTCACCGGGCGCAATTCGGTCGTGGTGCTGTTCGCCTGGCCGACCGCCGAGAGTTTCCTGCGCTATTCCAGGGATATGATCACCGCCTTTGGCGCAGCACCGCATCTGGCGAAGCTGATCGAACTGCTGGCCGAAAACACTGATGCCGAGAAGATAGACGTGTTCACCTACAGCGCTGGCGGCACGGTGGGCAGCGACGCCTTGGCCATGGTCGGGCGCGACCCCGAACAGCCGGATGCACAATCGTTCCGGATCGGCGAGGTCTATCACGCCGCCCCCGACGCCGATTTCCGAGCCTTCGTCGACGACATGCGCGACTATGCCGACGATGTGCAGCGGATTACGGTCGCCGTGAACATGAACGACAGCGCGCTCAGGCTGTCGCAGGCGGTCAACCGCGCGTCGCGCGCCGGGCGGCCAGACATGCAGGAGCTCAGCCCGGAAGCCACCGACTGGCTGCTTCAGGCAGCCACGAATTACGGTCTCGAAGTGCTGCGGGTGCGGCCTGAGAACATTCCCGGCCTTTCGAACCGGTCGCATACGTTCTGGTACGACGATCCATGGGTGAGCAGCGACGTCCTGATCACGCTCCTCTTCCATCTGCCGCCGGACGAGCGTGGACTGGCGAAGGGCGAAGGTCCCTCCGGACCCCATTACTGGACGTTCATGCCCGACTATCCCGAGCAACTGGCGGAGGTGATGGAGCGGCTGCGGCAGGGAAGCGAGGTTCCGCCTGCAACGGCCCAGTGACGGCGCGCGCTTGCTTTTGTCGCTTTCAGCCGGCTGCCCGCGCAACGCTTTTGCGGGTTCTGTAGAATTGCTGGTCGGCGAGCACGCCGAGCAGGATCACCGACCCCATCACCGCGAAATTCAGCGAACTCGGAATGCCCAACAGATTGACCAGGTTCTGCAGGACCTGGAGCAGCACGGTGCCGAGCACAACGCCGATGATCGAGCCTTCTCCGCCACGCAGCGAACAGCCACCCAGCACGGCCGCGGCGATGGCGTAAAGTTCGTAGAAATTGCCGTGCGAGGATGGCGAGATCGACCGCGTGTACATGGCGATGAACACCGCCGCCACCGCTGTCAGGCCGCAGCAGATCACATAGGCCGCCGTGATGATGCGGGTCGTGTGTATGCCGCTGTAGCGGGCCGCCTCCTCGTTCTTGCCGACGGCGAACAGATAGCGTCCGAACACCGAGCGGTGCAGCACGACCGCCATGATGATCGTAATGATGAGAAAGGCGATCAGGCTGTGCGGAATGCCATAAAAGCGGCCAGCCACCAGCCATTCCAGTGTCGGGAAGCTGGCGCCGAAAGGAAAGCCGGCGGTGGCGTCGTCGGTGTAGTAGCGCGCTACGCCGCGATAAATGAGCAGCCCGCAAAGCGTGACGACGAAGGGCTGCAGGCGCGCCCTGGTTATCAGCAGCCCGTGCACCAGACCGATGAGGCAGCCAAGCGCCAGAACGACGGCGAAGGCGACGCTCCAGTTGACGGTGCCCAGCGAGACCAGATCGACGAAGATCACACCGAGCAAGGCTATGATTGAGCCGACGGAGAGCTCGATGCCGCCGGATATGATGACGAAAGCCTGGCCGAGTGCGAAAATTCCGAACAGGCCGATGAGATTGGCGGTGTTGGAAAGGTTCACCGGCGACAGGAAGCGCGGATTGATGATGGCGACGACCGTGCCGACCACGAGGATAAGGATGAGCAGGCCAAAATCCTTGCGGTTCATTCTGCGGCTTCCCGGATTGCGGCGCGGCCGACGGCCAGCGACAGGACATTTTCTTCGGTGAACTGGCCGCGGTCGAGGAAGCCGGCAATCGCGCCTTCATGCATCACCGCGATGCGGTCGCTGACGCCGATCACCTCCTCCATGTCGCTGGAGATCATCAATATCCCGACGCCCCGGTCCGAAAGCTCGCGCATCAGCCGGTAGATCTCGTTCTTGGCGCCAACGTCGATGCCGCGCGTCGGCTCGTCGAAGATCAGCACTCTCGGCTGCATCGACAGCCATTTGGCGAGCACCACCTTCTGCTGGTTGCCGCCGGAAAGCGATCCGGCCTCGGCCGTCGTATCCAGGCAGCGTATGTCGAGATTCTTCTTCTGCGCCTCGGCCTCGCGGCGCTCGGCGGCGCGATCGACAATGCCATGGCGCGACAGGCTCTTCAGGCTGGCCAGGCTGATATTGTGGCTGATCCTGAAGGGCAGGATGAGGCCCGAGCGCTTGCGGTCTTCCGGCACGAGATAGACGCCCTGCCGGATCGCCTCGCGCGGCGATCGAAGCGCGACCTTGCGGCCGTCGATCCTGATCTCGCCGCCGAGCTTAGGCTCAAGGCCGAAAACGGCGCGGGCAAGCTCGGTCCTTCCCGAACCGACAAGCCCGGCGAGGCCGAGGATTTCGCCCGCCCGCACGGAAAAGCTGACGCCCTGCCCCGGACGGTAGGTCGTCCTTACATCGGCGAGTTCGAGAATGGCGCTGCCCGGCGGCGCGGCCGGCGGCCGATAAAGCGTCTTCAGGTCGCGGCCGATCATGTGCCTGATCATCGTGCCGGTTTCGATTTCGCCGCGAGCCAGCTCGGCGACCAGCTTGCCGTCGCGCAAGACAGCCACCCGGTCGGCGGTCTGTTTCACCTCGCCCAGCCGGTGTGAGATGAAGATGACCGCCACCTGCTCGGCCTTGAGACGGCCGATGACAGCTAGCAGCCGGTTGGTTTCAGTCACTGTCAGGCTCGACGTCGGCTCGTCCATGATGACGAGCCGCGCCTTTAGCGACAGCGCCTTGGCGATCTCGACCAGTTGCATTTGCGCGAGCGAGAGGTCCGCGACCTTCGTGTCGGGCTCGAAGTCGGCGCCCAACTGGTCGAGCAGGGGCTTGGCCTGCCGGTTCAGCGCTTCGGTGTCGATCAGGCGCAGCGGGCCTCCGCGGAGCGGCTCGCGGCCGATGAAGATGTTCGCGGCAGCGGTCAGATTGTCGAAGAGATTGAGTTCCTGATGGACGAAGGCGATACCTGCCCGCATCGAACCGTTGACGGAAAGCCGGTCGACCCTGTCGCCGTCAATTTCGATCTCGCCGCCGGTCGGTTCGATCACGCCGCCGAGTATCTTCATCAATGTCGACTTGCCGGCGCCGTTTTCGCCGACCAGCCCAATCACCTCGCCCGGGCTTACGCGCAGGCTGACACCGTCCAGCGCGGTCACCCCTGGATAAAGCTTGGAGATCCCCGTCAATGCCAGAAAGGATTGGGGCATGCCGCCGATTATGGGAGTGGGTGTCGCTGCCATGCAAGAGCGCCGAAGCAGGCCGGCAGGGAGTGGGGCCGGCCTGCTCGGTTCGAGGCATCAGCCGCCGATACGCGCCTTGAGTTCGGCCTCGAAAGCATCGACATTTGCTTTGTCGATGATCTTGGTGGGCACGATGACGAGCTTGTCGTCGGGAACCACCGACTTGTCGCCCTCGAGATACTTCGCCATCAGCTTCATGCCCTGGTAACCCCATTCGTAAGGCTGCTGCACCACAGTTGCAGCGATCGTCCCTTCCTTGACTCCGCCGAGCGTGATCGGATCCTCGTCGAAGGCGACGATGGTGATCTCGCCGAGCTTGCCCGATTCCTTCAGCACTTCGTAGATGCGCGGCGGGTTGTACGAATAGAAACCGACCATGCAGTCTATGTCCGGGTTTGCCGCCAGCGCGTCCTCGACATTGCGTTTGGCCCGGGTCATGTCGATATCGTCGCCGCGGACATCGACCAGTTCGACTTTGGAGCCGGCGATCACCGACTTCATGCCTTCGATGCGCTCTCGCGCATTGTCGGCGCCGGGAAGACCGACGAAGCCGATGCATTTGCCGCCATCCGGCAGCGCCTTCAGCGCAATCTCGCCGGCCTGCTTGCCGGCGTCGGTGTTGGACGAGCCGATATAGGCGATGCGGTTGGTGTCGGGCGCATCGCTGTCGGTGGTGAACAGCGGCACCTGCGCGCCGACCTTGTTGAGCGCATCGGTAGACGATTTCGGGTCGACGGCGCTCACCATGACGGCGGAGACGCCGGCGGCGACCAGATCGTCCATCAGGCGCTGCTGCACGGCGGCTGCTGCCTGTTCTGGATATTTGAACTGCAGATCGTAATTCGGCAGCTCTTCCTGAGCCTTCTTCACGCCGGCTTCGGCGAGTTTCCAGAAATCGGAAGCGCCGTTGACGACGAAGGCGAGCGCCTTCTTGTCCTGAGCGTTCGCGTCGGTTGCCGCAAAGGCGGCCGTAATCATCAATGCGCAAGTCGCAAGGCGGAGTTTCATCTCGATCTCCTTGAGATCTCTGGGTTACGGGCAAGCGGAGGCCAGCTGGCAAGCCGGCCCCGCTCTATGCGCGTTCACTTGGCGATGCAGGTGTCGACCGTTTCCTGCATGCATTCGTCGAGCCCGGTGTAGATGACCGGCTCGACCGCCTTGCCGGCGATGAGGTCCATCATCACTGACGGCGCGCGGTAGCCCATCTCGAACGGCCGCTGGCCGACCTGGACATGGCTGCGCCCGGCCTTGATCGCCTCCATCTGCGGCGGCAGCGTGTCGCCGGCGACGATGATCAGGTCTTTCGAGTCCAACTTAGCCTTCACTTGGTCCGTCACCTGCGCATAGGCCTGCGGCGCGAATTGCGCCCAGCCGCCCTCCAGAACGAAGGCATCGAGATCGGGGTTGGCTGTGAAGGTATCGGCCATCTGCTGGTTGGCGAGGTCGATCTGGTCGTTTGTGAAGACTGGGCAACCATCGATCTCCGTCCAGCCATTCTGGCCCGTCAGCCGCTCGATGCCTTTTTCTCCGGAAAGTGTGTCGCGGGTGCCGGCGGCGCGTGCGTTGATGTTGTCGGCGGCGACGTTGCCGAGCTGCAGGCAGATCGTGCCACCTTCGGGTTTCAGCTTCTGCAGGTGCTCCGCAAACTTGACGCCCATAAGATAGTTGTCGGTGCCGAGATAGGTCTTGCGCAGCGCCGCGTCGGCCGCGGCGAGATCGGCGTCGATCGTCATGACCGGAATTTTCGGCGCGGCTTTCTTCAGAAGATTGGCCATCAGCGGCGCATTGGACGGCGAAATCGCAATCGCCGCCACATCCGGCCGCGTCAGCAGGTCTTCGACGATCTGAATCTCGCCGGCCTCATCGGCGCTGGAGGCCGGGCCGGTGTAGAGACACTTGTACCCGGACGAGGCGTTCTCGTTGTTCCACTTCTGGCAGCCGAGATTGATCTGCTCGAAGAACGGATTGTCGAGACCCTTGACCACGATGGCCAGGGTCTTTTCCTGAGCCAGGGCAGAACCGGCCATTGCCGCGAGGGCGGCGCCGGCAACAATGCCGGTAAGCAGTTTGTGCATGTCATCCTCCCAATGATGGTGTCGTTATAATTCAAACACTCTCATTCCGGCGGGCAAGCCGCCGGCCGTTTCAGCCGTGATTGCACGGCAAGGCCTGCCAAGCTGTTCGTCCATATGGAATTGCCGGGATAGCAAGCCGCAGGCGCGTGTCGGAACACGCCGCGTGGCGATGCCTGCCCGATGCGCCTGTAATCAGAACGAACATGCCGGACCTCCCGGCAGGCAACTAAGCGCAAGCCGAAGCATGAGTCAACAATTGTCCTACAAATCATATGATACGTTTTATCATTCTATTGACCATTGCAGGCAAACCGATGCTAATAGCCTTAGGACTAGACGACTGGAGGTGTCGATGGCCGTCCTGCGGCTGGAGGGAATATCCAAGCATTTCGGCGCGATTCACGCCCTGAACGACGTCTCGCTATCGCTGGAAGCTGGCGAGGTGATTGGCCTGATGGGCGACAACGGCGCCGGCAAGTCGACGCTGGTAAAGATCATCGCCGGCAACTTCCAGCCGACCCACGGCAAGATTTCCATTCGCGACAAGCAGATGAATTTCCACCGCCCGGTCGATGCGCGCGACAATGGCGTCGAGATCGTCTACCAGGACCTGGCGCTCTGCAACAATCTGACAGCGGCGGTGAACGTGTTCCTTGGACGCGAGCTGACGCGCTCTTTCGGCCCGCTGAAGATCCTGGATTACGCCGCCATGAATACGGCGGCGACGAAGCTGTTTCGCGAGTTGAAGTCGGAGACGAGACCGAGGGACATGGTGCGCGACATGTCGGGCGGCCAGCGCCAGGCGGTTGCCATCGCCCGGACGCGGCTGTCGTCAGCCAGCATCGTGTTGATGGACGAGCCGACTGCGGCGATTTCGGTGCGGCAGGTCGCCGAAGTCCTGAACCTGATCCGGGAGCTGAAGCGCCAAGGCGTCGCGGTGATCCTGATCAGCCATCGCATGCCGGACGTGTTTGCCGTGGCAGACCGCATCGTCGTCCTGCGCCGCGGAAAAAAGGTCGCCGACAAGCCCATCGCCGGCTCTTCACCGGAAGAGGTGACCGGCCTGATCACCGGGGCGATCGATGCAGCGTGAATACCTGAACGGATAGCCGGGGCAGACACATGGTTTCAAGCATCGACGAAGCGATAGCCAGGCAGACCCATACGCCGATCTCGTGGATGCTGTCGAAGCAGGCCTTCTGGGTATTCCTCGCGGCGCTGATCGCATGCGTGACGCTGACACTCGTCACCGACACTTTCGCTACGCCGCAGAACCTCTTCAACGTCACGCGAAATTTCGCCTTCGTCGCCATCATCGCTCTCGGCATGACAGTCGTCATCATTTCCGGCGGCATCGACCTGTCGGTCGGCTCGATCCTGTGCCTGTCGGCGATGGTTCTGGCCATCATCATGAATGCCGGCTACCCGCTTTGGGCGGGCGCTAGCGCAGCGCTAGCCGTTTCGCTGCTGATTGGCGGCATCAACGGTGTGCTGATCGCCTATCTCCGCATCCCGCCCTTCGTGGTCACACTGGGCATGCTGTCGGTGGCGCGCAGCGCCGCCATGGTGCTTTCCAACAACAAGATGATCTATCAGTTCGGGCCAGACGAGAAGCAACTCTTCTGGCTCGGCGGCGGTTCGACTTTCGGGATCGCCAATCCGGTCATCGCGCTGGTCATACTGGCGGTCGTCACCGCGCTTCTCTTGAAATGGACACGCTGGGGCTGTCACGTCTTCGCCATCGGCAGTAACGAAAAGGCGGCGGTGCTGACGGGCATCGCCGTTCGACGGCTCAAGGTCAGCGTCTACATGTTCTCGGCGCTGTTTGCCGGCATTGCAGGCGTGCTGGAGGCCGGCTGGCTCGGCGGCGTCACCACCAATCTCGGCCAGTCGATGGAACTGAGCGTGATCGCAGCGGCGGTCATCGGCGGCGCCAATCTGATGGGCGGCGCGGGCACCGTGTTCGGGTCGGTGGTCGGCGCAGCGCTCATCGAGATCATTCGCAACAGCTTGACCCTTTTGGGAATCAGCACCTTCTGGCAAGGAACCTTTGTCGGCAGCTTCATCGTCCTTGCCGTTGCGTTCGATCGCATCCGCGCAAGGCGCGAAGCCGACAATTGAGGGATCGGGCAGGGGAAGTTCAATGCGTACTGGAAAATCGATGAAGGCCGAAGCAGTGGAGGCGGAAGCGCTCCTGCCTGCCGCGCCGCAGGCCGGCAGCGGGCGTGCCAACAATTCACGGATCGTCGGCACCAGCGTGCACGCGTCAGTGGCCAACGAGATCGGCCAGCGCATCGTGCGCGGCGACTATCCGCCCGGCAGCATACTGCCCAACGAGGCGAAATGGGCCGAAACTTTCGAGGTCAGCCGTTCGGCGGTGCGCGAGGCGATCAAGATGCTGATGGCCAAGAGCCTGCTCAGCTCGCGGCCCAAGGTCGGCAGTTGGGTTGAGCCGCGCGATCGCTGGAACCTGCTCGATCGAGACGTGCTGACCTGGTATGCGACCTCGCCCAACCGCGAAGCCTTCCTGATATCGGTCCAGGAATTCCGCCATATCATCGAGCCGGAGGCTACCGCGCTCGCGGCATTGCGGCGGACCGACGAACAGATGGCCGAAATCAGCACCGCTTGCCGGGAAATGGGCGAAGCGACATCGCTGCCGCAGCGCACGCAGGCTGACACACGCTTTCACCTCGCCATTCTGCGGGCGTCCGGCAACGAACTGCTGGTGCCGCTCGGTACACTTATCGAATCGGCGCTCGCGCATCTGTTCGTCTTCGTCACGCGCGAGGCAGACGATCTGCGCCACGCGCAGGGACTGCACGAGGCCATCGAGAAGGCGATCCGGCTGCGTCGTCCCGAAGCCGCCCGCAACGCGGTGCGCAAGCTTCTGGCCAACACCGACGAGGTTATTGCGCGGGTGTGAGAACGGGCGGTGCGGTCCAGCCGCACCGCCCCCCGATCGCAATCAGGCAGCGGTATAGGCCGTCTTCACCGTCGTGTAGAATTCGGCGGCGTAGCGGCCTTGTTCCTTCGGGCCGTAGCTCGAACCTTTGGATCCTCCGAACGGCACGTGGAAGTCGACGCCGGCCGTCGGCACGTTGACCATCACCATGCCTGCCTGAGCGTTGCGCTTGTAATGCGTCGCGTGCTTCAGGCTGGTGGTGACGATGCCCGAGGAAAGGCCGAAAGGCGTGTCGTTGGCTGTGTGCAGCGCCTCCTCGTAGTCCTTGACCCGGATCACCGACGCCACCGGCCCGAAGATCTCCTCGCGCGAGATTCGCATCTGGTTCGTCGCTTCGGTGAACAGCGCCGGCTGCAGGTAGAAGCCCGGCGTTTCGCGGTCGAGCCGCTCGCCGCCGAAGGCGAGCTTGGCGCCCTCTTCGCGACCGATTGCGATGTACTTCTCGTCCTGGCCGAACTGACTCTCGTCGACCACCGGGCCGATATGCGTGCCGGCTTTCAGGGCATTGTCAACGACCAGGCCCTTCAGCCGCGCCGTCACCGCCTCCACGAACCTGTCATGGATGCCTTCCGTTACGATCAGCCGGGACGACGCCGTGCAGCGTTGGCCGGTCGAGAAGAAGGCCCCGTTGACGGCGCAGTCCACCGCGATGTCGAGATTGGCGTCGTCGAGCACGACAAGTGGGTTCTTGCCGCCCATTTCGAGCTGGAACTTGCGCATGTGCTCGACGCTTGCCGCTGCGACCCGCTTGCCCGTCGCGACCGAGCCGGTGAAGGTGATGGCGTCGATGTCGGGGCTATCGAGCATGGCCTGCCCGACCACCGAGCCCTTGCCCATGATCAGGTTCATCACGCCCTTCGGCAGGCCGGCACGGTGGAGGATGTCGACAATCGCCCACGAGCAGCCGGGCACCAGGTCCGCCGGCTTGAACACGACCGTATTGCCGTAGCAGAGCGCCGGTGCGATCTTCCAGGCCGGGATCGCGATCGGAAAATTCCACGGCGTGATGATGCCGACCACGCCGACAGCCTCGCGCGTCACCTCGACGCTGACGCCCGGCCTGACGCTGGGCAGGATCTCGCCGGCCAGCCTCAGCGCCTCACCGGCGAAGAAATCGAATATCTGCGCCGCGCGCACGGTTTCGCCGATGCCCTCGGCCAGCGTCTTGCCTTCCTCGCGCGACAGAAGCCGCCCCAGTTCTTCCTTGCGCGCCGTGATCTCGTCCGCGGTCTTGCGCAGCACCGCGTGGCGCTCGAGCAGGCCCGAGCGCGACCAGGCCGGAAAGGCGGCCTTGGCCGCCGCGATCGCCGCCTGTGCATCGTCTTTGCTGGCGCGGGCATATTCGCCCACCACATCGTTTGTGTCCGACGGGTTGATGTTGGGAATGGCCTCGCCGTCGACCCACTCGCCTCCGATCAGGTTCCTGAACAGTTCGCTCATATCGATTTCCTTGCTTGCTGATGGCCGCGCATGGACCGGATTGCCAGCCGATCCGTAGATGCAGGCTGGTACTGAGTTTCGCGCGGCAAGTCACCCCGCATGCGTGACGCGGGGTCGGAATACTGGCCTGATTACACCCTCAAACCCAGCCGCCGTCGACGATGAAATTCTGGGCGGAGCACATTTTGGCATCGTCCGAACCCAGAAACAGCGCCATGCGTGCAATGTCTTCGGGCAGCACGCGGCCGGCCAGGCACTGGCTCTTGTCGATCAGTTCGTTGGCGGCGTCGTCGATCCAAAGATCAAGCTGGCGCTTGGTCATCACCCAGCCCGGAACCAGCGTGTTGACGCGGATGCCGTGCCGGCCGAGATCGCGGGCGAACGAGCGTGTCATGCCGTGGACCGCAGCCTTGGACGCGGCATAGACCGGGTAGCCGCCGGTCGCCATCATCCAGCCGACCGAGCCGAAATTGACGATCGACCCGCCGCCCGCCGCGATCATGCCCGGCGCGACAGCCTGGATAGCGAAGAACATGTGCTTCAGATTGACTGCGATGCGGCTATCGAAATAGGCGGGAGTGACCTCGTCCCATTTGTGCCTTGTGTCGTTGGCGGCATTGTTAAGCAGCACCCGCGTCGGGCCCTGGACGGCCTCTATCTCGCGCAGCGCTTCCCTGTAGGCGTCGGTGTCGGTGATGTCGCAGCGCCGGAATGTCGCCGAACCACCGCCGGAATTCAGCTCGGCGGCCAGCGCCTCGCCTTCGGCCTCGGCGAGATCGACGAAGCCTACCTTGGCGCCCTCGGCCGCATAGGCGCGCACGATCGCCTCGCCTATGCCGCTCGCGCCGCCGGAAACGATGACCGGAACGCCGGAGAGCCCGGGGTAGCGGGCGAAATTGACAGCTTGCATACTCATATCGGATCCCTCACAGCGCCCGCACCTGGACCGAAATCGGCCGATCCACCGCCAGCGGATTGCGAA
The DNA here is from genome assembly GCF_011045125.1 of Allomesorhizobium camelthorni. Classification (GTDB taxonomy): domain Bacteria; phylum Pseudomonadota; class Alphaproteobacteria; order Rhizobiales; family Rhizobiaceae; genus Allomesorhizobium; species Allomesorhizobium camelthorni. The sequence goes on along the minus strand of NZ_JAAKZF010000001.1, from coordinate 167,494 downwards.
GCGGCAGCCCGAATTCCGGCGCTTCGATTTCGAACACGTCGCCCGGTTCCGTCTTGACGCCATCTGCGAAAGACAGCGTCGCCGTACCGAACATATGCACATGGATGTCGCCTGGCTGGCGAAACACCGGATATTTGAAGTGATGGTACTCCAGATTAGCGATCGAATGCGACATGTTGCTTTCGCCGGACAGGAAGGGCTTTTCCCAGAAAACACTGCCGTTGCGGATGATGCGTGACGAGCCGCGCGTATCTGCGGGCAGCTCGCCGACCAGGATCTCGGGGCCGAACGATGCGTTGCGCAGCTTGGAATGGGCGAGATAGAGATAGTTTACCCGCTCGGTAACGTGGTCGGAGAACTCGTTCGACAGCGCGAAGCCGACGCGGAAAGGCGTGCCGTCGTCGCCTATGACATAGATGCCGGCGATTTCCGGCTCCTCACCCGCATCGTTGGCGAAATGCGGCGAGATCAGCGGCGCGCCGGGGGCTACAGCCATGGTGCCGTTGCCCTTGTAGAACCATTCCGGCTGAACGCCGATTTGGCCGCTGGCCGGTTTGCCGCCTTCGATGCCCATGCGGAACATCTTCATCGAATCGGTCAGTGTCTCCTCGCCGTTCAGCTTCTGGTGCATGGCGTCGCGCGCCGCCGCCGAGCCGAGATGGGTGAGCCCGGTGCCGGTGATGTGGAGATGAGCCGGGTCGGCATGGCTGATCGGCGAGCGCAGCAGCCCTTTGCGATAGGCGGCTTCGAGGTCGACGGCCTCGCCCAATCCCCGCGCTTCGATCAGCGCCGCAAGGCTCGAGCCGGAGCGTGCTGCCTCCAGCGCCAGCGAATAGACGCTCTTGGCGCTGCGCACGATCCGCGCCGGCCCGCCATTGCGGACGGCGACCTTTATGATCCCGGCCTCGTCCATCACTTCGGAAATCAGCATCTCAGCCTCCTTGCAGTCCGCTATCGGCCATTTGACCAGCTCAAAAATTACGCAGCCATTCCCGTCCGCCGGACGGCGTCACGCCCGGCGCGTCAAAAGCTTCGTCCTGATGTCGATCACGATCGCTCCGACTGGAACTTCGGCGAGGTTTCAGCGCACGCCGTCGATGACCGTATTCCGCAAGCTTCCGGCCCTCAGGCCTTGTTCTTGTTGTAGACGTCGAAGACCACCGCGCCGAGCAGCACCAGGCCCTTGATGACCTGCTGCCAGTCGATGTTGACGCCCATGATCGACATGCCGTTGTTCATGACGCCCATGATGAAGGCGCCGATGACCGCGCCCGCGACCTGGCCGACGCCGCCCATGGCAGACGCGCCGCCGATGAAAACCGCCGCGATCACGTCGAGTTCGAAGCCGAGGCCGGCCTTGGGCGTCGCCGTGTTGAGCCGGGCGGCGAAGATCAGCCCCGCCAGCGCCGCAAGCATGCCCATGATGATGAAGACGTAGAAGGTCAGGCGCTCGGTCTTGATGCCCGAGAGCGCCGCCGCCTTGACGTTGCCGCCCATGGCAAAGACGCGCCGTCCGAACGTCATACGCTTGGTGATGAAGACGAACAGCGCGATCAGCACGCCCATGACGATCAGCACATTGGGTAAGCCGCGATAGGACGCCATCATGTAGATCAGGAAGAGCACGATAGCCGAAATTACCGCGTTCTTGACGACGAATAGAGTGAATGGTTCGGCTTCGTAGCCGTGGCTTTCGCGATTCGCCCGACTGCGCAAGCTGGACCAGAGCATGAGCGCGACAATGACAACGCCGATCAGAAGCGTGGTCGAGTGCAGCACCACGGCGCTTCCGGCAACAGGTTTTCCGGCGGCGTCGAGCGTTGGTTGGACAAGCGTCAACGGGCCGATCACGTCGGGAATGAAGCCGGCGGAGAGAAGCTGGAACGCCGGCGGGAACGGCCCTACCGACATGCCGCCCAGGAGCGCCAACGACAGGCCCTTGAAAACCAGCATGCCCGCCAAGGTGACGATGAAGGAGGGGATCTTCATGTAGGCGATCCAGTAGCCCTGGCTTGCACCGATCAGTCCACCGACGGCAAGGCAGATCAGTGTCGTCAGGATCGGATCGAGCTTGTACTGCACCATCAGGACCGCCGCGACCGCTCCGACGAAGCCCGAGACCGAGCCGACGGACAGGTCGATGTGTCCCGCCACGATGACCAGCAGCATGCCGAGCGCCATGATGATGATGTAGCTATTCTGCAGCACCAGATTGGTCAGGTTCACCGGCTTGAATAGCACGCCATTGGTTTGCCACTGGAAAAACACCATGATCGCGATGAGCGCCAGAACCAGGCCGTAGTCGCGCAGATTGTCCTTGAGCGCCATCTGCGCCGAGGCCTTGGCGTTTCGTTCGGCATTGGTGAGCGTTTCGGTGCTCATGATGCTTTTCCTTCCCCGCGCACGATGGCGCGCATGATCTTCTCCTGGGACGCTTCGCTGCCGGCCATTTCACCGACGATGCGCCCCTCGTTCATGACATAGATGCGGTCGCAGATGCCAAGCAGTTCAGGCATTTCGGAGGAGATGACAAGAATGCCTTTGCCTTCATCCGCGAGCTTGTTGATGATGGTGTAGACCTCGTACTTGGCGCCGACGTCGATGCCGCGCGTCGGCTCGTCGAGGATCAGGACCTCAGGGTCCGAAAACAGCCACTTCGACAGCACCACCTTTTGCTGGTTGCCGCCGGACAGATTGCCGGTCGTCTGATAGACGCTCGACGAGCGGATGTTGGTTCGCTTGCGATAGTCGTTGGCGATATTCAGCTCGCGCATGTCGTCGATGACGCCATTGTTCGCCACGCCCTTGAGGTTGGCGATGGTGATGTTGTGCTTGATGTGGTCGATCAGGTTGAGGCCGAAGGTCTTGCGGTCCTCCGTCGCATAGGCCAGGCCATGCGCGACAGCCCTGCCGACGGTCGATGCGTCTATCTTTTTGCCGTGCAGGAAGATCTCGCCGCTGACCCGTTGCCCGTAGCTCTTGCCGAACACGCTCATCGCGAACTCGGTCCGGCCGGCGCCCATCAGCCCCGCAATACCGACGACCTCGCCCTTCCGGACGCTGATGTCGACGCCCTTGATGACCTGCCGGTCGGCATGAAGCGGGTGGTGCACCACCCAGTTCTTCACCTCGAAGATCGTCTCGCCGATCTTCGGCATGCGCGTCGGGAAGCGATCTTCCAGCGTGCGCCCCACCATCGACGTGATGATGCGGTCTTCGCTGATGTCGTGCCGGTCGAGCGTCTCGATCGTGCGGCCGTCGCGCAGGATGGTGATGCGGTCGGCGACCTTGCCGACCTCGTTGAGCTTATGGGAAATCAGGATGGAGGCGATGCCCTGCTTCTTGAACTCGACAAGCAGGTTGAGCAGCGCGTCGCTGTCCTTTTCGCTCAGGGATGCGGTCGGCTCGTCGAGGATGAGCAGCTTCACTTCCTTCGACAGCGCCTTGGCGATCTCGACGAGCTGCTGCTTGCCGACACCGATGTTGGTGATCAGCGTATCGGGATCTTCCTTCAGCCCGACCTTGGCCAGCAGTGCGGCCGCGCCGCGGCGGACCGCGTTCCAGTCGATGACGCCGTAATGAGCCTGCTCGTTGCCGAGATAGATGTTCTCGGCGATCGACAGCAGTGGAACCAGGGCCAGTTCCTGGTGGATGATGACGATGCCCTGCCGCTCGCTGTCATGGATGCCCTTGAAGTGGCATTCCTGGCCTTCGTAGTGGATTTCACCTGTATAGCTGCCATGCGGATAGACCCCGGACAGCACCTTCATCAGCGTCGATTTTCCGGCGCCGTTCTCGCCGACGATGGCGTGGATTTCGCCGGCGCGGACATTCAGATTGACGTCCTGCAGCGCCTTGACGCCGGGAAAGGTCTTGGTGATGCCGCGCATCTCCAGAATGGTTTTTTCCATCATCGCTTTTCTTTGTCGTTAGGCCGGAGGTCTCTTGCCGCCCTTCGGCAAACTCAGGAGGCAGATGAGGGGCGGAACCCTTGCAATGCAGGTGCTGCCCCTCATCCGGCCTTCGGGCCACCTTCTCCCCGTTCCTTCGACAAGCTCAGGACGGGGAGCAGGAAAAGCCAGCCTACTTGAGCTCTTCGGCCTTGATGTAGCCGGAGCCGACCACGATCTCTTCGTAGTTCGACTTGTCGACCGACACGGGAACGAGGAGGTAGGACGGAACCACCTTCACGCCATTGTCGTAGGTCTTGGTGTCGTTGATCTCCGGCGTGCCACCCGAAAGCACGGCATCGACCAGGTTCGCCGTTACCTTGGCCAGTTCGCGCGTGTCCTTGAACACGGTCGAGTACTGCTCGCCGGCGATGATGCCCTTGACCGACGGAGTTTCGGCGTCCTGTCCGGTGACGACCGGCCAAGGCTGGTCTGCTGTGCCGTAGCCGACGCCGCGCAGCGACGAGATGATGCCGCGGGAGAGGCCGTCATAGGGCGCCAGAACGCCGTCGACGCGGCTGCCGTCGGAGTAGTTGGCGGACAGGATGTTATCCATGCGGGCCTGCGCGACGGCGCCGTCCCAGCGCAGCGTGCCGACCTTTTCCATGCCCATCTGGCCCGACTTGACGACGAGAACGCCCTTGTCGATCAGCGGCTGGAGCACCGACATCGCGCCGTCATAGAAGAAGAAGGCGTTGTTGTCGTCCGGCGAACCGCCGAACAGCTCGACATTGAACGGTCCCTGCTTCTCGGGATAGCCGAGGCCCTTGAGCAGCGATTCGGCCTGGAGCACGCCGACCTTGAAGTTGTCGAAGGTGGTGTAATAGTCGACATTGCCGCTGTCGCGGATCAGGCGGTCATAGGCGATGACCTTGACGCCCTTGTCGGCGGCCTGCTGCAGGACGGCCGAGAGCGTGGTGCCGTCGATCGAGGCGACGATCAGCGCCTTGACGTCCTTGGTGACCATGTTCTCGATCTGCGCGAGCTGGTTCGGGATGTCGTCTTCGGCGTATTGCAGGTCGGTGCCGTAGCCCTTCTCCTTCAGCGCGGCAACGAGCGCGTCGCCGTCGCTGATCCAGCGCAGCGACGATTTCGTCGGCATCGCGATGCCGACCGTGCCCTTGTCCTGGGCCTGTGCGGTAAACGTCATGGCTGCAAGCGCCAACGCGCCAACCAACGTCTTGATAATTTTCACTATAATCTCCCTTGTGATGATGTAGCGGCCGGCTATCCCGGCGGCGCGCAAGTCTCCCGGTCGCGCAAGGCGATCCGGCTCATACGGATAAATTTGGCAGTCCTCCCATTGTCGTTCGCGGGCCGGTGCACCTCCCTCGATGCGCGGCAGAGCGCCGTCACCGGGCGTGCCCGCGACCTGGCCACGTTGGATTCGATCGGTATAACTGTCAAATGCGTTGTATGCGCAATGATATGCTGCTTTTGATATGCCAGACGAAGGAGAGGTGGAATGGCGAACGACGCGGTCGGATCGCTCATGGCCGCGCGGGATGCCGGCGCGATATCCGAAGGGGGCGACCGGCTGCTGCGAAGCGGACTGAAGCTCCAGCATATGCGCATGATCCTGGCGCTCGACGAACATGGCCAGATCAGCGCCGCAGCCCATGTGCTCAACATCTCGCAGCCCGCCGCCTCGCGCATGATCGCGGAGATGGAGGACATACTCGCCGTGCCGCTTTGCGAACGGCTGCCGCGCGGCGTCAGGCTCACCCCCTACGGCAATGCGCTGGCGCGGCGGGCCCGCGCGGTGCTGCTCGAAATGCGCGAGGTCGATCGCGAGATCTCCGACCTGAAATCCGGCAAGGGCGGTTCGGTGTTCCTCGGCGCGGTCACCGCGCCTGCGATCGAGCTTGCGGTGCCGGCGATCCGTAAGATCCGCGCGCTCTATCCCCGCATCGAGATCAATGTTCAGATCGAGACCAGCAATATATTGGCGCGTGAGTTGCTCGCCTCGCGCCATGACTTCATCATCTCGCGCATTCCCGACGATTTGAACCCGCGCCTGTTCGAAAGCCGCGTGATTGGAATCGAGAAAGCCTGTCTGATGGTGCGGCGCGGCCATCCGCTGGCGGGAGCGGCAAGCGTGCGCCTTGAACAGATGACCGAATATGAATGGGTGTTCCAGCCGAGCGGCTCGCTGCTTCGCCGGACCATGGAAAGCATCTTCATGACTCACAATGTCGCGCTGCCCGACCGCGTGCTGAACACGAGCTCGGTGCTGCTTACCCTCGTCATGATCGCGCAATCCGACGCCATCGCGCCGATCGCGCTCGAAGTGGCGAAATTCATCAGGAACGATGAAGGCTTGAACGGCGCCATCGAGATCCTGCCCATCCCCTTCGAGATCAATGTCCAGCCCTACAGCATGATCCGAACCCGCAACCGTGCGCTCTCGGCCTCTGCGCAATTGCTGTATGATTATATTTTGCGCGAGATTCGCTGACCCGTTCGCGGTTGGCCTCGCACTCAACACCGGAATTCCGCATGCAAATCCAGCCGCTTCCCGAGCACTTCGTGGCCACGACGACGCCGCTCAATTTGGAACAGAGACGCCGCCTGAGGCTGGGTTCGCTCATGGCGAAAGCTGAGCGTGAAGGCGCGCGCCTGCAATTCTGGGCGCGCACCGCAGCCTTGCTGGCGGTCGAGATCTTCTTCACCGTCTTCAGCAAATGGGATCCGGCGTCCGGCTTCATGTTCTCGGCCGTCTTCGTCTTCTTCCTGATCGGACTCGCCCACTACCGGCTCGTGAAGAAAGGTTACAGTCCGGTGTGGGTGGGCGCGGTCTTCGGCACGCTCGACATGATTCTGCTGACGCTTCTGCTGGTCGGACCGAATCCGTTTGCGGAGATCATCATGCCGCCGGCCATGAGCCTGCGCGAGGCAGGTTTCCAGTATCTGCTGATCTTTGTCTGTCTCGGCGCGCTGACGCTTTCCCCGCGGCTTGCAGCGTGGCTCGGCATCGCGGCTGCGATCTGCTGGACCACGGCTGTCGTCTGGGTCATTACGCGTCCGGGTACGATAGTCGCGCTGATACAGGCCGAGAACATGCGGTTCGACGAGCATGTGAGGCTCTACTTCAATCCGAATTTCGTCGATCTGATCGATCAACTCACCCATGTGGTGGTGATCCTGATCATCACCGGCATTATCGCCACAGTGGTTTCGCGCTCGCGAAAGATGGCGGACGACTACACGACGGCCGAGCGCGCGCGCTCCAATCTCGCCCGCCACTTCTCGCCCAACGTCGTCGACGAACTGGCGTCGAACGACGAACCGTTTGGCCCCGTCCGCCGCCAGGACGTCGCGGTGCTTTTCGCCGACATTGTCGGCTTCACGGCCTATTCGGAGGATCACCCGGCCGAGCAGGTGTTCGAATTGCTGCGCACCTTCCACCGCCGCATGGAGCAGGTGGTTTTCGACCATGGCGGCACGGTCGACAACTATATCGGCGATTGCATCATGGCGACTTTCGGCATCCCGGCTTCCGCCAAGGACGACGCGACGCGCGCACTGCGCTGCGCCCGCGCAATGGCGGCGGCCGTGGAAGAGTGGAACGGCGAGCGCCGCGCCAGAGGCAGCGCGCCGGTCGATGTCCGCATCGGCTGCCAGTACGGCCCGGTCGTGCTCGGCGCCATCGGCAGCGAGCGCAACCTGTCCTTCGCGGTGGTCGGCGACACCTGCAATGTGGCGAGCCGGCTGCAGACCATGTGCCGCGAACTCGACGCCGAAGTCTGCGTCGGCGCCGATCTCGTCGAGGCCGTGAAGCGCGCCGGCGACGAAGACGCGCTCTCCGGCATGGTCGAGCACGGCGCCATCCATGTCCGCGGCCGCGACCACGAGGTCGAGGTCTGGATTGCGCCGAAGTCGGTATTGGAAAATTCAGGCGTACCAGTCGCGAATTGACGTGCCAGAGAGCGATTGCCGAGCCGAATAGTCAATCCCTTTGGAATTCCAGATCAGGCGCACAGCCCTGGCGAGACGCCATCCGGCAGCGTTTCCCGCTGCAATCTTGCGAAGTTGCCTACAAATTCGGCCGCTGTGATCTCCTCAACCGGACCGGCGCGCCATCGATGTGGAGTACGCGCCGATCATCTGAATTTTCTCGCCCTGATCCTCTAGCCGACCCGGCGCAGGCGCGCGGCGAAGAAGCCGTCCATCCCCGAAATAGCGGGGTCGCCGAGCGCCATGTCGGCGGGAGTGGTGCGCAGCGCGCCATCAGGAGTCAAAAACTGGTCGAGAGCGGGAAACTCGCCGGGCAGAATTGGATCGGCAGCGACGCCGGGCTGCGCTTCGAGGAATGCGGCGACGAGCGCTTCGCCCTCGAGTGGATCGAGCGAGCAATTGGAGAAGACGATGCGGCCGCCGGGCTTCATGAAGCCGGTCGCCCGTTCGAGCATGCGGCGCTGGAGGTCCGCGAGCTTTTCGACATCGGCCGGCGATTTGGTCCATAGCACGTCCGGATGGCGGCGCACCGTGCCGGTCGAGGAGCAGGGTGCGTCGAGCAGCACGGCGTCGAAAAACTGTTCCGGCTCGAACTGAAAAATGTCGGCCTGGATGGTCGTCGCTGCCAGACCGAGGCGCTGAAGGTTGGACTCGAGCCGGGCGAGGCGGTTTTTCGAACTGTCGATGGCGGTGACATGCGCACCCGCCTTCGCCAATTGCGCGGTCTTGCCGCCGGGCGCGGCGCAGAGGTCGGCGACGCGCAGCCCGGCGATATCGCCGAACAGGCGAGCCGGCAGGGCGGCTGCCGCGTCCTGCACCCACCATGCGCCTTCGGCAAAGCCAGGCAACTCGGCGACCGACGCGGCAAGCCGGGCAACGCGCACCGAGCCGGTCGGCAGGATGATGCCGCCTAGTTCGCCGGCCCAGCGTTCGGCATCGGTTTTGACTGTGAAGTCGACCGGCGCCTCGACACGGTGGGTGGCGAGGATCTCGTTCGCTGTGTCGGCGCCATAGGTAGAGACGAGCCGGCTGCGGAACCATTCCGGCGCGTCCTGCGTGTCGGCCAACATGGCCGGCAGTTCCTCGGCCTTGCCGCGCGCCAGCGAGCGCAGCACGCCGTTGACCAGGCCGGAAAAACGCGCGGTACGCGTGTCGGATTTGGCGTGGGTGACGGCGAGGTCGACGGCGGCGCTGTCGGGAATGTCGAGGAAGAGGATTTGGGCGGCGGCCGCATGCAACAGGTGCGAGAGAGCCGTGGCGTTGGCCGGCAGCGGCTTTTCCAGCCGGGCCGAAATCAGATTGTCGATGGTGCGGCGGAAGCGCAGCGCGGTGACGAGGATCGCCCGCACCAGCGCCCGGTCGCGCATGTCGAGCGCCCGGTATTGCGGATGGCCGTGCTCGTGGTCGGTCAGGCCATCGGCCGAGGTCTTGGCGTCGACGACGGCTGCGAGGAGCTTCGCGGCGGCCTTGCGGGCGGCGAGGCCGGCGACATCGGCGCCGCGTGCTGATGCGGTGCTTTCGGGCGATCTGCGGCTGCGGTGCAGGCCTTTCTCGGCCGTCACGACCAAGGGCCCTTAGGCCCGGTCGGGTTGCGGCCCCACGGATTGGCTTTCGGAGCTTCAGCTTTCGGCTCGGCCGGGCGTTCCGCCGCTGGCGCGCCCCAAGGCTGCTGCTCGTGGCGAGTCTGACGGCCGGCTCCCGCTTGCGACATCGCTTCGAGCGCGGCGATGCGGTTCTCGGTGTTGGGGTGGGTCGAGAAAAGATTGTCCATGCGCTCGCCGGAAAGGGGATTGATGATGAAAAGATGCGCCGTGGCTGGATTGCGCTCGGCATCCGGATTGTGGATCCGTTCGGCGTTGCGGGCGATCTTGTCAAGGGCGGATGCGAGCCAGAGCGGATTGCCGCAGATTTCGGCGCCGCGGCGGTCGGCGGAATATTCGCGCGTGCGGCTGATCGCCATCTGTACCAGGGCGGCAGCCAGGGGCGCGACGATCATTGCCACGAGAATGCCGATGATGCCGAGCGGGTTGTTGTTGTCGCGATTGCCGCCGAAGAAGAAGGCGAAATTGCCGAGCATGGAAATCGCGCCGGCGAGCGTCGCGGTGATAGTCATGGTGAGAGTGTCGCGGTTCTGCACATGGGCGAGTTCGTGCGCCATGACGGCCGCGACCTCCTCATAGGAAAGGCGCTGCAGCAGGCCGGTCGTGGCCGCCACTGCTGCATTTTGCGGATTTCGGCCGGTGGCGAAGGCGTTGGGCTGCGGATTGTCGATCAGGTAGACCTTCGGCATGGGCAGGCCGGCGCTGGCGGCAAGGTCGCGGACGATGCCGAAATATTCCGGCGCGTTGCGCTCGTCGACCTCGACCGCGTGGTGCATTCGGAGCACCATCTTGTCGGCGTTCCAGTAGCTGAACAGGTTCATGCCCGCAGCGATGAGGAAGGCGATCATCATGCCGCCGCCGCCGCCGATCAGATAGCCGACGCCCATGAAGAGCGCGGTCATGAAGGCCAGCAGCATTGCGGTGCGTATCATGTTCATCGTCGACTCCATGATGGCCGGCTGCACAGGAAAGGCTCGAACCGCAGCTTCGGCCCGACTATATGATGGTGAACCAGCCGCCCGGTTTCAATCGTCTTCCAGGAGCGCCGATGTCCGATACCAGACCAGTCAACGCTGACGAAGCCCCCAAGGTCGCCAAGCGGGTGAGCCCGGCGGCGAAACGCGCGCTCAAGGAGGCGGAAGCGCGGCGCAAGGCATATCGCGATCGCGAGGCGTCGCTGCCCAAGGAGATAGGCGGGCGCGGAGGCAATGAGCCGGGACGCTATGGCGACTGGGAAATAAAGGGCCTGACCAGCGATTTTTGAGGCTGCATCGACCCACCAGCAGGCGCTTCTTTGACCGTACCGGTCGGCGGCTTTTGCGGAACAAGAAATGGCACAACGCGTTGAGCGCCGAATGCCTTTCTTCTCTCCGCGGGGTTACACAGATGCTCATCAGGCTCGGCTACGAAATCGCGATCGAATGCCCGCAGCCGACGCCAGTCATCTCGGTATTGGAGATCCACAAAGACCGGCAGAAGGATATCAAGCGGCAGACCCGCGTGCTGACCTTGCCGTCGACGCCGAGCCATATCTACGAGGATCGCTATGGCAACATCTGCCGTCGCTTCCTGGCGCCGGCGGGCGGCTTTCGTATTCTCTACGATGCCGTGATCGAGGACAGCGGCGAGCCCGACGAGACCAACACGCTGGCCGGCGAGACACCCATCGAGGAACTCCCTGATGACGTGATCGGCTACCTGCTTGGCAGCCGCTATTGCGAGACGGACCATCTGGGCAATCTGGCTTGGAACCTGTTCGGCCAGACGCCGAGGGGTTGGGCGAGGGTGCAGGCGATCGTCGACTATGTGCACAACCGGCTTTCCTTCGGCTACGGCTATGCACGGTGCACGCGTACGGCCGCCCAGGCGCATGAAGAACGTGTCGGCGTCTGCCGCGATTTCGCGCATCTGGCGATCACGCTATGCCGCTGCGTGAATATTCCCGCCCGGTATGTGAACGGCTATCTGGGCGACATCGGCGTGCCGCCGGACCCGGCGCCGATGGATTTCAACGCCTGGTTCGAGGCGTTCCTCGACGGCAAATGGTACGCGTTCGACCCCCGGCACAACATGCCGCGCATCGGTCGCGTCGTTGTGGCGCGCGGCCGCGACGCGACCGACGTGCCGCTGCTGCACAGTTTCGGACCGCACAGCCTGACCACCTTCAAGGTCTGGACGTACGAGCAGGAAAGCCACCCGGCCAAGCCGCCTTATCATGGCGTCGACCGTACAGTCGGCGCGCATACGATCGCCTGATCCTCCGCCAGGCATTGCATTGTTCCCGAAAATAGGAATAAATGCCTTGTCATGGATTCGCCGACGCCATTCCCATCTCTGACACGGGTTTTGCAGGCCATGCTGGCGGCTGCATTCTTCCTCTCGCCCGCTGTATCGGCCGAAGCGGCCAAACGCTTCAAGGGTCCGGTCGAAGCCACCGTGATCGAAATCATCGACGGCGACACGTTCCTTGCCGAGGCCCATGTCTGGCCAGGGCACTCGGTGCGCGTCAACATCCGTGTGCGCGGCATCGACGCGCCGGAGATGAAGAGCCGCTGCGAGCGCGAGCGCCTCGCCGCCCTGCACGCACGCGCCGTCCTGGCCGAACTGCTGGGGGCTGGCGCTGTGTCCATCTCCAACATTGGCGGGGCGAAATATTACGGCCGCGTGCTGGCCGATGTCGCGACGCCGGACGGCTCCGCAGTTTCCGAAATGATGCTCGCACGCGATATCGTTCGTCCATATCGGGGCGGCAAGCGTCGGAGCTGGTGCGGCTGAACCGGTATGGCACAGGGACGCCGTCCCGCTGTGGCACAGGTCTTCCGTCGCGCTTCCGCTTCCGTCTGGCAAGGTGGTGCCAGGACTTAAAACCCGACTTGGACGTTAACCTGCGGTTTACCACCAAGATCAGGAAAGCGCTTTTAAAACAAAGGCCTACGCTTTGCAGTCGAGCCAAGCTCGATTCCCGCGAATATCCGGCCGGATTCCTGCACTGCCTCGGTCAGGCGGGCTTTTGCCCGCATGGCGGAGGCAGGAACGATGCGGATTTTCGAGAAGACGATACAGCTTGCCGGCGATCTGGCCAGCGACCGAAGCGGCAATTTCGCCGTGCTGACCGGGGTGATCGCCTCGATGCTGATGCTGTCGGTGGGCTATGGCGTCAACGTCGCGCAGTCCTATCAGCTCAAATCCAGCCTGCGCAACGCGCTCGATTCGGCCGTGACCTCGACAGCGCGCGACCTGACGACGGGCGCTATCGAAGAGGAGGAAGCACGCAAGATGGTCGAGGCGTTCCTTCACGCCAACAGCGATCCCAAATTCGCCACGACGGACCGGTTCGTGCTGGACAGCCTGGTGATCGACCGTACGGCGAAGACCATCGAAGCGACGGCTTACGCCAATGTGAACCTGGCGTTCCCGATCTTCTCGGCCAAGGATCCCCGCGGTTCGATCAGTTCGGCCGCCGTCTATTCCGACAAGACGATCGAGGTGGCGATGATGCTGGACGTTACCGGGTCGATGGCGGGCCAGAAGATCAAGGATCTGAAAACGGCGGCGAAGAACGCAGTCGACGCGTTCCTTGCCGGTCAGGATCCGAAGAAGCCGCGCGTCCGCGTGGCGATCGTGCCTTACGCCAATTCGGTGAACGCCGGCAGCCTGGCCAGCACCAGCGTCTTTGTCGAGCGTGACGCTTCCGATCGCAAGCAGGCGCCTGGTTCGGAAGCCCCGATTGCCGCTTCCGGCGGGTCTCGTCCGGACAATTGCGCAACCGAACGCAAAGGAAACGAGCAGTATACGGATGCCGGTCCGGATGTCGCGATGGTCAACCGCGATTTGCTTCTGACCGATTTTTCCGAAGATAGAAAAACCCGCGCCTGCCCGGTTGCCGCTCTGGCTCCGCTGACAGCCAACGCCGACGCGCTTAAAACCACGATAGACAGCTTCGTGGCCGAGGGCGGCACCGCTGGCCATATCGGCATCCAGTGGGCCTGGTATATGCTTTCGGAACGATGGTCGGGCGTTCTCGAGGAAAGCGCGCGACCGGTGAAGTTCGACCCCAAAAAGGTTGCCAAATACGCGATCCTGATGACCGACGGCGAATTCAACCTGTCCTACTTCGACGCAAACAAATCGTCTGAGGTCTATAACGACGCGGGCAAGGAGCCCACCCGAACCGCCGCGAAGAAACTCTGCGCGGCCATGCGCGCGCAGAACATTGAAATCTTCAGCGTGGGTTTCAAGCTCGAAAACAGCTACGCGAAAGACGTGATGAAGGATTGCGCCACCCCCGATACCGGCAGCGTCAAGCACTATTACCAGACTTCAACCGGAGCCGAACTCGACAAAGCCTTCCAGGAGATCGCGCGCAACATCGAGCGGCTGGCGCTGACCAAATAGGCACAACAAAAGGAAAAGGCCGCCGCTTCTTTCGAAGCAGGCGGCCTTCCGTGTTTCCGTCCGTGGCGCGGCCCCCTGGCCGTGGTCCTCAAGGGACCACCAGCCGCGCATCTTGCGCCGTTAACGGGAAGGCTGCTTCCCGAAAGGACAATCCGCTGAGGCCACGTTCTGGAAAACGAAATCACTCGACATCGGATCACCTCCTTTCGATTTGTTGAACACACGCCAAGGATGGGGTGTTCACTTGGAAATGGCAAGTGTGGGTGCAAAATTCGCCGGAAGCGTGCCCCGGATGCAACAAAGCCGTTGTGGCGGCGGGCCGCAGCGGCCATCATGTCCCTGCCAAGGGGACGCCGGAATCCCCATCCGGCGGCATGGAGAGGATGGACAGCGCAGACAGGGCAGCCCGGATCATCCGGACCGTAATCAGCGAGGTGAAGCCGGATTTTGCGGTGCGGCTGTGGAACGGCGAGCGCATAGGGCCTGCCGACGGGCCGGTGGTGGCGATCAACGACAGCGGCATGGTCGGCCGCGTCTTACGGCGTCCGGTCTTTGATACGCTGATCGCACTCTGGATTTCCAAGGCCATCGATGTCGAGAACGGGTCGCTGTTCGACATCGTCGAGCGCCGCCCGCAGGGGAAACTGAAGGCGAAGCTGCGCCAGCTTCCAAAACTGCAATTGTTGCGCGATCTGCCGGCGCTCATGCTTTCGAGCGGTCGCGATGCGGCGCTCGACCGGCTTGCCGGGCGTAACCCCTTCGTCAGCGGCTCCAACAAGGAGGCGATCACCCACCATTACGACATCTCGAACGCTTTCTACCGGCTCTTCCTCGACGAGCGCATGGTCTACAGTTGCGGCTACTTCAAGGATTTCGCCAACGGCATCGACCAGGCGCAGGCCGACAAGCTCGACTATATCTGCCGCAAGCTGCGGCTGAAACCCGGCGAGACGCTGCTCGACATAGGCTGCGGCTGGGGCGCCATGCTGATCCACGCCGCCAAGCACTATGGGGCTATCGGCCACGGCGTCTCGCTGTCGGAAGCGCAGACCGCGCTCGCCCGCGAGCGAATCCGCGCCGAAGGGCTGGAGGACCGGATCACCATCGAGGTGAAGCCTTGTTCCGAACTGACCGGAAAATTCGACAAGATATCGTCGATCGGCATGTTCGAGCATCTCGGCCTCGCCAATCACGAGGCCTATTTCCTGGCGGTCCGCCGGCTGCTCAAACCCGGCGGCATCTATCTGCACCATGCGATCACACGGCGCATGAAGCGGGACAGGAAGGCCTGGAGGCGCAAGGCTCCGAGCTATAAGGCGCTGATCAAGTACATCTTTCCGGGCGGCGAGGTCGACCATATCGGCATGACGGTGGAAAACCTGGAGGCCTATGGCTTCGAGGTTCACGACGTCGAGAATTTGCGCGAGCATTATGCCCGCACCTGCCGGTTGTGGGCGGAACGGTTGCACGCCCGCTTCGACGAGGCCATCGCGGAGGTCGGCGAGACGAAGGCCAGGCTGTGGCTTCTCTATCTCACCGGCTGCTCGCTCGGCTTCGACGGCGGCTCGGTGCTGATCTACCAGGCCGTGGCGACGAGGCGGGCGCGCGGCGCGAGCGGGCTGCCGCCGACCCGGGCCGACTTGTATAGATAGATTCCTATGCTTTCGCCTCGGCCCTCTTGTTCTGGCGGTTGGCGATGAGGTCGTCGACGACGTGCGGGTCGGCAAGCGTCGAGGTGTCGCCGAGTGCGCCAAAATCATCCTCGGCTATCTTGCGCAGGATACGCCGCATGATCTTGCCCGAGCGGGTTTTCGGCAGGCCGGGCGCGAACTGGATCTTGTCGGGTGAGGCGATGGCGCCGATCTCCTTGCGGACATGGGCGACAAGGTCCTTGCGGAGGTCGTCCGACCATTGCTCGCCGGCCATCAACGTGACGTAGCAATAGATGCCCTGGCCCTTGATGTCGTGCGGGTAGCCGACGACGGCTGCCTCCGAAACCTTGTCATGGCTGACGAGCGCCGATTCCACTTCGGCTGTGCCCATGCGATGGCCCGAGACGTTGATCACATCGTCGACGCGGCCGGTGATCCAGTAGTAGCCGTCCTGGTCGCGCCGGCAGCCGTCGCCGGTGAAATATTTGCCCTTGTAGGTCGAGAAATAGGTCTTCACGAAACGGTCGTGATCGCCATAGACCGTTCGCATCATGCCGGGCCAGGAATCGGTGATGCAAAGGTTGCCGCTGGCAGTGCCTTCCAGAACCTTGCCCTCATTGTCGACAAGTTCAGGCTGCACGCCGAAGAAAGGCCGCGTCGCCGAGCCGGCTTTCAGATCGCTCGCGCCAGGCAGCGGCGTGATCAGAATGCCGCCGGTCTCGGTCTGCCACCAGGTGTCGACGATCGGCACCTTCTTGTCGCCGACGACTTTGAAATACCATTCCCAGGCTTCCGGATTTATCGGCTCGCCAACCGTGCCAAGCACCCGCAGCGACTTGCGCGAAGTCTTCTTCACATGGCTGTCGCCAGCGCCCATCAGCGCGCGGATGGCGGTCGGAGCGGTGTAGAAGATGTTGACCTTGTGCTTGTCGACGACCTCCCAGAAGCGCGATGCCGACGGATAGTTGGGCACGCCCTCGAACATCAGCGTGGTGGCGCCGTTGGCGAGCGGGCCATAGACGATGTAGCTATGGCCGGTGACCCAGCCGACATCGGCAGTGCACCAGTAGATGTCGCCGTCACGGTAGTCGAAGACATATTGGTGCGTCATCGAAACATAGACGAGATAGCCGCCGGTGGTGTGCAGCACGCCCTTGGGCTTGCCGGTCGAGCCTGAGGTGTAGAGGATGAACAGCGGATCCTCGGCCTTCATCTTCTCGGGCTTGCAGTCCGGCTTCACCGACGCGACCTCGTCGTGATACCAGACGTCGCGGCCTTCCACCCAGCCGGTCTTGCTGCCAGTGCGGCGCACCACCAGCACTTTGTCGACCTTCACCTTGCTTTTAGCGGCAATCTCGATCGCCTTGTCGGTGTTGTCCTTGAGCGGGATGGGCTTGCCGCCGCGCAGCCCCTCGTCGGCGGTGATGACGAAAGTCGATTTGCAATCGACGATGCGGCCGGCGAGTGAATCCGGGGAAAAGCCCCCGAAAACGACCGAATGAATCGCGCCGATGCGGGTGCAGGCGAGCATCGCATAAGCGGCCTCGGGAATCATCGGCATGTAGATGGTGACGCGATCGCCTTTCTTGACGCCGTGCTTCTTCAGCACGTTGGCGAGGCGGCAGACGTACTCGTGCAGCTCGTTGTAGGTGACCTTCCTGTCATCATATGGATTGTCGCCCTCCCAGATGATCGCGGTCTGGTTGCCGCGCTTCTTAAGGTGCCGGTCGATGCAATTGTACGAGACGTTGGTCAGCCCGTCCTCGAACCATTTGATCGACACCTTTCCGGTGAAAGACGTATTTTTCACCTTGGTGTAGGGCTTGAACCAGTCGATGCGCTTGCCGTGCTTGCCCCAGAATTTGTCCGGGTTCTTGACGCTCTCCGCATACCATTTCAGGTAGGTCTCGTTGTCGATGAGCGCGTTCTTCTTCCACTCCGGCTTGACGCGGTGGATTTTCACATCGGACATTCTCTGTCTCCCTCCCGAATTGAAGCCGGCTTCGACACCGCCGGAATTTCCGCTGCAAGGGCGGATTCGCGGGCATTTATTATCATTTGGCCGCCCGCCACAATATTAGACCTTGGATTTGCGTGGCGGCGTGCCGCACCCGCACAGGACGAGAGCCGCCGTTGCACTGTCAGCACTCACCGACAGATGCTGCCAAGCATTTGATTTTGCGAATGAAACCCGATTCGGCTAGATTGCGTTGTCAATAGACGGTTAACCATCGCGCCGCACACTCTGGCGGTGGAGGATTGTCTGAAAGGCTCGAAGAACGCATGCGCGACATTTCGGAAATGGAATTGATGCTGAATGGGTACGGGCTGACCACCGCACAGTTCCTCTACCATCTGCCCGACCACCCGCATCTGCTGCAGACCTTCATCTGGCAGGAATACGACATCGCGCCGAAGTTTCCGGTGCTGGTGAAGTTCATCGATTTCTGGCGGACAAAACTCGATGGTCCGCTGCACTCAGTGACCTATACACACCAGAAGCTGATCGCGCCGAACGAATGGCGCAAGGTGGACGGGGAGTTCGTGCTGCACTGAGGAGCGGCGGTGGACCTAGGCCGACGCGTTATGCGCCCGGCGCGGTCTGCCGGTCTTCGCGCAGTCCGAACAGCTCGCGCAGCTCGGCGCTGCCGGCAAGAAGGCGTCTTCCGAACACCTCCTCGCCCTTGGCGGACCAGTGGTCCGTGTCGGAATAGGTGTATTCGCCGTCAACGACGAACTGGCCGGCGGTAAGCGGGCCGAGGATCGCGGTCCGCGACACGTAGTCGACCGGTGATTCGCGGCGCCTGACGACTGCGTCGATGGCCGCATCGACGTCGGCGATGTGGACGGAACTGTTGCGCAGGTAATCCGGCCGCTCGACCGCCGGCATCGTCGCGACGAACTGGTCGACCTCGTAATACGGCTCCCATTGCGGCCCCACCCAGAGCAAGGGGATGCCGGGCTGCGCGAACCTGGCCAGATAATCGATGGTCTCGTCGATTCCGTCGGTATCGACCGGCAGATGTCTCAAGTCGGTCAGAAAATAGCCCCCCATCTGAACAAACACTACGCCGGCGATGTTGTCCCTGTTGGCGGCGATGAAGGCGCCGAATTCGGCGTAGCGGCAGGCCTCAGGTCCGATCGGCCGGCAGCCACCATCCGCCACGCCGACGACGTGGCGCCGGGCGCCGTTGTGAGCAATTGCGTTGAACAGATCGCTGGCATGGCTATCGCCGATGATGAGCACAGCCTTTCCGGCCTCGGCAACGCAGCCGTCGAATGTCCGTTGGAAGGCTTCGTTCAATCGCGCGGTCTCGTATTGGCACTCGCCTTGCATTTCAATTTCGCGGGTGGTGCTGGCCAGCAGTTTGGCCGCATCTGGCGACAGTCTCCAGGCCCATCCCTGGCCCAGAATGACGCTCACTCCAAAAACCAGGAACAGCAACGTGGCAGCCACGAGACCTTTCATGAAGCCGACATTGCCGCCTTCGGCCTGGGCCCGCGGCCGCCGCAGCGGCTGTTCGACGCCGTAGTGGATCATGGCGGCAAGCGCGATCGAGACGGCAAGAAGGCCAACCCGCTCGTTGGCGGTAAACGGCTCGCCGGTGATGTACGCGTAAAAAATAACCAGGGGCCAGTGAACCAGATAGAGCGAGTAGCTGATCTTGCCGACCCAGACCGACAAGGGATTCCGCAGGAGCAGGCCGGTATAGCGGGCGCGGCCGGCGTAGATCGCGAGCGCAGCACCGACCGTCGGCGTCAGCGTCAGCAGCCCTGGGAGATGCGTTTTCGACGAATAGGCGAAGACCGCGTACCCGATCGCGCCAAGTCCGCAGAGCAGGATCGGCTCCAGCAGGAGTTTGTTCGCAGGCTGGACTTTCACCATCCAGACGAGGCCGGCGCCGATGGCGAATTCGAAGATGCGGAACGGCGTGAGAAAAAAGGCGGCCGACCGGTCGTCGAGCGTCTGCGCGTAATAAAGGCTCGCAATAGCCGCTGCCATGAGGGCCACCGGCAGGATCCGGCGCCCGGACCGCATCGCCCATACAATGAGAACCGGCCAGACGAGATAGAACTGCTCTTCGACGCCGAGCGACCAGGTGTGGAGCAGCGCCTGAAATTTCTTTGCGATATCGAAATAACCGCTGACGGTGAAGAAGAAGATGTTCGACACCGACAGCGCCGCCGTCATCAGCTCGCGGCTGAACCGCTTGAGGTGCTCCGGCGAGAAGATGAATGCGGCGGCGATTGCGCTGAGCAGGAGCACGACGGCCAAGGCCGGAAAGAGCCGGCGCATTCGCCTCACGTAGAAACGCCGAAAATGGAAGGCGCCGGTGGAGGCGACTTCGCCGGTGATCAGCCTGGTGATCAGGTATCCGCTGATGACGAAGAAGACATCGACGCCGATGAAGCCGCCGGAAAATTGGCTCCAGCCGAAATGGAACAGGACCACGCTGAGCACGGCAATTGCCCTGAGGCCGTCAATATCCGGCCTGTAATCTCTGACGTCCATTACCTGCAAACCTAACTGGAAAACGATCGCGACCGCGAAGCACGACAGACGATTAGCGGCTTCCGAAAATCGCCGATCCTACCCGCACACTCGTGGCGCCGAAGGCAATGGCGAGTTCATAGTCGCCGGACATGCCCATGGAAAGCCTTTCTAGGTCGGCCTCGCGAGCGAGTTTTTCAAGGAGCGCGAAATGCGGGCCGGGATTTTCCTCGATCGGCGGGAGGCACATCAGCCCTTCGATGGCAAGGCCGTGGACATCGCGGCAGCGCTTGACGAAGGCGACTGCCTGGCGCGGCTCGATGCCCGCCTTCTGCGGCTCCGAGCCGGTGTTGACCTGGACATAGAGCCGCGGCGACCTGCCCTGCTTGCGGATTTCGGCGGCAAGTGCTGCCGCGATCTTCTCGCGATCGATCGTCTCGATGACATCGAACAGCGCCACGGCCTCCTTGGCCTTGTTCGACTGGAGCGGGCCGATGAGGTGAAGCTCGACATCGGGGAATTCGGCCTTCAGCGCCGGCCACTTGCCTTGCGCTTCCTGCACCCGGTTCTCGCCGAACACCCGCTGGCCGGCCACGAGCACGGGGCGGATTGCTGTCGCGTCGAAGGTTTTCGACACCGCAACCAGGGTGACCGAACCCGGCTCGCGACCGGCCTGCCGTTCGGCGGCGGCGATTTTCGTCCTCACCGCGGCAAGCTGTTCGACCGCATCCGTCATGTCCATATATCCCGGTTGTCGTGCGCCGCCGCAGCGGGCCATGGTGTTGACGGGTTCGGCAAACCGTGGTGAAGGTCCGCCCGTCCGTCAATCCGCACGTCTTTTAAGTGAAAAACCGGTCATGGCAACCGAACGATACAATCCGCGCGCGTCCGAACCCAAATGGCAAAAGGCCTGGGATGACGAAAAGCTGTTCGAGACGCAGAACGACGATCCGCGCCCGAAATACTACGTGCTCGAAATGTTCCCGTATCCGTCCGGGCGCATCCATATGGGCCATGTCCGCAACTATGCGATGGGCGATGTGGTTGCGCGCTGGCGTCGCGCCATGGACTACAACGTGCTGCATCCGATGGGCTGGGACGCTTTCGGCTTGCCGGCCGAGAACGCCGCGCGCGACAACAAGGTCAATCCGCGCGACTGGACCTATGCCAACATCGAAACGATGAAGGGCCAGTTGAAGACGATGGGCCTGTCGCTCGACTGGGCCCGCGAGATCGCCACCTGCGATCCGAGCTATTACCGCCATCAGCAGAAGATGTTCCTGGATTTCTGGCGCGCCGGACTGGTCGAGCGCAAGTCGGCCAAGGTCAACTGGGATCCGGAAGACATGACCGTGCTCGCCAACGAGCAGGTGATCGACGGCCGCGGCTGGCGCTCCGGCGCCCTGGTCGAGCAGCGCGACCTGACGCAATGGTTCTTCAAGATCACGTCTATGTCGCAGGAACTGCTCGACAGCCTCGACACGCTCGACAAATGGCCGGAAAAAGTCCGTGTCATGCAGTCGAACTGGATCGGCCGCTCGGAAGGCATGCTGATCCGCTGGAAGCTGGCGAAGGAAACCTCGCCCGAAGGCGAGACCGAGCTCGAGGTCTACACGACGCGTCCCGACACGATCTTCGGCGCCTCCTTCATGGCCGTCGCAGCCGACCATCCGCTGGCCCGCAAGGCCGCCGAAAACGATCCGGCGCTCGCCGGGTTTATCGACGAAGTGCACCGGATGGGCACGTCGGCCGCAGAGATCGAAACTGCGGAAAAGAAGGGTTTCGACACCGGCATCCGCGTCATCCATCCGTTCGACGAAAGCTGGACGCTGCCGGTCTATGTCGCGAATTTCGTGCTGATGGATTACGGCACCGGCGCCATCTTCGGCTGCCCGTCTGGCGACCAGCGCGACCTCGACTTCGCCAACAAATACGGCCTGCCGGTCGTCCCGGTCGTGATGCCGGAAGATGCGGACGCGAAAACCTTCCAGATCATCGACGAAGCCTATGTCGACGACGGCGTGATGATCAATTCGCGCTTCCTCGACGGCATGACTCCGAAACAGGCTTTCGACAAGGTCGCCATGCGGCTCTCCGGCGTGACCGTCGGCAACCGCCCGCAAGGCGAGCGCAAGGTGCAGTTTCGCCTGCGCGACTGGCTGATCTCGCGGCAGCGCTATTGGGGCTGCCCGATCCCGGTCATCCATTGCGACGATTGCGGCTCGCTGCCGACGCCGGACAAGGATTTGCCGGTGCTGCTGCCGACCGAAGTCAGCTTCGACAAGCCGGGCAACCCGCTCGACCATCATCCGACGTGGAAGCACGTCGACTGCCCGAACTGCGGCAAGCCGGCGCGGCGCGACACCGACACAATGGACACCTTCGTCGATTCGTCCTGGTATTTCGTTCGCTTCACCGATCCGTGGAACGAACAGAGCCCGACGACGCCGAAATATGCCGACGGCCCGCAAGGCTGGCTGCCGGTGAACCAGTATATCGGCGGCATCGAGCACGCGATCCTGCACCTGCTCTACTCGCGCTTCTTCGCCCGGGCGATGCGGATTACCGGCCATCTGAACGAGGTGAAGGAGCCGTTCGAGGGCATGTTCACGCAAGGGATGGTGGTGCACGAGACCTACAAGGGCCCGAAGGGCTGGGTGCAGCCGGCCGAGGTCAAGGTCGAGGAGAGCGACGGGAAACGACGAGCAACGCTGCTTGCGACGGGCGAAGAGATCGAGATCGGCTCGATAGAGAAGATGTCGAAGTCGAAGAAGAATGTCGTCGATCCCGACGATATCATCGCCAGCTACGGCGCCGACACGGCGCGCTGGTTCATGCTGTCGGATTCGCCGCCGGAACGCGACGTGATCTGGACGGAAGCCGGCGTGGAAGGCGCACATCGCTTCGTGCAGCGCGTCTGGCGGCTGATTTCGGAGACGTCGGCCGAGCTTTCGGACGAGGCGCCGCAGGCAGCCAGCGAGGGCGAGGCGGGCGTCTTGTCGAAGGCAGCCCACAAGGCGCTGAAGGCGGTCGGGGAAGATATCGGCAAGCTCTCCTTCAACAAGGCGGTGGCGAGAATCTACGAACTGGTGAACGCGATGCAGGCGCCGTTCGCAGTGATCGCTTCGGGCAAGGCTGAGCCGGCGCTGCGCGCGGCCGCCCGCGAGGCCGTCGACATGCTGACGGTAATGATCGCGCCGATGATGCCGCATCTGGCCGAGGAGTGCTGGGCCGCACTCGGCGGCGAGGGGTTCGTGGCGAATCGCCGCTGGCCGGAGTTCGATCCGGCGCTCGTCGTCGACAGCGAAATCACCTATCCGGTGCAGGTCAACGGCAAGAAGCGCGGCGATTTGACAATCGCCCGCGACGCAGATCAAGGTGCCGTCGAAAAGGCAGCGCTCGCACTCGATTTCGTGCAGAAGGCGCTCGAGGGGAAAAGCCCGCGAAAAGTGATCGTCGTGCCGCAGAGGATCGTCAATGTCGTCGCCTGAACGCAAAGCCCCGGCCGGTCTCCTACGCGGCGTGGTTCTATCCGTCTGCATCGCGGCGATGGCCATCGCGTCGGCATGTACGGTGCGGCCGCTTTATTCGAACGCAGTGGCGCCGGGAGGAGCGGGGACGACCACCGCGGCTGCGTATCCGGCGATCGACATCAAGCCGGTTCAGACGCGCTATGCCCAGGAAGTGCGCAATCACCTGATCTTCATGCTGAACGGCGGGGCAGGGCAGCCGGCCAACGCGCAATATTCGCTAGACCTCGGCGTAACCGAGGTGGACAGCCGTGTATTGCTGGCGCCTACGACCACGGGTGAGGACCGGCCGTCGGCCGGGACGATCGTGATGACGTCGTCCTACAGACTGACGAAAGTCGGCACCGGCGAGGTGGTAGCGCGGGGCACGCGCCGGATTTCCTCGTCCTACGACCGGCCGCGGCAGGAATTCGCCGCGCTCAGAGCCCAGCGCGACGCGGAAAACCGCGCCGCACGCGAACTGGCCGAACTGCTGAAGCTAGCGATCGGCCAGGATCTTTCGCGGCTGTAGCTGCCCGCCGGTTAGCCGATCCTCTGACCGGTCTTGGCCCAGTCGGCGAGAAA
This sequence comes from Allomesorhizobium camelthorni, assembly GCF_011045125.1. GTDB lineage: Bacteria > Pseudomonadota > Alphaproteobacteria > Rhizobiales > Rhizobiaceae > Allomesorhizobium > Allomesorhizobium camelthorni. The sequence goes on along the minus strand of NZ_JAAKZF010000001.1, from coordinate 143,353 downwards.
TGCTTCCAGGCCCTTGTCGGTGAGCGGGTGCTTGACCAGCGCGCGCAGGGTGGCCGGTGGCGCGGTGACGACATGCGCACCAATGAGGGCGGCCTGCTTGACGTGATTCACCGTGCGGATGGAGGCCGTCAGGATCTCGGTCGGGAAATTGTAATTGTCGTAGATCTGCTTGATCTCGGCGATCAGTTCCATTCCATCCGAACCTGTGTCGTCGATCCGTCCGACGAAGGGCGAGATGAAGGTGGCGTCGGCCTTGGCCGCAAGCAGGGCCTGGTTCGCGGAAAAGCAGAGCGTGACGTTGACCAGACGGCCGGTTGAACGGATCGACTTGCAGGCCTTCAGGCCGTCCAGCGTCAGCGGCACCTTGATGCAGATATTGTCGGCGATCTTCGACAGCACATCGGCTTCGCGCATCATCTCCTTGTATTCGGTGGCGACCACCTCCGCCGAGACCGGACCTTCGACGATACCGCAAATCTCCCTGGTGACCTCGGCGATGTTGCCGCCGGATTTCAGGATCAGCGACGGATTGGTGGTGACGCCGTCGAGCAGCCCCAGATCGTTGAGCTCGCGGATTTCCTTCACGTCGGCGGTGTCGACGAAAAATTTCATGGCAGTCTCCCTGGCAAAATGGAATGCGCCGCGAAGGCGGCTGGCGGGTTGGACTTTGCTCTAGCCGAAAGTCCGGGCAAGGTCACGCCTCATGAAACAAGATTCGCCGCCGCTGCTTGCCGTACCCGTTCTCGTGCCGATGCCGGCCGAGCGGCCCTACACTTATGCGGTGCCCGTGGGGATGCATGTCGAGCCGGGATCGATCGTGCGCGTGCCGCTCGGACCGCGCCAGGTGGCCGGCATCGTCTGGGATTCGGCGTGCGAGACGGTTGACGCGAAAAAGCTCAGGCCGATCGTGCAGGCGTTCGACTGTCCGCCGATCGGCAAGGAGATGCGCCGCTTCGTCGACTGGATCGCCGCCTACACGCTTTCGCCGCCGGGAATGGTGGCGCGGATGATCCTGCGCGCTCCTGAGGCGTTCGACCCGGAGCCGTGGATCGAAGGGTTGATAAGGACCGAAGCCGAGCCCGACCGGATGACCGCCGCCCGCGCACGTGTGCTGGAAATGGCTTCCGACGGGCTGGCCTGGACCCGCTCCGGGCTCGCGCACGCAGCCGGCGTTTCCTCCACCGTCATTGACGGGCTGAAGGCGCAGGGCGTCTTCGAGACGGCGATGATCCCGCCGCGGCCGGTCGTTGCCGCGCCCGACCCGGGCTTTGCGGCGGCCGCCTTGACCGGCGACCAGGAGAAGGCGGCGGCGGCCTTGCGCGAATCCGGCGCGAAAGGCGCATTTAGTGTGACGCTGATTGACGGTGTGACCGGCTCAGGCAAAACCGAAGTCTATTTCGAGGCAGTGGCGGCGGCGATGGATAAGGGCAAGCAGGTGCTGATCCTGCTGCCGGAAATCGCACTGACGCAGGCTTTTCTCGAGCGCTTCCAGGACAGGTTCGGCGCAAAGCCCGCCGAGTGGCACTCCGACCTTGCGCCGCGCATGCGCGAAAAAGTCTGGCGGCAGGTGGCGGAAGGCGGCGTCAGGGTGGTTGCGGGCGCGCGCTCGGCGCTGTTCCTGCCGTTCAGGGATCTCGGGCTTATCGTCGTCGACGAGGAGCACGACCCTGCCTACAAGCAGGAAGACCGCGTCTTCTACAATGCCCGCGACATGGCGGTGGTGCGGGCGCATATCGGCGATTTTCCTGTGGTGCTGGCCTCGGCCACGCCCTCTGTGGAAAGCCGGGTCAATGCGAGCCAGAGCCGCTACGCGCGCGTCGCGCTGCCGGCGCGCTTTGCCGAGGCAGCACTCCCCGACATAAAGGCGATCGACATGCGCCGCGCGCCGCCGGCCCGAGGCGGCTTTTTGTCCCCGGTTCTAGTCGGCCATGTGCGCGAGACGCTCGGCCGAGGCGAGCAGTCGCTGCTGTTCCTCAACCGGCGCGGCTATGCGCCGCTGACACTCTGCCGGGTGTGCGGCCACCGCTTCCAGTGCCCGGACTGCTCGGCCTGGCTGGTCGAGCACCGCTTTCGCGGACAACTCGTCTGCCACCATTGCGGCCACAACGAAAAGAGGCCGGAAGCCTGTCCGGAATGCGGCGCGCTCGATCATCTGGTTGCCTGCGGGCCGGGGGTGGAGCGGATCGCCGAAGAGGTGGTCGGGCATTTCCCCGATGCTCGCACGATCGTGCTCTCATCCGACATCATGGGCGGGGTGAAGAGGCTCCGGCTCGAACTGGAAGCGATCGCCAAGGGCGAGGCCGACATCGTCATCGGCACCCAACTGGTGGCCAAGGGACACAATTTTCCCAACATGACGCTGGTCGGGGTGGTCGACGCCGATCTCGGCCTCGCCAATGGCGATCCGCGCGCCGCCGAGCGGACCTTTCAACTGCTGAGCCAGGTCACCGGTCGGGCGGGGCGTACAGGCAAGAAGAGTCTTGGGCTGCTACAGACGTTCCAGCCGGACCATCCGGTGATGCGGGCGATCGTGTCGGGCGATTCCGAGGCTTTCTACGAGCGGGAGATCGCCGAGCGCGAAAAGGCCGGGCTGCCGCCTTTCGGGCGGCTGGCCGGCATCATCGTCAGCGCCGCGACGCGGGCCGAGGCGGAAGCGCATGCGAGGCAATTGAGGCGGGCAGCACCCGCGGCAAGCGATATCCATGTGCTCGGACCGGCCGAAGCGCCGCTGGCGCTGATCGGCGGACGCCACCGCTTCCGGCTTCTGGTGCAGGGCGACCGCCGCTCCGACATGCAGGGCTTCCTGCGCGCCATGCTGGCCGGCGGCCCAAAGCTGCGCGGCTCGGTGCGGGTTCAGGTGGATATCGACCCGCAGAGCTTTTTGTAGGCCAGAAGCTAAGCTTCGCGTCCTGCGGCAAACGGGTTCAGATTCGCGACCTCAAGAACCTCAAAATGCCGGCTATTGGTAGTCAGGACCGTCACGAGCAGATACCCGGTCAAAAACCATAGTCCCGCAATTTCGATTGATTTTGCTCCAACTCGATGCCGCCCGGATATGTGAGGAGGAAGTCGACAAACGCGTCGTCGCGGTCGGGATAGAGTTTCCGCGCCTTGTCGATCGGCACGACCATGGCAGCCGGCTTGCCATGCTTCGTGATGATGGTGGGCTCGCACCCCGCCAACGATGGCGGTTCGTAGAACAGGAAGAGCGTTCCGTCCAGTGCGAGCAGCTTTCGTACGACATCGAGGCCACGCATGGCGCCGAGCCAGAACAGATTGACGTTGACGGCGAAGATATTGTCGAAAGATTGCGGCGGGCCTGTCCGGTATGGCTGAACGAGACCTTGCCGGCAGCCAAGTGAGTTGCATTTCTATGGCGGGCGGCGTTAATGGCGATCTCCGATCGGTCGATCGTGGTGATTGTCCCGGAGGTCAGCAGGGGACAGATGAGGGAAACGGCCACGCCCCGGCCGCAGCCGATTTCCAGCAGCCGCTCTTCGCCGGCGATCTTCAGTTGCTCGACCGCCCAGCTCAGCCTCTCCGGAATCTTTTGGGCCATCACGATTCTCCTGACGTCCGCCCATCTGGCGAAGTCGCCGCCGATCGATAGTATGGCAGCGGTTCGAGCGATTCTGGAGGGGACGACATGGAATTCGCGTTTCCGTGGCCGGTTACACAGGGCGAGTGGCTGGCCTGGTCTTCGGCGGCCGTCACGGTGCTGCTCGGCCTGATGTTCTTCTTCGCGCCGCGCCTGTCGTTCAAGGCGCTGCGGCTGCAGACGACCGAGGCGCACCCGGAGGCGGTGGCGGCGGCGCGGGCCACCATGTCGGGCTTTTATCTGGGTCTCGGCCTGTGCTGCATCCTCCTGGCGCAGCCGCTGCTTTATATGGCGCTCGGCTTCTCCTGGCTGTTCACCGCGTTCGGCCGGCTGGTCTCGATCCTGTCCGACCGCGGAAATACGCTCTACAACTGGGTTTTCGTGCTGATCGACCTTGTGCTTGCATTGCTGCCGCTGGGCTTTGCCTTCGGCTTCATGCCCTGAATCCGCGGCCACCTTGTACGGTCTCAACCGGGCTGCGACAAAACTGCCCAAACGCCCGTCCGGCAACGTGTTGCGGTCGGTAAATGCCTGTGCTAGACGGCAGTCGACTTTCGTTCGGGGGACGCGTCACGCGCAGGCTCTCCGTCGAGAAAATGCAGCAAGGTCAAAGATTTAGCAGAGTTCCACACTCGCGCCAACAATCTTGCGGCCTGTCAGACAAGAGAAAAGACGGTCCGTGGCACAGTCTAGCTCGCCAATCTCCGGAGTTGCCGAACGCTATGCGGGTTCGCTCTATGAACTCGCGGCCCAGGCCAAGGCGGTTCCCGCCGTGGAAGCCGATCTCGGCCGCTTCGAGGCGCTGCTCGCGGGAAGCGAAGACCTGACCCGGATGATCCGCAGCCCGGTGTTTTCCTCCGACGAGCAGTTCAAGGCGATTTCCGCGATCGTCGACCGCGCGAAAATCGGCGGCCTGGTCGGCAATTTCCTGCGCGTCGTGGCGCAGAACCGCCGCCTCTTCGCGGTGCCGGCAATGATCAGGGCATTCCGCCAGATCGCTGCCTCCGAACGCGGCGAGGTCTCGGCCGAAGTGACCTCGGCTCATGCGCTGAACCCGGCGCAGGAAAAGGAACTCAAGACCGCGCTCAAGGGCGTTGCCGGCAAGGACGTCTCGATCGCCGTCACGGTCGATCCGTCGCTGCTCGGCGGCCTCATCGTCAAGATCGGCTCGCGCCAGATCGACACTTCACTCAAAACCAAACTCAATTCGCTCAAGCTCGCACTGAAAGAGGTCGGCTGATGGACATCCGCGCCGCGGAAATTTCCGCAATTCTGAAAGACCAGATCAAGAATTTCGGCAAGGAGGCTGAAGTCTCCGAAGTCGGCCAGGTCCTGTCCGTCGGCGACGGCATCGCCCGCGTCTATGGCCTCGACAATGTCCAGGCCGGCGAGATGGTCGAATTCCCGGGCGGCATCCGCGGCATGGCGCTGAACCTTGAAAGCGACAATGTCGGCGTCGTCATTTTCGGCAACGACCGCGACATCAAGGAAGGCGACACCGTCAAGCGCACCGGCTCGATCGTCGACGTGCCGGTCGGCAAGGGCCTGCTGGGCCGCGTCGTCGACGCGCTCGGCAACCCGATCGACGGTAAGGGCCCGATCGTCGCCGCCGAGCGTCGCCGCGTCGACGTCAAGGCGCCCGGCATCATCCCCCGCAAGTCGGTGCATGAGCCGATGTCGACGGGCCTCAAGGCCATCGATGCGCTGATCCCGATCGGCCGCGGCCAGCGCGAGCTGGTCATCGGCGACCGCCAGACCGGCAAGACCGCGATCATTCTCGACACCTTCCTCAACCAGCGGCCGCTGAACCAGGGCGACGACGAGAGCCAGAAGCTCTACTGCGTCTATGTCGCCGTCGGCCAGAAGCGCTCGACCGTTGCGCAGTTCGTGAAGGTGCTGGAAGAGCGCGGCGCGCTCGAATATTCGATCGTCATTGCCGCGACCGCTTCGGACCCGGCGCCGATGCAGTTCCTGGCGCCCTTCGCCGGCTGCGCCATGGGCGAATATTTCCGCGACAACGCCATGCATGCGGTTATCGCCTATGACGACCTGTCGAAGCAGGCCGTCGCCTATCGCCAGATGTCGCTGCTGCTGCGCCGCCCGCCGGGCCGCGAAGCCTATCCGGGCGACGTTTTCTACCTGCATTCGCGCCTGCTCGAACGTGCCGCCAAGCTCAACGATGACAACGGCAACGGCTCGCTGACCGCACTTCCGGTTATCGAGACACAGGCCAACGACGTGTCGGCTTATATCCCGACCAACGTGATCTCGATCACCGACGGCCAGATCTTCCTCGAGACCAATCTGTTCTTCCAGGGCATCCGCCCGGCGGTGAACGTCGGCCTCTCGGTGTCGCGCGTCGGTTCGTCGGCGCAGATCAAGGCGATGAAGCAGGTCGCCGGCTCGATCAAGGGCGAGCTCGCTCAGTACCGCGAAATGGCTGCCTTCGCGCAGTTTGGCTCCGACCTTGACGCCGCCACGCAGCGCCTCCTCAACCGCGGCGCGCGGCTGACCGAACTCCTGAAGCAGCCGCAATTCTCGCCGCTGAAGACAGAGGAGCAGGTCGCGGTGATCTTCGCCGGCGTCAACGGTTATCTCGACAAGCTGACCTTGAACCAGGTCGGCAGGTTCGAGCAGGGCCTGCTCGCGCATATGCGCTCGGACGGCAAGGAAGTGCTCGACGGCATCCGCAAGGAAAAGGCGCTGTCGGACGACCTGCGCGCCCAGCTCAAGGGCCATATCGACGCCTACGCGAAAAACTTCGCCTGATTGCACGGATAGGGCATGGCTTCCTTAAAAGACCTTCGCAACCGTATCGCCTCGGTCAAGGCGACGCAGAAGATCACCAAGGCGATGCAGATGGTCGCCGCGGCGAAGCTGCGCCGCGCGCAGGAAGCCGCGGAAGCCGCCCGTCCATACTCGCAGCGCATGGGCGCGGTGCTGGCCAACATCGCGCAGGCCGTCAGCAATGCCGGCGGCAGCGATGCGCCGCGCCTGATGACCGGGACCGGCAGCGACGACACGCATCTGCTGGTCGTCTGCACCGCCGAGCGTGGCCTCTGCGGCGGCTTCAACTCGCAGATCGCTCGTTTTGCGCGCGAACGCATCCGCAAGCTGCTGGCCGAAGGCAAGACGGTCAAGATCATCACCGTCGGCAAGAAGGGCTACGACATCCTGCGCCGCGAATATGGCGCGCTGATCATCGAGCGCGTCGACCTGCGCGAGGTCAAGACGCTCGGCTTCGTCAATGCGGACGCCATCGCCAAGAAGGTGATCGCGCTGTTCAACGAAGGCGGTTTCGACATCTGCACGCTGTTCTATTCCGAGTTCAAATCGGTGATCAGCCAGGTTCCGACTGCGCAGCAGATCATCCCCGCCGGGGCGATCGTCGCCGCCACGGAGCCGGAGACGGCCGGCGGCAACGCTGTCTACGAGTACGAGCCCGAGCCGGGCGAAATTCTTTCCGACCTCATCCCCCGCAACATTTCGGTGCAGATTTTCCGGGCGCTGCTCGAGAATGCGGCCGGCGAGATGGGCGCCAAGATGAGCGCCATGGACAATGCGACGCGTAATGCCGGCGACATGATCAACAAGCTGACGATCACCTACAACCGCCAGCGGCAGGCGCAGATCACCAAGGAACTGATCGAAATCATTTCGGGCGCGGAAGCGCTCTAGCCACATGATCCCGGGACGCCGCAGGCGTTTGCGGACGGGATCATGTGAAACAAGGAACGGACACAGAGGTTATCACCATGGCTAAAGCAGCTACTCCGAAAGCGGCTCCGGCGGCGAAGGCCCCCGCGGCAAAGAAGGCGGCGCCCGTCAAGGCAGCCGCCGTAAAGGCTCCCGCCGCGGCCGCGAAGGCAGCCCCGGCAAAGGCTGCCGCTGCAAAGCCGGCGGCGGCGGCAAAGTCGGGCGTGACTGCGATGATGGCCAAAGGCCCGGCCGGCCGCGTCACGCAGGTCATCGGCGCCGTCGTCGACGTGCAGTTCGACGGCGACCTACCGCCGATCCTGAATGCGCTGGAGACGCTGAACGGCGGCAACCGGCTGGTGCTCGAAGTGGCGCAGCATCTCGGCGAAAACACCATCCGCTGCATCGCCATGGACACGTCGGAAGGCCTCGTGCGCGGCCAGGCCGTGTACGACACGGGTTCGCCGATCACCGTTCCGGTCGGCGACGAGACGCTCGGCCGTATCATGAACGTCATCGGCGAGCCGGTCGACGAAGCCGGCCCGGTCGTGACCGCCAGCCGCCGCGCCATCCACCAGGACGCACCGGCCTATGTCGACCAGTCGACGGAAGCGCAGATCCTCGTCACCGGCATCAAGGTCGTCGACCTGCTTGCGCCCTATGCCCGCGGCGGCAAGATCGGCCTGTTTGGCGGCGCCGGCGTCGGCAAGACCGTTCTGATCCAGGAACTCATCAACAACGTCGCCAAGGCGCATGGCGGCTATTCGGTGTTCGCCGGCGTCGGCGAGCGCACCCGCGAGGGCAACGACCTCTATCACGAGATGATCGAGTCAGGCGTCAACAAGGACCCGCACGAGAACAACGGCTCGACCGAAGGCTCGAAATGCGCCCTGGTGTTCGGCCAGATGAACGAGCCGCCCGGCGCGCGCGCCCGCGTTGCGCTCTCCGGCCTGACCATCGCCGAGCATTTCCGCGACCAGGGCCAGGACGTGCTGTTCTTCGTCGACAACATCTTCCGCTTCACCCAGGCGGGCTCGGAAGTGTCGGCTCTGCTCGGCCGCATTCCCTCGGCGGTGGGCTATCAGCCGACGCTGTCGACCGACATGGGCCAGATGCAGGAACGCATCACCACCACTCACAAGGGCTCGATCACTTCGGTACAGGCGATCTACGTGCCTGCCGACGATTTGACCGACCCGGCGCCGGCGACCTCGTTCGCCCACCTCGACGCGACGACCGTGCTCAACCGCGCGATCTCGGAAAAGGGCATCTACCCGGCCGTCGACCCGCTCGACTCGACCTCGCGCATGCTCGACCCACTGATCGTCGGCGAGGAGCACTACCAGGTCGCCCGCCGCGTGCAGGAAATCCTGCAGCGCTACAAGTCGCTGCAGGACATCATCGCCATCCTGGGCATGGACGAGCTGTCGGAAGAGGACAAGATCACGGTCGCCCGCGCCCGCAAGATTGAGCGCTTCCTGTCGCAGCCCTTCTTCGTGGCCGAAGTGTTCACCGGCTCGCCCGGCCAGCTTGTGCCGCTCGAAGAGACGATCAAGAGCTTCAAGGGCCTTGTCGACGGCGAATACGACCATCTGCCGGAAGCCGCGTTCTACATGGTCGGCGGCATCGACATGGCGGTCGAGAAGGCAAGGCGGCTGGCTGCGGAAGCGGCGTAAGACAAGCGAATAGCGAATAGGGAGTAGCGAATAGGGATCGGGGCAGCGAATTTCTATTCGCTATTCGCTACTTCCTATTCGCTAGAATGACATGGCTGAAGCTTTCAAATTCGAACTGGTCTCCCCCGAACGGCTGCTCGTTTCGGAACAGGTCGAGCATGTCGTCATTCCCGGCGCGGAAGGCGAGATGACGGTTCTGGCCAACCACTCTCCGGTAATGACCACGGTCAAGCCCGGCGTCGTGACCGTAAAATCGGCAGGCGGCGGGGAGGAGCGCTACGTGGTGTTCGGCGGTTTCGCCGACATCCTGCCGGAAGGCTGCACGCTGCTCGCCGAATCGGCCGTGCGGGTCGCGGAAATCGACCGTGACGATCTCGCCCGCCGCATCCAGGAAGCGCGCGAGGACGCAGCCGACGCCAAGAGCGACGAAGAGCGCACCAGGGCCGAGGCCTTCCTCGCCCAGTTGGCTACATTGCAGGACGCGGTGTAGCCCAACCGGGTTTGAAAGCACCGTTAGGGGCAAGAGCGAGGCTGGGCCTCGCTTTTTTTGTGCGGATGAAAGAGCTTGGTTCTGAATCACAAGTTGGAAGCACGGTGCTTCAGAGCAGCCGTTCTACAGGGGACATCCAGCCTGGCGGGCAATTTCGCCTTCGCGTTAGACCTTGAATCATCTAGACTCTTTCGGCGGGGGACGTTCGGAGGGTGACTTTTTGGCAGTGGCTGCAGGCAATACGACGCGTCTCTGGGCGCTCGTTGCCAGGGAGTATTGGCGCCGGGCCCGCCGCCGCCTGCGCGCCGGGCCGGTCTATCGCTGGCGCTATACCGGCCGCACGCCCGAACGGGTGCTGATCGCACCGCCGGACCTGCGCCTCGCCGATCCGCAGATCGCGCTCGAAATCTACTATGGTCGCTTCCCGCTTTCCGGCCATATGGTCGAGACGGCCGGCCGCTCCCCCTTCCAAATCGAGGTGGCCAATCGCGGCTGGCAGAAATCGCTGCACGGCTTCCGCTGGCTGCGCCACATGCGCGCCGCCGGCACCGAGCTTGCCGCCGCCAACGCCCGCGCGCTGGTTTCCGACTGGATCGGCATGCATGGCGGCCGCATCTCCGGCATCGCCTGGGAACCGGCGACAACCGCTAAGCGCATCATCGCCTGGCTGCAGCATTCCTCCGTGGTGCTGCAGGGCGCCGAACTGCCCTTCTACCGAGCCTTCCTGAAATCGCTGGCGCTGCAGATCCGCTATCTCAGATCGATGGCGCGTGAATTGCCCGATGGCAAGGCGCGGCTGCGCACCCGCATAGCGCTCGCCTTCGCCGCACTGTCGCTGCCGGCGCCGGCTTCGGCGCTGCGCGGCGCCACGCGCAACCTCGCCGATGAGCTTGAGCGCCAGATCCTCCCGGATGGCGGCCATATCTCACGCAATCCCATCATGGTGCTGGAGCTCCTATCGGACCTCCTGCCGCTGCGCCAGACTTACGCCAACCAGGCCGAATCGCCACCCGCCGCGCTGATCGGCGCGGTCGAGCGCATGTTGCCGGCGCTGCGATTCTTTCGCCACCAGGACGGCAGCATCGCCCGCTTCAACGGCATGGGCGCGACGATCCAGGATCGCATCGCGGCAATACTGCGCCACGACGACACGGTCGGCGCGCCGCTGCTGCATGCGCCGCATTCGGGTTACGAGCGCCTCTCGATGGGCGAAACCACGGTTATCGCCGACACCGGCCTGCCGCCGCCCATCGACGTATCCGGCGCGGCCCATGCCGGCTGCCTGTCCTTCGAAATGTCGTCGGGCCGGCACAATTTCATCGTCAATGCCGGCGTCGACACCTACGGCGCGGAGGATTTTCGGCCGCTGGCGCGCCCCACTGCGGCGCATTCGACCGCCTCGATCAACGACACCTCCTCGGCGCGCTTCAGCCACTCGCCTCGCTTCAGCCTGCTCGGCTCTCCGCTGATCGGCGGACCGCGCCATGTGCCCTGCGAGCGCATGGATTCGAAGGGCATCCAGGGCTTCGTCGCCAGCCATGACGGCTATGTGCCGGCCTTCGGCATCTATCACGAGCGCGAGCTTTCGCTGTCCGGCCAGGGCGATGTGCTGAGCGGCGTCGACCGCTTCCTGCGGGCCGGCGGCGCGCCGGTGCGCGACAATGGCCGCGACCTGGTGGCGGTCCGGTTCCACATTCACCCGGACATCGAGTTCTTCCGCGACGGGCACGGCCACTTCGTGCTCGCCGCGCCGCGCGCCGACCGCTGGACCTTTACCTGCAACGAGGTCGAGCCGCAGGTCGAGGAGTCGATCTTCTTTGCCGGTCTCGGCGGCCCGCGCCGCAGCCGCCAGATCGTGCTCGCCTTCAAGGCTTCCGAGTTCGGCGAGGTGCGCTGGCAGATGACACGCACACGTCCGGCCTCTTAGCAGTCCTTCGCCTAAGCCCCGTAGCGCTTCTTCAGATGCGCGGTGAAATGCGCCGCGTTGAGCTTTTCGCCGGTGGCGCGCTCCATCAGTTCCGGCGTCGACCAGCGCGAGCCCTGCGACCAGATCTTTTCGCGCCGCCAGGCCGTTACCGTGTCGAACTTTCCTTTTGCAATTTCTTCGTCGACCATCGGATGCAGCTTCTCCAGCGCCGCCCATTGCTGCGCCGCCATCATCGCGCCGAGCGTATAGGACGGGAAATAGCCGAAGGCGCCGCTCGGCCAGTGCACGTCCTGCATCGGACCGTCCTGCGGCGTGTCGATGGTGGAGAGGCCGAGATAGTCGCTCATCTTGGCGTCCCAGGCTTCCGGCAGGTCGGCGGCTTTCAGACGCCCGCTCACCAGTTCCCGCTCCAGTTCGAAGCGCAGGATCACGTGCAGCGGATAAGTGACCTCGTCGGCGTCGACGCGGATCAGCCCTCGCTCTACCCAATGCACATGAGCTAAAATCTCGTCCTTGCTCCACTTTTCGCCGAGATACTGCTCGACCAGCGGCAGCGCCCACTCCCAGAAGGCCGGGTTGCGGCCGAGCTGCTTTTCGACGAACAGGCTCTGGCTTTCGTGCATGGCCATGCCGCGCGCCTTGCCGAGCGGCCAGTGCGACCATGGCTTGGGCAGGTTCTGCTCGTACATGGCATGGCCGGTCTCGTGCAGCACGCCCATCAGCGCCGAGAGGAAATCCGAAGTCTTGTAGCGCGTCGTGATGCGCACGTCGGTCGGAACACCGCCGCAGAAGGGATGGTGCGACACGGCCAGGCTGCCATGGGTGAAATCGAAGCCGACCGCCGCCATCATGGCGAGGCCGAGTTCGCGCTGCTTGTCGATCGGATAGACGCCGGACAGCGGCCGCAGCGGATTTTTGGCCAGCCGCTCCTCCTGCACCGCCAGCGCTTCCGGCACGAAGCCTTTCAGGAAGCTTTTCAGCTCGGCGAAAACCGGCGCAATGTCGGCGGCGCGGTGGCCGGGATCGTACTGCTCCATCAGCGCATCGTACGGGTCGAGGCCGGTTGCCGCGGCGCGAAGCTCCGCTTCCTCCCGCACAAGCGCGACAATGCCGTCCAGCGCCGGCAGGAAGCCCAGCCAGTCGCTCTTCGGCCGGAGGTCGCGCCAAAGCTGCTCGGAGCGCAGCCGGGCCGTGGTCTGGCGCTCGACGAACTCGGTCGGCAGGCAGGTCATGTTGGTGTATTGCCGCCGGAATTCGCGAAGCGCCGCCTGCTGGTCCTCGTTGAGCGCCTCCTGTTCAGCCGCGTCGATCCAGTCGGCGATCTCCGGCGCTGCCGCCCGGGCGTGGTGCATGCCGGCCAGCGCCGACATCGCCTCCGCCCGCTTCTCGCCGCCGCCGACGGCCATGTGGGTCGCCTCGTCGGCGCCGAGGATGGCGAGCGAATGCTCCAGCGCTTCGAGCTTGCGGCAAAGCTGGTCGATTTTTTTGAAGGACATGATGATTCCGATCGTTTGGGACGGGAGCGAAGGAACAGCAAGGGAAGGGCGATGGCAAGTCTGGCACCTATTCATCGCCACGCCCGCTTTCGCGTCTGGCCATTGACCCTTCGACAAGCTCAGGGTGAGGTGGTCGGGAAGACGGGCGGGCAGGAAAGCGCCGCACGAATTCGTAAACAAGAACAGGCACTCCCATGCCCGCCCGTCCGGTGTCTGTCGCCCCGTCGGCCGATCACACGCCGTCTCCATGCTGCCCCGCGGATTGCACACGGACGTTTCATGGTCGCACGCACGGATACTCCGCAAACCCGCCGCCCAGGCATTTGCGCCTGCCGCGGGAACGCCGGCCCGTCGGACGCCCTCGGAGACGTGGATACCGAACCCACGGGGAGAGGTCACCGCCGTCCTGCCTGATGCCCGGTGCGCACCAGGTCCCGCCAGAACGGTGAGGCGATTATGCTCGAGGGGCAGGATGTGTGAACAAATCCGGGTGCGAAATTTTACTCGCCGGCCGTTATGCCATTGATCGGCAGCAGTTCTTTTCGCGAACGAGCCTAAATGGAGGTGGATTTTATCCACTTTTGGAGAGCCTGTCTTGTTGCTACCGTCCCTTCTGTGGCGTTGAGTGGCTCGTGGAGTCTTAAACCTGACAGGGGAGCAAAATGCTGGCGAATATCCTGATTGCGGTGGTGGCGGCGCTGCATCTCTATTTCATGTATCTGGAGATGATCGCCTGGGACACGCCGGCCGGCCACAGAGCGTTCGGGCTGACGCCGGAATTCGCCAAGGCCTCCAAAGTGCTCGCCGCCAATCAGGGTCTCTATAACGGCTTCCTCGCCGCCGGGCTGATCTGGGGCTTCTACTTCGGCGAGGCGGGATTTGCGATCAAGGTCTTTTTCCTGGTCTGCGTGATGGCCGCCGGCCTGTTCGGCGCGGCAACAGTGAGCCGCAAGATTCTCTACGTGCAGGCGGTTCCGGCGGTGCTTGCTTTGGTGGCTCTGCTCGCCGGCTGGTAGGTCATCGTTCCGTCAGCTTCAGCTCGATGCGGCGGTTGCGGCTGCGCGCTTCCTCGCTGTCGGCGGCGTCGAGCGGCTGGAACTCGCCGAAGCCGGCCGCCACCAGCCGGTTGGCCGGCACGCCGTTGTCGATGAGATACTTCACGACAGAGGTCGCGCGCGCCGACGACAGCTCCCAATTGTCGCGATAACGCCCTGACCCCGACAACGGCCTGTCATCGGTGTGGCCGTCGACGCGCAGCACCCAGTTGATCTCCGGCGGGATCTCCTTCTGCAATTCAATAATCGCGCCGGCGAGCTTCTGCATCTCGGTGCGGCCAGCCTCGTTGATGACCTCCGAGCCGATCGGGAACAGCACTTCCGACTGGAAGACGAAACGGTCGCCGACGATGCGGATGTTTTCACGGTCGGACAGGATCTCGCGCAGCCGGCCGAAGAAATCCGAACGGTAGCGGTTGAGCTCCTGGACACGCTGCGCCAGCGCGACGTTCAGGCGGCGGCCGAGATCGGCTATCTTGGTGTTGGATTCGCGGTCGCGCTGCTCCGACACGTCCAGCGCCTGTTCGAGCGCGCCGATCTGCTTGCGCAGGGCGGCGATCTGCTGGTTAAGCAGTTCCACCTGCGACAGCGCCCGCTGGCTGAGCTGGCGCTCGCTGTCGAGCTCGCCCGTCAGCGCGCCTATCCGCTCTTCGGCGGCGGCCCCAGCGCCGGCTCCCCGGTCGAGCAATTGCTGGAGCCGGGTGCGGTCGGATTCCGCCTGTGCGAGTGAGGCTTGCAGGTTGGCGAGCGCATCCTCCGCATCCTGCGTGTTCGACTGCTCGAGCGCCAGAAGCTGTGTCAGCTCGTTGATCTGGGAGTTGAGGCGGGTGAGCACCTCGTCCTTGCCGGAGATCTCGCGGCTGAGCAGGAACTGCGCCAGCACGAACACCGAAAGCAGGAACATGATGGCCAGAAGCAGCGTCGAGAGCGCATCGACGAAGCCCGGCCAGTAATCGACGCGGCGGTCGCGCCTTGCGCGTGCCAATGCCATGTCAGCTAAGCTCCCGCTTCTTCAGCGCGTCGGCGATCTTTTCCAGCGTGTTGCGCATCGCCTTCTGTTCTTCCGACTGCGCCTCGACCCAGTCGCGCATGATCTGCTGCTCGGAGCGCATGTTCTTGACCAGCCCCGAAATGCCGTCGGCGAGATTGGCCATGGCCGTCGCGATGCGCGGATTGGAGCCGCCGGATTCCTGCAGGTTGCGCAGCCTTTCCGAAAGCGCCTTGATCTCTTCGGCGGAGCCGGCCTTTGCGGGATCGGCGACGATGACGTCGGACGAAAGGTCGGTGACCGAGGACAGCCAGTTTTCCAGCTCGGTGTAGAAGCGGGTCTGCGCACGGCCAGCCTGCAGGTCGAGGAAGCCGAGCACCAGCGAGCCGGCGAGGCCGAACAGCGACGACGAGAACGCCGTTCCCATGCCTTCGAGCGGCGCGGACAGGCCGGATTTCAGCGAATCGAGCACGGCGGCCGCATCGCCCGAGCCGGGATCGAGCGACTGGATGGTGTCGCCGATCGAGCCGATCGTCTGCAACAAACCCCAGAAGGTGCCGAGCAGGCCGAGAAACACCAGCAGCCCGATCAGGTAGCGAGAGATGTCGCGGGTCTCGTCGAGCCTGGTGGCGATGGAGTCGAGCATGGTGCGCATAGAGCTGGTCGACAGCGCCATGGAGGTGGAGCGGCTGAGCAGCGCCTTCATCGGCGCGAGCAGAACCGGCTCAACGACTTCGGAGCCGGCGCGGAAGGAATTGACCCAGCGGATTTCGCGGAAAAGCCGCAGCACCTGCACGAAGGCGAGCAGGATGCCGACCGCCAGCACGCCGAGGATCAGTCCGTTCAAACCGGGATTTGTGCCGAAAGCCGAGGATATCTGCCGGGCAAGGATGGCCGCGATGAAAGCGACGATCGCCAGGAACACCAGCATCGAGAGGAGAAAGACCTGCGGACTCGACAGTCGGTAGGGGTCGTAGCCGCCATCTGATGCCCGGCCCCCGCCGAATTTTCGCAAAAATGCCATGCGCGCCCCGAATCCCGTTGCCGCGACCAAACTGATCGCGAGTCTGCCGCAATCAAACTGAGCGCGACTCTAAACGGAATTGTGACGAAATTGAAAGACGTTGTGAGGCCGCAGCAGCACCGCTGGGACGCATCAGAGGCGGTCGATGACCAGAGTGTCAATCAGGGCCGCGAAATGCAGGCCGGCGCCCGTCACGACGAAGCCGTGCCAGACGGCGTTCTGGAATCGCAGGCCTTTCCACACGAAGAACACCACGCCGCAGGAATAGACGATGCCGCCGGCAATGATCAGCGCAATCGTCGTTGACGGCAGGATCTCCAGGATCGGCCGCAGGACCACGATGCCGCTCCAGCCGATCGCAAGATAGAAGATGATGGCGGCGCGATCGAAACGGCCGGGAAAGAGCATCTTGGCGGCCATGCCGAGAGCGGCTGCGGACCAGACGACCCCGAGCATCCAGCGCGCAAGCCAGACATCGTTCAATTGCGTGAGGAACGGCGTGTAGGTCGCGGCGATCAGGAGATAGATCGCCGCATGGTCGAAGCGTCGCAATAACCATTTCGCTGGCGATATCGGCCAGAGATTATAGGCGAGCGAAATCGACAGCACCGTCAGGACCGAGACGACGTAGAACGCGGCGGCGATGTATTCGCCCGGGCCGGTGCGAAAGGCAGACAGCGCCAGCAGCGCCGAGCCTGCGGCGATCGCAAACACTATGCCCACCGCATGAACGATGCCGTCGGCGATCAGCTCGGCGCGCGAATAGTCGAAGCGCCCTCGGAAGGGCACGTCGGCTTGAACTGGTTGCGGCTCGCTCATCATCTGCTCGATGGAGCCTATTTGAGCGGTCGCCGGGTGGTTTTTCAAGCCTTGGGGGCGCGGCGGTTCAGCGCGGGACGAGCGGCTTCTTGAGCGTCTTCAGGAGCGCGCGGTGGATGATCTCGTTGCCGGCGACGATCGAGCCGCTCTCGAACATGCCGTTGCCGCCTGCCGGGTCGCTGACGAAGCCGCCGGCCTCGCGGATCATCAATATGCCCGCCGCCATGTCCCAGGGCGACAGCGCATGTTCCCAAAAACCGTCCATGCGGCCCGCTGCGACATAGGCGAGATCGAGCGCCGCCGAGCCGAGCCGGCGCACGCCAGACACTTCGGCCATGACGTTGCGAAGCTCGATGAGGTAGTTGCCGTGATGGCCGCGGCCGAGATGCGGCACGCCGGTGCCGATTACGGTATCGGTGAGCTTGGTGCGGCTCGCCACGCGCAGCCTGCGGTCGTTCATGAAGGCGCCTCCGCCGCGTTCGGCGGTGTAGAGCTCATCCATTGCCGGATTGTAGATCACCCCGGCGACGATCTGTCCCTGGCGCTCGAGCCCGATCGAGATCGAGAAGATCGGCAGGCCGTGCAGGAAATTGGTGGTGCCGTCGAGCGGATCGACGATCCAGCGGTGCTGGTCGTCCTCGCCCGAAACCTCGCCGCGTTCCTCCATCAGGAAGGCATAGCCCGGGCGGGCGCGGGACAGCTCGGCGTGGATGATCTCCTCGGCCTTGTGGTCGGCCTGGCTGACGAAGTCGCCCGGGCCCTTCAGCGACACCTGCAGGTTCTGCACCTCGCCGAAATCGCGGGCCAGCGAGCGGCCGGCCTTCATGGCGGCCTGGACCATGACGTTGAGGATCGCTGAACGGGGCATGGCGGGGTCGCTTGTTCGTTGGAAATGGGCAGTGGGCAATAGGCGGTAGGCAGCAGGAATGTCTAGTCGCAATGTGCCCCTACTGCCGATTGCCCACTGCCTACTGCCTCAATTACTCAGTCCGCCCGGCGGACGTAGGTGATCTCATTGGTGTCGACGATGATCCTCTCGCCCGACGAGATGAAGGGCGGCACAAGCACGCGGATGCCGTTTTCGAGCAGCGCCGGCTTGTAGGAGGAAGCCGCCGTCTGCCCCTTCACGACCGGGTCGGCCTCGGTGATGGTCAGCGTCACCTGGTCGGGCAGCGAGATGCCGATCGGGCGCTCGTCGTAAAGTTCGACCGTCACCATCATGCCGTCCTGCAGAAAGGCGGCGCGATCGCCGACGAAATCCTTCTGCAGTTCGAGCTGCTCGTAGCTCTCGGTGTCCATAAACACAAGCGCGTCGCCCTGCTCGTAGAGGTAGGAAAAATCCTTCTGCTCGAGACGGATCTTTTCCACTGTCTCGGCGGAGCGGAAACGCTCGTTGAGCTTGGTGCCGTTGATCAGGTTCTTCAATTCGACCTGGTTGTAGGCGCCGCCCTTGCCGGGCTTCACATGGTTGGTCCTGACCGCCACCCAGAGGCCGCCATCGTGCTCGATGACGTTGCCGGGACGGATTTCGTTGCCGTTGATCTTGGCCATATTTCGCAATTCCGGAGGTTTGTACGCCGACAGGCGGTTTCGGCGCCTCCAAGACCACAAATCGGCAAAAGAGGCAAGGGATCGAACTCGCGGCGCCGCCCTCGTGGTTCGAGGCTCCCCTTCGGCAAGCTCAGGGTCGCACCTCACCATGAGGACCTCCAGCGCCAACCTTCCTCATCCTGAGGTACGAGCGCAGCGAGCCTCGAAGGTCTTCGCTAACGCAGCCGGTTGGCGCGCTCCAGGGCCTTCTTGAGCTCTTCGTCAGTCAGACCGTCGAAGAAATCCTCCATCTCGGCATCGGTGAGCCCGGCGCGCCGGGCGAGGATGTACCAGGCCGCCGCCGCGATCGAATCCGGCTCAACGCCGAGTCCTTTCATGTAGAGCTTGGCGAGGCGGTTCTGCGCCGCGACATTGCCGCCTGCAGCCGCCCGCCGCATCCAGCCGAACCCTTCCTTCAGATTGCGCTCGCCGCCGCGCCCGTCGACCAGCCAAGTGGCGAGATCGAGCTGTGCGGTGTCGAAATTCTGCCGCGCTGCCAGCACCAGCCAGCGCCGCGCTTCCTTCTCGTCCCTGGCCTTGCCGCCGACGCCGTTGGCGTGGATTTGGGCCATGGCATATTGCGCGTCGGCGAGGCCGGACTTTGCGGCGCGCTCGTAATAGGAGACCGCCTTTTCCAGCCCTTTCGCCCCACCCTCGCGGTCGACCAGCATCTGCGCGAAATTGAACTGGGCCAGGCGGTTTCCGGCTTCGGCGGCCGCCTGCATGAGCGCATAGGCGCCCTGAGGGTCCTTCTTCACGAAACGCCCATCGAGGAGCATCAGCCCATACTGGAACTGCGCCTCCGGCACGCCCTGCTCGGAAGCGCGCGCGTACCATTTGGCGGCCTCGGCCTCGTTGCGGGCCATGCCGAGCCCGCGCGACAGGATTTCGGCGACCAGCGTCTGCGCGGCCGGGTCGCCGTTTTCGGCGCGCACCAGCGCCAGATTGTAGGCTGTCTTGTAGAGCCCGCGCTGGAACGCGCCATAGGCCGGATCGGCGGGCTTGGTCCCGAAACGCGCCGGGTCGGGTTTGCCGTCGACGGTGCGGGGGCCGCCGAACCGCGTGGGGTCGACGCCTAGCGGTTTTGCCCCTGCGGGCAAGGGACCGGACGCCGGTGGCGTGTCGGGAGTTTTTGCCAACGGCTCGATGGCGGGCGCTTTCTGCGTCGGCTCGGCGGCAGTGGCCTTAGGAGGCAATTTCGTTTCCGGCGCGGCCCTCTGATCAGCCGGCGCAGCGGCTTGCGCAAAGACGCCGGGCGTCGCCGCTGAAACCAGCGCCAGCGCCGTGAACCATGCCCGGACGGACAATTGCAGTACAGTCAAGACCTACTCCTCGAACCGTGGCGCCGTCTCGTCGAGAATGGCGTTGGCGCGCGCGACCGCCTGTGCGGGATCGACGCCCTCGCCAAAGACAGCGCTGGACAGCGCCACGAACTCGCATCCGGTTTCCGCCACCGTTTCGACCGAGGCGATGTCCGAACCGGCCATGACGATGCACGGGATTTCGATCATTTCGGCCCACCATTGCCCAAGCGCCAGGTTACGGTTGTGCGGCTCGGGCTTGTTGTCGTAGCCGAAGCGACCGAAGAATATGTAGTCGGGACGCGCCTCGCCAAGATCGAGCGCATCGTCGCGGGTCTTGGCCCCGCCCGCGCCGACAGTCATCCGGCCCTGGAAGCGATCGATCGCCTCCTCGAGTGCTGCCCGTCCCGTTTCGAGATGCAGGCCGTCGGCCCCGACCCGGCCGGCAATCCGCGTATCCTCCGCGATGATGGCGGCAATATTAGCCGCCTGCGCCACCGGCACGATCCGCTCTGCGAAGGCCTGGAACGAGGCTTCGTCGAGCCCGTAGGCGGGAAGGATGATCGAGGCGATATCGCCGCCCGAGATCGCGGCGCGCAGGCGTTGCTCGAACGCCGCGGCGTCTTCGCCCGGCGGAGCTATCAGCACGATTCGGCAGCGGTTTGGCGGTGTGACGGGCATTGCTGAGCTTTCTGTCGGTTCCCATGCAGCGGGATCGTGGTTGGATTTGGGCATAGACGAAGGCAGGTCGCTTGAACAGGGTTTGCGCCTCTCGCCGAATCGCCGCTGTCGCGATATTGCGGGATCGCGAAAGGCCCTTCCATGAACGCACTGCTCACCGATCCGTGGTTCTACGCGGCCGCCATTCCGGCCGTCATACTCGTCGGCCTGTCCAAGGGCGGCTTCGGCGGCGCGGTCGGCTTTGTCGGCGTGCCTTTGATGGCGCTGGTGATGCCGCCGGTGCAGGCGGCCGCGATCCTGCTGCCGATACTGGTGCTGATGGACATGGTTTCGCTGTGGACCTGGCGCGGCGTGTTCGACCGCCTGACGCTTGCAACGATGCTGCCAGGCGCGCTGGCCGGCATCGGCCTTGGCTGGCTGACGGCGGCGCTGGTCACAGCCGACATGGTGCGTTTCATCGTCGGTGCGGTAGCGATCGTTTTCGTCACGCGCTGGGTGTACCAGCAGTTCAGGCATGGTTCCGTCTATGCCGCCCAGCCGAACCGCATCGCCGCGGCTTTCTGGGGCGCCGTGGCCGGCTTCACCAGCTTCGTCGCCCATGTCGGCGGGCCGCCCTTCCAGGTCTATGCGCTGCCGCTGCGGATGGACCCGAAAGTGCTGACCGGCACCGGCGCGATCTTTTTCGCGGTCACCAATGCGGTCAAGCTGGTTCCCTATTTCGCGCTCGGCCAGTTCGACACGACCAACCTCACGGCCTCGGCCGTGCTGATGCCGATGGCGCCGCTCGCAACGCTTGCCGGCGCGTGGCTCGTGCGCCGCATGCGGCCGGAAGTGTTTTATCCGTTCACCTACGCCACGGTGGCGATCATCGGGCTCAAGCTGATCTGGGACGGCGTCATCCAAATGTTTTGAAGGTGAATTATTTTGTGACGGGGAGGCGCACAAATTCGCCTCTTTCGGACAGCTTCTGCGTGGCGGATTCGCCGCGCCGCCGACTCGGACCGCGTGGCGCCCGAGTGAATGTCACGGAAGAAGTCATGACCGCGATGACCGTCAGTCCCCAACCCAGGCGGGACACCCGCATCGACGTTTTCCGGGCGCTGGCCCTGCTGACGATCTTCGTCAACCACGTTCCCGGCACCCTGTTCGAGCACCTCACCCACAAGAATTTCGGCTTTTCCGATTCGGCCGAAGCCTTCGTCCTGATCTCCGGCGTCGCCGTCGGCCTGGCCTACGGACTGAAATTCCAGCCAGGCAACAGGCTGCTGATCGCGCTCAAGGCGTGGAAGCGGGCGGGCGTGCTCTATGTCGCTCACGTCATGACGACGGTGGCGACGCTGGCCATATTCTCGGCCGCTGCGCTTTACTTTGCCCGGCCCGATCTCCTGAAGCTGATCAACATCCAGATGATCATCGAGGACACGCCGGAGGCGCTGATCGGCATTGCCACGCTCGGCCATCAGATCGGCTACAACAACATATTGTCCATGTATGCGGCCGTGCTTTTGATGATGCCGTTCTTCCTGCTGCTGGGCAGCCTCAATCTCGGCCTGATGGTCACGGTCTCGGGCCTCGTCTGGCTGCTTGCCGGGATCTGGCAGATCGCTCCGGCCAACTACCCGGCCGACGGCTTCTGGTTCCTCAATCCGCTGTCCTGGCAGTTTCTCTTCATCATCGGCGTCGCTTCGACGATGCATGTCCGGCGCGGCGGCGAGCTCCGCTTCAACTGGTGTCTGGTCTTGCTGGCCGTAGCCTACCTCGTCTTTGCGCTGGTCTGGGTGCGGTTTTCGCTATGGGGCGCGGAGACATCGCTGGCGCTGCCCGCGGTGCTGGCCGGCTTCGACAAGACATTCCTTTCGCTGTCGCGGCTTCTGCACATTCTCTCGCTCGCTTATCTGATCGCAGTGGCGCCCAGCCTGTCGAACCTGGCGCGGACGAGCCCCCGCAATCCGCTCGCGGTTCTCGGCAGGCATTCGCTGCCCGTCTTCATCGCCGGCACCATGCTGGCGATGCTCTGCCAGGTGATGAAGATCATCAGCCCCGGAGGCTTTGTCTACGACACGGTGCTGATCTCGACCGGCATCGCGCTGCAATTCGCCTTCGCCTACTACCTCGAATGGCTGCCGAAGATCGGCTGGGGCGGACGCCGGCCCGCTGACATGGCGGCGACCGGATCCGCGCAATCGCCGGCGGCGTCCATCGGTGAAAGGGCCGGCGCGCTCTTCTGATCACGCTGACTAAGTCTCGGCCAATAACAAAGATTGCGCTATTCTTGCTATCGGCTATACTGACGCTCTGCAGGAGGCATCGTCATGAACGTTTCCATTGGAGAGCGCTGGGAAGGCTTTGTCACCCGAATTGTAAGGCAGGGCCGCTACGGTTCGGCAAGCGAAGTCGTGCGTGAAGGCCTGCGGCTCGTCGAAGAGCGGGAGGCAAAATTGCAGGCGCTTCGCGCGACACTGGATGCGTCGATCGCGGAAGGCGGAGCCCATAGCGATGACGAGGTAGAGGAGGCTATCGCGGCAAGAGCTGCAGCGCTTGCTGACGAAGGCTTTTGAGTGCCGCGCCTCGTCTATCTGGCGTCGGCTCGGCGGGATCTGCTTGCAATTCTTGATTACATCACGCGAGAGAGCGGCAGTCTGGCCATCGGCCGCCGCTTTATCGAAGAATTGCGCGGGCAGTGCGCGAAACTGGCGGCGCTGCCCGGAACATTGGGCCGGGCGCGGCCCGAACTGCGCCCGGACATCCGCAGCTTCGCGTTCGGGAGCTATGTGATTTTCTTTCGGTATGACGAAGACCGGCTCGAGGTCATCAACATCCTCGAGGGTCACCGCGACATCGTTGCCTATTACGAGGACGACAGGTCGTGACCGCCGGCCGCTGCATGCACCATCACCAGATGACGACGCCGATCGTTGCCGCTAAGCTTCGCCAAAATCATCCGGTGGGGAGACTTCAGTGGCGAGCATCTACGACGGCGGACTGGACCGGAATAAAGCCAATTTCCAGCCGCTGACGCCGCTCACTTATCTCGAGCGTGCGGCCAAGACCTATCCCGACCAGACCGCCATCATCCATGGTAGCGTGCGGCTCTCCTACCGCGATTTCTGGCGCCGGTCGCTGCAGCTCGCCTCGGCGCTGGCGCAAAAAGGCATCGGCAAGGGCGATACGGTGACGGTGATGTTGTCCAACACGCCGGCCATGCTGGAAGCGCATTTCGGCGTGCCTATGGTCAAGGCGGTGCTGCATTCGCTGAATACAAGGCTCGACGCGGCCGTCGTCGCATTCCAGCTCGATCACGCCGAGACCAAGGTTCTGATCGTCGACCGCGAGTTCTCCGCAGTCATGAAGGAGGCGCTGGCGCTCGCCAAGGTCCGGCCCCTGGTCATCGACTATGACGATCCGGAATACGCCGCCGACGCCCCCTATCCCAAGGGCGAGCGCATCGGCTCGCTCGATTACGAGGATTTTATCCGGAGCGGGGACCCGGAATTTTCCTGGTCGATGCCCGACGACGAGTGGGACGCGATTTCGCTGAACTACACGTCCGGCACCACCGGCAATCCCAAGGGCGTGGTCTATCACCATCGCGGCGCCGCGCTGATGGCTTACGCCAACACCATCCATGCCGGCATGGGCAAGCACCCGGTCTATCTGTGGACGCTGCCGATGTTCCACTGCAATGGCTGGTGCTTTCCGTGGACGCTGGCGGTGCAGGCGGGCACGCATGTCTGCCTGCGCTGGGTGCGGGCGAAGGCCATGTATGATGCCATCGCCGACCATGGCGTCACCCATCTCTGCGGCGCGCCCATCGTGATGTCGACGCTGATCAACGCGCCCGATGCCGAGAAGCGGGAATTTCCGCAGACCGTGACCTTCAACACCGCGGCCGCCCCGCCGCCGGAGGCTGTGCTTTCCGGCATGGCCGATGCCGGCTTTGCGGTGACGCATCTCTATGGGCTGACCGAGACCTATGGGCCGGCCGTCGTCAATGAGTGGCATGCCGATTGGGACGCACTCGACAAGGGCCTGCGCACGGCGAAGAAAGCTCGCCAGGGCGTGCGCTACGCCGCGCTGGAGGCGCTGACGGTGCTCGACCCCGAAACGATGGAGCCGACGCCCGCCGACAGCGAGACCATCGGCGAGGTCATGTTCCGCGGCAATATCGTCATGAAGGGTTATCTGAAGAACCGGCCGGCGACCGATGAAGCCTTCGCAGGAGGCTGGTTCCATTCCGGCGACCTCGGCGTGATGCACCCCGACGGTTACATCCAGCTCAAGGACCGGTCGAAGGACATCATCATCTCGGGCGGCGAGAACATTTCTTCCATCGAAGTCGAGGACGCTCTCTACAAGCATCCGGCCGTCGCCTCCTGCGGCGTGGTTGCGCGGCCCGACGAAAAGTGGGGCGAGACGCCGGTCGCCTATGTCGAGCTGAAGCCCGGAAAGGCTGCAACGGAGAGCGAGATCATAGAGCATTGCCGCACGCTCCTGGCGCGCTTCAAATGTCCGCGGACGGTGATCTTCGCCGAGATTCCCAAAACCTCGACCGGCAAGATCCAGAAATTCCGGCTGCGGGAACTGGCCAAGGCTCTGTAGCGGCTATGTAACCGTGCATAGACGCGGCTCGCGCTCAGGCGACATGGCGCCGAAACAATGCTGCTGCAAAAGGCCGGCGACGCGGTAGAATAAGGATGCACGGCCGCGGGGGCGGCTCAGCAAGGGGTGCACAATGCACGGGATAGCACGCAACTTCTTCACGCTGGCGATAGGCTACGCCATCGCCGGAATGATACTCGGCCTTGCCATGTCGATCAGCCATGACCATGCCCAGATGCCTACCCACGCCCACATCATGGTGGCGGGC
This sequence comes from Allomesorhizobium camelthorni, assembly GCF_011045125.1. Lineage (GTDB taxonomy): Bacteria > Pseudomonadota > Alphaproteobacteria > Rhizobiales > Rhizobiaceae > Allomesorhizobium > Allomesorhizobium camelthorni. Next base: position 118,145 of record NZ_JAAKZF010000001.1, on the reverse strand, counting down.
TGGCTGATGTCGGCGGTGTTCGCGTTCTTCTATCAGCTGGTTCCGGCGGCCCGCGCTTCGCGACTGGCGCCTGCGCATTTCTGGCTGACCGCGGTGAGCGGCGTCGGACTCGTTATCGGGCTGTTCTTCCTGCTTGGCGGCAATCCGGGAATCGAGCCCGTTGTGGCCGTCAGCTCGATCGGCTTCTTCGCCTCGCTACTGCTTTTCGCCTGGATAGCGCTGCCGGTGCTGTGGAAGGCCGACGATCGGGCGGCTGTGCCAACACGGGACGCGACGGCCGGTTGACGACAATTTTTTCACGGCCGTTAACCCATCGTTAAGCTTTACGGGCGTTTACTAAGCGCATCCAGTGATCTGGATTCTTACCGAGTGGTTTGGAGCCACTTCGTTTGACGCCTCCCTGTTAAACTCCTGAGAGCCGCTTTTCAGCGGCTCTTTTTTTTGGCCGCAGCGGTCCTTCTGTGGACAACCCGGCCTCGCCTGGGCGCGTTAACCTTCTGTTAAACATGTGCTTGCCTTCAATCATGCACGGGCGCATTTTCCCGAAACGGTATCGTATAGGTTCGGAACGCGCCGGCGGGCAGCCAACATGTGGCATGCGGCGGTTTCAGGAGTGCAGGGGCGACATGATGATCGAGGCTTTGAAGGGCGGCGGAAAGACGGTCAGGCTGGCGGAACGCCGGATCTTTTCCCAGTCCTTCAAGCCCCTCTACAATGAGGGGATGGGGCTGGTCGAACAGGCTGCCGAGTATCTCGACGGCCCCGGCCGCACCGAAGCCAAGAAGCTGTCGCGGCTGGCGGCCACGCTCTACGCCGCAGAATCCATGCGACTCACTACCCGCCTGATGCAGGTTGCATCATGGTTGCTCCTGCAGCGGGCCGCCAATTCCGGCGAGATGACGCGCGACCAGGTGGCTTCGGAGAAATCCAAGGTGCGGCTCGACACGGCTTCGGCTCACGACGACGCGGCCGGCTGGAACGAACTGCCGGAAGCTTTCGTCGATCTGGTGAACCGTTCGCTGAGGCTTCAGGCGCTGGTGCGCCGGATGGACGAGGAGATCTATGGCCGCGCCGGCAACGCCGCGGCGACGCCGGCCGCAAGACGCACCAATCCGGTCTCGGACCAGATCACGCTTTTGAACACGGCGTTCGCCCGCGGCTGACCGGTTCGCCACCGTAAAAAACAGCGGGCTTCCGTCACCGGCTGCCTCACTCCTCAGGTGAAGCCGTTGGACGGCGGCTTTCGCGGCGCAGGGGCCCCGATGGCGCCTGCCGGCCTTTCGGGATTCACGCCCGGCCAGTTGCGGGCACAGACCTGCCGCAGATCGTTGCGTATGAGCGGGCTGTCCAGAATTTCGGCCGCTTCGGGGTAGCCCTCCTTGATGAGCGCGGCAATGATGGTGATCGGCTCGAGATGCAGCCCGCTCGCCGCAAGCTCGTAGGCCCGGCTGTAAATGTAGTCTTCGCGCTTATCGCGAGTCACGATTCTCCCCTTGGCCTCGCGCCCATACCAAGTCGAAACCGCGGATATAGGGGGCTATTCAGTTGCGTAAATACTGTTTTAGACGAATGGCGGATGAACCGGCGGAGATGTCGACAGGGACAGGGGGCATTCCGCCGGTTCAACTGCAACCCGCCAGAGGCAAAGGGGCAGCCATCGCAAACGTGGCGGCGCTTAATCGGTTCCCTGTTCCGAGCGATCGACAGGCTTTTCCTGACAAGCGCCTTCGGCGCGGGTAGATTCGTCCGCATGAACAGCGCGATTCGCATCATCGGCATCGACCCAGGGCTTCGGCGCACCGGCTGGGGCATCGTCGATACGCTCGGCAATTCGCTGCGTTTCGTCGCTTCCGGTACCGTGCGATCCGACGACAAGGCGTCGCTTGCCGCGCGGCTTTGCCAGCTGCATGACGGCCTCTCCGAGATATTGCGCGCCCAGCTGCCGCACGAGGCGGCGGTCGAGGCAACCTTCGTCAACCGGGATGCGGCCGCCACGCTGAAGCTCGGCCAGGCGCGCGGCGTCGCCATGCTGGTCCCCGCACTTGCCGGGCTCCTAGTCGCTGAATATGCGCCGAACGCCGTCAAGAAGGCAGTGATCGGCGTCGGCCATGGCGACAAGAAGCAGATCGCCATGATGGTCAAGGTGCTGATGCCGAAGGCTGTCTTCGACAGCGAGGATGCCGCCGACGCGCTGGCGATCGCCATTTGCCATGCGCATCATCGGCAAAGCGCGGTGGCGAGGCTGGCGGCGCTTGCGGGGTGATGTTCTTGACTTGTTCCGCGCAGGCGGGATAGGTAGGTTTCGGGGCGCTACCAAGCGGGTTACGACCAAAGGCCGGGTTACGATACCGAAGGAAGTTCGAGATCGGCTTGGCATTGGGCCGGGATCGGAAGTGGAATTCGTGGAAGGGGCCGGCGGCATCGTTCTCCGGAAGCGAGAAGACCCGCCGCCATCGCCCAGCCAGACATTCGAAGAACGGGTTGCGAGCATGTCCGGCACCTGCGACACGATGGGAATGGATGGCAAGGAATATGTCGATTGGCTGCGGGGACCACGTGACGATATCGACCCTGATTGATCCCGATGGCGCCGCCGTTGAAATCATAGCCCCGGACACCCATCCATGATCGGCAAGCTCAAGGGCACGCTCGACGAGGTCGACGAGGATCACTGCATCGTCGACGTTCACGGCGTCGGTTACGTCGCTTACTGCTCATCGCGCACGCTCGCCGCCCTGCCCGCGCCGGGCGAGGCGATGACGCTGTTCATCGAGACCTATGTGCGCGAGGACATGATCCGGCTCTACGGCTTCCGGACGGCGCTGGAGCGTGAGTGGTTCCGCATGCTGATGAACAATGTGCAGGGCGTCGGCGCCAAGGTGGCGCTGGCGATCCTTTCCACCCTGGCCCCTTCCGACCTGGCGAACGCGATTGCGTTGAGGGACATCGCCACGGTTTCCCGCGCGCCGGGCGTCGGAAAAAAGGTCGCCGAGCGCATTGTGACCGAATTGAAGAACAAGGCGCCGGCCTTTGCCGGGACCGCGTCCGGCACGATCGGGCTGAAGCAGGAACTCGGCGAAGGCGTTGCGCCCGCGCCCGTCGCCGACGCGGTCTCGGCGCTCACCAACCTTGGCTATTCGCGCGACATCGCGGCGAATGCCGTGGCGGCTGCGATGAAAAGCGCGGGGGACGGCGCGGATTCGGCCAGGCTGATAAGGCTGGGGTTGAAGGAACTGGCGCGGTAAATTGTGGCTTGCGTTAGTGAAATTTCCTTACCTATATAGTGATGTAAGGATGGAGGTTTCGATGGGGTATCAGTCCAAAGTCACTTCAAAAGGCCAGACGACAATCCCGCAAGAAGTGCGCGAATATCTGAATTTGAAGCCAGGTGATCGGATCAACTATGTCCTCGACAACGGTCTAGTTCGGCTGATCCCGAAGAATCGCAATATCGCTGATCTTGCCGGGTTTCTGGGTAAGCCGCCTAAGGGAGCAGGTGCGACACTTGAGGACTTCGACAAGGCAATCGGCGACTATCTCGCCGAAGACGACGAGCGCATTCGCCGGCAATGGCGTGAGGGCCGCGAATGATTGGTGTCGATACCAATATCCTCCTTCGATACATCGTCAAAGACGATGCGGAGCAGTATGCGAAAGCAGAGGCTTTCCTGAAAGCTCGCACGGCAGATGACCCTGCCTTCGTCAGTTTGATCGTGCTTGTCGAACTGACCTGGGTTCTTAGACGCCTCTATCGGTACCCCCGTGCTCAAGTCCATGCCGTACTACTATTGATTGTCGAGACGGCCGGCCTCGTCGTCGAGGACGAATACTTCGTTTCGATGCTCGTAGGCAGCGGCGTGGCGCTGAAAGATGAATTGGCCGACCACTTGATAGTTCACGCCGCAGCCAAAGCCGGTTGCGCGCAAACACTTACTTTCGACCGCGACGCCGTTGCTGCGGTTTCAGGCATGGAACTCCTCGCATGAACACCGCGCCGCGCCTGATCTCTCCCGACCCGCGCGGCGAGGACGCCGATACGACGCTGCGGCCGCAGAGCCTCGACGAATTCGTCGGGCAGGCGGCTGCGCGGGCCAATCTGAAGGTATTCGTGGAGGCCGCGAAGGGCCGGGGCGAGGCGCTCGACCATGTGCTGTTCGTCGGTCCGCCCGGCCTCGGCAAGACCACGCTGGCGCAGATCATGGCGCGCGAGCTCGGCGTCAATTTCCGCTCGACCTCCGGCCCGGTCATCGCCAAGGCCGGCGATCTCGCCGCCCTGCTCACCAATCTCGAGGACCGCGACGTTCTCTTCATCGACGAGATCCACCGGCTGTCGCCAGCGGTCGAGGAGATCCTCTATCCGGCGATGGAGGACTATCAGCTCGACCTGATCATCGGTGAAGGTCCTGCTGCGCGCTCGGTCAAGATCGACCTGGCGAAGTTCACGCTGGTAGCGGCAACCACCCGGCTCGGCCTGCTCACCAATCCGCTGCGCGACCGTTTCGGCATTCCGGTGCGGCTGAATTTCTACTCGGTCGAGGAACTGGAGATGATCGTGCGGCGCGGCGCGCGCATTCTGGCCATGCCGCTCGGCGACGACGGAGCGCTGGAGATCGCAAGGCGCGCCCGCGGCACGCCGCGCATTGCAGGGCGGCTCCTGCGCCGGGTGCGCGATTTCGCAAGCGTCGCCGGCGCCGACCACGTTTCCCGCAAGGTCGCCGACGAGGCGCTGACCCGTCTGGAAGTCGACGCGCTCGGGCTCGACCAGCTCGACCGGCGCTATCTCACGATGATCGCGCAAAATTTCGGCGGCGGGCCGGTCGGCATCGAGACGATCGCGGCGGGGCTTTCCGAGCCGCGCGACGCCATAGAGGACATCATCGAGCCCTATCTGATCCAGCAGGGTTTTATCCAGCGCACCCCGCGCGGCCGCGTGCTGACGGCGAACGCCTGGAAGCATCTCGGGCTCGAAGCGCCGCGCGACCTCGCCATCCAGCAGATCAGCCTGTTTGAGGATGAGGAGTGAACGAAGCAGCGCGGGCGAAAAGGAAAGTGCGATGGGAGATCATGGTGAACGCGAAAGGCTGATGGCCGGCCTTTCCGGCGAACTCACGCCCGCCGGCCACCGCCTGATGGCGCGGGTCTACTATGCCGACACCGATTTTTCCGGCGTCGTCTATCATGCCCGCTATCTCGAATTCTTCGAGCGCGGCCGCTCCGATTTCCTGAGGCTGGCCGGCGTGCACCATACCGAACTCGCCGGCGGCAAGCACGGCGAGAGGATCGTCTGGGTAGTGCGGCGCATGGAGATCGACTTTCGCGGCTCCGCCCGCATCGACGACATACTGACGGTGGAGACACGCACCGAGGAGATTTCCGGCGCGCGCATCTTCATGGCGCAGCAATTGAAGCGCGGCGAGGAAGTGCTGGTCGAAGCGAAAGTGGAGGCCGCTATCATCGGCGAAAACGGCCGGCCGAGGCGCTTTCCGCGCGAATGGCTCGCGGCTTTCATACCGGGCAGGGCGTGATTCAGAGCGCCGGCCACTAACCCATCCTTAACCTTAACGGTCCATGAAGAGATCGGAGCAAACTGTGGCTTGCTCCGGTGAAATCGGGTGGATTCGGCGCGCCTTCGTTTCACCAAACTTTGCCCTGAAAAGGCCCGCGAAGGCGCATTTTCAGGGGCATTCCGAAAGCTTCGCGCGAACGGACCGAACGGGATGATGCGCATTGGGCTAAGCCGCGAGCCAAGCCCCGGATATCTAAGGAATTGTCTTTATGGAAAACCTACCTCTCGCCGAGCCGGGCGTGCAATTGTCGATCTGGGGGCTGTTCTGGCAGGCCGGCTGGGTCGTGAAGCTGGTGATGATCGGCCTGCTTCTGGCCTCGATCTGGACCTGGGCGATCGTCGTCGACAAACTGATCGCCTATGCCCGCATGCGCGGTGCGCTGAACCGCTTCGAGCAGATATTCTGGTCGGGACAATCGCTGGAAGAACTCTACCGCACGCTCGCCGACCGCAAGACCGTCGGCATGGGCGCGATCTTCGTGGCGGCGATGCGAGAATGGAAGAAGAGCTTCGAGAAGGGCGCGAAATCGCCGCTCGGCCTGCAAACCCGCATCGACAAGGCGATGGATCTGGCGCTGACGCGCGAAATGGAGCGGCTGGAAGGCAAGCTCGGCTTCCTCGCCACCATCGGTTCGGCGGCGCCCTTCATCGGCCTGTTCGGCACCGTGGTCGGCATCATGACCTCGTTCCAGGCCATCGCGGGATCGAAGTCGACCAATCTGGCGGTCGTGGCCCCCGGCATCGCCGAGGCGCTGCTGGCCACCGCGATCGGTCTGCTCGCCGCCATACCCGCGGTCATCGCCTACAACAAATTGTCATCGGACGCCGGCAAGATCGCGGTCCGGATGGAAGGCTTCGCCGACGAGTTCTCCGCCATACTCTCGCGCCAAATCGATGAAAAAGTAGCCCCCAAGGGCTGAGGACAACAAGCATGGGAATGTCAGCGGGACAAACGGGCGGGCGCGGGTCGCGCGGCCACAGGCGGCGCGGCCGCCATCACGGCCTGATATCGGAAATAAACGTCACGCCTTTCGTCGACGTGATGCTGGTGCTGCTCATCATCTTCATGGTGGCCGCACCCCTGTTGACGGTCGGCGTGCCGATCGACCTGCCGGAGACGCAGGCCAAGGCGCTGAACTCCGATACGCAGCCGATCACCGTCTCGGTCAACCAGGGCGGCCAGATCTATCTTCAAGAGACGGAGATCCCGCTCGAGGAAGTGGTGCCGAAACTCGAGGCGATCGCCCAGGCGGGGTATGAGGAACGCATCTATGTGCGCGGCGACAGGACCGCCGACTACGGCACGGTGATGAAGGTGATGGCGCGCATCTCGGCGGCCGGATACCGCAATCTCGGCCTTGTGACGCTACAGGAACAGGACGGCCAGTAAGCCCAGATGAAAGCGGGTCTCACCACCTCGGTTTTAATGCACGCGGCGCTGCTCGGCTTCGGCCTGTTCACGCTGTCGGCGCCGAGCGCGCTCGAGGTCGCCGACGTCGAGGCGCTGCCGGTCGACATCGTGCCGGTCGAGGAGATCACCCAGATCCAGCAGGGCGACAAGACCGCGACGGTGAACGAGACGCCTGCGCCGCTGCCGACCAAGAAGCCGGACATCGTGCCCGAAGCGCAGAAGGCCGGCGAAAACACCGTCGACACCGATAAGCCGGTGACGCCTGAGGCGAAGCCGAAGCCAGTCGAGACGGCGGCAGCGCCTCCACCGTCCCCCGAGCCCGCGCCGCGGCCCGAGCCGGTCGAACAGCCCAAGCCAGAGCCGGTGAAGCAGCCCGAGCCGAAGCAGGAAGCGGCACCCGCCACGGAAGTGGCTCCGACCGCCGAGCCGAAGCAGGAGGTGACGCCCGACCCGGTCGCCGAAACGATCGTCGCCGAAACGGCCGAGGCCGAGGCGGTGAAACTCCCCGAAAATGCTCCGTCGCCCGAGGCGCGGCCGAAGCCGCCGCAGGCGCAGACCGCCAAGACGCCTGACCGCAAGGAAGCCGACAAGCCGACGCAGGAAGCCGCGGCCAGGCCGAAATCCACGGAAAAGGAATTCAACGCCGATGAGGTCGCAGCGCTTCTCAACAAGGAGAAAGCGTCGGGCGGCGGCGCCAAGCGCTCGACGCAGCAGGCCGCGCTTGGTGGCGAAAAGACCACCAGCGGCTCGAAACTGTCGCAGAGCGAGATGGACGCGCTGCGCGGTCAGGTCCAGCGCTGCTGGAACGTTCCTGCCGGCGCGCTTGACGGCGAGGCGCTGAAGGTCTCGGTCCAGTTCAGGCTCGACCCCAGCGGCGCGCTCGAAGGCACGCCCGAGATCATCGCGGGCGGCGGCTCTTCCGGTGTCGAACGCGCGGCCGCAGAGGCCGCCCGCCGCGCCGTGTCGCGCTGCGCTCCCTACAATCTTCCCGCCGAAAAGTATGACGCGTGGGCCGACGTCATCGTCAACTTCGATCCGAGTGAGATGTTCTGAGGCATCCGCATGCCCGATACGGACCAAAGAGGCTGAACTACATGAAGCACTTCCTGACGACACTCCTGATGATGGGCGCTCTCGCGGCCGGAATGAGCGCGGCTGTCCTGCCGGCGCGGGCGCTGGTCGAGATCGACGTCAACAAGGGCAATGTCGAACCGCTGCCGATCGCCATCACCGACTTCCTGTCGGCCGATGCGCTGGGCGCGGAAATCGCCGGCATCGTCGCCGCCGACCTCAAGCGATCCGGCCTGTTCGCGCCGATCGACAAGGGCGCTTTCATCGAAAAGATCTCCAACCCCGACGCGGCCCCCCGCTTCGAGGACTGGAAAGTCATCAATGCGCAGGCGCTGGTCACCGGCCGCGTCAGCGAGGAGGCCGACGGCAGGCTGCGCGCCGAGTTCCGGCTGTGGGACACCTTTGCCGGCCAGCAGCTCACCGGCGAGCAGTTCTTCTCCTCCAAGGCCAATTCGCGTCGCGTCGCCCACATCATCGCCGACGCCATCTACGAGCGGCTGACAGGCGAGAAGGGCTATTTCGACACCCGCGTGGTTTTCATCGACGAATCCGGCTCCAAGAACCAGCGCCGCAAGCGCCTGGCGATCATGGACCAGGACGGCGCCGGCGTGCGCTATCTGTCGGACGGCAAGGCGATCGCGCTGACGCCGCGCTTCTCGCCGACCCGCCAGGAAATCACCTACATGTCCTATGAGAGCGGCGAGCCGCGGGTCTATCTCTTGCAGATCGAGACCGGACAGCGTGAACTGGTTGGCAATTTCCCGGGCATGACCTTTGCGCCGCGTTTTTCGCCCGACGGCCAGAAGGTGATCATGAGCCTGCTGCGCGAAGACGGCAATTCCAACATTTTTTCCATGGATCTGCGCAGCCGCACGACGACGCGGCTGACCAATTCCAACGCGATCGACACTTCGCCCTCCTATTCGCCGGACGGCAGCAAGGTGGTCTTCACCTCCGACCGCGGCGGACGCGCGCAAATCTACGTGATGGGCGCCGACGGCTCCGGCCAGACCCGCATCTCCTTCGGTGATGGCGTCTATTCGACGCCGGTGTGGTCGCCGCGCGGCGACCTCATCGCCTTCACCAAGCAGTCGGGCGGGCAGTTCTCGATCGGCGTGATGAAGACCGACGGTTCCGGCGAGCGCATCCTCTCGACCGGCTTCCAGCAGGAAGGTCCGACCTGGGCGCCCAATGGCCGTGTCCTCATGTTCTTCAAGGAGGAAGCCGGCTCGGGTGGTCCGCGCCTGCACTCGATCGACCTGACCGGCCGCAACGAACAGCCGATCCCGACGGCGAATTTCGCCTCGGACCCGGCCTGGTCGCCGCTGCTCGAATAATCCGACAAATGCGGCGGCTCACCGTATCGCCGCGTTTGCGCCGCAATTCCGCCTAGGGTGCGCGCAAACTGGAACACAGAACGGCCCGGCATTGCGGACGGCAATGGCGGTGACCGAAAATTAACCATGTTCCTTGAACCCCGGTTAACCGCAACGTGGTTACTGGAAATTCAATGATTTCACTCAAATGCGAAGGAGAGGCGGGGATGCGCCGCATCGCGAAACTAACCACGAATCCCGTAATCATCGCCATGGTGGCGGCGCTGGCGATCGCCGGCTGCGCCTCCAAGAAGACGCCCAACAGCGCCGCCGATCTCGGCCTCGGCGCAGGCGCGGCGACGCCAGGATCGACGCAGGACTTCACCGTCAATGTCGGCGACCGCATCTTCTTCGATACGGACTCCTCGGCGATTCGCGCCGACGCGCAGGGCATCCTCGCCCGCCAGGCGCAGTGGCTGAACAAGTATCCCAACTACGCCATCCAGATCGAAGGCCATGCCGACGAGCGCGGCACGCGCGAATATAATCTGGCGCTCGGCGCGCGCCGCGCCGCCGCGACCCGCGACTATCTCGCCGCCCAGGGCGTCGCCGCCAACCGGATGCGCACCATCTCCTTCGGCAAGGAAAAGCCGGTCGCGGTCTGCGACGACATTTCCTGCTGGTCGCAGAACCGCCGCGCGGTGACCGCGCTGAGCGGCGTCGGAAGCTGATCCAACTGACACAGTTGCGTTCAAAGGCGGCCCCAGCGGCCGCCTTTTTCGTTCCTACGGCCTGCAAACAAAATTTGGCCGAAGTCTCGCGTCCTGATAAAAGCGAAAAAGCGCGGTTCCGCGCGACGCAATATCCACCTTCCGCGAGAGGCATATGTATTTTCGAGCGATCCTGAGCGGCACACTCGCCGCAATCCTTCTTTCCGGGACGGCCGCGTTCGCCCAGCCGAGCGAGCAAGACCGCCCCGGCATCATCGACCTGCTGCCCAAATTCGGACTTCCCGGCGTGTTCGGCGCAAAAAAAGCCGACGAGACCGTGCGCTACGCTCAGGCCGGCGATCCGCGATTGGTCGCGCTCGAAGAGCAGATCCGCTCGCTGTCGGGCACGATCGAGGAGCTCAACTTCCAGATCCTGCAGATGCAGGAGCAGATGCGCAAGATGCAGGAAGACAACGAGTTCCGCTTCCAGGAGCTGGAAAAGCGCTCGGACGCGAAGGGCAAATCCAACCGCAGCGTCGCCGAAGCCCCGGCGGCCGCGCAGCCGCAGCCGCCTGCCGGCGGGGGCGCGGCGCAGGCGCCCAGCAGCGTCGAGGAGGTCATCACCGGCGACGCCGGCCAGGCTCCCTCCGCGCCCGGCGCGCCGCCGAAGACCTTCGGCACCATCACCTTCGATGAGAACGGCAACGTCAAGGGCGCCGGCGACCAGACGACGCAGGGCGTGATCACGCCGCCACCGGCGAACGGAACCACTCCCGCCCCCGGCGGCGAAGTGGTGGCGGCGCTGCCCGCGACCGACGATCCGGAAGAGCTGTACCGCAATTCCTACGAATTCATCCTGTCGGGCGACTACAGCACGGCGGAAGCCGGCTTTCGCGACCACATTGCGCGCTTCCCCTCCGACCCCAAGACTGCGGACTCGCATTTCTGGCTCGGCGAATCGCTGCTCGGCCAGCAGAAATACCGCGACGCGGCCGAGGTTTTCCTCGCCGCCAACAAGAACTACCCGGATTCCAAGAAGGCCCCCGACATGCTGCTCAAGCTCGGCGTATCGCTGGTCGGCCTCAACCAGCGCGACGTCGCCTGCGCGACCTTCGCCGAAATCGGCAAGCGCTACCCCGACATTTCCGGTGCGCTCAAGGGCCGCGTCAAGCAGGAACAGGCGCTGGCCGCGTGCTGACCTGAAGCGCTCCAGGGTGGACAGCGATCTTTTCCAGCCATTTTCGAATTTCGACTTCGCCGCGCGCGACGCGGTTATCGCCGCCGTGTCAGGCGGCAGCGATTCCACCGCCCTGCTCCTGCTGCTGAAGGCCTATCTCGACGAGAAAGCGCCAGCGGTGCGGCTGGCGGCGGTGACGGTCGACCACGGCCTGAGGCCGGATTCGGCGGCGGAGGCGCAAGCCGTCGGACATTTTGCGCAAAGCCACGGCATTGCCCACCGCATTTTCGCCTGGGAGGGACCGAAGCCTGCGACCGGCCTGCCGGCGGCCGCGCGCGAGGCGCGCTACGCATTGCTGGCTGAAGCCGCAGCCGAAGAAGGCACGGACCTGATCGTCACCGGCCACACCGCAGACGACCAGGCGGAAACCGTTGCGATGCGCCAGGCCCGCAGCGACGGCCGCGGCCTTGCCGGCATGGCGCCTGCGACCCTGTTCGACGGAAAGGCCTGGATCGTCAGGCCGCTGCTCGAAACCCGCCGCGAGACGCTGCGCGATTATCTGCGCGCCAATAGTGTTGGGTGGCTGGAAGATCCGACCAACGTCAATCAGACGTTCGAGCGTCCGCGCGCACGCGCTCGTTTGCGCGACGAAGCCGATGTTTCGAAATTGCTGGCCGCTGCCCGCGACGCCGCGCTGCTGCGCGAATATCTCGGGCGCGAGGCGGCCGGCCTCATTTGGGCGCATGCGCGTCACGTCGCGCCCGGCCTGTTCAGGCTTGATCCGGCCTTCGCCGCGGCCGAGCCTCGCGACGGCGCGGTCTATGCGCTGCGCATCCTGCTGGCCGCGATCGGCGGCACGCCGCATCTGCCTGACGAGGCGCGCGGGGCCCGGCTTTTCGACCGGCTCTCGGTAAAGCCGTTTTGCGCCACATTGTCGCGGACGCTGGTCGATGCGCGACGGGGCGGCGTCTTCCTGCTGCGTGAAACACGGGGTTTGCCCGAACCGGAGCCGGTTCGCGACGGTATGATCTGGGACGGCCGCTACCGGATTTCAGGCGAGGCCGAAGGTGTTCTTGTCGGCCCGCATGACCCAGCAATCGAGCCTGACGCCGAAACGCTCCCCGCGGATATTCCGCCAAGCCTTGTTCGCGCAGCACTTTCCGCCGAGCCGATGTTTTGGGGCGGGAGCGAACCCGCTGTGCCCGTTGCAATTCCGCTCGTCGCGCCCTGGGTGCGATTCCTGCCTTCCTTCGATCTGGAGCCGGCGCGGGCCGTGGCCGAACTGCTGGGCGCCGCGCCGCCGCCGGCCTCGCCATACGCAAAACACAATGTGACCGGAGCTTAACCGAGACGAGCGGTTCCGCTTGGCAATGCACCGTGCCCTCCCTATGTTAGGGGTACACACTCACACAGGACTTGCGCCCGTTTTCGGTCGCAAACGGGACAATCGATGAATCCGAATTATCGCAACCTCGCGCTCTGGGCGATCATCGCCGTTCTCCTGATCGCACTGTTCAATCTGTTCCAGACGCCACAGACGCGTGGCGCGACCAGCGAGATCGCCTATTCGGAGTTCCTGAGCGACCTCTCTTCCGGCCGCGTCAAGACGGTGACCATTGCCGGCGAGCGTATCAGCGGCACCTATATCGACAACAATGCCGGCTTCCAGACCTATTCGCCGGGCGATCCTTCGCTGGTTTCCAAGCTCGAGCAGAAGGGCGTGACGATCAATGCCCGGCCCGAGAATGACGGCTCGGGCTCGATCTTCAGCGCACTGATCGGCTGGCTGCCCATGCTGCTCATCCTCGGCGTGTGGATTTTCTTCATGCGCCAGATGCAGTCCGGCTCCGGACGCGCGATGGGCTTCGGCAAGTCGAAGGCCAAGCTTCTGACCGAGGCGCATGGCCGCGTCACGTTCGGCGACGTCGCCGGCGTCGACGAGGCCAAGGAAGACCTGGTCGAAATCGTCGATTATCTGCGCGACCCGCAGAAATTCCAGCGCCTCGGCGGCAAGATCCCGCGCGGCGTGCTGCTCGTCGGCCCTCCCGGCACCGGCAAGACGTTGCTTGCGCGCTCGGTCGCGGGTGAAGCCAATGTGCCGTTCTTCACCATTTCCGGTTCGGACTTCGTCGAGATGTTCGTCGGCGTCGGCGCGAGCCGCGTCCGCGACATGTTCGACCAGGCCAAGAAGAACGCGCCCTGCATCATCTTCATCGACGAAATCGACGCGGTCGGCCGCCATCGCGGCGCCGGCCTCGGCGGCGGCAATGACGAGCGCGAGCAGACGCTGAACCAGTTGCTGGTCGAGATGGACGGCTTCGAATCCAACGAGTCGATCATCCTGATCGCCGCCACCAACCGTCCCGACGTGCTCGACCCGGCGCTGCTCCGGCCAGGCCGCTTCGACCGCCAGGTCGTGGTGCCGAACCCCGACATCATCGGCCGCGAGAAGATCCTCAAGGTCCATATCCGCAACGTGCCGCTGGCTCCCAATGTCGACCTCAAGGTCATCGCGCGCGGCACGCCGGGCTTCTCCGGCGCCGACCTGATGAACCTGGTCAACGAAGCCGCCCTGATGGCGGCGCGGCGCAACAAGCGCCTCGTCACCATGGCCGAGTTCGAGGACGCCAAGGACAAGATCATGATGGGCGCGGAGCGCCGCTCCTCGGCCATGACCCAGGCCGAGAAGGAGCTGACCGCCTATCATGAGGCCGGCCACGCCATCCTGGCGCTTAACGTGCCCTCGGCCGACCCGCTGCACAAGGCGACCATCATCCCGCGCGGCCGTGCGCTCGGCATGGTCATGCAGCTGCCCGAAGGCGACCGCTACTCGATGAGCTACAAATACATGATCTCCAGGCTGGCGATCATGATGGGCGGCCGCGTCGCCGAGGAGTTCAAGTTCGGCAAGGAGAACATTACCTCCGGCGCCTCCTCCGACATCGAGCAGGCGACGAAGCTGGCGCGCGCCATGGTCACGCGCTGGGGCTTCTCCGACAAGCTCGGCCATGTCGCCTATGGCGAGAACCAGGAGGAAGTGTTCCTCGGCCATTCGGTTGCGCGCACGCAGAACGTCTCGGAAGAAACCGCGCAGATCATCGACGCCGAAGTGCGCCGGCTGATCGACGAGGCCTATTCGACCGCCAAGGCCGTGCTGACCAAGAAGAAGAAGGACTGGATAGCGCTCGCGCAGGGCCTGCTCGAATACGAGACGCTGTCGGGCGAGGAGATCAAGCAGCTCCTGGCCGGGCACAAGCCTTCGCGCGACATGGGCGACGACACGCCGACCTCTCGCGGTTCGGCCGTGCCGAAGGCCGGCGCGACCGGCGGCGGCCGCCGCAAGAAGAGCGGCGGCGAGGAGCCCGAAGGCGGCATGGAGCCCCAACCGCAGGGTTGAGGCTTCTGAAGCTTGACAATAAAAACGCCGCTTTGCTGCGGCGTTTTTATTTTGCGCAGTGACGGGATGCCGGCTGGCGAGCGGTCCGCGACGCGTACGAAAAGACCGCTTTGCGGCCCTCAGCGCGCCGCGATAGCCGCGGCGGCGCCCGCCATTGTCGTCGCGCTGATCCGGTTGGCGATCTTCATGGCGCGCCGGCTCTTCAACAGCTTGCGCGCCTGCGCAGCGGCGATCACCCAGCCGACGTCGATGGCGATCAGCACGACAGCCATGGTCAGCGTCAGTTCCAGCCAGCCGACCAGCGTTACCGAGGCGAGGTCGATGATTGTCGGCAGCAGCGCCAGGTAGAACATCATGATCTTGGGGTTGCCGAGCGTCACGGCCATGCCGGCCAGGAACAGCTTTGCCGGCGAATCCTCGCGCGGCATCGAGCCGTCGCGGACATCGACCGGCGCCGTCCACATCTTCCAGGCGAGATAGACGAGATAGGCGACGCCGAGATATTTCACGATCACGAAGGCCAGATGGAAGGTCTGCGCCACGAAGGCGAGGCCGAACACCGCCAGCGACAGCCAGATCGCCTCGCCGATCCACATCGCGGCCAGGAACGGCAGCACATCGCGAAATCCCTTGGAAATCACCCGCGCGACCAGCGCGGCTATGCTCGGCCCCGGCGATCCGGCGGCGACGAACAGCGCGCCTGCGAAGATCAGCAATGATGTCGGTTCCATGGCAATCCCCTCCCAGGCGGCGGTCGACGCGGCAGCATATTGCAACCGCAAAGCCGCGCAAGCCCGCGGCCACAACTCGCATGGGATTTGGTCCGCATCTTGGCATGATCCTGAGAAGCGCAGCTTTTCGGGGTCATGCGGCTGGACAGCAAATCAGACGCCGAACCAGCCGATCACGCCGCCCATGATCAGGGCGACGCCAAGCCAATGGCCGGCGTCAATGACGGTCAGGTCCCAGCCGTAACCCTCGTAACGCTGATTGACGGCGGTCGAGGTCGCGAGAAAGCCGAGCCAGAGGAAGAAACCGGACACAACGCCGTTCCACAAGGTGACCTGACCCGTACCGAGATGGCCGATGACGCCGGCCATTATTCAGGCCATCACCAGTTCGCAGACGAAGCTCGTAGCCAGCAGCGGCGCCAGCGGCGGCGCCGATTTCGAAGAGGGATCGAGGCGCGCCGCCCTGATCCAGGGCTTCGACAGTGCGCCGTACCATGCCGCCCCAAAGGCAAATGCTGCGATGGCGGCAACGACGATTGCAAGATAGTTCATGCCGGCGAAATTCATGGCGACTCCCCTGTTCGCCCGGATTCAACGCCCGTGCAGAGCACCCGTCAAGCGAAGCGCCAGACCGTGGTCTTCTTCACGTCCGCATCCTCCAGCTCCCGCGTGACCGGAACGTGATAGACTGCGAGCGCCTGCATCCTGTCCTTCGGCAAATACGAGCGGCCGGGATCGCCGACCAGGATATCGGCGCCGCGTTCGTGCAGGCTGGAGAACCAGGGAACAAGCCGTTCGGCGAACGGCCGATCGTAGAACACGTCGCCGGCCAGGACGATATCCCAGCCGCCGTCAGTGCCGATGACATCCGAGCCGGTAAACTCAATGGAGACGCCATTGGCGCATGCGTTGAGGCCGACCGCTGCCTCGCAGAACGGGTCGATGTCGGCCGCGACGATGTCGCGCGCACCAGTCATATGCGCGGCGATCGCCACCAGACCCGAGCCGGAGGCGAAGTCCAGCACGCGTCTGCCGCGCACAATTTCGGGATGGTCGAGGATGTACCGGGCCAGCCCCTGCCCGCCCGCCCAGGCAAAAGCCCAGAAGGGCGGCGGCAGGCCGATAGCCGCCAGCTCGTCCTCGGTCTTCAGCCAGAGGTCGTGAGCCTCGTCGGCGAGGTGCAGCCGGATTTCGGGAACATGCGGCGGCGCCTTAAGCGAAGTGTTGGCGAGAATGAAGCTCTCGGCTTCCGCCGGCGCCAGGCTGTTCACGGCGCCGGAACAAGGCCGCCCATCCGGCAGACTTCCTTCCACTCATCCGGCCTGACCGGCTGGACCGACAGGCGGGAATTCACCACCAGCACCATCTTGGACAGTTTTTCGTTGGCCTTGATCTCATCGAGCGTCGGCGGGTTCGGAACATCCCTCACCGCCCGCACGTCGACGCATTCCCAGCGAGGATCATCGGTAGTGCTGTCGTGATGCGCCAGCCCGCAGACCTCGACGATGCCGACCACATCCAACCCTTCGTTGGAGTGGTAGAAGAAGCCGAGGTCGCCGATCTGCATGGCGCGCATATTGTTGCGGGCCTGGTAGTTGCGCACGCCGTCCCACTGCGTGCCGGCCTTGCCCTTGGCCTTCAGCATCTCGAAGGAAAAGGTCGAAGGTTCCGATTTGAAAAGCCAGTAATTCATGTCCGCGATCCCTCTTCTCGCATCATTTGCGTACTACGCATTTGCCGGATTGTTGAAGACCCAGTTCCAGGGCTGGATGTCGACCGTCGCAAACAGCCCGGCCCTGGCGTATGGGTCGGCAGCGGAAACGGCGCGCGCCGCATCCTTGTCCGCCGCCTCGACCACCACCAGGCTGCCGCAGGGCTTGCCGTCGTCATCCAGGAACGGCCCGGCGAATTTCAGCGTGCCTTCGGCGTTGAGCCCGTTCAGGAAGGCGACATGGTCCGGGCGATTGTCGAGCCTGACCTGCAGATGGCCGGGCTTGTCACGGCAGATGAAAGCAAACAGCATTGTTTCTCCTCGAGTTCCTATTCGGCCTCGGTTCGCAACGGCCGCGACATCAGCGCCGCGACTGCTTCCCTGATTGTGATGGCGCGCTCCAATATCTGGGCTGTCGCGCCGATGATCGGCGCGTCGATGCCGCGCTCGCGGGCGATGCGGGCGGCAATCGCGGCCGTGGGTACACCCTCGGCGAGCGGCCGGCCGGCAAGATCCTCGCCGCGGCCCAGCGCCAGCCCATAGGCAAAATTGCGCGACTGCGCCGAAGAGCAGGTCAAGAGCAGGTCGCCGAGACCGGAGAGTCCCATCAGCGTTTCGGGGCGTGCCCCGAAGGCTGCGCCGACGCGGCGCAACTCGACAAAGCCGCGCGTCACCATCGCCGCCTGCGCGCTGGCGCCGAGGCCGGCGCCGGTGATCGCGCCGGCGGCAATCGCGAAGACGTTCTTCAGCGCGCCGCCGATTTCGACGCCGATCAGATCGTCGGTCGAATAGCAGCGCAGATTGGCTGCCGAGAAGCGCAGCGCGAGCGTCGCCGCCAGCGCCTCTTCGCGGGCCGCCACAACTACGGCCGTTGGCAGCCCCTTTGCGACGTCCGAGGCGAAGCTCGGCCCGGAAAGCGCCGCCACCGGATTGTTCGGCAGGATTTCGCCGGCGATGGCGGACAGCAGCGTGCCGGTTTCGCGCTCGATGCCCTTGGCGCAGAGGACGAGGGGGATGTTTGCGGGCATACGGCCTTGGGCGAGGCTCAACACCTCGCGCAGGGACTGCGCCGGCGTGACGGCCAGCACGCAGTCGGCGCGATCCAAGGCCGCGTCCATGTCCGTTGTCGCTTCGATGCCTTTGCCGAACTCGATGCCGGGCAGATAGAGCGGGTTTTCGCCTGCCGAAATCGCGGCCGCGTCTTCGGCGTCGCGGGCCCACAGCCGGGCCTTGTGCCCGGCGCGCAGCATTGAAAGCGCAAGGGCGGTGCCCCAGGCCCCGCCGCCGAGCACGGTGACCGAACAGAAGCTCATGCCTTGGCTCCCCGCCTGCCGGATCCGACGACAGGGGCCGAAATGCTGTCGAGCGGCCAGCGCGAGCGCGGCACGAAATCCATGGCTTGCGGATCGGTCATGCCTGCCCGCATGCGCTCTATGCCGGCCCAGGCGATCATGGCCGCGTTATCGGTGCACAGTATGTGCGGCGGTGCGACGAAGAGGAAGCCATATTCGCCGCAGAGCGCTTCCAGCGTCGCCTTGATCTGGCGATTGGCCGCAACGCCGCCCGCCACGACCAGCGCCGGGGCGGCGATGTCGGGAAATTCGCCGCGGAAGCGGGACAGCGCGCGCGAAACGCGGTCGCCGAGCGCGTCGGAAACCGCAAGCTGGAACGAGGCGCAGATGTCGGCGACATCCTTGTCGGACAGCGGCGAGATTTCGGTCGCTGCCTGGCGCACCGCCGTTTTCAGTCCCGAGAAGGAAAAGTCGGGACGCTGTTCACCTTTCATGGGGCGTGGAAAGGCGAAGCGGGACGGATCGCCGCGCGACGCGGCGATCTCGACATTCGGGCCGCCGGGATAGGGCAGGCCGAGCATCTTCGCGGTCTTGTCGAACGCCTCGCCCAGCGCATCGTCGATGGTCGTCGCCCAGCGCTGGTAGTCGCCGACGCCGCGGACCAGCACGATCTGGGTGTGGCCGCCGGAGACTAGCAGCAGCAGATAGGGGAAGGCGAGGCCGTCGGTCAGCCGGGCGGTCAGCGCATGGCCTTCGAGATGGTTGATCGCGATCAGCGGTTTGCCTGCCGACATGGCCATCGCCTTGGCCGTCATCAGGCCGACGATCAGCCCGCCGACGAGGCCCGGGCCGGCTGTGGCCGCGATGGCGTCTATCCCGGAGAGATCGGTCCCAGAATCGGCCAGCGCCGCCTCGATGATGCCGTCCAGCGCCTCGACGTGGGCGCGCGCCGCAATTTCGGGCACCACGCCGCCGAAGGCCGCGTGTTCCTCGATCTGGCTGAGCACGATGTTGGACAGAATCTCTGGCACGCCGCCAGCCTTCAGCGCAACGACGCTGGCCGCGGTTTCGTCGCAGCTCGTCTCGATGCCCAATACCCGGAATGATTTGTCGCGCTGTACCATTGTTGCCGGAGCGCCCTTTCCCCGATAGGAGATCATTGGGCAGATAACCCTGTTCGCGGGGTGGGTATCACGGACCGCGCGCCATGCAAACAACAGCCTTCAAAATCGGGACACGCGGCAGCCCGCTTGCGCTCGCGCAGGCGCTGGAAACGCGCGACCGGCTGAGGGCGGCGCATGGCCTGCCCGAGGACGCGTTCGCCATCGAGGTGATCTCGACCAGCGGGGACCGCATCCAGGACCGGCCGCTGTCGGAGGTCGGCGGCAAGGGGCTTTTCACCAAGGAAATCGAGGAGGCGCTGCTTTCCGGCCGAATCGACATCGCCGTCCATTCTTCGAAGGACATGGCGACGGTATTGCCGGACGGGCTGGAGCTTTCGGCCTTCCTGCCGCGCGAAGATCCGCGCGACGCCTTCATAGGCAAGACCGCGCCGTCCATAACCGAACTGCCGCATGGCGCGACCGTGGGCTCGTCGTCGCTGCGCCGGCAGGCGTTGATCCTGCGCATGCGGCCCGACCTGAAGGTAGTGATGTTCCGCGGCAATGTGCAGACGCGCCTGCGCAAGCTCGAAGAGGGGGTCGCCGACGGAACCATCCTGGCCAATGCCGGCCTGCGTCGGCTCGGGCTTGAGCATGTCGCAACCCATCTTATGCCGCTCGCCACTTTTCCGCCGGCGCCCGGGCAAGGCGCCATCTGCATTGAAAGCCGCATCGCCGACGGACGCGCGGCTTCGCTCATCGCTGCGATCAATCACCAGCCAACCGCACAGGCGCTGGCTTGCGAGCGGGCATTCCTGGCGGTCCTCGACGGCTCGTGCCGCACGCCGATAGCCGGCCACGCGGTGGTGGAAGGCGACAACATCTCCTTCACCGGCCTGATCCTGACGCCGGACGGGCGCGAAGCGCACGAGGTTTCCGGCTCCGGCCGCGCCGAGGACGCCGCCGCAATCGGCCGCGCCGCCGGGCAGGAGGTCAGGGCAAAGGCCGGAACGCGGTTTTTCGAAGGCTGGGCCTGAATGAGCCGCCGCGTTCTGGTGACACGGCCGGAACCCGGCGCGTCGCAAACTGCAAAACGGCTGCAAGCTGCCGGATTTTCGCCGCTGGTGCTGCCGCTGTCGCAAACTCGCGCCCTGCCGGTCGATTCGATTCCCCAGACGTTCGACGCCGTCGCGGTGACGAGCGCCAACGCCATCCGCCACGCATCGCGCGCGCTTCTCGACCGGCTTGCCGGCAGCCGCTGCTATGCGGTGGGGCAAAAGACCGCGGCGGCGGCGCGCCAGGCCGGGCTCGCCGACATCGTGACCGGGCCCGGCGGAGCCGAAGCCCTGGCGGACGCCATTGTTTCAGCCGAGAAACCCGGAGCCACGATCCTTTATCTCTGCGGACGCGTCCGCCTGTCGGCATTCGAGGAAAGGCTCGGCACCGCCGGCATCGATGTGCGCCCGATGGAAGCCTACGACACGGTCGGGATAGACCACGAAAGCGGCTTTATTCGCCGCCTGCTTCACGAACGGACGGTCGATGCAGTGCTCCTGTATTCCGCCAGAGCCGCAGAGGCCTTTGTAAGTGTTGCGAGCCGCCCCGAACTCGCTTCCCTGTTCAAGGCGGCCGGCCTTTACTGCCTTTCGCCACGCGTCGCCTCGACGCTTGCCGTACTTCAAGGCGCGCAAATCCATGTTGCGGCGGAACCGAATGAGGAGGCGCTGCTTCTGCTTCTCGAAAAGACCCGCTGACCCCCGCCATCACGCCGCCCCTTTTCAGCCGATGCTGGTGTGATAGTTAGTTGTCCGATACACCGTGCCCGCATTCCCGGGATCGAAATTACAAGAATTGCGGAGGGCCGCCATGGTCAAGACGCCGAAGACGCGGCATTCCAAGCCGCAGCGCGAGCCGGTGACGATAGAGCTGGAACCGGACGCGGTTTCGCGCGTCGAAGAGACCGGCGAAGGCATTGACGGCGGCCAGCCGGCGGAGCCGCAGCCGGCGGCTGAATTCGTCGAGGCCGAGAAGGATGGTGTGAGCGAGCCCGCCGCTGAGCCGGCTGAAACGGCCAGAGAACCCGGTGAAGCCGCCGCCGAGCCTGCGATTGCTACCGATCCTGATTCGGATGCGCCGCACCGGCCCTATGGCTACGGCTTCGAGGCCGAGGAAGCGCCGCGGCGCGAACGGGCGGAAGCGCTGGATACCGGCGCGACTGCGGCGCCTGAGCAGCCAACTGTCGGATCGTCTCCGAAACGAAATGGATTGACGCCTGTGGCTGCCGGACTGATCGGCGCGGTTCTGGCGCTGATCGGCGCGGGCGGGCTGCAATATGCCGGCGTACTTGGCAGCCCAGGAGCGGCAGGCGGCGCTCCTGCGCTTGATGGCATCCAGTCGGAAATCGCGTCGCTGCAACAGGAGATCGCGGCACTGAAGGAGGCCGCAGCAGCCGCTCCGGATACCGACATTGCCGGACAGGTCGACGGCCTCTCGACTTCGCTGGATCAGGTCAAGGCGGATGTTGCGGCCCTGCAGCAGGCCGTCAGTTCCGGCGGTGGCGGCGACAATGCCGGGCTGCAGGCGCTGGACAGCCGGGTCAAGGAGATCGAAACGGCGATCGCCGGCCTAGGCCAGACCGGGGCGCCGGCCGCCGAGATCGCAGCCATCGGCGACCGCATCGCCGGCCTCGAAGCGCTGGTCAAATCGGCGGGAGAGAAAGCAACGGCCGATGAAGGGCGGATTGCCGCGCTGGAAGAGAACCTGGCGGCGCTTTCGGGGAAGATCGACGCCCAGGCGGCACAGCCCAAGATCGCCATGGCGATCGCAACTTCGGCGCTGAAGGCCGCGGTGGATCGCGGCGCGCCTTTCCTGGCCGAGCTGGAGACCTTTGCGGCCATCGCGCCTAATGCGCCGGAAATTCCGGAGCTGCGCGTCCATGCCGAAAGGGGTGTTGCCTCGCGGGAAGAAATTCTTGCCGAGACCGATGAAGCGGCCAAAGCGATGATCGCCGCCGAACGCACCGTCGATACCAATGCCGGCTTCTTCGAGCGGCTGCTCCACAGCGCCGAATCGCTGGTCACGGTTCGCCCCATTGGAGCGGTCGAGGGCGAGGGTGTGCCGGAAACCGTCGCCCGCATGGAGGTGGCGCTGAATGCCGGCGACTATGCCGCGGCCATCGCCGAATATGAGAAGCTGCCCGAAAACGTTCAGGCGGCGGCGGGCGTGTTCATCGAGAAGGTCCGCAACCGCCTCGCCGTCGAGCGACTGCTGGATCAGGCAGTCGCCGGCGCGATGAAGGCGTGAGTAGGACCTCCAGATGATACGCATCCTTTTCTTCCTCCTCATCGTTTTCGCGCTCGGCCTCGGCTTTGCCTGGCTTGCCGACCGGCCCGGCGATATGGTGGTTACCTTCAGCGGCTATCAATACCAGGTAAGCCTGATGGTGGCGGCGGTTGCCGTCACTGCCGTCGTTGCAGCCGTGATGATCGTCTGGTGGCTCACCAAAGCGATCTGGAACAGCCCCTACACGGTGGCGCGCTATTTCCGTGTGCGCCGTCGCGACCGCGGCTACCAGGCGCTGTCGACCGGCATGATCGCGGCCGGTGCCGGCGACGCCGGACTGGCGCGCAAGATGAACAAGCAGGCGGCGAAGCTGATTCGCTCCGACCAGGAGCCGCTCATCCAGTTGCTCGACGCCCAGTCCTCGCTGCTCGAAGGCGACCATGATGGCGCGCGACAGAAATTCGAGGCGATGCTCGACGATCCCGAAATGCGGCTGCTCGGCCTGCGCGGGCTCTATCTCGAAGCCGAACGGCTCGGCGAAAAATCCGCGGCGCGGCACTATGCCGGGCGCGCTGCCGACCTGGCGCCGCAGCTTGGATGGGCAGCCGAATCGACAATGGAGGAGAAGGTCGAGCGAGGCGATTGGGATGGCGCGCTCAAGCTGGTCGACGCCCAGAAATCCAGCCGCCAGATCGAGCGCGACGCCGCCAATCGCCGCCGTTCGGTACTGCTGACGGCCAAGGCCATGGCGCTTCTCGATACCGATCTGCCGGCCGCCCGCAGCGCCGCCGTCGAAGCCAATCGGCTGCGTCCCGAATTCGCGCCTGCCGCGGTGATAGCCGCCAAGACGCTGTTCAGGCAGAACGACATCCGCAAGGGCGCCAAGATCCTGGAGGCTGCCTGGAAGGCCGAGCCGCATCCTGAAATCGCCGACCTCTATGTGCATGCCCGTCCGGGCGACGCCACCCATGACCGGCTGACGCGGGCGCGCAAGCTCCAATCTCTGAAGCAGAACCACCCCGAATCCTCGCTGGCCGTTGCACGCGCCGCCCTCGATGCCGGCGAATACCGGGTTGCGCGGGAAGAGGCGGAGGCCGCGATCCGCATGCAGCCGCGCGAGGGCGCCTACCTGCTTTTGGTTGATATCGAGGAGTCGGAGACCGGCGACCAGGGCAAGGTGCGGCAGCTCCTGTCGAAGGCCGTGCGCGCGCCGCGCGACCCGGCCTGGGTTGCCGATGGCTATGTTTCCGAGCGCTGGGCGCCTGCCTCGCCCGTGACCGGCAGGCTCGATGCCTTCGAGTGGCGCGCACCGATGGAGCGGCTCGGCCAGCTGATAGAGCAGGGCGAGGAGCACCCGTCGCTGCAGGTGGAGAAACCAGCGCTTGTCGCGCCGGTCGAAAGCCCGGCGCAAAAGCCCGCTCATGTCGAGGAGGTGGCTCCTGTAGTGGAGCCGGCTGCGCCGATCGAACCGGCTGCAGCCGAAGAAGCGAAAGCGCCGGCGCCCATAGCAGCTCCGCCGCCTGCGCCGGCGGCGGATGTTTCCCGCGAGCACAAGCGCCCGGCGCTTGCCGCGGTTGCCGACGCTGACGCTTCAGATGAGATGCCGCCGCCGGCGCCCCCTCGGCCGGACGACCCGGGCGTCGATCCTGATGAAGCCGCCGAAACCGAACGGCGCAGGTTTCGGCTGTTTTGAATTCCGACTTGCTGAGGCAGACCCATGTTTGAACGCCTGGTTTCCTTCCTGAAGGGGCTACCGCCCGGAGCGCCGGGATCGCGGCTCGAGCGCGAGGACGACCCGCGCGTGGCGGCAGCGGCGCTGATGTTCCATGTGATGAACGCTGATGGCGTGCGCCACGATGTCGAGTGGGAGCGGCTCAAGGAAGTGCTCTCGCAGAGCTACGGCGTGAGCGGCGACGAGCTCGAGACCCTGATCGCGGCTGGCGAGAAAGCCGACAATGAAGCGATCGACCTCTATGCCTTCACCAGCGTCTTGAAGCGGCATCTCGACGAGGAAGCCCGCATCGAGTTCATCCGGGCGATGTGGGAGGTCGTCTATGCCGACGGCGTGCTGCACGAACTCGAAGACAACACATTGTGGCGCGTCGCCGAACTGATCGGCGTCGACCGGCGCGAAAGGGTGCTGGCGCGCCAGGAGGCCGCGCGTAACGCGCCCGGCGCGATCGGCGAATCGGCGGACGAGTAGCATTCATGCCGCGAGTGGCGACGCGGGCCGTCAGGCCGAAAATTCTGATCATACTGCACCAGGAAACGTCGAGCCCCGGCCGCGTCGGTCATCTGCTTCTGGAAAACGGCTTCGATCTCGACATCAGGCGGCCGCCGCTCGGCGACGAATTGCCCGAGACGCTCGACCATCACGCTGGCGCTGTCGTGTTCGGCGGACCGATGAGCGCCAACGACCACGACGACTTCGTCAAGCGCGAGACCGAATGGCTCGCCGTCCCGTTGAAGGAGAATCGCCCGTTCCTCGGCATCTGCCTTGGCGCGCAGATGCTGGTCAATCATCTCGGCGGCAAGGTCGAGGGCCATGGCGAAGGGCTGGTCGAGATCGGCTGGTATCCGCTTGAGCCGACTGAGGAAGGCAGGCAGCTAATGCACTGGCCCGAAATGGTCTACCAGTTCCATCGCGAAGGCTTTTCGCTGCCGTCGGGCGCGAAGCTGCTGGCGACGGCAGAGACCTATCCGAACCAGGCCTTCCGCTATGGCGACAATGCCTGGGCCATCCAGTTCCACGCCGAACTGACGCGGGTGATGATGCACCGCTGGGTGGTGCGCGGGGCGCATCGCTTCGTACTGCCCGGTGCCCAGCCGGGCCGCGACCATCTCGGCGGCAGGCTGATCTGGGACATGCATCTGAAGCGCTGGCTCACAGAATTCCTGGAGGTGATCTTCGGCAAACCCGAGCGCTGAGCCGTTTCCGGCTGCGGCGTCAATCCCGTCCGTCGAGATGGCGCACTTTGCGC
The DNA here is from genome assembly GCF_011045125.1 of Allomesorhizobium camelthorni. Taxonomy (GTDB): domain Bacteria; phylum Pseudomonadota; class Alphaproteobacteria; order Rhizobiales; family Rhizobiaceae; genus Allomesorhizobium; species Allomesorhizobium camelthorni. Next base: position 92,400 of record NZ_JAAKZF010000001.1, on the reverse strand, counting down.
AGCTCCGGAAACAGGAAAGCCCACAGGCCCGCCACTGCGACCGCGCCGATCCCGCCGGACACCACCGCCGACGCCGTGCCGATCAACTCCGCCATCGTGCCGGCGCGGAATTCGCCGAGCTCGTTGGATGCGCCGACGAATACCATGTTGACGGCATTGACGCGGCCGCGCACCTCGTCGGGCGTCCAGAGCTGGGCAAGGTGACGTTCAAGGAGAAGATAAAGCAGACTGCATGGAGATCGGATCGGCCCGTGCCCGAGGCGCCGTGCACCGAACTCGACGCGGCCATTCGCGCCCATCCCAGTTATAAGCACGCAGGCGGCACAGCGATAAACGATGGCGTCGGCCGCGAGTGGGAGCTAAAATAAGATTCAATGCTCCCGGGCGCCGCTGAATCACATCGAAGGCCGCCCGTGTGAATAATTTCACATACTCGTTGTAGGCGCCGTTGCACAAATGGCAATCGGGTCAAAGGGGGTAAACCATGTGGATTCGGCTGACGCGCGCTGACGGGAATCCTATCACGGTCAACACCGACTATCTGGTTTCGATCCAGGATCATGGAGACCGCACCCTGATCGTACATACCTGCGGCGAGTTGCTCGTCCTGGAAAGTCAGTTGGCGCTTTTCGAGGCCCTGCGACTCCAACCGATCGATCGCGACGGCCCCAAGCGTGATCGCCGGGCGGAACTCCATTGAATCGCAGGGCGATCCGCGTCGCGCAGTGCTTGAAACCATGGGAAAATTCGATCCGCTGGTGGAGCTGAGGAGGATCGAACTCCTGACCTCGTCATTGCGAACGACGCGCTCTCCCAGCTGAGCTACAGCCCCGTCCAGCGGATGGGGCGTATTTATGTGCGGCGCCCCCACACTGTCAAGCAAAGAGCGGCCGTCATTCGACGCTCCGGCAACCAGCACTTGCCGCGTCGCCGGCCAGTGGCTACATGTCGCCAATTCAATGGGAGAACGGCATGATCGCCCTTATTCAGACTGTGGTTCTGGCGCTGGACATTTACTGGTGGCTCCTCATCGCTTCGGCGATTTTCTCATGGCTCTACGCTTTCAACGTCGTCAATTCCCGCAACCAGTTCGTCGGCACGATCGGCAATTTCCTGTTCCGCATCACAGAACCGGTGCTGGCGCCGGTCCGCCGCTTTCTGCCCGATCTCGGCGGCATCGACATTTCACCGATCGTCGTACTCTTGATCATCTTCTTCATCCGCCAGTTCCTGCTGACCACGGTCGCGCCGCTCGTCATCTGAGTTTGCCCTGTGGCCCGCTTCTGGCGTGTGCGCGACGACGGGATCGACATCTACGTCCGGCTGACGCCGCGTGCTTCGAAAGACGTCATCGAAGGCGTCGAGGAAAAGATCGACGGACGCCCGCATCTCAATGCGCGTGTCCGCGCCGTCCCTGAGAAGGGCGCGGCCAATGCGGCGCTGGAGAAGCTGGTGGCTTCGTTCATGGGCGTTCCGGCGAGCAGCGTATCGGTTGTTTCGGGCGCGACTTCGCGCCTGAAGACCGTGCGAATCGCCGGCGAAGCAAGGGAACTCGCTGCGCGGCTGGAGAAGCTCGTGGAGCAGGCCCGCTAAGCCGGGGGCAAGTGGACGGCTCCAATCCGTCACCGGCTAAGCTGCCGCATGCCTGCCCGCCGAGCGTCCGGAAAAGATGCAGCCGCCGAGGAACGTGCCTTCGAGCGCGTTGTAGCCGTGGTAGCCGCCGCCGCCGAAGCCGGCCACTTCGCCCGCTGCATAGAGGCCGCGGATTGGCTCGCCTGCCGCATCCAGCACCTGCGAATCCAGATTGGTGTGCAGCCCGCCCAGCGTCTTGCGGGTCAGGATGTGCAGGCGAACCGCGATCAGCGGGCCGTTCTCGGGGTCGAGGATGCGGTGCGGCTTTGCCGTGCGGATCAGCTTGTCGCCGAGATAGTTGCGCGCACCGTGAATGGCGGTGACCTGCGCGTCCTTGGAGAACGGATTTTCCACTTCACGATCGCGCGCCTCGATCTGCTGCAGAAGCCGGTCGTGGTCGATCAGGTTCTCACCAGTGAGTGTATTCATGCCGGCGACGAGTTCGCGAAGATTGCCTTTGACGACGAAATCCTCGCCCTTTTCCTTGAACGCCTCGACCGGCGGAGGAGCGCCCGTCCCGCGCCGGCTCTTCAGCACCGCACGCCACGACTTGGAGGTGAAATCCGGGTTCTGCTCCGAGCCGGAAAGCGCGAATTCCTTCTTTATGATCTTCTGCGTCAGCACGAACCAGGAGTAGTCGTAGCCGGTCGACAAGATGTGTTTCAGCGTCGACAGCGTGTCGAAGCCGGGCATGCACGGCGCGGGCAGCCGGTTGCCGGTCGCATCGAACCACAGCGGCGATGGTCCGGGCAGGATGCGGATGCCGTGATTGGGCCAGATCGGCGCAAAATTCCTGACGCCTTCGGTGTAGTGCCACATGCGGTCGGAATTGATCACCGCGCCGCCGGCTGCCTGCGTGATCGCCACCATGCGGCCGTCGACATGGTGCGGCACGCCGGCGACCATGCTTTTTGGCGGCGGCCCCAGCCGATTAGTCGGCCAGTTCTTTCTGACCAGGTCGAAATCGCCGCCTATGCCGCCGGAGGTCACGATGACCGCGCCGGCATAAAACTCGAAATCGCCGATCGCCTCGCGCCCGGATTGCTGGCCGCGCTCGACGGTCGATGGCTCGAGCACCTCGCCCGATACGCCTGTGACCCTGCCGTTGGTCTTGATCAGTTGGCTCGCCCGGTGGCGGAATTTCAGTTTGATCGTGCCCTTCGAAACGTGCTCGCGCACGCGCCGGACGAACGGCTCGAGCACGCCCGGTCCCGTGCCCCAGGTGATGTGGAAGCGCGGCACCGAATTGCCGTGGCCATGCGCATGGCCGCCGCCGCGCTCGGCCCAGCCGACCACCGGAAACCAGCGCATGCCCTGCTGATGCAGCCAGGGCCGCATCTCTCCGGCGGCGAAATCGATATAGGCTTCCGCCACCTTCCGCGGCCAAAAATCCTCGGCTCGGTCGAATTGCGCCGAGCCGAGCCAATCCTGCATCGCGAGATCCCGGCCGTCCCTTATGCGCAGCCGCCGCTGTTCCGGGCTGTCGACGAAGAACAGCCCGCCAAGCGACCAGAACGCCTGGCCGCCGAGCGAGTTCTCTCCCTCTTGTTCGAGGATAACGACACGCTTGCCGGCATCGGCCAGTTCTGCGGCGGCGACCAGCCCCGCGAGACCTCCGCCCACGATGATCGCGTCGGCATGTTCGGCCATGGTGCCCCCGTTCTCCCGATTTGGTTGCAGTGTTGGCCGAGGGCAGGTTGGCGATCAAGGAAAATGTCGGTCTTCTTGTCCCGGCAGGCTTGTGGTGCTACGGCCCCCGCCACAGCGCTTTCGATCCGAAAGGACTTCCGCCATGGCCGTCGCCTCGAAGAAAATTCCCGCTCCCGATCTCGTGCCGGTCCGGCGCGCGCTGCTCTCGGTTTCGGACAAGACCGGGCTGGTCGATTTCGCCGCCGCCCTGGCGCATTCCGGCGTCGAGCTGGTCTCCACTGGCGGCACCGCCAAGGCGATCGCCGCCGCCGGCATTGCGGTGCGCGACGTTTCCGATCTCACCGGCTTCCCGGAAATCATGGACGGGCGCGTGAAAACGCTGCATCCGGCCGTGCACGGCGCGCTGCTCGGCATTCGCGACGACCCCGAGCATCAGGACGCAATGCGCGAACACGGCATCGAGCCTATCGATCTTGTCGTCGTCAACCTCTACCCGTTCGAGGATGTCCGCCGTTCCGGCGCGGACTATGCCTCGATTGTCGAGAACATCGACATTGGCGGCCCGGCAATGGTGCGCGCCTCGGCCAAGAACCACGCCTATGTCGCCATTGTCACCGATCCGGAGGACTACGCGCCGCTGCTCAACGCGCTGGAAATGAACATCGGCAGCCTGTCACTGGAATTCCGCCAGAAGCTCGCGGCCAAGGCCTTTGCCCGCACGGCAGCCTACGACGCGGCGATCTCCGCCTGGTTCGCAGAGACGCTGGAGATCGAAAACCCGGCCTGGCGCGCCTTCGGCGGCAGGCTCGAAAGCGTCATGCGTTATGGCGAGAACCCGCACCAGCAGGCCGGCTTCTATTTGACCGGCGACCGCCGGCCGGGTGTCGCCACTGCGCGCCAGCTCCAGGGCAAGCAGCTCTCCTACAACAACATCAACGACACCGACGCCGCCTTCGAACTGGTGGGCGAGTTCGACCCCTCGCGCTCGGCCGCTGTCGCCATCATCAAGCACGCCAATCCCTGCGGCGTTGCGGAAGGAAAGTCGCTGAAGGAAGCTTATATGAAGGCGCTGGCCTGCGATCCCGTCTCGGCTTTCGGCGGCATCGTCGCCATGAACCGGACGCTCGACGCCGAGGCCGCCGAGGAGATCGTCAAGACCTTCACCGAGGTGATCATCGCGCCGGACGCCAGCCATGACGCGCAGGCGATCGTCGCGGCGAAGAAGAATTTGCGGCTGCTGGTGGCCGGCGACCTGCCCGATCCGCATTCGCCCGGCCTTTCAGTCAAGTCCGTCGCCGGTGGCATGCTCGTCCAGGGCAGGGACAATGCGGTGGTCGCAGCGCGCGACCTGAAAGTCGTCACCAAACGCACGCCGACGCCGCAGGAAATCGCCGATCTGCAATTCGCCTTCCGTGTCGCCAAGCACGTCAAGTCGAACGCCATCGTCTACGCCAAAGACGGCGCTACAGTCGGCATCGGCGCCGGTCAGATGAGCCGGGTGGATTCTTCACGCATCGCGGCGCGCAAGGCGCTCGACGCCGCCGAAGCGGCGGATCTCACCGAGCCGCTGACCAAAGGCTCCGTCGTCGCTTCCGACGCGTTCTTCCCCTTCTCCGATGGGCTCTTGTCGGCAATCGAGGCGGGCGCCACCGCAGTCATCCAGCCGGGCGGCTCGATGCGCGACGACGAGGTTATCGCCGCCGCCGACGAGCACGGCATCGCCATGGTGTTCACCGGGGTCCGGCATTTCAGGCATTGAAGTTGCGCCTACCCTCCCATGTGGGAAGGTGCTCAACGCTGTGCCCGCGCCACCTCATACTGCCTGCTCTTCACCCATGGCAGCAGGACCAGTCCGACCATGAAAAGCGCGATGATCGGCGTGACGCCGAGGCGCTGCGCGTCCTGGTTCGAGAGGCCGAGCGCTTCCGATGCGAAGAAGGCGGTCGCGAATGCTATCGCCAACGGGCCGATGAAGCTCGTCGCGCGGCCGGACAAGGCATAGAGGCCGAACGCCTCGGTGACCTTGTCCCTGTCGACCTGGTCGACCAGCAAGGTTCGCGACGCGGCCTGGATCGAGCCGCCGGCAGCCCCGATGAAGCCGCCGGCGACATAAAACATGATGTCGGGCACGTTGGTCTGGCTGCCCTCGGCGGCGATTGTCATGAACAGCACGTCTGTGCGTGTAGTCGAGATCACCAGGATGCAGCAGATCGTCAGGATCACGATCGAACCGCTGACGACCACTTTCGGTCCGAACGCCTGGTCGGCGCGGCCGCCGAGCCAAGCGCCGATCGCGCCGGTCAGGTTGGCGAGGATGCCGAATATGCCGATCTGCACGATAGACCAGCCGAGCACGCCCGCCGCATAGATGCCGCCAAACGAATAGAGCGCGTTGAGAGCGTCGCGGTAGAACATCGACGACATCAGGAAGCTGAAATAGCTGCGCTCCGAAGGCAGGCGGCGCAGCGTCTTGCCGAGTTCCGCAAGCCCGCGCGCGACCGCGCCGTCTGCCGCCGGCTTGCGCTTGACGTCCGGCGTCCACAAGAACATCGGCATGACGAAGATGACATACCAGATTGCGGTCAGCGGGCCCGACGCGCGGTCGCCCTCGCGGGTTGCGGCGTCCAGCCCGAACAGTGGCTCCAGCCCGATCAGCGTCTTGCCGGTGGAGGGCTGTCCGGCAAGGAAGCCGAGCACGATCACCAGCGAAACCAGCCCGCCGAGATAGCCAAGCGCCCAGGCCGACCCCGACAGACGGCCGAGTTCGGCGCGCGGCACCAGATCGGCCATCATGCCGTTGTTGAACACCGCCGCGAATTCCATCCCGACAAGGGCCAGCACGATGGCGACCATGATGAAGGCGACGCTCTCCATGCCCGGCACCGCGTACCACAGCAGCCAGCAGCCAATGACGCCGATGACGGAGAAGCCGAACACCCATGGCTTGCGCGGCCCGGACGCGTCGGCGATGGCGCCGAGCACCGGCGACGAGAACGCGATCAGCATCCCGCCGATGCCGGCGGCATAGCCCCAGAGTTCCTGGCCGCGCGCCGCGTTGGAGGCGACCGCCGAAGCGAAATAGGGCGCGAACACGAAGGTTATGATCAGCGTATGGAAAGGCTGCTGCGCCCAGTCGAACAGCATCCAACCCCATATGCCACGCCGCGTCGCGGCGTCCCGCTTTACCTCGACCATTTCAGCTTTTTCCCTCCGGACCGCCCGGTTACATCCCGGTGAGGTCGCTCATGAGCCCAGACGCCACCGACAGGCGCGACACCGTGATCTCGCCGCCCTCGGTCAGCGCCTGCAGCCTTTCGCGAGTGCGCGCGATCCGCTCGCCGCCGGCCTCGAGCCAGCTCGCCACTGGGTCGTCGGCCTTGCCGAACGCCGTCAGCGCCGCCACCGCGATGCCGCGCCGTGCTGCGCCGATCATGTCGGTCGCGCGCGTCAGCGCCAACCCGTCATAATAATCCGGCGGCAATATCGAGCGCGCCGCCTCTTCGACGCGGGGTATGCGGAACGCTTCGCTGACTGCGAAGAACGCCCGCGCGGCGGCCACTATGTCGGCCTTGGCCGTCCTGGAAACCAGCGCGATGTCGGGGATCAGCGCCGCCACATCGGTCCGCGCCAGCCGGTCGGCGAGCTTTTCCGGCGCACCGGCCGAGATGAAGCCTTGGCGGCGCTCCGCGAGTTTTGCCGCCGTGAAGGTCGGCATCAGCGCATCGAATTTGGGCTCCAGCGCCTTGCGCGCGTCCTGCAATTCACCGATGCGCTGGCCGAGCGGTGCGGTTCCCGTGTCGTTCTTCAGCAGCCAGGCGCTTGAGTTGTAGATCAGCCAGCCAACCGACTGGTAGAGGTCGAGCTGCACCTGCCCGTCGATCTTGTTGTCCAGCGCGTCGATTTCGGCGTAGAGCGCCGACAGCGAAAACCCGTCGCGTACCACCGCGAAGGCTCGCACCACATCGTCGGCCGCGCGTCCAGTCATGTCCTGCAGCCGGCTGACGAATGACGGTCCGCCGCGGTTGATCAGATCGTTGGCGACGACACGCGCGATGATCTCGCGGCGCAGCCTGTGGCTGCGGATCTCGCCCGAATATTTCTTCTCCATCCGGTCGGGGAAATACGCCATCAGGTCGCGTTCGAAATGCGGGTCGTCCGGCACTGAACTCGCCACTATGTCGGAAAACAGCACGATCTTGGCATAGGCGAGCAGCACGCCGAGTTCGGCCCGGGTCAGCGGCTCGCCGCGCGCCTCGCGCTCGGCAAGGGCCGCGGGCGAAGGCAGCGTCTCGACTGACCGGTCGAGCAGCCCGCGCGCTTCCAACGCGATCATGAAGCGGGCCTGGTGCGCGAAGTCGGCCAGCCCGCGCCTGCGCTGCAGCGAAAGCGCCAGCGTCTGCTGGTAGTTGTTGGCCAGCACCAGCCGGCCGACTTCCTCCGTCATCTCGGCGAGCAGCTTGTTGCGCGTCGGCCTCGCCAGCGTTCCCTTGCGCATGGCCGCGGCCAGCGCGATCTTGATGTTGACTTCGACGTCCGACGAGTTGACGCCGCCCGAATTGTCGATCGCATCCGAATTGCAGGCCCCGCCGGCGAGGCCGAATTCGATTCGCCCGCGCTGCGTCACGCCGAGATTGGCACCTTCGCCGATCACCTTGGCGCGCACTTCCGCGGCCGTCACGCGAATGGCGTCGTTGGCGCGGTCGCCGACCTCCTGGTTGCTTTCGCCTGTCGCCTTCACATAGGTGCCGATGCCGCCGAACCAGAGCAGGTCGACATCCGCCTTCAGGATGGCGTTCATGATCTCGACAGGCGAGACGACGTGCCTGGAAAGGCCGATCGCCGCTGCGGCCTGAGGCGAGAGCGTCACCGACTTTTGCGCCCGCGAAACGATGATGCCGCCGGCCGAGAGCTTCGACTTGTCGTAATCCTGCCAGCTCGAGCGCGGCAGGTCGAACATGCGCCTGCGCTCCGTCATCGATATGGCCGTATCGGGATCCGGGTCGATGAAAATGTCGCGGTGGTCGAATGCCGCGATCAGCCGCGTCTGATCGGAAAGCAGCATGCCGTTGCCGAACACGTCGCCCGACATGTCGCCGATGCCCACCGTGGTGAAAGGCTGCGTCTGGATGTCCCGGTTCATCTCCCGGAAATGCCGCTTCACGGCCTCCCAGGCGCCCTTGGCGGTGATGCCCATCTTCTTGTGGTCGTAGCCCGCCGAGCCGCCCGAGGCAAAGGCGTCGTCGAGCCAGAAACCGTGCGCCTGGCTGATCCCGTTGGCGGTGTCGGAGAAGGTCGCGGTGCCCTTGTCGGCGGCCACGACGAAATACGGATCGTCCTCATCGCGACGGACCACGCCGGCCGGCGGGACCACCTTGTCGCCGTCGAGATTGTCGGTGATCGAAAGCAGGCTGGAGACGAAGTTGATGTAGGCCTTCTTGCCGGCCTCGAACACCGCCTCGCGGGTTCCGCCGACGGGCAAGCACTTCGGGAAGAAACCGCCCTTGGCGCCGACCGGCACGATCACCGCATTCTTGACCTGCTGCGCTTTGACTAGGCCGAGCACCTCGGTGCGGTAGTCCTGCGCCCGGTCCGACCAGCGCAGGCCGCCGCGCGCCACAGGACCGAAGCGTAGATGCACGCCGTCGACTTCTGACCCGTAGACGAAGATCTCGCGCCATGGCCGCGGCTCCGGCAGCCCGTCCACCGCGCGGGAATCGAGCTTGATCGCCAGCGACTGACCTCTCTCCTTCGTTCCGGATACGAAATGGTTGGTGCGCAGCGAGGATTCGACCAGGTTCAAATAGCGCCTGATGATCGTATCGTCATCGATGTTCGGCACATCCTCCAGCGCGTCTTTGATCTTAGCCTTGAGGTGTTTCGCCGTCACTGCGCCGTCTTTTTGCGCTGCCGGATCGAACAGCGCGACGAACATCTGGTAGAGCCCGCGGGTAATCTCGGGATATCGGTTGAGCACGGCAGCGATGAAACCCTGGCTCTGCGGAATCCCCGCCTGATGCAGATAGCGGCCATAGGCGCGCAGGATGATGATTTCGTTCGACCACAGGCCGGCGGTCTGGGCGAGGGCGTTATAGCCATCATTGTCGGCATCGCCGCGCCATACCGACAGGAACACATCCTCGAACAGCTTGCCGCCGCCGGAGAGGTCGATCGGCTGTCCGAAGACATTCTCCAGTTCCATGTCGTGCACGAACACCAGCCCGGTTTCGCGATCACCGACCTCGAAGGTGCGCTCGCTGATCACCCGGAAGCCGATATTCTCCAGCACCGGCACGCGCCGCGACAGCGCCACCGGGGCGCCGAAATGGTAGATCTTCAGAGCTGCCTGCTCCGGCCGCTGGTCGGCATGGCGGTAATAGTCGATGGCGATCGGGTTGGTGGCGTCGAGCGCGGCGATGCGGCCGGCGTCGACCAGCGCCTCGGCCGCCGAGAAGCTGCCGCGATAGCTTTCCGGGAATTTCGCGGCAATGCCAGCCAGCCCCGGCTCCGCGCTCGATGCGGCCGTCGCCTCGCGTAGCGCGTCCTCCCAAGTTCGCACGATGTCGCGGATCGCCGCCTCGATCGTCCTGGGATCGACCTTCGGGGTCTTGCCTCCGGAGCGGCCGATGATGAAATGCACTCGCGCCAGGCCACCTTCCGGGAAGGCCGGGTAGTAGGCTGAGAGCCGCCCCTCAAACGCGTTCTTCAGATAATCGCCTATGCGAACGCGCGCCCGGCTGTCGTAGCGGTCGCGCGGCACGAACACCAGGATCGATACGAAGCGGTCGAACTGGTCGACCCGCACCAGAGCGCGCACGCGCGGCCGCTCCACCAGTCCCAGGATCGCCTCGGCATGCTTGCGCAGCGTCGGCACCGTTATCTGGAACAGTTCGTCGCGCGGATAGGATTCGAGCACGTTGATCAGCGCCTTGCCCGAGTGGTCGCCCGGGTCGAAGCCGGATTTGGCGATAACCTTCTGCGCCTTGGACCGCAGATAGGGGATCTTCATCACCGAGCGTGTATAGGCGGTCGAGGTGAACAGGCCGACGATGCGCAGCTCGCCCGAGAGCGCGCCCTTCTTGTCGTAGGTCTTGACCCCGATGTAGTCGAGATAGATGCGGCGGTGGACGACCGACTTGGCGTTGGCCTTGGTCACGATCAGCGGATCGGGTCCGTGCAGGAAGGCACGGATTTCCGGCGTCGTCGTGGCGCCTTCGATCTCGCGCCGCAGCACCATCACGTTGGGATCGTGCAGTATGCCGAGGCCGGGGCTGGCGGCGCGCTCCAGCGTGCCGCTCTTCTCGCCGCCCTTGTAGGCAAACTCGCGCATGCCGAGGAAAGTGAAATTGTCGTCGCGCAGCCATTCCAGGAACGCGATCGCCTCCGTCACTGCATCCTTGTCGAGTGGGACCGGAGAGTAGCGGAATTCCAGGATCGCCTGATCGAGCCGCGCCAACATCGGCTTCCAGTCGCCGACCGCGTGGCGGACCTGCCCGAGCACGCCCGCCAGCCTGTCGTGCAGCCCTGCTGCCTCTTCCGCGGAGAGCCGGCCGATATGCACATGGATGACGCTCAGCCGATCGGCGCCATGATCCTTGGCCAGGCCGCCGTCGCCGACGATCTCCTCGACGCCGTGCTTGCCGTGCCTGACCACGATCACCGGATGGGTTACCAGCACCGGTTCGCCGGCGGTCTCGGTGATCTCGCCCAGCACCGAATCAAACAGGAAGGGCATGTTGTCGTTGACGACGGTGATGACCGTCACCAGCCGCCCGTCGCGCACCATGCCGGCGGCGCTGTCGATTGCGATGACGCTCTCGCCCTTGTGGTGCTTCGCAACCGCGCGATAGGCAAGCTCGGCGGCCTTGGCCAGCACCGCGGGTTCATAGGCGGCGACATCTTCCGCAGGCGTGCGCGCATGCAGGAATTCCGCCAGCCGCGCCGGCCCGTCGATCGCATTCGGTGTGGGGATTTTCGTTGCAGCCGCTTTGGCCTTGGCGCTGGATGCCATGATGCTTAAACCTCCCCCGGCCCATGCTTTTGCGGCTATCGTAGCAGATGAACCGCATTTGGCGACACGGGCATAGATGCAAAATGCAAACTTCGCATGAAAGGGAGATGACGGCCATGAACGAGCGCATCCATGCACTGGACCTGCCCGCCGCCGAATTGAGCGAAGCGACAAAAGCCTATTTCGCAAAATGCGAGGAGAAGCTCGGACTGGTTCCCAACGTGCTCCTTTCCTATGCCTTCGACGAGAAGAAGCTGCGCGCCTTCACCGACACCTACAATGATTTGATGCTAGGCGATTCCGGCCTGTCCAAGCTCGAGCGCGAGATGATCGCGGTCGTCGTCTCTTCAATCAACCATTGCTATTACTGCCTGACCGCTCATGGCGCGGCGGTGCGCCAACTGTCCGGCGACCCGGCGCTGGGCGAGATGATGGTGATGAATTATCGCGCGGCAGAACTTTCGCTGCGCCAAAAGGCGATGCTGGATTTTTCCGCCAAACTAACGGAACACCCGGCAAAAATCGAGGAGAGCGACCGCGCCGACTTGCGCGCGGCCGGCTTTTCCGACCGCGACATCTGGGATATCGCCTCCACTGCCGCATTCTTCAATATGTCGAACCGCCTCGCAGCGGCCATCGACATGCGGCCCAACACGGAATACCACAAGATGGCGCGGTGAGCATCGGGCTTGTCTGCCAGGCTAGACACCGGGAAAGCGAAACCATTTCTAAGCATTCGTAACAGATACTCACAGAAAGTGATGTCGGAACGACGCGTTATTGTGTCAAATGGATGACTGCGTGAATCACGCGCGGGGAAGTTGCGTAGAATGACGAGACGATATTTCGGAACGGATGGGATCCGGGGACGGGCCAACAAATTTCCGATGACAGCCGAGGTTGCGATGAAGGTCGGCATGGCTGCCGGCCTGTCATTCCAGCGCGGCAACCATCGCCATCGCGTCGTGCTCGGCAAGGACACGCGGCTGTCAGGCTATATGATCGAGAACGCGCTGGTAGCCGGCTTCTGTGCCGCCGGCATGGATGTGTTCCTGCTGGGGCCGATTCCGACGCCGGCCGTCGCCATGCTGTCGCGGTCGCTGCGCGCCGATATCGGCGTGATGATCTCGGCCTCGCACAATCCCTATTACGATAACGGCATCAAGCTGTTCGGCCCTGACGGCTACAAGCTGTCGGACGAGATCGAAATGCGCATCGAGGCGCTGCTCGACCAGGATGTCGACATTTCGCTGGCCGACGCGGACGGGCTCGGGCGCGCCAAGCGCGTCGACGGCGTGCACGACCGCTATATCGAATTCGCCAAGCGCACTCTGCCGCGTTCCATGTCGCTCGCGGGCCTGCGCATCGTGGTCGATTGCGCCAATGGCGCCGCCTACAAGGTCGCGCCGGCAGCGCTTTGGGAACTCGGCGCCGAGGTCATCACCATCAACAACGAGCCGAACGGCTTCAACATCAACGAAGAATGCGGCTCGACGCACCCGGTCGGCCTTTCCAAGAAAGTTCATGAAGTGCGCGCCGACATCGGCATAGCGCTCGACGGCGACGCCGACCGTATGGTCATCGTCGACGAGAACGGCGCTGTCGTCGACGGCGACCAGATCATGGCGCTGATCGCCGAATCCTGGCATCAGAGCGGCCGTCTGGCCGGCGGCGGCGTCGTCGCAACCGTCATGTCCAATCTCGGCCTCGAACGCTTCCTCGGCGACGCCGGCCTGCAACTGCACCGCACCCAGGTCGGCGACCGTTACGTGGTCGAGCACATGCGCGCGCATGGGCTGAATGTCGGCGGCGAGCAGTCCGGCCATATCGTGCTGTCTGATTTCTCCACCACCGGCGACGGGCTGGTCTCGGCGCTGCAGGTGCTGGCCTGCATAAAGCGCCAGAACAAGCCGGTCAGCGAGATCTGCAAGAAGTTCGAGCCGGTGCCGCAGCTCTTGAAGAATGTGCGCTTCGCCGGCGGCAAGCCCCTGGAGACGGCCCCCGTCAAGGCCGCGATCGAGGACGCCCGCAACCGGCTCGGCAAGTCCGGCCGCCTGGTGATCCGGCCTTCCGGCACCGAGCCGCTGATTCGGGTCATGGCCGAGGGCGACGACCAGAAGCTGGTCGAGACGGTAGTGAACGACATCGTCGACGTTATCGCCGACATCAAGACCGCTGCCTGAAATCAACGTATTGCTGAAAGGCCTGCCAGCCCCGGCAGGCCTTTTAAAGGCGGTTCATTGCTGGCTGGAAGGAGGCCAGCAGGCGCCGCTGCGGCGCCTGTTTTCATTTGTCGTTCGCTGAAACTTATTCGGCTGGCTGCGCCGGCGCGAAATCGGCGGTGCGCGCCAGTCCCGCCATGAGGCAGACGACGACCAGAAGGCCCGACAAAGCGATGAACACCGGGCCGAAGCCGGTGCGCTCGCCGACGAAACCGATGGCCGAGGGCGCGACGAGCAGGCCGGAATAGCCCATCGTCGTCACCACGCTCATGCCTGCCCCCGGAGACGTGCCGGGCTGGTTGCCGGCGGCCGAGAACGCGATCGGCACCATATTGGCGACGCCGAGACCGCAAAAGGCGAAGGCGGCGATGGCCAGCCACGGCCAGGGCGACAGCCCCGCCACCAGCATGCCCGCTGCCGCGATCAGGCTGGATACGCGCAGCGTCGTCACGGCGCCGAAACGATTCCGGACCGCGTCGCCGAGGAAGCGGACAACCGCCATGGTGCCGGCGAAGAAAGCGAAGGCGAAGCCGGCGGTGGCTAGGTCGGCGCCCAATTCCTGCTTCAGGTAGAGCGCCGCCCAGTCGAGCACTGCGCCTTCCGGCACCATCGAGAACAGCGCCACCAGGCCGACAAGATAGATCAGCGGGTTTTTCGGCAGCGTGAATTTGTGATGCTGGTGCGCCAGGGCCTTCGGCTCGGCGATGAGCCTTGGAAGCGCCCACGCCATGACGGCGAGCGCAACGGCTGTCACAGCGGCGGCATGGGCGAGATGGCCGTATGTCTGGATGGCGATGCCGCCGAGGCCGCCGCCGGCAAAGCCGCCAAGGCTCCAGAAGCCGTGCGAGGACGACATGATGGCGCGGCCGAGCCGCTTCTCGACCTCGACCGCATTGGCGTTCATGGCGACGTCCATGCCGCCGATCAGGCCGCCGAAAAGGAACATCGCAAGGGCGGCGAGCGGCAGATTGGGCGCGGCGGCAACGACCAGCAGGCCGAAGGCGCCGATGGCGCCAAACCAGCGCACCACCGGCCGCGAGCCATAATGCGAGATGAGATGCCCGCACCAGGTCATCGCCGTGATCGCGCCCGCTCCGAACAGCAGTATGAGCAGGCCGAGCGTGAATTCGCTGATGCCGAGGCGGGTCAGGAACACCGGAATCTGCGGCGCCCAGCTTCCGGTGAGGAAGCCGTTGACGAAGAAGACCGCGCCGACCGCCCAGCGGGCCCGGATTGCGGTCGCGATGATGTTGGTGGCGTCCATGGCGAATTCCGGCGTTGGAGGGCGCGGCGGAACCTAAATCGGTTTAGGAGCGAGTCAAGGGCGGGGAGTGGAGAAAGCTTGGGCCAGGGAAGGCGGCAAGCCTTCGCACACAGACTTTCAGCCAAAACCAATCGGCTCATCTCGCGTTAACTTCTACCTTGACGGGCATTACGCGTGGGAGCTTTTATGCATGGTGGGGGAAATCCATGTGAACAGGACGGCCATTTCGGCGCGAGCCGGCGCTGCGATCTATCTCGCAGGGTCGTAGGCGCAGCGCCGAAGCCTCCCGGCGAGGTCACGAGCTGTCGAAAATGAAAGTTTGATGCTCAAAGACAGCCGCGATATTATCAAGAGGTTGAAATCCGACGGGTTCGAGCTTGTGTCGATCCGCGGCTCGCATCACAAGTTCAGGCATTTGGTGAGCGGCAGGATCGTAATCGTTACCCATCCGCGCAAGGACATTCCCGCCGGAACGGTTCGCTCCATTTATGTGCAGGCCGGGTGGCTGAAGGACTGAGACGTTCATGACCCACTACATCGCCTTGATCCACAAGGACGCCGAAAGCGGCTATGGCGTGTCTTTCCCCGACGTTCCGGGCGTCACTGTGGTCGCCGATACGCTGGATTCGGCCCTGCACGAAGCTTCCGTCGCGCTCGGCTTCGCCTTCGAGGATTGGCAAGGCGAGCTGCCCACCCGCCGTTCGCTCGACGATCTCCGCGACGACCCCGAGTTTCTACAACTGTCGTCTGCTGCCGTAGTGGCAGCAGTGGCTCCGGCAGGCGAAATGGCCCACGCCGCTTGATTCTACCCAAAAACCACCAGCAGGTCCTTCGCGTCGATCTGGTCGCCGGCCTTGACTAGCACTTCGGCGATGGCGCCGTCGCGCTCGGCGTGGAGCGCGGTTTCCATCTTCATCGCCTCGATGGACAGGAGCACGTCGCCGGCTTTCACCGCCTGTCCCGCCGCCACCGCGAGAGCCGAGACGACGCCGGGCATAGGCGCGCCGACATGCGCCTCGTTGCCCGGCTCGGCCTTGCGCCGTGCTCTGGATGCCGACGCGCCATGGGCGCGGTCCGGCACCTTGATGCGCCGCGGCTGGCCGTTGAGCTCGAAGAACACCGTCACCATGCCCTTGTCGTCGACCTCGCCGATGGCGAAGCAGCGGATGACCAGCGTCTTGCCCTTCTCTATGTCGACGAAGATCTCGTCCTGCGGCTTCATGCCGTAGAAATAGACCGGCGTCGGCAGAACGCTGACGGGGCCGTAGGTCTCCTGCACACCGCAGAAGTCGGAGAACACTTTCGGATACATCAGCCAGGAGGCGAATTCGTATTCGCTGACCTTGCGCTCCACCCTGTCCTCGATCTCCTTGCGGCTGGCCTTCAGGTCGGCGGGTTTGAGCAGCGAGCCCGGCCGCACGGTGATCGGCTTCTCCCCTTTCAGCGCCTTCTTCTGCAGGGCGGCGGGCCAGCCGCCGGGCGACTGGCCGAGATCGCCGCGCAGCATGGAAATGACCGAATCCGGAAAGGCGATGTCCCTGGCCGGATTCTCGACATCGGCGACGGTCAGGTCCTGGCTGACCATCATCAGCGCCATGTCGCCGACGACCTTGGACGACGGCGTCACCTTGACGATGTCGCCGAACATGCGGTTGACGTCGTGATAGGTCTGAGCGACTTCGTGCCAGCGGGTTTCCAGCCCGAGCGAACGCGCCTGCTCCTTGAGATTGGTGAATTGGCCGCCCGGCATTTCGTGCAGATAGACCTCCGAGGCAGGGCCCTTCAGGTCGCTCTCGAAGGCCGTATACTGGTTGCGCACGGCTTCCCAGTAGAAGGAGATGCGGCGGATCCATTCCGGGTCGAGGCCCGGATCGCGTTCATCGCCTCGCAGCGCCTCGACGATGGAGCCCAGGCAGGGCTGGGAAGTGTTGCCGGAGAAGGAATCCATTGCCGCATCAATGGCGTCGACGCCGGCCTCGACCGCGGCAAGCACGGTTGCGGCTGAAAGGCCGGACGTGTCGTGGGTGTGGAAATGCAGCGGCAGGTCCGTCGCTTCGCGCAGCGTCTTGAACAGCACTTTCGCGGCGGCGGGTTTCAGGAGGCCCGCCATGTCCTTGATCGAGATGATGTTGGCGCCGGCCGCTTCGAGTTCCTTGGTCAGCCCGACATAGTATTTCAGGTCGTATTTGGCCCGGTTCGGGTCGAGAAGGTCGCCGGTGTAGCAGATCGCCGCCTCGCAGAGCTTCCCTTCGCTCAGCACCGCGTCCATCGAGACCCGCATGTTCTCGACCCAGTTCAGGCAATCGAAAACACGGAACAGGTCGATGCCGCCCCTGGCCGCCTGCTTGACGAAGTGCTGCACGACATTGTCGGGATAATTGGTGTAGCCGACGCCATTGGCGCCGCGCAGCAGCATCTGCAGCAGCAGGTTGGGCGCGCCCTCGCGCACCAGCGCCAACCGCTCCCACGGATCCTCCGTCAGGAAGCGCATGGAGACGTCGAAGGTCGCGCCGCCCCAACATTCGAGCGACAGCAGGCGGGGCAGCGCACGGGCATAGGTTCCGGCGATGCGGGCAATATCGTAGGTGCGCACCCGGGTGGCGAGCAGCGACTGATGGCCGTCGCGCATGGTCGTGTCGGTGACCAGCACCTCCTTCCGCTCGCGCATCCAGGCCGCGAATTTTTCCGGGCCGAGCGTGTCGAAGCGCTGCTTGGTCCCGCCCGGAATGGCGCCGTTCAGATAGGGAACGATCGGAGCGGCGGCGTCCGCCTTCGGCATCGGCCGGCCGCGCGTTTCGGGGTGGCCGTTGACCGTCACGTCGGCCAGATAGTTGAGCAGCTTCGTCGCCCGGTCCTGCCGCTTCACCTGCGCGAACAGTTCAGGCGTCGTGTCGATGAACCGGGTCGTGTAGCTGTTGTCGTGAAAACTCGGATGCGTGATGATCGCTTCGAGGAAGGTGAGGTTGGTCGCCACGCCGCGGATGCGGAACTCGCGCAAAGCGCGGTGCATGCGGGCGATCGCCTCCTGCGGCGTCGGCGCCCAGGCGGTTATCTTTTCCAGCAGCGGATCGTAGAAGCGGGTGATGACCGCGCCGGAATAGGCGGTGCCGCCGTCGAGGCGGATGCCGAAGCCGGTGGCGCCGCGATAGGCGGTGATGCGGCCGTAGTCGGGGATGAAGTTCTGTTCGGGGTCTTCGGTGGTGATGCGGCACTGCAGCGCGTGGCCGTTCAGCCTGATCTCGTCCTGCGGCGGCACGCCCGATTCCGGCGTTCCGATGGCAAAGCCGTCGAGGATGTGGATCTGCGCCTTGACGATGTCGATACCGGTCACCTGCTCGGTGACGGTGTGCTCGACCTGAATGCGCGGATTGACCTCGATGAAGTAGAATTTGCCGGTATCGGCATCCATCAGGAACTCGACCGTGCCGGCGCCGATATAGTCGGTCTCGCGCGCGATCTTCAGCGCGTGGTCGCAGAGTTCCTTGCGCCGGGCCGCATCGAGGTAGGGGGCCGGCGCGCGCTCGACGACCTTCTGGTTGCGGCGCTGGATGGAGCAGTCGCGCTCGAAAAGATGGACGGCGTTGCCATGGGTGTCGCCGAGGATCTGGACCTCGACATGGCGGGCGCGCTCGATCAGCTTTTCGAGATAGACTTCATCCTTGCCGAAGGCGGCTCTCGCCTCGCGCTTGCCTTCCGTCACCTCGCGCGCGAGGTCGGCCTCCGAGCGGATGGCGCGCATGCCGCGTCCGCCGCCGCCCCATGAAGCTTTCAGCATCACAGGGTAGCCGATCTTTCCGGCGAGCTTCTTCACCTCCGCCATGTCGTCGGGCAGCGGTTCGGTCGCCGGCACGACCGGCACGCCGACTTCGATGGCGAGGTTGCGCGCCGCCACCTTGTTGCCCAGCCGGCGCATGGTCTCGGGCTTCGGGCCGATGAATACCAGCCCGTTTTCGGCGCAGGCCTCGGCGAATTCCGGGCTTTCCGAAAGCAGGCCGTAGCCGGGGTGGACGGCGTCCGCACCAGAAAGCTTAGCGACCCGGATTACCTCCTCGATCGAAAGGTAACTTTCGATCGGCCCCATATCCTTCGCCCGATGCGGGCCGCGCCCGACCTGATAGGATTCGTCCGCCTTGAACCGGTGTAGCGAATATTTGTCCTCTTCCGCCCAGATGGCCACGGTTTTCAAGCCAAGCTCATTTGCGGCCCGGAAAACCCGGATGGCGATTTCGGAACGGTTGGCGACGAGGATCTTGGCTATGGGCACGGACGCACTCCGAAGGGGAAAGCACGTTTCCTGCTTACCGCCAAAATGCTGCACTGCAAACTTTTGTTTCGGGCAAACAGTCGACGGCGCAATAAAAAATGCCCGGCGCAAGCGCCGGGCATCCTTTTGTAGGCGGAGATCGTCAGCTTACATCTGGAAGTAAGTGTATTTACCGTCGTCGCCCTTCTTCCACTCGTAGATGACGTAGCCGGGGAGCTTCGGATCGCCCTTCTCGTCAAAGCCGATGTCGCCGAGAGCGGTCTTGAACGGGCCCTTGGCCTTGGCGGCTTCTGCGACGGCCTGTGGATCATTCGACCCAGCGGCAGCCGCTGCGGCAGCGATCACCTGCGTGGCCGCGTAGGAGTAGAGTGTGTACGCCTCCGGTTCGAAGCCAGCAGCGCGGAACGTCTCGATCAGCGCCTTATTGTTAGGATCATTGCGCGGATCCGGCGAGAAGGTCATCAGCGTGCCCTCAACGGCGTCGCCGGCGATCGAGGCGAGTTCGTTGGACACAATGCCGTCGCCCGACATGAAGGTCGCGTCGAGACCTTGATCGGCCAGCTGACGCAGGATCAGGCCGGCTTCGGTGTGCAGGCCACCCCAGTAAACGACGGTGACCCCAGCATCCTTCATCTTGGCGATCAGGGCCGAGAAGTCCTTGTCGCCTACATTGACGCCTTCGTACATGGCTTCAGTAACGCCGGCGGTGTTGGCGGCCTTCTTGGTCTCGTCAGCGAGACCCTGGCCGTAAGGCGTCTTGTCGTGGAGGATGGCGACCTTGGCGTCCTTGAAGTTGGCGGCGAGATAGGCGCCTGCTACGCCCCCCTGCTGATCGTCGCGGCCGCAGGTGCGGAAGGTGTTCCACAAGCCGCGCTCGGTGAATTGCGGGTTGGTCGAAGCCGGCGTGATCTGCATGATGCCGTTTTCGGCATAGACTTCCGACGCCGGGATCGACACGCCGGAGTTGAAGTGGCCCACAACGAACTTGACGCCGTCGGCGACGAACTTGTTGGCGACCGAAATGCCCTGCTTCGGATCGGAAACGTCGTCGCCGACGACGATCTTGACCTGCTCGCCGTTAATGCCGCCCGCGGCATTGATGTCGGCGGCCGCCTGCTCGGCGCCCTTCTGGAGCTGCGCGCCGAAAGCGGCGTTAGGGCCGGTGATCGGGCCAGCCACGCCGATGACGATGTCCGCCCAGGCGCTGCCGCTGAACGCCACCAGGGCGGTCAGTGCAACTGCGGACAAAAGTGACTTTTTCATTGAAAGACTCCCATTAACTGAGCGGGCTGGATGAAGCTTTCATGCGATGCCCACCCATATCGCAGAAAGCGCTACTTTGCCGATTTTCCGGCGCTTGTCACGCCGATTCACCTCGGCAGAGAGTTACGTCTCGTTCATGATTAAGCTTAACCTTTCGGCCTCCAGCTCAGTAGCGAGGCCCGTTCGTAGAGCCAGTGATACTGCGTTACCATCTGGTTGGTGCGCGTATACTGGTAGCCGAAGATGCCGATAATCAGCAGAACGATTGTATCGACGATGTAGTAGTGTAGGCTGAACATCGTGCCGTTGAACAGCGCATGATGGATGAAGCGCACCGCGATGCCGAGCAGCAGGAGATAGAAGACGAGGGCGAGCATCGGCCGCCAGGTCTGGGCGCAGGCCCTGCCGGTCATCCACGCCGCCCAGCCGCCGAGCAGGCAGGTGACGAAGAAGAACTGCCAGATCGAAGGTTCCTCGTAGAGAATTCCCTGCATTTTCGTCAACCTCCAGACAGGCCTGGGCGCTGTCTATCATTCTGGTTTCAATCCCCCGGGAACGGTAGCCGCGCCCGCGATTTACTCTAGTGCCGCCCGCCCTCGAGATAGGCGGCCCGCACGTCGGGATTTGCGAGCAGCTCCGCGCCGGAACCGCTGAGCGTCACATTGCCGTTGACCATGACATAACCGCGATTGGCGAGCTTCAAGGCGCCGAACGCGTTCTGCTCGACCAAGAACACGGTCAGTCCGTCGGTCTTGTTGAGTTCGCGGATCGCGTCGAAAATCTGCTTCACGATCAGCGGCGCCAACCCGAGCGAAGGCTCGTCGAGCAGCAACAGCTTGGGCCTGGCCATCAGGGCGCGGCCGATCGACAGCATCTGCTGCTCGCCGCCGGAAAGCGTGCCGCCGCGCTGGGCGATGCGCTCCTTGAGGCGCGGAAACAGCGTGAACACCTTTTCGGCGTCCTCGTCGAAATGCCTCATATTGTCCAGGCTTGCGCCCATCTGGAGGTTTTCCATGACTGTCATGCGCGGAAAGATGCGCCGCCCTTCCGGCGATTGCGCAATGCGCATGCGGGCGATCTCGTGGGTCGGCATCTCGGTGATGTCGGTTCCAGAGAAGGTGATCTTGCCGGCACGCGCCCGCGGGCTGCCGAAGATCGTCATCATCAGCGTCGACTTGCCCGCGCCGTTGGCGCCGATCAAGGCGACGATCTCGCCCTCGTTGACCGACACGTTGACGCCGTTCAGAGCGCGGATATTTCCATAATAAGTCTGCACGCCCTCGACCTGCAGCAGCGCCTTAGCGGCCATTATCGACTTCCTTCGCGCTTTCCGGTTGCAGGCTTGGTTGCAGGCTTGGCGGCGGTCCTGGCGAGCTTCCTGGCCTGGCCGACCCAATCCTCGCGGGCGATGCGCCCGTCAAAGGCCAGATAGGCTTCGACGGCCTCTATGTCGGCCTTCTTCCATGCTGCGATCTGGTCGAAGTGGAAGATGCCATGCTCGTTGAGCTTCTTCTCGTTCACGGGGCCGATGCCTTTGATCAGCACCAGCCTGTCTGCAACGCCGCCGCGCGGCGCGGGAAGCGTGTTGGCGACAGTCCTGGCCTTGGGGGCCGCGGATTTCGGCGCCCTGGCGGCGACCGGCTTGGCAGCGGCTTTTGCGGCTGCGGCCTTTGCCTTGGCGCGCGCCTCGCGGTCGTCCACCTGCTGCGCCTTGGACGCGCGTTTGGAGACTGTGATGCGTTCGCCGCGATCGTCGCTGTGGCCGATCGTGTCCGATACCGCGCCCGCCATCATCGAAGACGACGCGCCAGGGCCGTGTTCCCTGTCCGGCTCGGCATCGAACTGCTCGATGACCTGCTCGTCGCCGACCTCGATCAGCACCTCCTCGACTTCTTCATCCTCGACACCGAGATAGGCGGCGACGACCCGCGGGTCGCTCTTCACGAAATCGGGATTCCCGTCGGAAATCTTGCGGCCGTATTCGAGCACGACCACGTGGTCGGAAATCTGCATGACCACCGACATGTCGTGCTCGATCAGAAGGATCGACGTGCCGGTATTGTGCTTGATGTCCATCAGGAGCGCGTTGAGCGCGTTCGATTC
The DNA here is from genome assembly GCF_011045125.1 of Allomesorhizobium camelthorni. Classification (GTDB taxonomy): domain Bacteria; phylum Pseudomonadota; class Alphaproteobacteria; order Rhizobiales; family Rhizobiaceae; genus Allomesorhizobium; species Allomesorhizobium camelthorni. Next base: position 69,994 of record NZ_JAAKZF010000001.1, on the reverse strand, counting down.
CCTCGGGTTGAGGCCGGCGGCCGGCTCGTCCAGGCATAGAAGCTCCGGGCCGGTGCACATTGCGCGGGCGATCTCGAGACGACGCTGCGCGCCGTAGGGCAGGTCGCCGGCGGGATCGTCGGCGCGGTCGATGAGATTGGCCTTCTCCAGCCAGAACTTGGCCAGTTCGATGGATTCGGCCGAGGCCCGGCGGTAGCCGCTGAAGCCCAACAGGCCGAGCACCGTATAGCCCGACGCCAGCATCAGCTTGTTGTGCTGCGCCACCAGAAGGTTCTCCAGAAGCGTCATGCCCGAAAACAGGCGGATGTTCTGGAAGGTGCGCGCCACCTTGGCCTTTGCCGTTATTTCATGGCCGGGCATGCGCTCGAGCAGGAATTGCTGCCCGCTCCTGCCGCCCAGCCGGATCATGCCTTCGGTCGGCTTGTAGAAGCCGGTGATGCAGTTGAACACCGTGGTCTTGCCCGCGCCGTTGGGGCCGATCAGCGCGGTGATGTCGCCGCGCTTGGCTTCGAAGGACAGGTCGCCGATCGCGACCAGTCCGCCGAACTTCATCGACAGATGCTCGACCGCGAGGATCGGAGTGTTCATGGAAGGTCCCGAATTCATCAGCCGTGCCCTTCCTTGGTGAAGGAACCGGCCACGGCTTTGCGTTTATGCAGGAAGGCAGTGGGTTCGCGGCTGCCGACGAAGCCGCGCGGCTTCCATATCATGACGATGACCATCGCCATTCCAAAGAGCAGCATGCGGTAAAGTTCGGGCGTGAAATCAGGACCGAAGATCATCTTGAGGAATTGCATCTCGCGCAGGATCTCGGTGCCGCCGATCATCACCAACGCCGCTACGGCGATGCCGGGCAGCGAGCCCATGCCGCCGAGAACGACGATTGCCAGGATGATCGCCGATTCCAGGAAGATGAAGGATTCGGGGCTGACGAAGCCCTGCCGCGCGGCGAAGAACGAGCCGGCGAAGCCGCCGAACATAGCGCCGGTGGCGAAGGCGGTAAGCTTGGTGGTGGTCGTGTTGATGCCTAGTGAGCGGCAGGCGATCTCGTCCTCGCGCAAGGCTTCCCACGCCCGGCCGACCGGCATGCGGCGCAGCCTGATGGTGACGAAGGCGGTGAGCAGCGCCAGCAGCAGGATGAGATAGTAGAGGAAGATCTTGTAGTAGGCGCCCGACTGGGCGATGTCGAAGACCTTGGCGATGTAATTGTCGTCGGAGACGTTGAACGAGATCAGGCCGAAGAACGAAACCTTCGGGATGCCGGAAATGCCGGCCGAGCCGTTGGTCACCTCGCGCCAGTTGATCAGCACGAGGCGGATGATCTCGCCGAAGGCGAGCGTCACGATAGCGAGATAGTCGCCGCGCAGGCGCAGCACGGGAAAGCCTAGAATGACGCCCCAGAAAGCGGCCATGGCGCCGGCGGCCGGCAGCAGGATCCAGAACGACCAGCCGAATTCCGTTCCGAGCAACGCGTAGGAATAGGCGCCGACGGCGTAAAAGGCGACGTAGCCGAGATCGAGCAGGCCCGCGAGCCCGACGACGATGTTCAGGCCCCAGGCGAGCATCACATAGATAAGGATCTGGATGCCGAAATTGTCGACCCATTTCAGCGAGCCCTGGAAGCCGAAGAGCAGGACGATCGCCACGGGATAGAGGAACAGCCCGACGATCGAGAGATTGATGAGATTCTTGCGCAGGTAGCTGGGCTCGGCGGCGATGACGGGCACGGCCTTGCCCTTCATCCTCTTGCGCTCTTCGAGCGCGGGGCCGACGAAGGCGACATGGATGAAACGCCCGATCATCGTCAGCACGACGAAGATGGCCAGCAAGCCCCAGCGCTGGACGATGATCAGCTCGTTGCGGATATTCTGGTCGGTCTTCAGCCCGACCAGAAGGACGAACAGGCCGAAGGAGATGGCGCCGGCATAGAGCGCTTCGCGAATTGCCCGAGGAAAGGGGCTACCCGCCTCGACGCGGTTTGTGGAAACGGCTTGCACCATGATGTCAGACCTTTTCCACTTCGGGCCGGCCGAGAATGCCGGACGGCAGGAAGATCAGCACGATGGCGAGGATCGAGAAAGCCGCCACATCCTTGTAGTCGATGGAGAAATAGGCCGACCACATCGATTCGATGAAGCCGATCATCAACCCGCCAAGCACTGCGCCTGGGATCGAGCCGATGCCGCCGAGCACCGCCGCCGTGAACGCCTTGACGCCTGGAACGAAGCCGTCCGAGAACACAACGACGCCGTAATACATGAGGTAGAGCGTGCCCGCGACGGCCGCCAGCGAAGCGCCCATGATAAAGGTGATCGAGATGGTGCGGTCGACGTCGATGCCGAGCAGCGCGGCCATCTTGCGGTCCTGCTCGCAGGCTCTCTGGGCGCGGCCGAGAGCCGTCTTGTTGACGAGGTACCAGAAGATGGCGAGCAGTGCGACAGTGACGACGACGATGACGATCTGCTTCTGCGAGATCGAGATGCCGAAAATGTCGTAGACCTTGGAGATCATCGGCGGGATCGGCTTGTTGCGCGGGCCCTGCGTGACCTGCACGAAGTTCGACAGCACGATCGACATGCCGATGGCGGTGATCAGCGGCGCCAGCCGGAACGAGCCGCGCAGCGGCCGGTAGGCGACTTTTTCGATCGTCCAGTTGTAGAGGCTGGTGGTCAGCATCGCCACGATCATCATGATCAGCAGGAACAGCACCACCGGCAGCGAATAGAAGACGGCGGTCAGGACCAGGAAGACGATCAGGGCGACGAACGACCCGATCATGAAGATGTCGCCATGGGCGAAATTGATCATGCCGATGATGCCGTAGACCATCGTGTAGCCGATCGCGATCAGTCCGTAGATCGATCCCAGCGTCAGCCCATTGACAAGCTGCTGGACGAAATATTCCATATTCAAGCGGCTCCCCTGGAACGTCGCCCGGTGGACGCGTTCCTTTTCTTGATTTCCCCTAGTCCTAAAGTTTCGAGCCCGGATTGCAATGTCCTTTTGCAGCCGGGTCGCCCTTCAGCGTCCTGCCCAGATTGCCTGCACTTTTCCATATGAGGTCCGCTGGACTAGGCGGCAAGCTATCATTGGCCCAACGCAATGTCTTTGACGAATCCAGAGATTCTTTTGCCTCAAACCGAAGAATCCAGCGTGGTGTGTCGTCGATGCACGGATTTGTTGCGTCCGGCGTATCGGTCTCGTTTAGCCGAAGAAGCACGCGCGGCGCATTTCCGCCGCTCACTTGACGATAAATCCATGCGCGAACGGGTCGCGGTCGTCGATGAAGATGGTGTTCAGTCCCGTCATGCGCGCCCAGCCTCCGATCGACGGAATGATCGCGCTTTTCCCGCCTAGTTCCGTCTCGCTCTCCACCCGTCCCTTGAACAGAGACCCGATGATCGATTCATGGATGAAATCGTCGCCGGCCTTCAGCCTGCCCTTGGCGTGGAGCTGCGCCATGCGCGCAGAGGTGCCCGTGCCGCAAGGGCTGCGGTCAATGGCCTTGTCGCCGTAGAACACGGCGTTGCGCGCATGCGCGTCCGGATGCTTCGGCGCGCCGGTCCACAGAATGTGCGACAGCCTGTTGATGCCCGGATTTTCGGGATGCACGAAGGAATATTGTTCGTTCAGGCGCTGACGGAGCACCGGACTCCAGGCGATCAGGTCGCCGGCCGAGTGGTCCTCCATGTCGCGATAATTCTCCTGCGGCTCGACGATGGCGTAAAAGTTGCCGCCATAGGCGACGTCGACCTTGAGCGGCCCGAGCACCGGACATTCGACGGCGAGCCCCTCCGCGTAAAGGAAGGATGGCACGTTGGTGATGCGCACCTCCTCGACATATTCGCCGACCTGCCTGTATTCGGCCACCACCAGGCCGGCGGGCGTATCGAGGCGCAGCATGCCGGGCTTGCGCGGACGCACGAGGCCGTGCTCGATCGCCATGGTGACCGTGCCGATGGTGCCGTGGCCGCACATTGGTAGGCAGCCTGAAGTCTCGATGAACAGGATGGCGATGTCGCAGTCGTCGCGCGTCGGCGGATAGAGGATCGAGCCGGACATCACGTCATGGCCGCGCGGCTCGAACATCAGGCCGGTGCGGATCCAGTCGTATTCGGCAAGAAAATGCGCCCGCCGCTCCATCATGGTCGCGCCGTTCAGGAGCGGCCCGCCGCCTGCGACCAGCCGTACCGGATTGCCGCATGTATGCCCGTCTATGCAGAAGAAGGTGTGGCGGGCCATTGGATGTTTCAGAACCTCTGTACGGAAAACGGCGAAAGATCGATTGCCGGAGCCTGCCCCGAAAACAGATCGCGGATCAAGCGGGCAGTCGCGGCGGCCTGGGTCAGGCCGAGATGGCCGTGGCCGAAGGCATAGTGAACGTTGCGGTGGTGTCTGGCTCCGCCGATCGCCGGCAATGAATCCGGCAGCGACGGCCGGAACCCCATCCATTCGCGACCAGCGCGCGTGTCGAGGCCAGGCAGGAACGCCTTGGCCTTGTCGAGCATCGCCTTCGAGCGGGCGTAGTTGGGCGGGCGGCGAAGGCCGCCGAGTTCGACCGCACCGCCGATGCGCAGGCCGGTCTCAAGCGGCGTGATGACGAAGCCGTGGCCGGAAAAGATGAGCTGGCGCTTCACATCGAAAGCGCCGGCCGGCAGGGTGGTGTTGTAGCCGCGCTCGGTTTCCAGCGGAATGCGGTCGCCAAGCTGCCGGGCCAGCAAATGCGACCAGGCGCCGCCCGCGAGCACCAGATGTCTGGCCTTCACGGTGCGGCCGTCGCGAAGCTGGACGACGATTCCGCCTTTCGACGGCATGACGAGCCCGACATCTCCCTTGACGAAAGTCGCGCCCTTCTCCTCGGCATAGCGCCAGATCGCCTTGCCGAGAAGCTTGGGGTCTGACACCGTCTTCCAGCCCGGGACGAACGTGCCCTTTACGAAGCGCGGCGAAAGGCCCGGCTGCAACGCCGCCAGTCCGTCACGCTCGACATGCAGATATTCGATGCCGAAGCGGTCGCGCGCCGCCCAACCGGGCAGCGAGGCTTCGAACTCGGCTTCGCTCTCATAAAGCTCGAGCGAGCCGTCCTCGCGCAGCATGTCTTTTGTCGCTGACCGCGCCATCAGCCCGTCCCATTCGGCTTCGGCGAGCTTCATCATGGCCGCCTGCGCCTTGAGGCCGCCTTCGTATTTGTCCGCCGCGCCAGCCCGCCAGAAGCGCACCAGCCACGGCAGAAGTTTCGGCAGATAGGCGGGCGGAATGGAAAGCGGCCCGAGCGGATCCATCAGCCATTTCGGCACCTGCCTGAGCATGCCCTTATGGGCCAGCGGCAGCACGTCGGAGAAAGCGAGTGCGGCCGCATTGCCCGAGCTAGTCTCTTCGCAAATGCCGGTGCGGTCGTAGATTGTGACGTTTCTTCCGGCCTCCGCGAGATAGGCGGCAATGCAGACGCCGATAATGCCGCCGCCGATGATGGCGATGGTGTCTGATTTCGTTACGGGCTCAGCCATCATGCTTGGAGCGATCTGAAGAAATGTAGCCGCCGCCCCTCACCCTTACCCTCTCCCCGTGAAGAACGGGGAGAGGGGAGCGTCAGCGCTGGAGCTTCTCCCTTCTCCCCGTCCCTTGCGGGGAGAAGGTGCCGGCAGGCGGATGAGGGGCAGCGCCAATCTAGTGAAGCTGCCTCGCCTCGACCAAAGACCATGCCGTTCGACAAAGTACCTGCCTTCTCAAAACCTCGGCAGCGCCGGCCGGACGGCGAGCGCGTCCTTGACGATCTTCTCCACTGTCGCGCGGCGCTCGCCGGCGAGCGGAAGGCGCGGCATGCGCACGCGGTCGTTGGTGCCGATCGCATGCACCTCGGCTAGCTTGATGTTCTGGACCAGATAGGTCGAGACGTCGAGGTCGAGCAGCGGCCGGAACCAGCGGTAGATCGACAGCGCCTCTTCGCGCCGGCCCTGCTTCATCAATTGATAAATAGCCACCGTTTCGCGCGGAAAAGCAGTGACCAGGCCGGCGACCCAGCCGATGGCCCCGACCGACAGCGCCTCGAAAGCCAGATTGTCGACCCCGGTGAAGAGATCGAAGCGGTCGCCGAAGCGGTTGATGATCTCGGTCGAGCGGCGGATGTCGTCGGACGATTCCTTGACCGCCACGAACAGCGGATCGGGCGCCAGTTCTTCCATCACATCGACGGTCACGTCGACGCGGTAGGCGAGGCGGTTGGAGTAGATCATCACCGGCAGACCGCCCGCCGCGGCCACCGCCTTCAGCGTCGCCACCGTCTCCTGCGGATTTGTGTGGTAGATCGGGCTCGGCACCACCATCAGGCCGTCCGCGCCCGACTTGGCCGCGCGCCTTGCAAGCGCCGCGCCGTCGCGGGTGGCCGGTTCGTTGACGGTCATCAGTACCGGCTTTCCGGCGGCGACTTTCTGCGCCGTCGCCATCACCTCGAGCTTCTCGTCATGCGAAAGCATCGGGCCCTCGCCGAGCGAGCCCGCGACGATGATGCCGTCGCAGCCGGCCTCCATCTGCAGCGCGAAGCAGCGCTCCATCTCGGCGTGGTCGAGGCGGTCGTCCTCGGTGAATTTGGTGGTGACTGCTGGGAATACCCCGGTCCACATAGCGCTTTCTCCATCAGATATATCACTGATATATCTCTTGGCAGGAGACCCTGTCAAACGGAATTGAGCAGTGATATATCGGAAATATATCACTGGAGGATTTTCCTTGCCCTTTTCCGCCGAAAATTCCGGCTCGGCAAGCGCCAAGGCCTACCGGGTTCTCGAGCGCATGATCGTAACGCTCGAACTGGCGCCCGGAAGCGTTGCGACCGAGGGCTCGATGATCGAGAGGCTCGGCCTCGGCAGAACGCCGGTCCGCGAGGCGATCCAGCGGCTGGCCTGGGAGGGGCTCGTCGAGGTGCGTCCTCGCGCCGGACTGGCGATTGCCCCCCTGCATGCCGCCGACTGGATGCGGGTCCTCGATGCGCGCCGCGGCATAGAGATCGTGCTGGCCCGCTCGGCGGCGCGCCACGTGACGCGCGACGCCGCCGACCGGTTTCACGCGGCGGCGCTCGCCATGCGCAAGGCCGTGATCGCGGGAGATGTTCCGGCTTTCCTGGAAGCCGACAAAGCCCTCGACGAGGCGATGGCGATCGCTGCTGATAATCCCTTCGCCGCCCGCGTCGCGGCGCCGTTGCAGACGCACAGCCGCCGCTTCTGGTTCCGCTATCAGGCCGATACCGGGCTCGGCCTGGCAGCCGAGCACCATGTCCGCTTGATCAGCGCAATATTGGAAAAGGACGAGCAAGCGGCCGCGGCCGAAGCGCAACGCCTCATGTCGCTGCTGCGCGAACACGCGGAGCAGGCCGCTTCAAGGTAGATCCAGGGATTCGAGCGCTTCAGGCGAGAGGAATTGCAGGCGCGATGGCCGCGCTGCGAGCAGCGCGCGGCCTGTCGGGGTGTCGAGGTCAAGCGCCGGGCAGTGCCGCCATCAGATTGCCGTCCCAGCCTTCGCCGGCCGAGAGCACGCAGCTCTTGCCGTCGGTTCCGGTAGCGAGGATGGTCCAGGTGCCGTTTTCCGAAACGAAGATCTCGACAACGGCATCGGGATTGATGACGCCCACTGCCTGTGCTTTCTCCTTATATTCGTCCGAGAGTTTCTTGACGATTTCGCCGCGTTCCGCGCATGGGACTTCGGCGAGGGCGGGACCCAGCGGCAACAACATCGCAGTTGCGGCGGCTGCCGCGATTAGGCGTAGATTCCGTGCCATGACGCACCTCCGTCCACCAGTCGAATGGATTGAATATCCAACGACGCGGCTCCAGATCGTGACCTCGAAACCAGTGCACGTAATCCACTGGTTCAGCTTTAAACAAAGCGCCGGTTGCCTGCCGCCGTTCCATCACGGATTGTTACAATACCGTCGCAGGACCTAGTGGAGCGGCCGACACGAACGCAAACCCGTCGACCGCTACGCGTCTTGGCCGGAAAGGGTCGCCGTGCTTTCCCAATTGTCGCCGGCCGCCACGATGCAGCTTCTGCCGCGAGTGTCGGTCACGATGACCGTCCAGCTTCCAGCCGCGCCGACATAGACCTCCATGATCGCCATACGACCGATCAGCCCGAATGCAATCTGCTTTTCCTGGAATTTCTCGGTCAGTGTGGCGACGAGTTCGCCGTGGTCGACGCAATGTTGGTACTGGGCGCTTGCGGGGCTCGCGACCGTCATCGCCGTGGCGACGACCAGCGCCTTCATCCATCTCAGCAACGATTTGTGTGCCATGGGGCACCTCCTTCGCCATCGCGTTCCGGCAAGGGAGGTGTGGAGGCCTCATTTTGCCGGAACGATCCAGGCCGGTTCCGACGTCGTCATCGCGTCGCTCCTTTCCGTGTTCCGGTCTGCCATCGTTTAGTGGGCCAATGATGTTCCCACTATGTTCCATATATGGGGAGAGCGGAAGGAAACCACAAGATTTGCCCCCACGGCCCTCTTTAACAAAACCGTGACGCAAAAAACCCGCGGGGTTGATCGCCCGCGGGTTCTAGGTCGGCCAAAATGGAATAGCCGTTTAATTCATCGTCGGAATTACGAATTCCGCGCCGTCCTTGATGCCGGACGGCCAGCGCGAGGTCACGGTTTTGGTCTTCGTGTAGAAGCGGAACGCATCGGGGCCGTGCTGATTCAGATCGCCGAAGGACGAGGCCTTCCAGCCGCCGAACGTATAGTAGGCGATCGGCACCGGGATCGGCACGTTGACGCCGACCATGCCGACCTGGACGCGGCTGGCGAAGTCGCGGGCGGCGTCGCCGTCGCGGGTGTAAATCGCGACGCCGTTGCCCATCTCGTGGTCGTTGGCGAGCTTGATCGCGTTCTCATAGGTCGGCGCACGCACGACCGACAGAACCGGCCCAAAAATCTCTTCCTTGTAGATGCGCATGTCGGCGGTGACATTGTCGAACAGGCAGCCGCCCATATAGTAGCCGTCCTCATAGCCCTGCATCTTGAAGCCGCGGCCGTCGACGACGAGCTTGGCGCCTTCCTTGACGCCGATGTCGACATAGTTCTTGACGCGCTCAAGCGCCTCCTTGGTGACCAGCGGACCGAAATCGGCCGAGGAATCGGTCGAGGGGCCGACCTTCAGGCTTTCGACGCGGGGAATGAGCTTTTCGAACAGCCGCTCCGCCGTCTCGTTGCCGACCGGAACCGCCACCGAGATCGCCATGCAGCGCTCGCCGGCCGACCCGTATCCGGCACCGATCAGCGCGTCGACGGTCTGGTCCAAGTCGGCGTCGGGCATGATGATCATGTGGTTCTTGGCGCCGCCGAAGCACTGCGCGCGCTTGCCGTTGGCCGTGGCGCGCGAATAGATGTACTGCGCGATCGGCGTCGAGCCGACGAAGCCGATGGCCTTGATGTCCGGATCGTCGAGGATGGCGTCGACCACTTCCTTGTCGCCATTGACGACGTTGAGGATGCCGGCCGGCAGGCCTGCCTCGAGGAACAGTTCGGCGATCCGGAGCGGCACACCGGGGTCGCGTTCCGACGGCTTCAGGATGAAGGCGTTGCCGCAGGCGATGGCCGGCGCGATCTTCCACAGCGGGATCATCGCCGGGAAGTTGAAGGGCGTGATGCCGGCGACGACGCCGAGGGGCTGGCGCATCGAATAGACGTCGATGCCGGGGCCGGCGCCGTCGGTGAACTCGCCCTTCATCATGTGCGGCGCGCCGATGCAGACCTCAACCACTTCGAGGCCGCGCTGGATGTCGCCCTTGGCGTCGGCGATCGTTTTTCCATGTTCCCGCGCGAGAATATCGGCGAGTTCGTCATAGTCGCGCTGCACCAGTTCCAGGAACTTCATGAGGATGCGGACGCGGCGTTGCGGATTGGTCGCCGCCCAGGCGGGCTGCGCGGCCTTGGCGTTCTCGACGGCGGCGCGCAGTTCCGACTTGGACGCCAGCGCCACCGTGCCGCGGACCGAGCCGTCCATGGGCTGCATGACGTTCTGTGCGCGTCCGCTCGTGCCGGCGACGCGCTTTCCACCGATGAAATGACCGTATTCGACCATGATCTCTCTCCCTGAGTTCCGTTGAGTTGCCGCATTGTCCCGCTTTGCGGCCCGCATTGCAACGCGAGCGGAAAAGCAACCGTTGTGCGGAAAATCGAGTGCCAGAGCAGAAGGGCTTTGATTTCCGCAAAGTGTCCATTAGTTTGCGGCAAGTTCAACTTCTGCTTGATCGCTGTGCCCCATCTTCACCGACCCCCCTCTGTCCTGCCGGACATCTCCCCCTCAAGGGGGGAGATTGGCAGCTTCGCCGCCGTCGCTATTTCTCCGACGGTCCAGATTGACGAAAGCTACGCGGCAGGCGTGATCTCCCCCCTTGAGGGGGAGATGTCCGGCAGGACAGAGGGGGGCCGTCGCAGGCACGAGCTCGTCTTTGGTGAAAGTACGTCCCATGAACTGGGATGACGTTCGCATATTCCTCGCCGTTGCCCGCGCCGGTCAGATTCTCGGCGCGGCTCGCCGCCTCGAACTCAACCACGCCACCGTCTCGCGCAGGATCGCGGCTCTCGAACAGGCGCTCAACGCAAAACTGTTCCGCCGGCTGACCACCGGCAGCGAACTCACCCCGGCCGGCGAGCGCTTCCTAGAAATGGCGGAGCGCATGGAAGCCGACATGATCACCGCGCGCGCCGAAATCGCCGGCGAGGGCGACGAGGTGTCGGGCGCGGTGCGCATAGGCGCACCCGACGGCTTTGGCGTCGCCTTCCTCGCCGCGCGGCTCGGCCGGCTCACCGAAAAGCACCGCGAGCTGAAGATCCAGCTGGTGCCGGTGCCGCGTTCCTTTTCGCTGTCGCGCCGCGAGGCCGACATCGCCATCACCGTGGAGCGGCCCACCGAAGGCCGGCTGGTGGCGGGAAAGCTCGTCGACTATACGCTCGGCCTGTTCGCCTCGCGCGCTTATGCCGAAGAGAACGGCCTGCCGCGAACGGTCGGTGAACTCGCCGCGCACCGGCTGGTCGGCTATGTGCCGGACCTCGTCGCCAGCCCCTCGCTCGACTACGCCGGGGAATTCAGCCCCCGATGGGATGCGGGTTTTGCGATCTCCTCAGCGCTGGGGCAGGCCGAAGCGGTGCGCGCGGGCGCGGGCATAGGCATCGTGCACACCTTCATCGCGCGCTCGCTGCCCGAGCTTGTGCCTGTCTCCGCCGCCCCGCCGATCCGCCGCGCCTACTGGCTGGTCTATCACGAATCCATGCGGCCGCTGCGCCGCATCCAGACCGTGGCGGAATTCATCACCAGAGCGGTCGAGCGGGAACGGGCGCTTTTCGTTTGAAGCGGCGCTGTGCCGATGCGGCACAAATTCCTTACCGGAGATGCATGAGAAACTCGGTTTCTCGCGGCCGGCGAGTGTCCATTGGTTGCCCGGCCTGCTGACCGGCACAACATGTTGCGGTGAACAAAGGCGGAAACCCGGCCGATCAGCGATTCGTCGCCGCTTCGTTCCCTCTTTAGCCGGAACGTTAACGAAAATCGCAGCGGACGCTGTCCTGGCGGCAGGGTTGCGGCAAGGTTTGGCAAACAGGTCGGCGTTGCGGCCCGTCAAGTTCGCTCTCGGCGACGGTCGCCGGATCAAAGGTTAACGTGCCCCGGAAAATGAGCCGTCGGGCGGCGAATTGCGATTCACCATCTGGAGGCGGAAAACTTGTCAAGGCCCATATGTTGTGTTGAACAAAGCAGGAAAACAGCGGAATCAGCGATTCGTCGCCGATTCGTTCCGTGTTTGGCCGAGAAGTTAACCGGCGCATCGCGCGAGCTTCCGCAGGTAGGCTCCTAAAGGTAGAATTGTATTGGAAATCAAACGCTTGAGCTTTCAATTAAACCGCGATTGGCCGGTTCGGCGGAAAAAGTTAACGCTTTCGCGGCCAGTCGCAGTGCGGCGCTCCCAAACCGATTCACGATCTGGTGCGCGATCGCCTCGGCCAAGCTAGATGTGGCCGTGAACAAATCCTGAATCGCGCGGAGTCACTGATTCGTCTCCGATTCGTTCCAGACTCGTTCCAACGTTAATTTTGACGATTTCCGCCTTTCGTTTCGGGGACCGAAACCCTATTTGTGGCTTCATCGCCATTTGCCGCCGCAGCGGCCCCCATTCAGCCGGTTCGCAGAAGGCCGAGCCGCCAAGCCGAGCCAGAAAGGCCGCTTCCCGTTCCGATGAATCTGCAGCAGCCCAAGAACGACCCGCTCATCCTTTCGGGACGAGACGTGACGGCCGTGCTCGGCCCGACCAATACCGGCAAGACGCATCTGGCGATCGAGCGCATGGTGGCGCATGAGAGCGGCGTGATCGGCCTGCCGCTTAGGCTGCTGGCGCGCGAGGTCTATGGCCGCGTCTGCGAAAAGGTCGGCGCGAACAAGGTCGCGCTGGTCACCGGCGAGGAGAAAGTCCTGCCGCCCGGCGCGAAATATTCAGTCTGCACGGTCGAGGCGATGCCGCGTGAGACCGACGCCGCCTTCGTGGCGATCGACGAGGTTCAGCTCGCCGGCGATCTCGAGCGCGGGCACATCTTCACCGATCGCATCCTGCATCTGCGCGGCCGCCAGGAAACGCTGCTTCTCGGCGCGGCGACTATGCAGGGCATCCTCCAGCGCCTGCTGCGCGGCGTTTCGGTGGTGACGCGGCCGCGGCTCTCGCATCTCGCCTATTCCGGCGCGAAAAAGTTGACGCGGCTGCCGCCCCGCTCGGCCATCGTCGCCTTCTCGGCCGACGAGGTTTATGCGATCGGCGAGCTGATCCGCCGCCAGCGCGGCGGCGTCGCCGTGGTGCTCGGCGCGCTCAGCCCGCGCACCCGCAACGCCCAGGTCGCCATCTACCAGTCGGGAGACGTGGACTTCCTGGTCGCGACCGATGCGATTGGCATGGGGCTGAATCTTGACCTCGATCACGTCGCCTTCGCGCAGAACCGGAAATTCGACGGTTTCCAGTACCGCAACCTGAACGCTTCCGAACTCGGCCAGATCGCCGGCCGTGCCGGGCGGCATCTGCGCGACGGTACTTTCGGCGTCACAGGCCAGGTCGATCCCTTTCCGGACGAACTGGTCGAGAAGATCGAGAGCCACGATTTCGATCCGGTGAAAGTGCTGCAATGGCGCACCGCGCAGTTCGATTTTTCCAGCATCGACGCGCTCAAGCGCTCGATCGACACCACCGCGCCGGTCGAGGGACTGACGCGGGCGCTGCCGGCGGTGGACAGCCGGGCGCTGGAGCATCTTTCGCAGGACCCGGATATCCGGGCTCTGGCCACTGGACGCGAGCGGGTAGCGCGGCTGTGGGAGGTCTGCGCGCTGCCGGACTACCGCAAGATTGCGCCGGCGCAGCATTCGGAGCTCGTCGCCGCGATCTATCTCGACATTGCGCGTCGCGGCCATGTCGACGAAAACTACATGGCCGAGCAGGTGCGCCGCGCCGACACGGTCGAGGGCGACATCGACACGCTGTCGCATCGCATCGCCCAGATCCGCACCTGGACCTACGTGTCCAACCGGCCGGGATGGCTTGCAGATCCGCAGCACTGGCAACAAAAAACGCGCGAGATCGAAGACAGATTGTCGGATGCGCTGCATGAGCGGTTGACGAAACGCTTCGTAGACCGCAGGACTTCCGTCCTCATGCGCCGCCTTAGAGAAAATACGATGCTTGAAGCCGAAATAAGCCCTGCCGGAACGGTCCTCGTAGAGGGCCACCATGTCGGAGAACTGCAGGGGTTCCGATTCACCGCCGACCAGTCCGCCGGCGGCGAGGAGGGCAAGGCGATCAAGGCCGCGGCGCAGAAGGCGCTGGCGCTGGAATTCGAAAGCCGCGCCGAGCGGTTTTCTGCTTCCGGCAACAGCGACATCGCGCTCGGCTCCGACGGCATACTGCGCTGGATCGGCACGCCGATCGGAACGCTGGCCGCGACCGAGGATGCGCTCCGGCCCCGCATCATCCTGCTTGCCGACGAGCAGCTGACCGGCCCGGCCCGCGACAAGGTCGCGGCGCGCGCCGAGCGCTTCGTGAACTTCCAGATCGACACGGCGCTGAAGCCGCTGATCGAACTGAAGAACGCCGAGCAGCTTTCGGGCATCGCGCGCGGCATCGCGTTCCAACTGGTCGAGCATTTCGGCCTGATCAACCGGCGCGAGATTGCCGACGACATCAAGTCGCTGGACCAGGAAGGCCGCGCGGGACTGCGCCGGCTCGGCGTGCGCTTCGGCGCGTACCACGTCTTCGTGCCGAGCCTGCTCAAGCCCGGCCCCGCAGGCCTGGTGACGCTGCTCTGGGCGCTGAAGAACGACGGCAAGGAAAAGCCCGGCTTCGGCGACGTCGTCCACGCGCTTGCCGCCGGCAGGACTTCGGTGGTCGTCGACCCGGCCTTCGACCGCGCCTTCTACAAGCTGGCCGGCTTCCGCATGCTCGGCCGGCGCGCCGTGCGCGTCGACATCCTGGAGCGGCTGGCCGATTTGATCCGGCCGGCGCTGGCCTGGAAGGCCGGAACCGGCCCGCGGCCAGATGGCGCGTTCGACGGCAGCGCCTTCCTGGTGACGCCGGCGATGATGTCGATCCTCGGAGCCAATGCCGACGACATAGAGGAAATCCTGAAAGGCCTCGGCTATCGCGCCGAACCGAAGCCGGCCGCCGAGGTGAAGACGCGGCTCGAGGCGCTCGATCAAGCCGCACGCGAGGCCTCGGAAGCCGCTGCCGCGAAGCGGGAAGCAGAAAGGGCGGCGAAGGAAGCTGAAAAAGCTGCTGCTGAGAAGGCCGCGAAGGAAGCCGAGAAGGCGGCGACTGAGCCAGTCGAAGCGCCCTCCTCCCTCCTTGCGGGGGAGGTGTCGCCGCAGGCGACGGAGGGGGGTGGAGACGACGTGCTCGGTTCTTCACCACCCGCACCCGAACTGACTGCGTCGGAGGGAGAAGCTGTCGCTTCTGAACCTTTGTCGTCCGTCGCCGAGGCGATCGCGCCGGTCGTGCAGGACGAGCCGGCCACAGAGGTGCTGTCTGCGGAAGCCGAGGCTCCTACGGAAGCCGCCACGCCGCTCGCGGCTTCGACCTGGAAGCCTGATGCGGAAGAGCTGCCCGCTGACCTGACGCCTGCTGTGCCCGGTCCGGAGAGCGTCGGCGAAGCTGCCGGCACGAACCAAAGCACAGATGGAAATGGCGCCGAGCCGAGCGGGACCACCCCGGCGCTGCGCGCCGACCCTCCCCGCAAGGGGGAGGGTGAAGAGGAAGCCGAGGAACCGAAGCCGATCCTTTTGTGGCGGCCGGCCCGGTTCGAGCAGCGACCCCGCCACCACCGGCAGGACAACCGCCAGCGCCGCGGCCAGCGCGACGGCGCCGTCGCCGGCGACGGCAAGGCGCAGGGCGACCGGACGCAGCGAGACGGCGATCGGCCGCAACGCAGCGAAGCGCGGCCGCCGCGCGAGAATGGCGGCAAGGAGCGTTTCGAGCGCGGCAAGTTCAAGGGCAAGCCGAATGCCGACGGCCAGCGGCCGGACCGCCGCGACAATCGTCCCGGCGACAAGGGCGGCTTCCAAGGCAAGCAGCCGTTCCAGGCCAGGCCTCCGCGCGAGGAGCGCCCGGTGCGCGTCGATCCGGATTCGCCTTTTGCAAAGCTCGCGGCGCTGCGCGACCAGCTCAAGAAGTAGATGGTCGAAGGCCGGCAGCGCATCGACAAATGGCTGTTTTTCGCGCGCGTGGTCAAGTCGCGCTCGCTGGCTGCCAAGCTGGCGGTTGCGGGGCGAGTCCGCATCAATGGCGACAAGGCCGGCCAGGCGTCGGATTCGGTTAAGCCAGGCGATGTGCTGACCATCACGCTCGAGCGGCGGATACTGATCTACAAGGTGCTGCAGCAGGGCAGCCGCCGCGGTCCCGCCGAGGAGGCGCGAACGCTCTACGAGGATCTGTCGCCGCCGCCCGCTCCGAAGGGCGAAGCTCCTCCCGACGCGTTGCCGCCGCTGCGCGAAGCAGGCAGCGGCCGCCCGACCAAGAAGGAGCGGCGCGAGACCGACCGGCTGCGCAACGGCGAGGAATAAGCCTCCGTCCTCACCATCCGGCCGGGCCGTTTCGCCAATAGGCGCCTGCGGGGAATGGCCGCCCTTGCAACAGCCCTGTAAAGGCGATACCTCACCGCCCATATTAGTCGAGAAAGCAGGGCCCCGGAGCCGCAGCATGACCTATATCGTCACCGACAACTGCATCAAATGCAAATATATGGATTGCATTGAAGTGTGTCCGGTCGACTGCTTCTACGAAGGCGAAAACATGCTCGTCATCCATCCGGACGAGTGCATCGATTGCGGCGTCTGCGAGCCGGAATGCCCGGCCGACGCGATCAAGCCCGACACCGAGCCGGGCCTCGACAAATGGCTGCAGATCAATACCGAGTACGCCTCGAAGTGGCCCAACATAACCTCGAAGAAGGAACCGCCCGTGGATGCCAAGGAGTTCGACGGTGTGGAAGGCAAGTTCGAGAAGTATTTTTCGGAGAATCCCGGCGAGGGCGACTGAGCACCCCTCTCCAGATTTTGGACCTGCGCATGATCTTTCAGAAAACCTATTCCGGTTTTCTGCGTCATGCGCTAAAACCTTGCCAGCAGGATTTTCTTAAGCTGACTGTCATGACCGGTGTTGTCGCGGCTTGACACGTCGCGGCCTTGCGCGCTTGCAGCAAATTGTTGATTCTCGCCGGTTTTTGTGGTATGCGAGCTAAACATGCTGCGGACACACCGTCGATATATGGCGCTGAGCCTTAATCACTGAAAGGTGGAAACCCTAATCCGGACCAAGGCAACTTGGGCCAGGCAACGCTTATTTTGGGGCGGATTGCCAGGGCCTTGGGTTTTTCCGGTGGTTTCGCCTGTTTGCGGCACTAGATTCGGCCCGTCGGGCCGCAACAATCAGCCGGTATTGAAACCGGCCCAACAAGGAGTTCACCGCGTATGGCAACCGCAACCCCGCAGAAGAAATCCGCAGTCCGGCACGGGTTCAAGACGAGTGAATACATCGTTTATCCGGCGCATGGCGTCGGCCAGATCGTGTCGATCGACGAGCAGGAAGTCGCGGGCCACAAACTTGAACTCTTCGTCATCGACTTCGCCAAGGACAAGATGCGGCTGAAAGTGCCGGTCGCCAAGGCGACCGCCATCGGCATGCGCAAGCTTTCCGAGACCGACTATGTCGATCGCGCGCTCAAGGTCCTGCAGGGCCGCGCCCGCGTCAAGCGCACCATGTGGTCGCGCCGCGCGCAGGAGTATGACGCGAAGATCAATTCCGGCGACCTGCTTTCGATCTCGGAAGTGGTGCGCGACCTTTACCGCGCCGAGAACCAGCCCGAGCAGTCCTATTCCGAGCGTCAGCTCTACGAAGCGGCGCTCGACCGCATGGCGCGGGAGATCGCCGCGGTCAACCGCGTCTCCGAAACCGAAGCGGTGCGGATGATCGAGACCAACCTGAACAAGGGTCCGAAGCGCGGCGCCAAGGCCGACAATGAGGAAGCCGAGGTCGCGGAACAGGAAGAGGCCGCGTAAGCGCCTTCATTCGCGTGGCAGGCAAGAACCCGGCGGCGACGCCGGGTTTTTTTGTCCTGTGGCAGCCGGGCTGCCTCAGCTTCAACCAGCATTTCCGGGCCTACAGCTGACGCCGCTTGCCACCCGGCAGCCACGGCCTACAATCCGGCAGATGCAAGATGGGAGCGCCGCCATGGACGAAGACAAATTCAACATGTCGATCCGCAAGTTCCTCAAGGAGGTCGGCGTCACCTCGCAGCGCGAGATCGAGGCGATCGTGCGCGAGGGCAGAGCCAGCGGCAATAAATTGCGCGTGCGTATGACGCTGACTGCCGAAGGCACCGATCTGAACCATGTGGTGGATGGCGAGATAGACCTCTCCTGAGGTCTGCGGTGATGTTCAGGTAATGCGCCGGCCATGCTCCTGAGAGTTCAGAACCACTCCGGCCGCATCTTCAGCGCAGTATCGTCGAGGCTGTCGAGAAGCGCGCGTTGCGTGCGGGTCCTCGGCAGTTCGTAGGCGAAGAAATAACGGCAGGCGGCGAGTTTTCCGTCGAGGAAGTTCCGGTCCGGATCCGGCGAGCCGAGCCTGCGCGTCGCGGCCGTCGCCTGACGAAGCCACATCCAGGCGATGACCACATGGCCCATCATGTCGAGATAGATCGTCGCATTGGCAAGGCCTGGACGCGGATTTGAGCCGACCTTTGCCGCGAGCTTGCCGGTGGTGGCGACGGCTTCGGCGAGATGCGCCGCCAGATCGGCGGCATGGGCGGTCAACCCCTCTAAGCCATGCGCCTGCGTCACGTCGGCCATGATCCTGGCGGCCAGCGTCTTCATGCCGGCGCCGTTCTCCTGCATCACCTTGCGGCCGAGCAGGTCGAGCGCCTGGATGCCGTGCGTGCCTTCATGGATCGCGTTCAGGCGGTTGTCGCGGTAGAGCCGCTCCACGGGATAGTCGCGCGTGTAGCCATAGCCGCCGAGCACCTGGATCGCATGCTTGTTGGCTTCGAGACAGAATTCCGAGGGCCATGATTTCGCGATCGGGGTCAGGAGGTCGAGCAGGATGCGGATCTCGTGGCGCGCCTCCTCGCTGGGCGCCGCCTTGATCGCATCCACCAGGAATGCGGCGTAGAGAAGCAGCGCCAGCGAGCCTTCCACGGCGGTTTTCTGGGCGAGCAGCAGCCGCTTTACGTCGGCATGGCCGATGATCGGGATTTGCGGAGAGGAGGCGTCCTTGTTGTCCGGATGGCGGCCCTGCAGGCGCTCGCGGGCATAGGCCAGCGAGGCGCGGTAACCGGCCGCGCCGAGGGCTGCGGCGCCGAGCCCGACGCCGATGCGCGCCTCGTTCATCATCTGGAACATGTAGACCAGGCCCTTGCCGGGGTCGCCGACCGGATAGCCGCGGCAGGGACCATCCTCGCCGAAATTCAGCGCGGCGTTGGTTGTGCCGCGGTAGCCCATCTTGTGGTTCAGGCCGGCGAGCGCGACGCCATTGCGCAGGCCGATCGAGCCGTCCTCCTCGACCAGGAATTTCGGCACGATGAACAGCGAGATGCCCTTAACGCCGGGCGGACTGCCGGGGATCTTCGCCAGCACCATGTGGACGATGTTTTCGGAAATCTCCTGGTCGCCGCCCGAGATCCACATTTTCCGGCCGGTCAGGAAATAGGAGCCATCCTCCTGCGGCTCGGCCTTTGTCGTGATATCGGCCAGCGAGGAGCCGGCTTGCGGCTCCGAAAGGCACATCGTGCCGAAGAACCGGCCTTCCACCATCGGCTTCAGGAAGCGCGCCTTCTGCTCGGGCGAGCCGAAGGCATCGATCAGATTGGCGGCGGCGGTGGTCAGGAACGGATAGGCGGCCGTGGCGATATTGGCCATGGAGAAGATGAAGCCCACGGCGCTGCGCACGGTTTCCGGCATCTGCGCGCCGCCCAGTTCCTGATCGAAGCTGGCGCCGAAGAACCCCGCCTCGCGGTATGCCGCGAGTGCTGCGCCGACGCGCTCGTCGATCACCACTTTTCCGTCGACGAATTTCGGTTCGTTGAGGTCGAGATCGGCCGCGTGCGGCAGGAAATGATCCATCGCGACCCGCTCCGCCATGTCGAGAACGCCGTCGATCGCGGCGCGGTCATAATCGGCAAAACGCGGCAATGCCGAGAGGCTGGCCGTGGGGAGAGCGTCGAAAAGCTGGAAGGCGATGTCTGCGCGGTCGACCGAGATCATGGAACATTCCTGGGCACGGGGCGTTGGAGGGCGTCTAGGGCGCTTCGCCTTGAGGTCAAGGCCATGTCCCGGACGGCGCCCCGGAAATCGGAGCGTGGTCCCCTCGAGGATCGGGAAAGAATGAACTAGCGGGCAATTGCGCCAGAGTTTGGGAGCGCCAAATGCGAGACAAAGCCAAGAGAGCGATGATCCGGGCGGCGATGAAGGCGCCATATCTCGACCGCGGCGAGGAGCATGAGCTTGCGCTGCGCTGGAAAGAGCATCGCGACCAGGACGCCATGCATCGGATCACCACCGCGCATATGCGGCTGGTTATCTCGATGGCGATGAAATTCCGCTATTTCGGCCTGTCGATGGGCGACCTGATCCAGGAGGGCCATGTCGGCTTGCTGGAGGCGGCGGCCCGCTTCGAGCCCGAACGCGACGTGCGCTTCTCGACCTACGCGACCTGGTGGATACGCGCTTCGATGCAGGACTACATCCTGCGGAACTGGTCGATCGTGCGCGGCGGCACCAGTTCGGCGCAGAAGGCGCTGTTCTTCAATTTGAGGCGGCTTCGCGCGCGGCTGGCGCAGGGGCCGGAGACCATGTCCGGATCGGCGCTCTACAAGGAGATTTCGACGGCGCTCGGCGTTTCGGAAGCGGATGTGGCGATGATGGATTCGCGCCTGTCCGGCCCCGACACATCGCTCAACGCGCCGCTGGTAGACGATGGCGGCGGCTCGGCCGACCGGATGGATTTCCTGGTTTCCGACGCGCCGCTTCCCGACGAAATCGTCGGCGAGACGATAGACATCGAGCGCCGCTCTGGCTGGCTCAAAAATGCGCTCGGCGTGCTCAACGAGCGCGAACTGCGCATCATCGCCGAAAGGCGCTTGCAGGATGACGGAGCGACGCTGGAGGCGCTGGGCGAAACGCTCGGCATCTCCAAGGAGCGGGTGCGCCAGATCGAGAGCCGGGCGCTGGAGAAGCTGAAATCCGCGCTCGTCAAGGAAAGCCCGGCCTTCCTGTCGTCGGCGGCGTGAATCCCTCCCCTTTTGGGAAGGGAAAGCGCTGCCTCAAGCCGCGCCCGCCGTCTTCGACGACTTCTCAAAGCGCTTGCGCTCGTTCGGGTCTAGAAAGAGCTTCCGCAGGCGGATGGTCTTCGGCGTAACCTCGACCAGCTCGTCGTCCTGGATCCAGGCCAGCGCCCGCTCCAGCGTCATGCGGATCGGCGGCGTCAGCTTGACGGCCTCGTCCTTGCCAGCGGCGCGGATGTTAGTGAGCTTCTTGCCCTTCAGCACGTTCACTTCGAGATCGTTGTCTCTGGAGTGGATGCCGATGATCATGCCCTGATAGACCTTGACGCCGGCGTCGATGACCATTGGTCCCCGGTCCTCGAGGTTCCACATGGCGAACGCCACCGACTCGCCCTGATCGTTGGAGATCAGCACGCCGTTGGTGCGGCCGCCAATGTCGCCCTTGTAGGGCTCATAGGCGTGGAACAGCCGGTTCATCACCGCCGTGCCGCGCGTGTCGGTCAGAAGCTCCGACTGATAGCCAATCAGGCCGCGCGTCGGCGCATGGAAGACCAGGCGCTGGCGGTTGCCGCCGGAGGGGCGCAGCTCGACCATCTCGGCCTTGCGCTCCGACATTTTCTGCACGACGACGCCGGCATGCTCTTCGTCGACGTCGATCACGACCTCTTCGACCGGCTCCAGCAACTCGCCGTTCTCGCCCTTCTGCATGACGACGCGCGGACGCGACACGGCGAGCTCGAAGCCTTCGCGGCGCATCGTCTCGATCAGCACCGCGAGCTGCAATTCGCCGCGGCCCGAAACAAAGAACGAATCCTTGTCCGGCGATTCCTCGATCTTCAGCGCGACATTGCCTTCCGCTTCGCGCAGCAGCCGGTCGCGGATGACACGGGACGTGACCTTGTCGCCTTCGGTGCCCGCCAGCGGGCTGTCATTGACGATGAACGACATGGTGACGGTCGGCGGATCGATCGGCTGCGCGTGCAGCGGTTCGGTCACCGACAGGTCGCAGAAAGTGTCGGCGACGGTGCCCTTCGAAAGGCCCGCTATGGCTACGATATCGCCCGCCTGCGCTTCCTCGATCGGCTGGCGCTCGAGGCCGCGGAAGGCGAGAATTTTCGAGATGCGGCCGGTTTCGAGCAGCGAGCCGTCATGGTGAAGCACTTTCACCGCCTGGTTGGCCTTAAGCGTGCCGGATTCGATGCGTCCGGTGATGATGCGGCCGAGGAACGGATTGGCTTCCAGGATGGTGCCGATCATGCGGAACGGGCCGGGATGCACGGTCGGCGCCGGCACGTGCTTGAGGACGAGATCGAACAGCGGCGCCAGGCCCTGGTCCTTCGGGCCTTCCGGGTTCTCCGAGACCCAGCCGTCGCGGCCCGAGCCGTAGAGGATCGGGAAGTCGAGCTGCTCGTCGGTGGCGTCGAGCGCCGCGAACAGGTCGAACACTTCGTTGACGACTTCGACATGACGCGCATCGGGACGGTCGATCTTGTTGATCACCACGATCGGCTTCAGCCCGACCTTCAGCGCCTTGCCGACGACGAATTTGGTCTGCGGCATCGGCCCTTCGGCTGCGTCGACCAGAACGATGGCCGAATCCACCATCGACAGTATGCGCTCCACCTCGCCGCCGAAATCGGCGTGGCCCGGAGTGTCGACGATGTTGATGCGGGTGTCTTTCCAGTCGACCGAAGTCGCCTTGGCCAGGATCGTGATGCCGCGCTCCTTTTCCAGGTCGTTCGAATCCATGGCGCGCTCTGCGACGCGCTGGTTTTCGCGAAACGAGCCGGACTGCTTCAGAAGCTGGTCGACGAGAGTGGTTTTGCCATGGTCGACGTGCGCGATGATCGCGATATTGCGGATGTTCATGAAATCTGTCTCAGGGGTGCTTGGGCGCACAATGGTAGGCGCCGCCTTTTCGGTTGGCGGGCTCATACATGTTTTTTCGCAGATGCGAAAGGCCCCGATGGTTACCGAAAATTAGGCATCGGGATGCGACAATAAATCCTTAACCAAAACGGATCGTTTTGGCGCCAGAACGGTTCAAGTGGTATGACAATCAGCAAATTCAAGCTCCTTGGTATCTTTGTCGCAGCTTCCGTCTCGGCGGCCGGCGCGATCGGCGTGGCGCATTCGATGGGCACACGGGATGTGGAGCGCCCTGCCACGCAGTCGTCGGAAACGCCGGCGGAGCAGGCCTTCCCCGATGCGCCGTACGGCGTCGATCCGATGGTCACCGGCCCGGCGAGCGCATCGCTCGAGGAGCGTCAGTCCGCTGCCCGGTGCGCCGAAGCCGTCTGGCCGAACATTCCGCTCGACTGCTATCCGCGTCGCTAGTTTGCGGCAAACCACTTGCCGATCCGCTCGATGGCGGACCGGCTTGTTGTTGCATGGGAGCCACCAAGCCCCGTTCAGGCCGAATGGACGGGATCGAGCGTGACTTTGTAGAGCTCGTTGTCGTCGCGATCCATCAGCCGTACCGTCATCTGTTCGCTCGCACCGTCAATGTCGACGAGCCCGAAGAACTGCAGTCCCGCTGAAGGAGGCAGGTTCTGGCCCTGCTCGGCAGTCGGCGCCTTCACATATTTCAGCTCGGGGCCGAACGTCATGTCGAGGTCACCGGGTCCAAAGGTGCCGGCGTGGAGCGGGCCTGAAACGAATTCCCAGAACGGATTGAAGTCCTGGAAGGCAGCCTTCTCGGGATTGTAGTAATGCGCGGCGGTATAGTGGACGTCGGCTGTCAGCCAGACCGTATTGTCGATGCCGGCGTTCTTGATGTAGCGCAGCAGGTCGGCGATCTCCAATTCGCGGCCGCTAGCGGCGCCCGGCTGTCCGTTGGCGATGGCCTCGGCGCCTTTCTTGTTCGCGGCATCGTTCCAGACGATGATGCCGAGCGGCATGTCGGAAGCGATGACTTTCCAGGTCGCTTTCGAGTTCGCCAGTTCGCGCTTCAGCCATTTTAGCTGTTCCTCGCCGACAATGCGCGACTGCGGCGTCATCTCGGTTTCGACGGAATCGCCGTTCGGCCCGCGATAGGAGCGGAGATCGAGGAAGAAGATGTCGAGCAGCGGGCCATAGGCGATCTTGCGGTAGACGCGGCCCGGCTCCGCCGGCGTGAAGCGGATCGGCGTCATTTCGTGGAAGGCGCGGGCCGCACGCGACGTCAGCAGCGCCACCGATTTTTCGGTGTAGCGGTCATCCTTGGACAGGTCCTTCGAGCCTGACCAGTTGTTCACCACCTCATGGTCGTCCCACTGGAAGAATGTCGGGCAGACCGCATTCATGGCGCGGCAATGCTCGTCCATCATGTTGTATTTCCACTGGCCGCGATATTCGGCGAGCGTCTCGGCGACCTTGCTCTTCTCGTCGATCAAAACCTTGTTGATCCACTTCGTGCCGTCTTTCAGCTCGACTTCGGCCTTCAGCGGACCATCGGCATAGATCGTGTCGCCGGAATGCAGGAAGAAATCCGGCGTGTGCCTGGCCATCGTCGCATAGGTGTACATGCCCTTGTCGTCGATGCCCCAACCCTGGCCGACCGTATCTCCGGACCAAGTGAAACGGATATTGCGCTTCGAGGCGGGCGCGGTCTTGAAGCGGCCGACGATCGGTTCGGAAACGGCGTTGACATCCGACAGGTCGACCGCGGTCATGCGGTAGAAAATGTCCTGGTCCGAGGCGAGATCGGTCAAAAGCCGTTTCACGGTAAAATCGCTTTCGGGCGTCGCGTCGAGCGGCGGCAGTTTCACGGCGTTCGAGAAGCTTTCCGTGGTCGACACTTCGAACATGACGCGCGAAGGGCGGTCGACGCGGGTCCAGACCATTCCGGAGACGGTGTCGACGTCGCCGGACTGGACGCCATGGGTGAAGGCTGGCCGCGTATTGGCGCGGGAATAGTAGGGGAGCGCGAGCCCCGAAACGCCGACGAGGCCCAAGGCGCTGGCCGATGTTACGAAGGCGCGCCTGGAAAGATTTTTGTTCATGGCTGTCTCCTGGATGGCTGAACATACAGGATGAGCCTTCGCCCCGCTGTGTTGCAGGACGATTGCGAATGGATGAATTTTACATGACGGTCGCGAAGTCTGCCCGCCCTGATCAGAGCTCTTCGCCCGCCATCATCGGGAGCAGCCCGCGTTTTTTAAGCATCGCGTCCGGCGTCGGCATCTTGCCCCGGAATGCGGTGTAGAGCTCCTCCGGATCGGCCGAGCCGCCGGCGGCATAGATGTGCCGGCGCAGCTTTTCGGCGAGTTCGGGATTGAACGGATCGCCGGTCTCCTCGAAGGCCGCGAAGGCGTCGGCGTCGAGCACTTCCGACCACAGGTATGAGTAATAGCCGGCCGAGTAGCCGTCGCCGGAGAAGATGTGCTGGAAGTGCGGCGTGCGGTGGCGCATGGCGATCGCATCTGGCATGCCGATCCTTTCCAGTGTCTGCGCTTCGAAGGCGAGCGGGTTCTCCGGCGCGTCCGAGCGCGAATGGTAGGCCATGTCGACCATCGCCGACGCGGTGAACTCGACCGTGGCGAAACCTGCGCCGAATGTGCTGGCCGCCAGCATCTTGTCGAGCAGTTGCTTCGGCATCGGATCGCCGGTCTCGTAGTGCAGCGCGTGCTTTTCGAGCACTTCCGGCACGGTCAGCCAGTGCTCGTAGAGCTGCGACGGCAGCTCGACGAAGTCGCGCGGCACAGAGGTTCCAGCGACCGACGGCCAGGTCACGTCGGTCAGCATGCCGTGCAGCGCATGGCCGAACTCATGGAAAAGCGTCTTGGCCTCGTCCAGCGACAGCAGGCACGGCTTACCCTCGGCCGCCTTGGCGAAATTCATGATGTTGTAGATCACAGGCGTCGAGCCCTTGCCGAGCTGGTAGCCCGACTGCAGCGCGCTCATCCACGCGCCCGAGCGCTTCGAGGGCCGCGCGAAATGATCGGCCATGAACAGGCCGCGATAGCTGCCGTCGGCATTCCTGACCTCGAAAACGCGCACGTCGGGATGCCAGGCGGCGATACCCTTCTTCTCGACGAAGGACAGCCCGAACAGCCGTCCCGCGACATCGAAGCAGGCCTCGATGATGCGCTCGAGCTGCAAATAGGGCTTCAGTTCAGCTTCGTCGAAAGCGAACTTTTCGGCACGCAGCTTTTCCTGGTAATGACGCCAGTCCCAGGCCGCGAGCGGGTTGTTGCTGCCTTCCGCCGCCGCGAGCCGTTCAAGCCCGGCCTGGTCGATCGCCGCCTTCTCGCGCGCCTTTCTCCACACCGGTCCAAGCAGTTCGAGCACCGCTGGCGGGGTCTTGGCCATCGTGTCGTCGAGCTTCAGGTCGGCGAAGCTGTCATAGCCGACGAGCTTCGCCTTTTCGGCGCGCAGGCGCAGTGTGTCCTTTACCACCTGGCCATTGTCGGTCGGCCCGCCGGTCTCGCCGCGGCCGATAAAAGCGCGGAACGCCTTTTCGCGGAGGTCGCGCCGTTCGGAATAGGTGGTGAAGGGCTCGTAGATCGAGCGCGACAGGGTGACCGCGTACCGGCCCTTTTGGCCGCGCATCTCGGCTGCCTCGGCCATCGCGTTCCTCAGGAATTCCGGCAGGCCGGCGAGGTCTGTCTCGTCGAGGAACAGCACCCAGTCGCGTTCGTCGGCGAGCAGGTTCTGGCCGAATTTTGCGCCGAGCGAGGCCAGTTCCTCGTTGATAGCCGCCAGGCGCTTCTTGCCGGCCTCGTCTAGCTTCGCGCCGGCCTTGACGAAGCGCTTCCAGGTCTTTTCCAGGACACGCAGCGTTTCCGGGTCGAGCCCGAGCGATGCGCGGCGCTGGTAAAGGTCGTCGATGCGCGCGAACAGCTTCGCGTTCATCGAGATCGCGGAAAAATGCCGCGCCATCTTCGGCGAGATCTCGCGCTCCGTCGCCTGGATGGCGTCGTTGGTGTTGGTGCCGGCCATGCACCAGAATATAGCCGAGACCCGGTCGAGCGGATCGCCGGCAAGCTCCAGCGCGGCCAGCGTGTTTTCGATCGTGGGCGCATCCGCGCTACCGGCGATCGCATCGATCTCTTCCGCATGGCCCGCGAGTGCGGCGTCGAACACCGGCCCGAAATCGCCGCTGCCGATGCGGGAGAAATCAGGCAGGCCGAGCGGTCCGTTCCACAGCGTGAGCGGATTGTTGTTCAGGTCGATGGCGGTTTCGGACGGCATGGGCGCTCTCACAGGTTGATGCTGCGTCGTGGGCGGGGCCGGCCGGATGTAAGACCGTCGCCTGCTCGGCGCAACACTCATGAACCTGATCGGTATCATCTTGGCCGTCGGCTCGCTGGCTCGCCTGGCGGACGCTGCCGGAGCCGGCGCTACCCCCAGCCTGATCCGTCAGACAGGCTGGGCGCCGGCCGGATCGCCGCCCATCAGCCGCCGGCGCAGGGCGTTGGAGATATTGTCGAAGACGAACACGACGATGAGGATGAGCAGCACCATGTAGGCGACGTTCTCCCAGTCCGAATTGGTGCGCATGGCTTCCCAGAGCTTGAGGCCGATACCGCCGGCACCGACAGCGCCGATGATGGTCGCCGACCGCGTGTTGGATTCCCAGAAATACAGCGACTGGCTGAGGAATACCGGCAGGACCTGCGGCACCACACCATAGCGCTGCACCAGCGACGGCGCCGCCCCAACCGAGCGGATGCCTTCGCGCTGCTTGTCGTCGATATTCTCCAGCGTTTCCGAATAGAGCTTTCCGAAGGTTCCGGTGTCGGTGAAGAAGATCGCCGAGATGCCGGCCAGCGGCCCGGGGCCGAAGGCGCGCGTGAAGAACAGCGCCCAGATCAGCATGTCGACCGAACGCAGGAAGTCGAACAGGCGCTTGGCGACCTGATTGGCGATGCGGCTCTGGGTGATGTTGCGGGCAGCGGCGAAGGCCAGCGGAAAGGCAAGCAGGCTGGCGAATACGGTACCGACAAACGCCATGACGATGGTCTGCAGCAGCTTGGTCCAGACGTCGAGATGCTGCCATTCGGAATTGTTGAGGATGTTGTCCCACGCCAGCGCCAGGTTCGACCGTTTCGGATCGATGCGCTCGCCGGACGCGATCAGCGAGAACACCTCGCCGGCCGGCTTGCCCCAGAAAGGCGAATTGGTGTCGAAGACGAAGTTCGCCCAGCCCCAGAAGCGGTGGCGGATCTTGACTTCGTCCTCTTCGATCTCGGCGCGGCCGGGAAATCCGAAATGCACGATTATCTTTGCTCCCGGCTCTTTCTGCTCCGCCCAATCGGGCAGCGGGCCGCGCGCCGTCACCGACCGGCCCCGGACGATGTCGGCCACCAGCGTTTCCGATCCGCGCGTCACCGTTACAACGCCCGGAACGATTTCGATCAGATTGCGGGAACCGATTTCCACGGTGGCGCTGACGGTTTCTTCCTGGCGTATGGCCTCGCCGCCGGTTGCCGGAGAAGGCGCGGCGGCCGCCGAGCTTCCCGTCGGCGCCGGCTTGCCGCCGACGGTTCCCAGAAAGCTTCCCGCCGAACCTCCCGCACTGGAAGTGGCTGCGTTGCCGGTGGGCGCCGCGACAACCCGCTCTACCATCGCGGTTTCCCTGGTCAGCCAGTCCGGATTGCCTCGTTCTCCGACCGGGTCGAAACGCGGGAACGAGATTTCGAGATGGTTTTCCTCGATCCCGATGGTCGGCCGGACCTCATACGTCACCCAGTCGGCGAGATAGGCCCCGGCGATGTCCCAGTTTCCATTAGCGAACACAGCGCCGATGGCGAAGAACCACCAGGCGAATGCCAGGTAGGCCGCGACCCCCAGCCCGATCGCCCAGCCGGCCAGCCGCTTGCGCAGCGAGCCTGCAAAGACCTGCGGATGGCGGGCGGCGATCTCGCCGACTTCGGAAAGTGAAAGCACGGCCATGATCAGCCTCCCCGGCCGAAGGCGAACGCCTGTTCGCCGACAAGCCTATGCCGCAGCCAGGCGGAAAACTGGTCGACCGCGATGATGGTGATGAAGAGCAGCAGCACGATGGCCAGCGTCTTGGCCTCGTGGGTCTGGCTGATCGACAGCCGCAGCACCTCGCCGATGCCGCCGCCGCCGACGGCACCGATGATGGTCGAGGCGCGGACATTGATTTCGAGGCGCAGCAAGCCGTAGCTCAAAAAATTCGGCATGACCTGCGGCACGATGCCGAACCAAACCCGCTCGAGCCGGTTGGCGCCCGCGGCGCGCAAGCCCTCGTCCGGCCGCATATCGGCGTTCTCGACCACCTCGAAGAACATCTTGCCGAGCGCGCCGATCGTGTGGATCGAGACTGCGATGATCGCCGGCACCGCGCCGAGCGACAGCACGGCGAGGAAGAAGCCGGCGATGACGATTTCGGGGAATGCGCGCAGCACTTCCATGAAGCGGCGCACGAAGAAGCGCAGCCAGCGCTGCGTGACGACATTGGAAGCCGCCAGAAAGCAGAGGGCGAAGCCGATCGCAAAGCCGATCAGGGTTGAGACCAGGGCGATGTTGATCGTCTCAAGCATCTTGTAGACATATTCGGGGACGTAGAACGTCTCCGTCAGGTACATGCGGCCTTCGGGATAATTATATTTGAGACTGCCGTCGTCATAGGGCGAGGGCAGGTCGAACATGGCGCGCCAGATCTCGAAGCCGTCACGCGGCAAAAGCTGTCCGACGAAATCGAACAGATAGGGCAGGCGGTCCCAGAACTTGCCGGCATTGCTTTCATTGGCAAACCAGAGCGAGCCGCTCATGGCGACGATCATGAACAGCACGCCGCCGATCGTGTAGAACCTGCGGCGGCCCGCCAGTTCACGCCAGTGCCGCTCGACCGCGAGGCCGGTTTCGGAGAGTGTCACGCTCATGAAATCTGTTCCGCAAAGCGAGAACGCGCCGCGGGGCTTCCCGCGACGCGTTCCGGTTGCCTGATGGCTCAGCTGCCGATCTGCGCTTTGCGCGCGTCGATGATCGGCCGGTAGAATTCCTCCGTGACCTCGGTGTAACCGGTGTAGTCGCCGCCCTGAATTGCGGAGAAGCAGGCCGGGTCGGACTTCGGCAGGTCGACCATGAACTCCTTGAATTTGGTCTTCATGTCGGCATCCAACGAGGTGCGAACGACAATGGGACCGTTCGGGATCAGCGGCGACTTCCACAGTTCGACGAGGTCATCCATGTCGAGGATGCCCTTGCTCACCATCTTGGCGAGATTGCCGGACGTATAGCCGTCCTTGAATTCGCCGACGCCCGAACCCCAGGTCGTGCCGGCATCAAATGTGCCCTTCAGCACTTCGAGGACGAGGTTCTCGTGGCCGCCGCCAAAGCCGGTCTCGCCGAAATAGTCCTTCACCGGCGTGCCGCCGAGCGCGACCGGCAGGGTGACGGCAGGAACCAGATAGCCCGAGGTCGAATCCGGATCGGCGAAGCCGAGCTTCTTGCCCTTCATGTCCTCAAGCTTGGCGATGCCGGAATCCTTGCGCGCCACCATGATCGAATAGTAGCCGGTCGAGCCGTCGGTCTGGACGGTGGTCAGGATCGGCTCCACGGCCTTTGCGTCTTCGAGATAGACCTTGGCGTAAGCCGAAGCGCCGAGTTCGGCATAGTCGAGCGTGCCGCCGAGCAGTCCCTGTACGACGCCGTCATAGTCGGCTGCCGGAAACAGCGAAACCTTTTCGACGCCGAGCGCGCCGGGCAGCTTGTCGATCATGCACTGGAAATTGCGCAGGCGGTCGGCCTCGTTCTCGCCGCCCAGAATGCCGATGCGGAATTCCTTGAGATCTTCCGCCTGTGCCGCGCCGACCGACATGGCGACGAGCGAAACTGCGCCTAGAAGTGCTTTTCTGAACATGATGTCTCTCCTGTTCTCATCCGGCATGCGGCCGGTCGCTGATCGTGCTTTTGAGTGGCCCTTGACGCGGGCGATACGACCGTGGCCTCAGGCCTCGGCCAGGGCCGGCTTCAGCGCCGTCCTGGCTGCGATCTTGCGGGGCTTTTCGCCGCGGATGCTGGTCGAGGTGATGGCCTCGGAGATTTCCGCCCCGTCGCTGTCGGCGCCATAGACCATGCGGACGGCCTCGCGGGTGAGCTCTTCCGGCGCGCCGTCGAACACGACCTTGCCGCCGGCCATACCGATGATGCGCTCGCAATAGTTTCGCGCGGTGTCGAGCGTGTGCAGATTGGTGATGACGGTGATGCCTTCGCGCAAATTGATGTCGCGCAGCGCGTCCATCACGACTTTGGCGTTGAGCGGGTCGAGCGAGGCGATCGGCTCATCCGCCAGGATCATCCTGGGCTGCTGCATCAGGGCCCGCGCGATCGCCACGCGCTGCTGCTGGCCGCCGGAAAGCGTGCCCGCGCGCTGCAGCGCCGTCTGGGCGATATCCAGACGCTCCAGCGCCGAGATCGCCATCGCGCGCTCTTCACGCGAGAAGATGTTGAGGAGATTGAGCGCGGTCGGCCGGTGGTTGAGGCGGCCCAAAAGGACATTGGTGAGGACGTCGAGGCGCGGAACCAGGTTGAACTGCTGGAAGATCATGGCGCAGTCGCGCTGCCAGCGCCGCAAGGTGGAGCCGCGCAGGCTGGAGACCTCCGTGCCGGCAAAAAAAATCGACCCGTGGCTTGGGTCGATGAGGCGGTTGATCATGCGAAGCAGGGTGGATTTGCCGGCGCCGGAGCGTCCGATAATGCCGACCATCTGGCCTTGCGGAATTTCGAGCGCGACGCCGTTGACGGCGACAGTCTTGCCGAATCGGCGCGTGACGTTGCGGATTTCGAGCATGATGACTTCCTTGCGACGGGGGCTTTTCGCATTTGCAGGCTTTCGCCTAAGCCAGCCGCATGAACGGGGAATGTCGGTTCGATGTCAGTTTCGTTACATTCCACAGCCCTTCGGATGCTGGCGGCGCACTTCGGGAAAATCGCCACCTTGCACCGGAACACATCGAGTATCCGGTCGTTCTAGCCCATCATCCAAAAGCGGCCTCTTATGAAAGGAGAGTCTGATGTTGATACGCTTGGCGACTTTCACCGCTTTATCGGTCATGCTCGCGGCGCCGGCCTTCGCCGATTGCCGGGAGGAACTCACGAAGCTCGAGCAGCCCGCCGTCACCGCCGAGACGGGCGCAGCCACCAGCGAGTCCGGCATCGCAACGGAGCATCAGGAACAGGTTCTGCAGGGCGCCCAGGGAACGAGCACGGAAACCACGGGATCTACCGGAGCTGCTTCCGATCAGGTGGAGGCCATCTCGCCTCACCAGGAAGAGGTGACGCGCGGAGCCACCGGGCATGATGCCGATCAGGTGGCGATGCTGATGACCGAAGCCCGCAAGATGGCGGATGCCGGCGACGAGGCCGGCTGCATGCAGAAGGTGACGGAACTCAAGGACGTGATGGGCACTGAGTGAGCACGCGCCTCCCTTCTCCCCGCTGACGGGGAGAAGGTGTCCAAGGGCGCATAAGCGCGGCACCAACATTCGGAGCTGCGCCACGCTACGCTGCGGATTCCTATCCCGAAATCTTTCCAAAAACGCCTTGCGGCGCCGGTACGGGCAAAGAAGGAATCATCCGCGCGGCGGATCGAGGCGCACGAAGCGCCTGCGGAACCAGTCGCGCAGCATTTTCTTCTCGTAGCCGAGGCGCTGGTCGCTATAGGCCGAGCCGGCTCCCCAAAGGTAGGTCATATCGGTGACGTTTTCCTCGGCGCGCACCAGCAACTTGCCGCGGTCGACAAACGTATAGCGCAGCCTGAACCGGGGCGGCGTGACGTCGCGCATGATGCGGACATTGCGCAATTCGAAGCGCCAAGGCTCGTATTGGCCGGCGAGGTCTATGTTGAGCACCTCTACGCTGAGGACCTGTCCGTCCTTCAGGTAGCGCTCGCCCAGATAGTCGAAATAGGATTCAACCTCCTTCAATACGCCCGATCGCCGGCCGGTGAACCGATCATCGATGTCGCGATAGCGCTCCGGATTAACGAAGGTGACATTGACGGAGCCCGCAGCCTCGACGGAAAGCGGCGTCGCGGCAAGCGCGGCGAAGGCCAATGCACCGGCTAGCAAACTACGCATGGCGTTCTCCCGATCCGATCGCCGATTTTACACCCGTGCCGACGCCGGCGCCATGCGTTGAGTTGATCCACGGCGCCCGGTATAGGTGGTGCCGTCATGGTCATCGCTCCGATCCAACGTCCGCCCGTCGTTGCCGCAGCGGGGAGAGGCGCTTCAACAGGTGTCGCGCGCGTCGCTGTCTGGCTCGCCGCCATCATGATCTGCCTGCAATCTGCGACCGCGGCGAACGCACAAGCCGAGCCGCGCCAACCGGTGACGGTCGGACTTTACGTCAGTCCACCCTTCGTGACCGAGGCGGACGGCCGCTATGGCGGCATGGCGACAGATCTCTGGGAACAGATTGCAGACCGGCTCGGACTCGAATTCACCTATGCGCCCTATCCCACCCTGCGCACGCTTGTCGACGCCACGGCCAAGGGGGACGTCGACGTCGCCGTCACCAATTTGACCATCACGCAAGGCCGCGCCCAGCGCATCGATTTCACCCAGCCATGGTTTGATGCCGGACTGCGGATCATGGTCAACGACGAGCAGCAGGCCGGATTCTGGGCAATCATTGCCGGATTGCGCGATTCGGGCCATCTGCGTGCCTATACCTGGCTCGCCATCGTCATCATCCTCGCCACAATGCTCCTGACCCTGTTCGACCGGCGTTTCGACAACAACTTCCCGCGCCGCTGGCGCGACGGACTGGCCGAGAGCTTCTATACGGTCATGTCGGTCGCGACATCGGGCAAGCCGCCCTCGCGCAAGAACCTCTTTGGCTGGATCGGCCGCATCTGGCAGGCCCTGTGGATGGTGAGCGGGATCGCGGTGCTCGCCTATGTCACGTCATCGGTCACCAGCGTCATGACCACGCTTGCGCTGGCCAATCAGATCAACAGCCTCGCCGACCTGCCCGGCAAGACCGTCGGGGTCTTTTCCGGCAGCGTCGCGGAGGAATTCGCCGGCGAAACTGGGCTGGCCTCACGCGCATTTTCCGGCATCGACGATACGGTCGAGGCGCTGAGGGACGGGCGAGTGGCGGCGATCATCGGCGATGCGCCGGTGCTTGAATATTACGCCCACACCCATCCCGAAGCGGCGGTCTCCGTCGTAGGCGCCATATTCCAGCCGGACAAATACGGTTTCGGCGTCGGCCTGCACAGCCCGTTGACGCGAGAACTCACGGTCGAACTGCTGGGCATGCGCGAAGACGGCATCGTCGAGCAGCTTCGTTCCAGCTATTTCGGCGAGGCGCCCTGAACCGACCCGCCTTGGAATCCTGCGCGATGCGTTCTCCCGGTGCGTTCAGCCTTCGTATTTTTCGAGGAACACCTCGGCTTCCATAGCCCTGAAATCGTCGAGCGCGGCGCGCAGCCGGTCATGGTCCCAATCCCACCAGGCGAGCGCTTGGTAGCGCTCCGCCGTCTTGCGGTCGAAGCGCTCGCGGATCGGTCTTGCCGGCACGCCTCCGACGATCGTGTAGGGCACCACATCCTTCGACACGACAGCGCCTGCGCCGACCGCCGCGCCGTCGCCCACGGTCACGCCCGGCAGTATTGTCGAGCCATGGCCGAGCCAGGTGTCGTGGCCGATCGTGACGGCGTTCGAGCGCCGCCATTCGAAGAAATCGGCCTCGTGCTCGGCGTCGTCCCAATAGTCAGAAGCGCGGTAGGTGAAGTGGTGCAGCGTCGGCCGCCAGGTCGGATGGTTGGTGGCGTTGATGCGCACTGCGGCCGCGATATTGGCGAACTTGCCGATCGTCGCGCACCAGACGCCGCAATCCTGGACGAGATAGGAATAGTCGCCGAGCGAGGATTCGATGAAGCGCGTGCGCTCGCCGATTTCGGTGTAGCGGCCAAGCGTTGAGCCGGTCACGTCCGCCGTCGGATGGATCGTCGGCTGCTCTGACAGTTTCCCACTCATGCTGCGATCTTTCCGGCTGCGAATTCGGTGACGTCGATGATGCGGTCGGCGACCGCCTCGCGCACATCGGCATCATGGAAGATGCCGAGCAGCGCCACGCCGGCGGCTTTCTTGCCGGCGATCAGTTCGATCACCACCTCGCGATTCCTGGCGTCCAGCGAGGCCGTCGGCTCGTCGAGCAGCAGCACCGGATGCGGCGTGATGAAGCCGCGCGCGATGTTTACGCGCTGCTGCTCGCCGCCGGAGAACGTGGCGGGCGGCAACGCCCAAAGCTTTTCGGGCAAATTGAGCCGGCCAAGCAATTCCCGTGCGCGATCCTGCGCACCAGTACGCGTTTCGCCGCGCGCTACCAGCGGCTCGGCCACCACATCCAGCGCCGAGACCCGCGGCACCGTGCGCAGGAACTGGCTGACGTAACCGATCGTGTCGCGCCTGATCTGCAGGATGGCGCGCGGGCTGGCCTTCGCCAGGTCGACGAGCTGGCCGGCGTGATCGACGATGATCTGGCCATCGTCGGCGGAATAATTGCCGTAGAGCATCTTCAGGATCGAGCTCTTGCCGGCTCCGGACGGCCCGCCGAGCACGGCGCATTCGCCTGCCCTGATTGAAAATGACACGCCGGCGACGACCGGCAGCCGGATGCCGTCGCGCAGATGCATGGTGAAGCTCTTGGCGAGTTGCGAAACGACGAGCGGGGTTGCCATTAGAAGGGCTCCTTGCTGGTCCGCAGCAATCGCTCGGCATTGCCCCCTCCACCGCCTTCGGCGGTCCCCCTCCCCCGTAAACGGGGGAGGATCCAGGTGATGCCGACAGTCACGCCGGGGATCCTCCCCTGCGAAGCGGGGGAGGGGGACCATGCGAAGCATGGTGGAGGGGGCATTCTGGTCCTCATGTCACACCTGCAATATCGACGATACGAGAAGCTGCGTATAGGGCGCGCGCGGATCGTCGAGCACCCGGTCGGTAAGGCCGGTCTCGACGACCCGGCCGTCCTTCATCACCATCATCCGCTGCGACAAAAGCCGTGCCACGGCGAGGTCGTGAGTGACGACGATCGCGGCCAGGCCGAGGTCGGTGACGAGGCCGCGCAGCAGATCCAGCAGGCGCGCCTGCACCGAGACATCCAGTCCGCCCGTCGGCTCGTCCATGAAGACGAGGCGGGGGCCGGTCACCAGATTGCGCGCGATCTGCAGGCGCTGGCGCATGCCTCCGGAGAAGGCGCGGGGCTCGTCGTCGATCCGGTCCTCGGCGATCTCGACGCGCGACAGCCAGTCGACGGCCGTGGCGCGGATGTTGCCATAGTGCCGGTCGCCGACCGCCATCAGCCGCTCGCCGACATTGGCGCCTGCCGAGACGGTCATGCGCAATCCGTCCGCCGGGTTCTGGTGGACAAAGCCCCAGTCGGTGCGCATCAGGAAGCGGCGCTCCGCCTCGCTCATGCGGTAGAGGTCGCGGAATGCGCCGTCGCGCATGCGGTAGGTCACTGTGCCCGAAGTCGGCATCAGCCGCGTCGACAGGCAGTTGAGCAGCGTGGTCTTGCCCGAACCGGATTCGCCCACCACAGCCAGAACCTCGCCCGGCCAGAGGTCGAAGGAAATGTCCTCGCAGCCGACGCGCGAGCCGTAGAATTTTGAGAGGGAGTTGACGCGGAGAAGGGGTTCGTCGGTCATTCAACTGCTTCCTTGCTGCCGGCTGCCGTCGCCCCCGTGTGCCCGTTCTCCCGCCGCTTCTCGCAGTGATCCGTATCCGAGCAGACGAACATGTGCCCGCCATGGTCGTCGAGGATCACCTCATCCAGATAGACCTGCTCCGCCCCACACAGCGCGCAGGGCTGGTCGAAACTCTGCACCTCGAACGGATGGTCCTCGAAATCGAGGCTGACGACCTCCGTAAACGGCGGAATGGCGTAGATGCGCTTCTCGCGGCCGGCCCCGAACAATTGCAGGGCCGGCGACATGTGCATTTTCGGATTGTCGAATTTCGGCGTCGGCGAGGGGTCCATCACATAGCGGCCCTCGACCTTGACCGGATAGGCATAGGTGGTGGCGATGCGGCCGTGCTTGGCGATGTCCTCGTAGAGCTTGACGTGCATCAGCCCGTATTCCTCGAGCGCGTGCATCTTGCGCGTTTCGGTCTCGCGCGGCTCGAGGAAACGTAGCGGCTCGGGGATCGGCACCTGGTAGACGAGCACCTGTCCGGCGGCGAGCGGATATTCCGGAATCCGGTGCCGCGTCTGGATGATCGTGGCCTTCGCCGTCTCCGTCGTCACCGCGACATCGGCAACTTTCCTGAAGAAGGCGCGGATCGAGACCGCATTGGTGGTGTCGTCGGCGCCCTGGTCGATGACCTTCAGCACATCGTCCGGCCCGATGATCGAGGCCGTCACCTGCACGCCGCCGGTACCCCAGCCATAGGGCATCGGCATTTCGCGGCTGGCGAACGGCACCTGGTAGCCGGGAATGGCGATGCCCTTCAGGATCGCCCGCCGGATCATCCGCTTGGTCTGCTCGTCGAGATAAGCGAAATTGTATTGCGCGATATTTTCGACCAGCGCGTTCATTCCGCCGCCTCCCTGCCCTTCGCATAGCGTTCGAGACGTTCGGCCAGCGTGCCGGTGTGCAGTTCGAACAGATGGTTGTCGTCGTCGTAGAAATAGATGGAGCGGCCTTCGCCCTCGACGCGCGGACGCGGCGGCCGCACCTCCAGGCCAAGCGAACGGATGCGTTCGACGCAAGCCTCGTAGTCTGCCTCGCTGATCTTGAAGGCAACGTGGTTGTAGCTGCGAGATGGCAATGGTTCGCCCTCCATCGCCGCGATCCAGACGCCACCCGCCAGGAAGAACTTCTCGCGCGACAGCGAAAAGCGATCGTTCCCGCTGGAGTAGACCTCTTCGGCGCCCAGTACCCTTGTCAAGATGGCCGCCATGCGGTCGAGATCGCGGACAATGAAGGTGACATGCGAGAGACCCTCGATCATTCCGCCGCCTCCCTCTGCTCGCCTTCCTCGCCCTGCCGCTCCGCGTGTCCCGCGCGCATGCGGCGCACCAGGTCGAGTTCGGCCTGGAAGTCGACATAGTGCGGCAGCTTCAGGTGCTCGACGAAGCCCGTCGCCTGGACATTGTCGGAATGCGAGATGACGAACTCCTCGTCCTGCGCAGCGGCGACCACATCCTCGCCGAACTCGCGGGCGCGCAGCGCCCTGTCGCAGAGCGACATCGCCATCGCCTTGCGCTCGGATTGGCCGAAGACCAGGCCGTAGCCGCGGGTGAATTGCGGCGGCGCCTTGGCTGAGCCTTTGAACTGGTTGACCATCTGGCATTCGGTGACCCGGATGCGGCCGAGCGTGACCGGGAACGGCAGTTCAGGCACGTCGAGCTCCAGTTCGACCTCGCCGATGCGTATTTCGCCGACAAAGGGATGGCTGCGGCCATAGCCGCGCTGCGTCGAATATCCAAGCGCCAGCAGAAAGCCTTCGTCGCCGCGCGACAGCGCCTGCAGGCGGATGTCGCGCTCCATCGGAAACTCCAGCGGCTCGCGCGTGATGTCGCCGGTGACGTGACCGTCAGGCAGGCTGCCGTCGGGCTCGATCAGGCCTTCATGCGCCAGAATCTCGGAGACGCGCGGCATGGGCTCTGGCGCGGCTTCGCGCTGCTCCGGCTCGGCGACATCCGCGCCGCCGGCCAGTTCCGGATCGAGCAGGCGGTGCGTGTAGTCGAATGTCGGGCCAAGCAATTGCCCGCCCGGAAGATCCTTGTAGGTCGCCGAAACGCGGCGTTCGACCTGCATCACCGCCGTGTCGATCGGGCGCGTATAGCCGAAGCGCGGCAGTGTCGTGCGGTAGGCGCGCACCAGGAAAATCGCCTCGATCATGTCGCCTCGCGCCTGCATGACGGCGAGGGCCGCAAGCTCCTTGTCGTAGAGCGAGCCCTCCGCCATCACCCGGTCGACGCCCAGTCCCAACTGTTCGACGATCTGGTCAAGCCGCAGCGCCGGCACGTCGCGGTCGCCGCGCCGGCGGTCGGCGAGCAACGCATGCGCGTTGGCGATCGCGGCCTCGCCGCCCTTCACGGCCACATACATGTCAGGCCTCCATCGTCTTGATGCGGGTGGTGCGCGGCAGGCAGGCGACATGCTCCGGCGCAGCCAGGATCACATCGACGCCGCGCGGAAAGCGGCCGTGGTTCTGTTTCCACTGCTCGACGAAGTGGCGCGGCAGCGGCGTCGGCGAGATCGTCGCCTCCGTCTCGATGCCGGGACCTTCGAGGCGCAGTCCTGGACCTGCCGTCAAGCTCTCGACCGCCAGGATCAGCGTTGCCGAGCGGTCCGGATATTCCTGCGTGCCTTGCGCGAAATTCTCCAGCGCGATCATCTCGGCCGGATCGCACACCAGCGCAAAATGCGCTTCCGCCGGATTGTGCGCGAGAGGCGCGCCGGTGTGGAAGCCGAGCCAGGTCTTCGCAGCGTCCGACGCCAGCAGCGCCGCGTCGAGCCAGAGCGGCGTATCGTGGTCGCACAGCGTCAGCGCCACGGCCGCCGCCGTTGGCGTCAGCGGGGCCGGCGGTGACGCCGAGCGGCCGATCGGCTGCACCGTGCCGGGCCGGGCCATGGCGTCCATGACGGCGCGGAACACCGACTGCGCGTCGAATACGGGATCGGCGAAACCGCCGTCGATCGATTGGCCGGGCATTTCCATCAATCCTCTCCGCGCACCATGGTGAAGAAGTCGACCTTGGTGGCCGCCGCCTCCGTGCGGCGTTTCTCGTCCGCGCCCGCCTGCGACGCTTTGAGCGGCGCGATGATCTTCTCCTCGATCTCGGCGCAGCGGGCTGGGTTCTGCCAAAGCGCGTCGGCGATTGCCGAAAGCCTCGCCTTTTCCTTGTCGCGGCCGAGCGCATAGGCATGGCCGATTTCGCCGCCGGGCAGCCGCACCGTCGCCCGCGTCACCGTCGCCTCGCCGAAGTTGAACGGTGCGCCGGCGCCGCCGATGCGCCCGCGAACCGTCACCAGCCCGGTTTCCGGACCGCGCAGCGCTTGCGCGTCCGTCTCGAAGCCGGCCGCATCCCAGAGCCGCCGGATTTCGCCGCCGGAGGCCATCGCCAGGGCGGCCATCGCAGCCTTGCGCTCCGCGCTCCGTTCCGCTTCTTCCCGCCTGCCGTTCTTCATGACTCTCTCATTTGTCTATTGTTCTATACAACCAAACAAATTATAGCTGGGTTCTATCGCGTGTCCATGACGTATGCGTGACAGGAGAAAGAATTGATTGGGACCGGACTTGAGCGGGAGGTGACGCGCAGGAGCGGCGTTGCGCTATGGCGTCAGATCGCCGATCAGATCAGGCAGGCGATCAGCTCGGGCGCGCTCGGCGCCGACGGCCGGCTGCCGCCGGAACTGGCGCTGTCGGAGCGCTTCGGCGTCAACCGCCACACGGTGCGCAGCGCCATTGCGGCGCTTGTGCAGGAGGGCGTGCTCCGCGCCGAGCAGGGCCGCGGCACCTTCGTCGAAACGCGCCGCCGCCTCTCCTATCCGATCGCCGCGCGCACCCGTTTTTCCGAAGGCCTGGAAGGTCAGGCGCGAGATCGCCATAGCATTCTATTGTCACATGCGGTCGGCCCGGCGAGCAGCCGGGTCTCGGAAGCTTTGGGACTGCCGCAGGACGCGCCGGTGCTGCGGCTGGAGACCATGGGCGAGGCCGATGGCCGGCCGGTGTCGCGAGCGACGAGCTTTTTCGACGCGAGCTGTTTTGCCGGCTTCGAGAATGCGTTCGCGCGGACCGGCTCGATCACCGCGGCTCTCTGGGAATTCGGTGTGCCCGACTATGTCCGTCGCTCCACGCTCGTCTCGGCGCGGCATGCCGATTCCGCCGACCTTGCGGATCTGCGCTTGTCGCCCGGGGCGATCGTGCTGGTGACCGTCGCGATCAACGAAACCCTCGGCGGCTCGCCGCTGCAGTTCTCCGAAACGCGCTTCGCCGCCGACCGCGTCGAACTCTCTGTCTCCGGTCGGGCTTAGTCAGGCCGCACCGAAGCCGTCATTTGCAGGCCGGTATCACCTGAATATCAGCATATCCTACGCGCGCCGGTCGCGGCCCGGATGCATCAGATGGCGCAACTGGACCATGGCCATCGGATGCGAGAGGCTCTGCGCGTCGGTTTCGAGTTGCAGCTCGTCGCCGCCGCGTTTCGCGGTGCGCGCCAGGATCTCGTAGACGGCGGCGGTGGTCGACTGCAGCGCCTTGGCCGCGGGCTGGCCGTCGAGCAGCCGCGCCAGGAACACGGCGGCGGTCAAGTCGCCGAGCCCGTTCGGCGGACGCTCGATGATCCGGTGCTCGGCGAGCAGCGCCGCCGATTGTGTCAGGAGCAGATTGCCGATGCCGCCCGCGAGCATCGCCGGCGCGGACGTGACCAGCATCGTCGCCGGCCCCGCCTCATTGGCCGCCGCGATCACCGAGCGCATGTCGTCGAGCTTGACGCCCGCCATCCATTCCAGCTCATAGCGGTTCGGGGTTGCGATGTCGGCGATCGGCACCAGCACGTCGCGCAGCGCACGGGCCAGCGGCTCGGCGACATAGAGCCCGCCGGCATCGCCCATGACCGGGTCGCAGATGTAAATGGCGCGGGGGTTCTTTGCGCGCACCGCCTGGACCAATGAAGCGACCGCGTGCGCCTGCTCGGCATTGCCGAGATAGCCCGACAGCACGCCGGCGACTTCGCCCAGCCACGGCGCCTGCTCGAGGTCCTTCATCAACGCCGCGAATTGTTCCGGTTCCGGCACGATCCTTGTCGCGCGGCCATGGCCCGGATGCCAGGGCAGTATGACGGTGGGCACGGCCCAGACCGGATAGCCCAGCGTTTCGAGCGCGAAGACCGCGGCGCGATTGCCAACCGAGCCGCGGGCGACATGACTGGAAACGACGATGACCGCGCGCGGCGCGTCGGCTTCAACCAAATTCATCTGACCCTATCCGCGCACAAGGAAAATCACCAGCCAGACGATCAGGCCGATTGTCACGACCAGCCCAATAGCACGCCCGATGCGCGTTCCCCAATATTCGATCGGATCGGCGGGGTCGGAATCCGCAGCCGCCAGATGGTCCCGCGTGCGCTTTGCGGTGCGCGAGACCAGCGGTGGAGCGCTCGAATCGGCCTCGCGCGCGATGCGGTCGAGAATGCGCCGCGATTCGATGTCCCTGTCGGGTTCCTTGCCTGCCACTGAAAGCGCCCTTGTGCCACCGAGACTCTACCGTTTCGGGAAGGCGGGCACAGTGGCATAGGCCAGCATATGTGCAAGGCCAGCCATTCCTTTGGCCCGGCAATGTGGTAATCGTTCACCATTGCGTGATGACCCAAGGAGTTTCCATGCTCGCCCAGCGCCTTTTTTCCCCCTCCGTTTTTCGCAGTTTCCGGGCCGTGCTGGTCCTGGCATTTGTCCTGCCCGCGCTGTCGGCATGCGGCTTCAACACCATTCCGACGGCCGAGGAGCAGGCAAAGGCCGCATGGAGCGAGGTGCTCAACCAGTATCAGCGGCGCGCCGATCTCATTCCGAACCTTGTCGAGACCGTGAAGGGCTACGCCGCTCACGAAAGGGAGGTGCTGGAATCGGTCGTCGAGGCGCGCGCCAAGGCCACCCAGACGACGTTGTCGCCTGAAGCGCTCGAGGATCCCGAGGCGTTCAGGGCGTTCCAGGAAAGCCAGGCGGGCCTGACCGGCGCGCTGTCGCGGTTGCTCGCCGTGGTCGAGAACTATCCCGACCTGAAGGCCAACCAGAATTTCCTGGCTCTGCAGGCACAGCTCGAAGGCACCGAAAACCGCATCGCGGTCGCCCGCCGCGACTATATCGAGGCGGTCCGGGTCTACAACACCTCGCTGCGCACCTTCCCGTCTCTGCTCTGGGCAAAGTTCTGGTTCACCGACAACGAACCGTTCCAGAATTTCACCGTGGCGGAAGACAAGATCGAGACGCCGAAGGTCGATTTCGGCACACAGCAGGGCGGGTAGTTCGACACGGCCAATTTGAACCAGTCAGCTTTGCGTTCCTTCGCACCCCCCTCTGCCCTGAGCTTCGTCGAAGGGCCGGACATCTCCCCCTCAAGGGGGGAGATTGGCTGTGCTTCAGCTGCCGAGAGCTTTGCAACGCCCCAAGAGGGTGGACGTGAGGCGATTAACCAATCTCCCCCCTTGAGGGGGAGATGTCCGGCAGGACAGAGGGGGGTCGGTGCAGAACCGAGCGCGGCGCTGGCGCTCATTGGCTTTCTGGTTTTTCTGCTTTTCCTGCCGCTGGCCTCCTTCGCCGCCGAACTGCCGGCTCTCACCGGCCGCGTGGTCGACAATGCCGACCTGATGAGCGCAGCCGAAGAGGCGGAACTGACGGAAAAGCTCGCCGCCTTCGAGGAAAAATCCTCCGACCAGATCGTCATCGCCACCATCGAAAGCCTCGACGGCGAGGAGATCGAGCCCTTCGCCAATCGGCTGTTTCGCGCCTGGAGGCTCGGCCAGGCCGGCGAGGACAACGGCATACTGCTCATCGTCGCAAAGTCGGACCGCAAGATGCGCATCGAGGTGGGCTATGGCCTCGAAGGCACGCTGACCGACCTGCATTCGAAACTAATCATCGAAAACACCATGGTTCCCGCCTTCCGAGCCGGCAATTTTGCCGGTGGCATTTCGCAGGCGGTCGATGACATCATCATGGTGCTGGAGGGCAACGCCGCCGAACTGGAAGCGCGCGCCGAGCGCAATCAGGAAACCGGCGATGAATTCCCCGATCTGGCGGTCGTCCTGTTCTTCATCGTCTGGGGAACGCTGTTCTTCGGCGGCTTCGCCATGGCGTTCCTCGCTCCGGTTTTCGGCAAAAAACTTGGACCGGGCCGCTACCGCTGGCTCGGAATGAACATTTCTTTCGGTGGCGGTTCTTCCGGCGGGGGGTATTCGGGCGGCTCGTCCGGCGACGGCTGGTCGTCGGGCAGCAGCGGAGGCGGCGGGTTTTCCGGTGGTGGCGGCTCGTCGGGCGGCGGCGGTTCTTCGGGGAGCTGGTAGATGCGCAATATTTCACGACCCCTGAGCGCCGAGGAACACGCCCGCGTCACCGAAGCGATCCGGATCGCCGAGCAAGGCACATCGGGGGAAATCTACTGCGTCGTCGCGCGGTCGAGCGACAGCTATTTCTTTCCGGCCGCCTTCACCCTGGTCGTGGCTATGCTGATTGCCAGCCTCGTTGCCGCCTTCGCGCTAGAATATTGGTGGCTGACGCTGCGCGCGCCGCTATTCGTCGCGGCGCAGATGCTGGCGCTCGGCTCGGCACTGGTTTTGCTCTGGCTGTTTCCGCCGCTGCGCATCTTTCTGGTGCCGCGGCAGTTGCGCTACCGGCGGGCGCACGACAATGCGCTGAAGCAGTTCCTCTCGCGAAACGTCCACGTCACCTCCGCACGCACCGGCGTCCTCATCTTCGTTTCGCTGGCGGAACGATACGCCGAAATCGTGACCGACAGCGGCATAAACAGCCGGGTTGCGCAGCCGGTCTGGGACGGTGTGGTCGGCAACCTGATCGCCGATGCGCGGGAGGGCCGCCTTGCCGACGGCTTCGTTTCGGCCGTGGGAACGGTCGGAAAGCTCCTGAGCGAGCATTTTCCCGTCGAGGCCGGCGACCTCAACGAACTCGACGATCACCTGGTCGAGATCTAGACCCGCGCGTCCGCCTGTGCACGGCCGCGAACGGCCATACAGGACTCTTGCGTTTCCGGCCCGGCCGCGTTTATGGTTAACCAATCATGAATACGGTGACCATCGATATAAGAAGGGCAGAGCCGCGCGACGCGCAGGCCATAGCCGATGTGCATCATCAGGCCTGGCGGGGCGCTTATGCGGGCAT
The DNA here is from genome assembly GCF_011045125.1 of Allomesorhizobium camelthorni. Classification (GTDB taxonomy): domain Bacteria; phylum Pseudomonadota; class Alphaproteobacteria; order Rhizobiales; family Rhizobiaceae; genus Allomesorhizobium; species Allomesorhizobium camelthorni. The sequence continues at coordinate 25,406 of NZ_JAAKZF010000001.1, read as the reverse complement.
CATCCCGCACCGGGCGCTGAATGCGATGATCAGCCGGCGCGGCGGTGAATGGTGGGCCAACGCCATCCGCCGCTCCGCCACCGTTCTTGTGGTGGAAATCGGCGGCAAGGTCGCCGGCTACACCACGGTCGGTCGCAACCGTGCCCGCGAATTGCCGCAGCAGGGCGAAATCTACGAGCTTTACCTTCGTCCGGAATATCAGGGCGTGGGGCTCGGCAGCCGGTTGTTCGCCGCGGCCAGGCAGAAGCTCGCCGATCACGGGCTGAAGGGCATGGTCGTCTGGGCGCTGGAGGACAATACCAACGCGCTGTCCTTCTATGCAGGGGCCGGCGGCCGCGATGTCGCCGAGGGCGTCGAGGTGTTCGACCAGAAGGCGCTGAAAAAAGTCGCCTTCGTCTGGGACTAGCATGATCCCGAAAAGTTGCAGACTTTTCGGATAAGATCATGCGCCTGAACAAGACTGCACCCGAATCTTCTCCCTGCGACCTTTGAACTTATCCATCCGCTGTTGCGCTTGGCTTCCGTGAAGGCTATCGAGCCGCGCGGGGGCACAACGGGAAAAGATCCATGCGCATTGAAGCCATCGCCATCGGCAAGAATCCGCCTGACGACGTCAACGTCATCGTCGAGGTTCCGGTCGGCGGCCAGCCGATCAAATACGAAATGGACAAGGAAGCCGGAACGCTGTTCGTCGACCGCTTCCTCTACACGCCGATGACATATCCGGGCAATTACGGCTTCGTTCCGCACACGCTTTCGGGCGACGGCGATCCGATCGACGTGCTTGTCTGCAACACCCGCGAGCTGATCCCGGGCTGCGTCATCAATGTCCGCCCGATCGGCGTCTTGATCATGGAAGACAATGCCGGCCAGGACGAGAAGGTGATCGCCGTCCCGTCGCCGAAGCTGACGCGCCGCTACGAGAACATCTTCGAATACAGCCAGCTGCCGGAGATTACGCTGCAGCAGGTCGAGCATTTCTTCGAGCACTACAAGGATCTGGAGCCCGGCAAATGGGTCAAGATCGGCGGCTGGCACGATTCGGCGCGCGCCAAGCAGATGATCATCGAAGCGATCGAGCGGGCCAAGAACGCGAAATAATCACTGATCGGCGCGGCTGAACTCGGGCAGCGGCACGTCGCCGCTGACCAGTACGCGCTCGTCGGCTCCGCAGGCGAAATTTCGCGCCGGCTCGTCGGCGATCTTGCGCGCTGTTTCGTTGGCCTTTGGATTGCCGGTAGCCACGACCAGCCCGACGGCATAGCCGTCGCGCTCGGCATCGAGGTCGGTGTAGACGCTGGAAATTTCGCCGGCCCAGGACGTCTGGCAAAGGCTGAAAAAGGCCAATCCGAAAATGATTGCTTTCACGGCGGTCACTCCCTCGAGGCGCGCCGAAGCCTAACCCGGTTTTTTGCCCCGGCCTAATCCAGAGACAACCAGGAGCAGCAACGCTGAAGGATTTAGGGCTCTGTTTCGGGCCTACTCCGCCGCGCCCCTGAAGGCGTCGGCGCCGGTCTCGAACTGCAGTTTGGCCAGCCGCGCGTAGATCCCGCCCTTCTTGACCAGGCTCTTGTGCGTGCCTTCCTCGACGATGCGGCCGGCATCCATGACCAGGATGCGGTCGGCTTTCAGCACGGTCGCGAGCCGATGCGCGATCACGATCGTGGTGCGGCCCTGCATCAGTCGCTCCAGCGCCGTCTGCACCAGCGTCTCGCTTTCCGCGTCGAGCGCCGAGGTCGCCTCGTCGAGCAGCAGGATCGGCGCATCGCGCAGGATGGCGCGAGCGATCGCGACGCGCTGACGCTGACCGCCGGACAGCATCACGCCGCGCTCGCCGACCGGGGTGTCGTAGCCCTTGTCCAGCCGCTCGATGAATTCGTCGGCCAGCGCCTCGCGCGCCGCCTGTTCGATTTCGGCGTTCGTCGCATCGGGCCTGCCGAAGGCGATGTTTTCGCGCGCGGTCGCGGCAAAGATCGTCGTATCCTGCGGTACGATCGCGATGCGGTTGCGCACCTCCTGCGGGTCGGCTTCGCGGACATCGACGCCATCGACCAGGATTTTCCCATATTGCGGATCGTAGAAGCGCAGGAGCAGCGAAAACACCGTGCTCTTGCCGGCACCCGAAGGTCCGACGATGGCAACCGTCTCGCCGCTCTTCACCGAAAAGCTCAATCCGTGCAGCGTCGGCAGGTCGGGGCGGGCGGGATAGGAGAAAGAAATGTCGCGGAATTCGACCTGTCCCCTGGCCGGCGAGGGCAAGGATTTCGGGTTTGCCGGCGCGACGATCGCCGGCTCCTCGGCCAGGATCTCGGTCAGCCGTTCGGCCGCACCCGCCGCCTGGCTGAGTTCCCCCCACACTTCCGAAAGCGCGCCCAGCGCGCCGGCGGCAAACACCGAATAGAGCAGGAACTGGCCGAGCGTGCCCGGCGACAGCGCTCCAGAAAGCACGTCGCGCGAGCCGAACCACAGCACGGCCACCACCGAGGAAAAGATGGTGAAGATGGCGAAGAAGGTGAGGAAGGAGCGCGCGAACACCGACGAGCGCGCCGCCGTAAACGCTGACTCCACCGCCTGGCCGAAGCGGCCGGTCACCAGCCGCTCATTGGTGAAGGCCTGCAATGTGCGCATCGAGCCGATCTGCTCGCTGGCATAGGCGGTGGCTTCGGCCAACGTGTCCTGTGCAGCGCGCGATTTGCGCCGCACCGAGCGGCCGAAGGCGACCAGCGGCAGCACGATCAGCGGGATTGCAGCAATCACCAGGCTCGACAGTTTCGGGCTGGTCACGACCATCATGGCGACCGCGCCGAGGCCGAGAATGACGTTGCGCAGCGCGATCGAGGCGGTGGCGCCGACGGCGGACTTGATCTGCGTGGTGTCGGCGGTCAGCCGCGACACGATCTCGCCCGACTGCGCCGTATCGAAGAAGGCCGGCGACAGTTTCGTCACATGGGAAAACACGTCGCGGCGGAGGTCGGCCACCACGCGCTCGCCCAGCGTGATGACGAAATAGTAGCGGCAGGCCGAGGCAAAAGCGAGGATAGCCGCGATCACCACCAGCATCGAAAAATAATTGGCGATGAACGCGGAATCCGACCCGGAAAAGCCGTGGTCGATCATGCGGCGCACCGCCAGCGGCAGGGTCAGCGTCATCAGCGCCGCAACCGTCAGCGACAAAAGCGCGCCGACGACCAGCTTGCGATACCGCAGAATGTAGGGGAAAAGCCGCTTCAGGGGCCGCAGCGAGCGCCTGCGCGCATCGTCAGCGCTCCTGCCGGTTTCCGCCATGGCGTATTTCCTCTTCGCCCGGCGATTTGCCGCCGCCGCCCGGCCTTGTGATTCAATTTCGGCTGATGTATAGGCACGCCGACCGTTTTTGAAGCCGTAGCCCCTCATTAGCTGCGGCTTCGAGTTTTAGGAAAGAGGCGCATCGCCGCAGGCTATAAACCGCGCGCGCCGCGACAGCCAGGAACAGACCGATGAAGACCGACATCCATCCCGACTACCACAACATCAAGGTCGTCATGACCGACGGCACCGAATACACGACGCGCTCGACCTGGGGCAAGGAAGGCGACACGATGAACCTCGACATCGACCCGTCGACCCATCCGGCCTGGACCGGCGGCCAGCAGACGCTGCTCGACCGCGGCGGCCGCCTGTCGAAGTTCAAGAAGCGCTACGAAGGCCTCGGCATGTAAGCCAGCGCTTTGTGCAGGAATGCAAAAAACCCGCCCTCGTGGCGGGTTTTTTGTTGCGTGGTTCACCTCGTTCCGCGCTCAACCCTCGAACTCTCTCAGCGCCATCCGCTTATAGGCCTCGACCAGTGCGTCGCCCTCAGCCCGGTCCACGGAGATGGCGAGCCGCATCGTCGCTTCGCCCAGATGCATGACGAGAAAGGCCGAGTGGGCAAGCTCGCCTGGATCGGCGTCCGGCCGCAGGCGCGTCAGCACCTCGGCCAAAAGCGCGCCGTTGGCGCGGCTGTCGGCTAGATCGATGTCGCGCAATAGCTTGTCGGCCTGCGTGCCCGACCAGATGTCGCGCATCACCGGCTCTGCCAGGAACATTCCGTAATAGGTGTCGACGAGTTCCGAGAACGCCTTCTTCAGCCCGGGGATGTCGCTGACGCCGGCCAGCCCTTCCTCGATGCATTCGCGCCCTTGCGCATTGTAGCGCTCCGCCAAAGTCCGGATCACCGCGCTCCTGTCGGGAAAATACTGGTAGAGCGAGCCGATCGACACCTCCGCCCGCTCGGCCAGATCGCTCATGCGCATCGCGTCGCTGCCGGCTTCGGCGATCAGCGCCGAGGCGGCGGCAAGAATGCGCTCGACGCGTTCGCGGCTGCGCGACTGGGTTGGCCAGCGCCGCGCCGCCGGCATCTGAAGCTCTCCCGCGATTTCATTGCCCATTGGCTACTCCACTCATCCGGTCGATTCCTATTGACGAACATAATATGAGGGTTTATCACATTTGTAAATGTGAGGATTGCTCATGTTTTTAAGAGGAGTTGGAACATGATCCATCAATCGGAAATGCCGACGCTGATCTTGGGCGGTACGGGAAAGACCGGAAGGCGTCTGGAGGAGCGTCTGACGGTGCTCGGCAAGCCGGTCCGCATCGGGTCGCGCTCGGGCCGGCCGCCCTTTGACTGGAACGACGAGGCGACATGGGAGCAGGCGCTCGATGGTGTCGGCGCGGCCTATATCAGCTACTATCCCGACCTCGCCGTGCCGGGCGCGGCCGATGCGGTCGGCGCCTTCGCCCGGCTGGCGGTGCGCAATGGCGTGAAGCGACTGGTGCTTCTTTCCGGCCGCGGCGAGGAGGAAGCGCAGCGCGCGGAACAGGCGGTGCAGGATTCCGGGGCAGACTGGACGATCCTGCGCTGCAGCTGGTTTTGCCAGAACTTCAGCGAAAGTTTTTTGCTCGATGCGCTGAATGCCGGCGTGGTGGCGCTGCCGGTCAGCGAGGTGAAGGAGCCCTTCATCGATGCCGACGACATCGCCGATGCGGCAGTCGCGTCGCTGACAAAGGACGGCCATATCGGCCAGCTCTACGAAATGACCGGACCGCGGCTCTTGACCTTCGCCGAGGCGATCGGTGAGATCGGTAAGGCGAGCGGACGCGACATTCGCTACGTGCAGATAAACCCACGGGAGTTCGACGCCATGCTGGTCGAACAGCAGCTGCCGGCAGAATTCGTCGGGCTTCTGAACGAGCTGTTCACGCAGGTCCTGGACGGCCGCAATTCCTATCTGACGGACGGCGTCGAGCGCGCACTCGGCCGCAAGCCGACGGATTTTTCCGATTATGTGCGGGACGCGGCGGCAACCGGCGTCTGGGGAGGTGTAAAATGACCGCCGGTATCGTCTTTGCGCTGACTTTCCTCGCCGCGCTTGGCAGCGGGCTGATGGCCGGGCTGTTCTTCGTATTCTCGGCCTTCATGATGACGGCGCTTGCCCGCCTGCCCTTGGGACAGGGCATGGCGGCGATGCAGTCGATCAATGTCGCGATCCTCAACCCGGCCTTCGGCGCGGCGTTCTTCGGCACCGCCATCCTGTCGGTCGCGCTGGCGGTGGGCGCGGCGTTCCGGTGGGGCGATGCCGGCATGGCCTGGCTGCTGGCCGGCAGCCTCTTCTATCTCGTCGGCATCATCGCCGTGACGATGATCTTCAACGTGCCCCTGAACGATGCGCTCGCGGCAGGCGGCGCCGACACGCCGGAGGGCGCGGCCCTATGGACGCGCTACCTCACGGAATGGACGGCATGGAACCATGTGCGGACCCTGAGCGGCATCGCTTCGCTGGCCTGCTTCATCATGGCGCTGCGATAGGGCGCCGGCCTGGGGGCTAGGCGAGCCGGGCCGCCGCCCCATATGAAACTCCTGGTTGGGCGCGCCGGAAGGAGTCCGATTGCGCGTATTGCGCTTGGAATGGCAGTGGGCATCGGCGTCGGCGCGGTCATTGGCGGGGCGCTCGAAAACATCCCGATCGGCATTGCCATCGGCGCAGCGGCTGGCACGATGTTCACCTCACGCAAGGACAAATGACGTAAACCGTATTCTGTGCGTCTGACACCACATCAGGAGGGAAGATCGAATGACGGAAATGGAGATAGAGGCGGTATCCGAGGTAACCGCAACGCTCGTGGATTCCATCGCCGCACTTATCCCCCAATTGTCCTCCTCCGCCGCTGCACCGCGAAAGGGGGGCCTGCAGAGGGTCGTCGGGTCGTCGGCGACGGCGCTCCTGATCGCCAAGGCGGACGATATAGTGAAGGGCATGCTTACCCTTGCCGTTTTCCACGTTCCGACCGGAGCCCGAGCGATCATCGAGGACGTGGTGGTCGACGAGCGCCATCGCGGACAGGGTATTGCGGCTGCCCTTGTACAGAACGCGCTGGCCCGGGCGGAGGCTGCGGGCGCCAGGACGGTGGACCTGACCTCGAGGCCGTCGCGTGAAGCCGCCAACAGGCTCTATCGAAAGCTTGGTTTCGAGCAACGGGAGACCAATGTCTACCGCTTCTCTTTCGGGAAGTAGTCAGGACGGATCGTTGGCTTTGCGGCCGACGCGGTCGGCATGGCCGAGGTCGCGGCTCGGGTCGATGATGTCGCGGACCAGCTGCTTGAGCTTCGCGGCATCGGGAAAGCCGCCGTCGCGCTTGCGGTCCCAGACCAGGTGCTCGTCGCAGGTGATGGTGAAGATGCCGCCGGTGCCGGGCACGAGCGCGACTTCGCCGAGTTCCGTGCCGAAGGTCGAAAGCAGTTCCTGCGCCATCCACCCGGCCCGCAAGAGCCACATACATTGCGTGCAGTAGGTGATGCGGATGACGGGAAGCGGATTCATTTCAAAACAACGGCGGTTCCAGCCAGCCGGTCGTAGACCGGATCCTTCTTGCGTACAAGCGAGACGATAATCCAAAGCGCCCATGCAGCACCGATCAACCATGCGCCGAGGGACGCAAGGTTGAACCACCACGCTACAAGCACTGTCTGTAAATCCTCGACTCCGCCCACCTGCGAAAACAATATCAGTCCGAAGACTATTGCAGGAACCGAACCGATCAGCTTGCTCAATTGCCGAGTCGTGGCCTTTCGGGCTGGCAAGCCGACCCGCGTTTCGTCGGATGTGTCGATCACTTTCACGCTGACACATCGCTTGCCAAGAGTTGCGCCAAGGCGGCTTTCCAAAAGAATGAGGTAGGCGAACAATGCCAGTACGGCGATCCAGTTTACATAAAGCACATCGTCTTTTGGCATGCCGTCAGCGCCTAGCGCATAGGTTTGAAACACCCCCGACCGCGTGTTCCCTGTCTGCGTTTCCTTGGCGACTGTAAGGGTTCGAGCCGTGTCAAATCCGAACAGACTGGTCTTGCAATCGACGATTCGGTTGTAGCCTACTGGCGGGGGCGGCTGAAGCCCATCAGGCAGCTTCTCGACAGGCATGCAAGTTGTGAATTTGAGGCCGAAACTACCTTGGAATGCACCATTTGTTTGCGCAAACAATACGGCCAATACGTCCTGAAGTGGGACAAGCACCACAGCCATGTCGATGAGAAATGCCGCGGCGCGCCGCCAAAAACCGGCGCGACGGCGCGGCTCCTGAACAGTTTCAATCAAAACTGATTCCCCCAAGCCCAATTCTGGCAGGCTGGACAATCTGCGTAAGGATTTCAAGCAGGGGTTGCGGAAATTCTTAGCACGGCCTTTACGCCGCGCTGAGCTTCGCCATCGTCTCTTCGTCGACCTCGAAATTGGCGTAGACGTTCTGCACGTCGTCGTCGTCTTCAAGGGTGGCGACAAGCTTCAGGATCGACTGCGCGCGGTCCTCGTCGACCGGAATGTTGGTCTGCGGCTTCCAGATCACCTTCACCGAGTTTGCTTCGCCCAGCGAAGCTTCCAGCGCTTTCGAGACCTCGCCGAGACGCTCGAAGGCGCAGATGATGGTGTGGCCGTCCTCGTCGGACTGCACGTCGTCGGCGCCGGCTTCGATCGCCGCGTCCATGATCTTCTCGGCGCCGCCGGCCTTAACCGGATAAACGATCTCGCCGACGCGGTCCCACATGAACGACACCGAGCCGGTTTCGCCGAGCGCGCCGCCCGCCTTGGTGAAGGCTGCGCGCACATTGGATGCCGAGCGGTTGCGGTTGTCGGTCAACACTTCCACGATCACCGCCACGCCACCGGGGCCATAACCTTCGTAGCGCACCTCTTCGTAGGTGTCGGCGTCGCCGCCCACGGCCTTGTTGATGGCGCGCTGGATGTTGTCCTTGGGCATGGACTCGGCCTTGGCGTTCTGCACCGCCAGCCTGAGGCGCGGGTTCATCGCCGGGTCGGGAAGCCCCTGCTTGGCCGCCACGGTGATCTCGCGCGCCAGCTTGGAAAACATTTTCGACCGCACCGCGTCCTGGCGACCCTTGCGGTGCATGATGTTCTTGAATTGTGAATGGCCGGCCATGGAGCCCCTTTTTGGTCGTTATGCGGCTATCTGGAATGGCGGCGCTTATAGATAAAATGCCCGCAAAGGTCCAGCCGGAGCTTGGATGCAGCGCTCGCGAAAATGTGACCCGCGCCCGCTCGCCATGCCGCGATCAGCCGTTAGGCTGTCACGACGCCCGCCCAAGGGAGACCGCCATGCCAGCCTTGCGCCTTCTTGCCGCCTGCCTCGCCGCGTTTCTTTCCCTCGCTGCGCCTGCCTTGGCCCAGGACGAACCTGTGCCGAGCCGCTGCGTCGCCATCGCCCAAGCGATCCCGAACGTCACCTACGCCAATTTCACCCCGGCCCAGGCGGTTTCGGAAGGCGAGGTGACCATCACCTATGCCGGGCACTCGACCTACATCATCGAGACGCCGGCCGGCGTCCGGATCGCCACCGATTTTTCCGGCGTCTACGGCTCCGACCCGCTGCCGCGAGTGGTCACCATGAACAAGGCGCACCGCACCCATTTCACCGACTTCCCGGACGACGGGATCGAATATGTGCTGCGCGGCTGGAACCCCGACGGCGGCCCGGCAAGGCACGCGGTCGTGGTCGACGACGTCTACATCCGCAACGTGCCGACCGACATTCGCGGCCCTGACGAATTCGGCAAGGACGGCAATTCCATCTTCATCTTCGAGGTGGCCGGCCTCTGCATCGGCCATCTCGGCCATCTCCACCATCGGCTGGAGGACGCGCATTACGGCGCGATCGGCCGGCTCGACGTCGTGATGGCGCCGGTCGACGGCGGCATGACGCTGTCGCTCGACGCCATGACCGAGATCACCGAACGGCTCTATTCGTCGGTGGTGCTGCCGATGCACCGCCACTCCACGCCGATCGGCGAATTTCTGGGCAGGCTGGGCGAGGGCTTTGCCGTTGAGTTCCGCGACAGCCGCTCCCTGACGCTTTCGCTGCGCTCGCTGCCCGACCGGCCGACCATCATCGTGCTGGAAGGAGTCTGAACGCTACGCGGACATCCGTGCCCGCCGCCGCTCTAGCACCATATCGAGCGTGACCGGCCGGAAACCCCAGGCATCAACGCCGACATCATGCTGGCGTGGAACAGGCTTCAGCCTGCCGTGCGAATGGCCATGCAGGTTGATCGAACCCTTGCCCATCTGGTTCCAGGTGCGGAACGGATAGTGGCAAAGGATGAGAAGCTTCCCGTCGACGGTGATCTCGGCATAATGCTGGGTGGTGGCCCAGCCGCTGGCCGATACCGTCGCCTCGTCATCATTGTTGCCGATGACCAGGTGCTTGCGCCCGTTGAGAGCGGCGAGAAGCATGTCCGCGCGGCTCTTCCCGCTTCCCCTGGTGAAATCCCCGAGGTGCCATACCTCGTCGTCCGGCCCCACCGTCTCGTTCCAGTATCCGATCAGCGCCTCGTCATGCTCCGCCACCGAGCGGAACGGCCTGCGGTCTATGCGCAGGACCCGCGTGTCACCGAAATGAGTGTCGCCGGTGAAGAACAGCATTTTTGCTTCGCGCTTTCGGTTGCGGACCGTCAGCGACAATGTAGGCGGGGCGAAGCTGGGGAACCAGATCGAGCGAGAGCCAAACCCTCCCGCCGTGCGGCGGGAGAGTCGTTCGCAAGTGCCTAAGCCGCCAGCCTTGGATTCAGCTCGTCGAGCGTGGTGTGGCCGCGGAAGCCGCCGCTGCTCGTCGCCGGGTTCTCGTCCTCGATGGCATGGGCGAAGATCACGCCGGGGTCGGCCTCCAGCTTCTGCATATGCCGGTGCAGGAGCGGATATTCCTTGCTTAGGTCGAACAGGCCGAGATCCTCACCCCACCGCGCTATGCCGATGAAATAGGCGTCGGCCAGGCTTTTGGCGTCGCCGCCGGCCAGCCACTCGCGGCCGTCGCGCATGTCCTGCAGATGCTCGTAGCTGCGCGCCGCCTTGTCGCGGGCGAGCGCCCGCAGCACCTGCCGGTTCGGATCGTTCTCGGCCAGCTTGTAGGCCGCCCACGCAGGCGAGAAGGCCGAGTGGAAGGTGGTGTGCAGATAGGCGAGCACGCTGTTCAGCCGGTCGAACTCCGGCGTTCCCTGCGCGAAGCAGAGTTTCCGCTCGAGCTTGCGCGCACCGATATTGTGCATGATGGCGAAGCTTTCGGTCAGCGCGCGGCCGTCCTCCAGCAGCAGCGCCGGCGTTTCGCCGAGCGGGCTGACGCGGGAAAACGCCTCGCCTTCCGGCTTGGACAGCATGTCGATGCGGCACAGCCGGTACGGCTCGCCCAGCCATTCGAGGGCGACGATCGATCCGAACGAGCAGCCATGCGGCACACCGTAGAAGAGCACAGGTTCCATGGTTCTTTCCTTTCGATTGCGAACCGCGCGCGGACTGCCGGCGCGGCGTCGCTGAAACCTATGCAATACTTGATTGTGAGCAAGTACCGACTATAAAGTAAGGTACCTACCTGAACGTAAGTATCGAGGAAAACCATGGCGAAAAAACTTGCAGAAAGCTGCGGCCTCGGCCCCGCTTTCTCGGTGATCGGCGGCAAATGGAAGGCGCTGATCCTGTGGCTGATCCGCACCGAGCCGCGCCGCTTCGGCGAATTGAAGCGGCTCGTGCCCGACATCAGCGAAAAGATGCTGATCCAGCAGTTGCGGGAGATGGAGGCGCACGGACTGGTCCACCGCGAGGTGTTCCATGTAGTTCCGCCGCGCGTCGAATATTCCGCCACGCCGCTCGGCGTCTCGCTCGACGACGCGCTGGTGCCGCTTGCCGAATGGGGCAAGCAGCACGCCGAGAGGATCGGCGCGCCGCAGGCCGCGGAATAGAGCAAGCCGCCGACATCACCTGAATATCACACGCGCTAGCCTTCCAGATCGGCCTTCAGCCGGTCCAGTATGCTCATCGCGTGCGCCGCATACTCGCTGATCCAGCGGTCGTGAATCGCCTTGATCGGCATGGAATTCAGGTGGTTCCAGCGCTCGCGTCCCTCGCGCCTGACGACGATCAGGTCCGCCTCTTCCAGCACCTTCAGATGCTGCATCACCGTGCAGCGGTCCATCTCCGGAAACGCCTCGCACAGCATGCCCGTCGTGCGCGGCTCCTCCTTCAGCGCGTCGAGCATCGCCCGCCGCTTGTGGTTGGCCAGCGCCTTGAAAACGCTGTCCTCATTCGTTTGGCTTGACATGTTATGTTTTTATAACATAATGCGGTGCGAAACAAGCGAGGAGTTGTGGATATGTCTATCGGATTCAGGGTTTCGGGGCGCATCGGCAAGCCGGTCGCGGAAGTGTTCGACGCCGTGGTCAATCCGGCCAAGCTCAGCGGTTATTTCACCACGCTCGGCGGCGCCAGCGCTCCGCTGGTCGCCGGCACGACCGTGACGTGGTGGGGGCAGGTGCCCGTCGAGGTCGACGAGGTTGTTCCCGAAAAGCGCATCGTGCTGCGCTGGGATGGCAGCGGCCCCGAAGTCAAGCCGCCCTACCAGACCCGCATCGAAATGGGTTTCGAGCCGCTCGACGACGGCGGCACCTTCGTCACCATAGCCGAGTCCGGCTGGCGCGAGGACGAGGCCGGCCGGAAAGCGTCCTACGGCAACTGCGAGGGCTGGTCGCAGATGCTCTCCTGCATGAAGGCCTATGTCGAATACGGCATCAACCTTCGGGAAGGCTTTTATCCGAGCGAAATGCGCGGCGAATTGCCGACTTCGAGCGAACGCAAGTAAGCGGGAGAGAAGCAATGACCGCGAGGATCAAGGGCGGCATCAACATCGCCATGAAGGTGCCGCCGCACCAGTACGAGGCGACGATAGCCTTCTACCGCGACTTCATCGGCCTGAAGCCGTTCACCGCCAAGGCGCCGGCGATCGGCTTCGAGCTTGGCCCCAACCGACTGTGGATCGACGAAGCGCCGATGATGAGCCAGGCGGAGGTCTGGCTCGAACTCTTCACCGACGATTTTCCGGCCGCAGCCGACCATCTCGCAAATGCAGGGGTCGTTCGCTGTGACGCCATTGAGGCGCTGGGCGAGGGCTTCAGGGGCGGCTGGATCGTAAACCCGGCCAACATCGTGCACCTGGTGCGCGAGCCCGACGCGTGGTGAGCCGCTGCCGGCACACAACGGCCCTCATCCTGAGGTGCGAGCCCGCACGGGACCTGCGGACTCGGGCTGAACTCGACTGGGGAGCCTCGAAGGACGCACCGGATAGCCTCAGGATCCCTTGCCTTCCGGCTTCGCCCTCTTGCGCCGCGCCAGCATATTGAGCCCCTCGACGAGAGCGGAAAAACCCATGGCGGCGTAGATATAGCCCTTCGGCACGTGGAAGCCGAAGCCGTCGGCGATCAGCGTCATGCCGATCATCAGGAGGAAGCCCAGCGCCAGCATGACGATGGTCGGGTTCTTGGCGATGAACTTCGACAGCGGATCGGCGGCCAGCAGCATGACCGTCACGGCCGAGATGACCGCGATGTACATGATCGCGATCTCGTCGGTCATGCCGACGGCGGTGATGATCGAATCGATCGAGAAGACGAGGTCGAGCAGCAGGATCTGGAAGATCGCCGCGCCGATGGTCATGGTTACGGCGTGGCCGACCATGTCTTCCTTGTGGTCCACCGGATCGACCGTGTGGTGGATTTCGCGCGTCGCCTTCCAGACCAGGAACAGGCCGCCGGCGATGAGGATGATGTCGCGCCACGAGAAGCCGTGCCCGAAAGCGGTGAACACCGGGTCGGTCAATCTCACGATGATGGAGATCGTGGCGAGCAGCACGAGGCGCATGATCAGCGCGGCGCCGATACCCAGCCGCCGCGCCCTGGACTGCTGCTCGACCGGCAGCTTGTTGGTCAAAATGGCGATGAAGATGAGATTGTCGATGCCGAGCACGACTTCGAGGATGACGAGCGTGGCCAGCGCCACCCATGCCGTCGGATCGCTGAGCCAGGCAAAGTGCGGCGCCAGAAAGTCGATGATCGGCATCTGGAAAAGTCCCCGGTAATCTCTGACTGAAAATGTTCCGCAGAAGTAGGGTCGGCCGCCGGGAACGTCAATGTCACCCCCAGAAAGCCGGCGCCGTCTCCTCCAGCCGCGGCCCGATCCGCAAGGGCGCGATCCTCTCGGCCAGCCCGGTGCGGTCGGATATGTCCACTCCCACGCCGCAGATCGTGGCGGGGCCGGACGCCGCCTCAAAACGCCCCTTCGGCACTTTCGACAGGAACCGGTTGAGCGGCTCTTCCTTGTCCATGCCGAGCGAGGAATCATAGTCGCCGCACATGCCGGCGTCGGTGATGTAGGCCGTGCCACCGTTGAGGATCTGGTGGTCGGCGGTCGGCTGGTGCGTATGCGTGCCGACAACGAAGCTCGCCCGGCCGTCGACGAAATGCGCGAAGCACATCTTTTCCGAGGTCGCCTCGGCGTGGAAGTCGATCACCACCGCGTCGGCCTGTTCGCCGAGCGGGCAGGCGGCCAGTTCGCGCTCGCCGGCCTGGAAGGGATCGTCGAGCTCGGGATGCATGAACACCCGGCCCATAATGTTGGAGACCAGCACGCGCGCCCCGTTCCTCGCGACATAGAGGCCGGAGCCGCGGCCGGGCGTGCCCTTGGGATAGTTGGCCGGCCGCAAAAATCTTTCCTCGCGCGCGGCAAACATCAGCGCCTCGCGCTGGTCCCAGACATGGTTGCCGGTGGTCACGACATCCGCGCCGGCGCGAAGCGTCTCCTGAAAGATCTCCTCGGTGATGCCGAAGCCGCCGGCGGCGTTCTCACCGTTGACTATGACGAAGTCGAGCCGGAAATCGGCGATCAGTCCAGGCAGCTTTTCCCATACCGCCGTGCGTCCGGATTTGCCGACCATGTCGCCGAGGAACAGAAGTCTCATGAGTTCACATTGTCCCGCGCGCCGAAGCGGCGCAATCCGCTCTCGGTCAGGATTTCGGAGATGACGACATCGTGCGGCTCGTCGGGAACCAGCCCGACCTCCTGGCAGTCGAAGGCGATGCCGATCAGCCGGGGCTTTTTGCCGAGATTGTGCAGCCGCTCTATGGCGCGGTCGTAATAGCCCGCGCCATAGCCGATGCGGTGGCCGCGCGCGTCGAAGGCGGCAAGCGGCACCAGCATCAGTTCCGGCTCGAGTATCGCGGCGCCGGCTGCCGGGCCGCAAGTGCCGAAGCCCGTGTCGACCAGTTCGGCGCCGCGCACCAGTTCGCGAAACACAATGGTGGTCCGGTCGATGATGGCGGGCAGGCAGAGCCGCGCGCCCTTTTCGGCCAGCGCGAACAGCAGCGGGCGCACATCGACTTCCGAGCGCATCGGCCAGAAGCCGGAAACGGCGCTGCCCGGCTCCACCTCGATCCGCCCGGCGGCGTGGTCGGCCATGCCCAGCGAAGCCTCGATGCGCCAGACCGGATCGAGCGCGTCGCGGCGCGCCAGCGCCTCGATGCGCAGCGCCTTCTTCATGTGGTTGGATTGCTTCATACGGACGGGTTCAACTGCCTGTTTCGTCGTCCTTGGCACAAAACCGGCCGTTGCCGCAACGGTCAGCCGGGCACGATGCGCGGCGCAGCGGTCATTCAGAGCTGCGATGTCGGGGGAAGTGACGATCCACGCAACCGGTGGAGAAGTCGATCCCGGGAACCTACAAAGTAGGTGGGCGCCGTGTGAGAAAACCCACGGGTCTTCCCAGGGACAGCTCCCTTTGAGATCGATAAGGCCCCGGGGAAATGTCTCTCCTGCCGCGAGGCGCAGACCGTCGGGGATGAATATAATGCGTCCGACCCCTGCGCGCCAGAGGATCGGCGGGCGCCGGGGCGTTCTTGAAGAAATATTTATCGGCCGTCTTTTCGCCGTTTACGGGAGAGGGGAACCGCCAAAGGCGGTGAAGGGGGCGCGGCGACCTCAAACGTGGATAGAATCCACCTCCATTCCGGCCCATTCGCAAAAAGAACTGTTGCGGATCAATGGCATAACAGCCGGCGGGAAGAACCTTCGCACCGGATTTGTTCACACATCCTGCCCTTCCCGCATAATCCTCGGCATCGCCCTTGCGGGAACCGGTTCCGGACCGGGGATCGGTAGGGCGGCGGTGACCTCTCCCCGTGGATTCGGTTCCCACGGGCCTGAGGGCGTCCGACGGGCCGGCGTTCCCGCGGCAGGCGCAAATGCCTGGACGGCGGGTTTGCGGAGTATCCGTGCGTGCGACCATGAAACGTCCGTGTGCAATCCGCGGGGCAGCATGGAGACGGCGTGTGATCGGCCGACGGGGCGACAGACACCGGACGGGCGGGCATGGGAGTGCCTGTTCTTGTTTACGAATTCGCGCGGCGCTTTCCTGCCCGCCCGTCTTCCCTTCTACCTCACCCTGAGCTTGTCGAAGGGTCAATGGCCAGGGCCGAAAGGCAGCGTGGCAAGGGAGAGGTGCGTCCTTCGAGGCTCGCTGCGCTCGCACCTCAGGATGAGGGAGGTTGGGCGCCGACCGTCAATCTTGAAGGTTTAGCCGAACACACACGGTCCTTATCCTGAGGTGCGAGCGCAGCGAGCCTCGAAGGACGCACCTTGCCCTCTTCCCAGCCCGACCCTACTGTCCGGCGCAAAAAGATGGAGCAGCGAATGCGTTTTGAAGGAACGGCGGCTTATGTCGCCGAAAAAGATCTGATGGTGGCCGTCAATGCGGCGATCGCGCTGGAGCGGCCGCTGCTGGTCAAGGGCGAACCCGGCACCGGCAAGACCGAGCTTGCCCGGCAGGTGGCCGCCGCACTCGGCCTCGACCTGATCGAATGGCACGTCAAGTCGACGACCAAGGCGCAGCAGGGGCTCTACGAATATGACGCCGTGTCGCGCCTGCGCGACAGCCAGCTCGGCGACGAGCGCTTCAACGACATCCGCAACTACATCAAGCGGGGCAAGCTCTGGGACGCCTTCGCCGCCGATCGCAAAGTGGTGCTCCTGATCGACGAGATCGACAAGGCAGACATCGAATTCCCCAACGATCTCCTGCAGGAACTCGATCGCATGGAGTTCTTCGTCTACGAGACCGGCGAGACGATGCGCGCCGCCAACCGGCCGATCGTCATCATCACCTCCAACAATGAGAAGGAACTGCCCGACGCCTTCCTGCGCCGCTGCTTCTTCCATTACATCCGCTTTCCCGACGCCGAGACGCTCGGAAAAATCGTCGACGTGCATTATCCCGGCATCAAGCAGGCGCTAGTGCGCGCGGCGCTAACGCAGTTCTACGAGATCCGCGACGTGCCCGGCCTGAAGAAGAAGCCGTCGACCTCCGAAGCGCTCGACTGGATACGGCTGCTCGTCGCCGACGACATCGCGCCAGAGGATCTGCGCGCCGACCCGAAGAACGCGCTGCCCAAACTGCACGGCGCGCTGCTTAAAAATGAGCAGGACGTGCACCTCTTCGAGCGGCTGGCGTTCATGGCGCGAAGACAGGGGTAGCCGATGTCCGCCATTGTCGTCCGTCCATTTCATTCGGGGGATCACCCGCGCTGGGATGCACTCTGGCAAAACTACAACGCTTTCTACAGGCGAAGCGTTGAGGATCGGGTCACTGAACGGCTCTGGTCGCGCCTGGTTGCCGGAACCGGTGAACCTTTTGGTTTCGTTGCGGAAGTTGATGGAAAGGTCGTCGGCCTCGCCCACTACTTCTTCGTGTTCTCAACCTCCGACTGGAACCCGCGCTGCTATATGCAGGATCTTTTCGCCGATTCGAGCGTCCGGGGCCGCGGCGTTGGCAGAGCGCTCATCGAAGCGGTTTATCGCGAGGCAGATAGGCAAAATGCTTCGCAGACCTACTGGTTGACCCAAGATTCCAACACGACCGCACGCAACCTCTATGACCGCGTCGCCCGAGCCACGCCTTTCATGAAGTATCAAAGGTAATTTTATGACCGCAATCACCGTCCGGCCGCTCGAACAATCAGACCATGCCGATTGGCGGCGGCTGTGGACCGCTTATCTCGAGTTCTACGAGACGACTGTTCCGGAGGAGGTCTACCAGACGACGTGGGAGCGCCTGTTCGCTGAGGGTGAATTCGAGCCGAAGGGCTTTTTGGCGTTCCTCGACGGCAAGCCTGTCGGCCTGGTGCATTTCCTCTATCACCGCTCGTGCTGGTCGCTGGAGGGCAATTGCTATCTGCAGGACCTGTTCACCGATCCGGACGCGCGCGGCTCCGGCGCGGGCGTGGCGCTGATTGAGGCGGTCCGCGCCCATGCCGAGGCCAGGGGCGTCGCCAATGTCTACTGGATGACCCACGAGACCAACGCCACCGCGCGAAAACTCTACGACCGGGTAGCGCGGCGCACCGGCTTCATCGAATATGATTTGCTGTGGCGCATCGACACAGAGGAGAGAGAATGACTGAATTCACGCCGCTGGCGTCTTTCATCGGCGGGACATTGATAGGCCTTTCGGCCGTTCTGCTGATGGCGCTCGACGGTCGCATCGCCGGCATCAGCGGCATTGCCGCACGGTTGCTGCCGCCTTACGGCGACCGCTCCGCCCTGTCGGCGTTCGGCTTCGTGGCCGGCCTCGTTCTGGCGCCCTTCGCCGTCATGGCGGCGACCGGACAGCCTGTGGCGCAGACCGTGTCGTCGAACCTGCCACTCATGGCGGCGGCCGGTTTCGCGGTCGGCTTCGGCGCGGCACTCGGCGGCGGCTGCACCAGCGGCCACGCCGTGTGCGGCCTCTCGCGCCTGTCGAAGCGCTCTTTTGCCGCGACGGCCATCTTCATGGCCGCCGCCTTCGCGACGGTCTTCATTGTCCGGCATGCGATCGGAGGCTGAGCGATGTTGTTCCTGGTCAATCTCCTGCTCGGCCTGCTGTTCGGCGTCGGCCTTGTCGTGTCCAGCATGTCGAACCCCGCCAAAGTCCTCAACTTTCTCGATGTTTTCGGCAACTGGGATCCGTCGCTGGCCTTTGTTATGGCCGGCGCCGTGCTGGTCGCGTTCACTGGATATCGCCTCGTGCTGAAGCGCGACCGCCCGGTTCTGGCCGGGACATTCCACCTGCCGACCAGGACGGATATCGACAGGCGCCTCGTCGCCGGAGCCGCCATTTTCGGAATCGGCTGGGGCCTTGGCGGCTTCTGCCCGGGCCCTGCATTGACCGCGCTCGGGCTAGCCACGCCGGGCGTGCTGGTTTTCCTGCCGGCCATGTTCGCCGGCATCTGGGCGGCGCGCTCGCTGCCGGACGCCCGTCTACGTGAGGCGTGAGCACGGCAATGTTCGTCCCGTTCTTCCTCGAACTGAAAGTCGCGAAAATTCCCGTTTCGCTCCGGGAATATCTGACGCTGCTCGAGGGTATGGATGCGGGGCTGGTCCAGTACGATGTCGAAGGCTTCTACTATCTCGCCCGGTCAGCGCTGGTGAAGGACGAGCGCCATATCGACCGCTTCGACCAGGTCTTCTCGCATGTCTTCAAGGGCGTCGAGGCCGTCTCCGGCGAGGCGGGGATCGACGTCGCGAATATCCCGGAAGAATGGCTGCGCCGTCTGGCCGAAAAGCACCTGACAGACGAGGAGAAGAAGCTGGTCGAGGCGCTGGGCGGCTTCGAGAAGCTGATGGAGACGCTGAAGAAGCGGCTGGAAGAACAGAAGGGACGGCATCAGGGCGGATCGAAATGGATCGGCACGGGCGGCACCTCGCCCTTCGGCGCCTATGGCTACAATCCCGAAGGGGTCAGGATCGGCCAGCATGAAAGCCGCCACCGCCGCGCGGTGAAGGTTTGGGACAAGCGCGAGTTCAGGAATTTCGACGATTCCGTCGAACTCGGCACGCGCAACATCAAGATCGCGCTGAAGCGCCTTCGCCGCTGGGTGCGCGAGGGCGCGGAGGAGGAGTTCGACCTTCCCGGCACCATCCACGCTACGGCCGAGCATGGCTATCTCGACGTCAAGACGCGGCCGGAGCGGCGCAACGCGGTCAAGCTCCTGATGTTCTTCGATGTCGGCGGCTCGATGGACGACCACATCAAGGTGGTCGAGGAGCTGTTTTCGGCGGTCAGGGCGGAATTCCGTCAGCTCGAATATTTCTACTTCCACAACTGCCTCTACGAGGGCGTGTGGAAGGACAATCGCCGCCGCCATTCCGAGGTGATCCCGACCTTCGACGTGCTCCACAAATACGGCCACGACTACAAGGTGATCTTCGTTGGCGACGCATCGATGAGCCCCTACGAGATCGCCCATCCCGGCGGCTCGGTCGAGCACTGGAACCCGGAGCCAGGCGCGCTCTGGCTGGCCCGCGTGCTCCAGCAATGGCCGAATGCGGTGTGGGTGAATCCGATTACCCAGAAGCACTGGGGCTACACGCATTCTATCGCCATGGTCCGCGAGATCTTCGCCAACCGCATGTATCCGCTGACGCTGGCCGGGCTGGAAAGCGCCACCAGGGAACTGTCGAGGAAGCATTGAAGATGCCGGATGACCGCTACACGAACGTCGAGGAACAGGTCGAATACGGGCTCGATACAATTCCGGAGGATCGGCTTGTTTCCGTGCCGCTCCGGGATCTCATGTACGCCTTCCAGACCTTCCGCGAACTCGTCCGCTTTTTCCACCAGCCGCTGCGTTGGCAGACGCTTGAGGATGTCAGCAGGTTCATCGGAAACAAGGATAGTGGAGCGCTTCATCTCATCTGGGAAAACTACTATGGCCGCTTGGGAGACTCTCTGCCCCCCGACATTGAAGCTGCTTTTGACACCGACCGTTTCGACAACCCGAAAACACCTTGGTACTATGAACCGAGGGACGATCCGGATCGGTGAAACAGGCGTTTGCCCAACCTATATTGGGGCGAAGGCGAATAGCAGCAGGGAAAAATCATGGACGAGCATCGCTACCCCGTCACCCGCACCGACGCCGAATGGCGCGAGAAGCTGACGCCCGAGCAATATTACATCATGCGCCAGCACGGCACCGAGCGCCCCGGCAGTTGCGCCCTGCTCTACGAAAAGCGCGCCGGCACCTTCAAATGCGCCGGCTGCGACCAGCCGCTGTTCGAATCGAAGCTGAAATTCGAAAGCGGCACCGGTTGGCCGAGCTTCAACGATCCGGTCCCGGGCTCCGTGGAGACGACGACCGACCGCAGCCTCGGCATGGCCCGCACCGAAGTCCACTGCGCCCGCTGCGGAAGCCATCTCGGCCACGTCTTCGAAGATGGCCCGCCGCCGACCTATCTCCGCTACTGCATCAACGGCGTGGCGCTCAACTTCGAGCCGGCTGCCTGAGAGCGGCATGACCTGCTTCATCTGCCTTCAATGCGGCGTTCAGTTCGCGAAACGCGATACGCCTCCTGAGCGCTGCCCGGTCTGCGAGGACGAGCGGCAATATGTGCGCTGGGAAGGGCAAGCCTGGACGTCGGCGCGCGAGCTCGCAAGGAAGCACCAGTTGGTGATGCGGGAGGATACGGGCGTGCTCGCCTTCGGCATCGAGCCACGCTTCGCCATAGGCCAGCGCGCGCTGCTTGCCGAAACGCCGGACGGCAATGTGCTGTGGGACTGCGTCTCGATGGTCAGCGACGAGGCAGTGGCCGAGATCACACGGCGCGGCGGTCTGCAGGCGATCGCCATCTCGCACAGCCACTATTACTCGGTGATGGTCGACTGGAGCGAAGCCTTCGGCGGCGTGCCGATCTACCTGCATTCCGACGACCGCCAGTGGATTATGCGGCCGCATCCCTCGATCGTCTGCTGGGAAGGCGAAACGCTCGCCATCAACCCGTCGCTGACGCTCATCCGCTGCGGCGGGCATTTCGCCGGCGGCCAGGTGCTGCACTGGAAGCGCGACAAGGGAAACGCCATTCTCGCCGGCGACATTCTGCAGGTCGTGCCGACCCGCCGCCATGTCAGCTTCATGTACAGCTATCCCAATTACATCCCGCTGAACGCGGCGACCGTGCGCAAGATCGCCGCGGCGGTCGAGCCATTCGATTTCGACGACATCTACGGCGCCTGGTGGAACACAAACGTTATCGGCGGCGGCAAGCAGGCGATGGCTGTGTCGGTCGACCGTTATCTCTCGGCCATCGCGTGATCGGCGACGGTCAGAGGATGGTCGCCGCGACCACCCAAATCAGCGCTGCGCTCCTGAAGAAGGCCGCCCTGGCGTTCCCGGTGGCTTCCGCCGTGCGCCAGACGGCGGCGAACAGGAAGATATTGTAGGGTACCGGCGAAAAATACACGGCCACGGCGACGACAGGCGACACTTTCAACCCAAGCAACAGGAGTGCTGTCACCAAAGCCGCCACATTGAGCACGGTTCCGACCAGCACCATGTCGCGCCAGAACAGGCGATCGAGCGGCGCTTCGCCGCGCCAGCGTGACGCAAAGAACGACATTCCCGGCCTGCCTTGGGCTGCAATTTCCGCCCCTGTTAATCGGCCTGGCGCGGCACATTGTCAAAGGGGCGCAGGGCGATTTGGCGCTGGCACCCCGCTATGCTAGACGCCGGCTAATACGATGCGGGGGGAGAGAATCGAATGAAGGTATCGAGCAATGCGGCGGCGGCCGCCGGCGCGTTTGTCCTTGCTTTGGCAGCGACGGTGGCTCCGGCCTCGGCGGCGGAAGTGCACGGCCTTCCCGGCTCGACCATGTCATTGCTCTGGGCGCTGCCTTTCGCCGGCATCCTGCTCTCGATCGCCACCGGGCCGCTGCTTTACCCACATTTCTGGGAGCACCACTACGGCAAGATGACCGCCGTCTGGTCGGCGCTGGCCGTTTTGCCGATGGCGCTGTCGTTCGGGACGGAGACGACGATGGGAGCCGTCCTGCATACGGTGCTCCTCGAATACATGTCGTTCATCATCCTGTTGTTCGCCCTGTTCACCATTTCGGGCGGCATCCTCGTCGCGGGCAACATCCATGGGACGCCCGCCATGAATGTCCTGCTGCTGGTGATTGGGGCTTGCCTTGCCTCGGTAGTGGGCACCACCGGCGCATCGATGATCATGATCCGGCCGATGATACGTGCCAATGACAATCGGCCGTTCAACGCCCATGTCATCGTGTTCTTCATCTTCCTGGTTTCCAACATCGGCGGTTCGCTCACCCCGCTCGGCGATCCGCCGCTGTTCGTCGGCTTCCTTCGCGGCGTCGACTTCTTCTGGACGACCGCCAACCTCTGGGCCGAAACACTGATGGTCGGCGGGCTCGTGCTCGTGGCCTTCGTCGTCATCGATATTTTCCTGCACATCCGCGAGGAAGGCATGCCGAAGATCAAGGATCCGACGCCGGACAAGAAGGTGCGCATCCGCGGGCTTGCCAATATCCCGCTGCTTGCCGGCGTGATCGCGGCGATCCTGATGTCCGCCGTGTGGAAGCCCGGAACAGCCTTCACAATCGAGGGCGTCGAGGTGCAGTTGCAGAACCTGGTGCGCGACGGCGTCATCGTGGCGCTGGCGCTGATCTCGCTCTACATCACCAAAAAGGAATACCGCCGCGCCAACGGCTTCAACTGGGGGCCGATCCTCGAAGTGGCGAAGCTGTTTGCCGGCATCTTCATTTGCATCATCCCGGTCATCGCGATCCTGCGAGCCGGCCTCGACGGCGCGCTCGCGCCGCTGGTCGGGCTGGTGACCGGGCCGGCCGGCGGGCCTAACGACTTCGCCTATTTCTGGATGACCGGCATATTGTCGTCATTCCTCGACAATGCGCCAACCTATCTGGTCTTCTTCGAACTCGCCGGCGGCGACCCGGGAGTGCTGATGACAACGCTCGGCACCACGCTTGCGGCGATTTCTGCGGGCGCGGTGTTCATGGGCGCCAACACCTATATCGGCAACGCGCCGAATTTCATGGTCTACGCCATCGCCCGCCAGCAGGGCGTGCGCATGCCCAGCTTCTTCGGCTATATGCTGTGGTCGAGCGCAGTGCTGGTACCGGCCTTCATCATCGTCAGCATGATAGCCTTCAGTCCTGCCGGTTAACCGCAATCCGGCGGATGGATTGCATTGTCCGCAGAACAGGAAATATCCTGCTTTTTCGGAGGATGCGAGGCGCACAAGACCGATGCCGCAGGTCGCGATCCGTACCGGGTCAGCCCCGGAACCTGAGCAGCCCTCCAGGGGAAGCATGAAGCTGTTTCTGTGCGGCGATGTCATGCTCGGGCGCGGCATAGACCAGATCCTCTCCAATCCGGGCGATCCGCAGCTTTACGAGCGCTACGTCAAATCCGCGACGACCTATGTGGAGCTTGCCGAACGCATCAACGGCCCGATCCCGAGGATGGTCGAGGACACTTATGTCTGGGGCGATGCGCTCGCCGAATTGGACCGTGAAGCTCCCGACGCGCGGATTATCAATCTGGAGACCAGCGTTACCACCAGCCGCCAGCCGGTGCCCAAGGGCATCAATTACAAGATGCACCCCGCAAACATCGGCTGCCTTGATGCGGCGCGGGTAAGCTGCTGCGTGCTCGCCAACAATCACGTGCTCGACTGGGATGAGCCCGGCCTTATCGAAACCCTTGATGTGCTGCGCAATGCCGGCCTCGCCTATGCCGGCGCCGGGCTTGACGCGGATGAGGCGGCGGCGCCTTGCGTGATCGAAGCGGGAGCGGGAAGCCGCGTGCTTGTCTTTGGCTTCGGGCTCGAGACCAGCGGCATTCCGCTTTCATGGGCAGCCGGAGCCTACAAGCTGGGGGTCAACCTGCTCGTGGATGTCTCGGCCCGGTCCCTCGAGCAAATCGCCCGATCCGTCGAGAGTATAAAACAGCCTGGGGATATCGCGGTGGCTTCGATACATTGGGGTAGCAACTGGGGCTACGAAGTCGCCGCGGAGGAACGCGCTTTTGCCCATGCTCTGATCGACACCGCAGGTTTCGATATCGTGCACGGGCACTCCTCCCATCACCCGAAGCCGATCGAAATCCATGACGGCAGGCTGATCCTCTACGGATGCGGCGACTTCCTCACCGACTATGAAGGAATCACGGGGTACGAGGACTTCCGGGGCGATCTGGCACTAATGTATCTGCCGCGGCTTTCGATGCCGGATGGCACGCTTCTTTCGCTCGATCTGGTGCCGTTCCGGCTCCGCAAATTCCAGCTCAACCGCGCCCCGCCCGAAGATGCCGACTGGCTCGCGGCCATGCTTGAGCGCGAGTGTTCGCCCTTCGGCACCCAAGTCATGCTTGGGAACGACGGCCGTCTCGCTGTCTTGTGGTGAAGAACATGGCCGTTGACGAGGTCCGACAGCCCGGATTCCGATGGAACCAGCGGCCCGCGATCCAGTTAGGGTATCAGAACTCCCCCTATCGAAGTACCGCCGTATCTTGCGGGGATTTCGGCGGCTCGAGCCGAAAGGATCACCATCATGGAAATCACCACTTTCAAGGACATGTATCTTGCCGAACTCCAGGAGCTTGTGAGCACTGAAAGTCAACTCGGGGAATCGTTGCTGCAGATGGCGGAAGTGGCGTCGCATCCGACTTTGAAGGACGCGCTGCTCCACCACCGCGAGCAAACCGAGGTTCAGAAGGAACGTCTCGTCTCGCTTCTGCAGAAGCACGGCGCCGAACCCAGGGCGCACACCGATCAGGCGATGCAGGCGCTCATCCACGAAACCGAGAAAATGCTCAGCATGCTGAAGGGAAACGACCTCCGCGATGCGGGCCTGATCGCTTCCGCTCAGAGGCTCGAACATTATGAGATCGCGGCATATGGGACCGCCGCGGCTCTCGCGGGCCAGTTGGACCTGCGCGACGATCAGCGGATCCTGCACAGGAGCCTTGAAGAGGAGAAGCAGACGGACGTCCTGCTGACCCAATTGGCCAAAAGTGAAGTAAATCCGGATGCGGTAGCGGCGTGAGAGCCGCTCCGCGTTTTGAAAGCCATGGCAAGGACGACGATTCCGAGCAATTTACCTATCCGGCGGAGAAGGCGCGCCAAGGTGAAATCATCCTCAGAACGCGAGCGCGGCGCCTCATCTTCATTGCAGGGCTGGCGGGTTTTGTGGTGCTCGCAATAGTGTTGCAGC